>NZ_BOVQ01000005.1 GCF_018403765.1 Lactococcus nasutitermitis
AATCTTAAAAGGAAATTTCGCAAGTGTCGCAGGAAACTGGAAACAAGCCTCAACAAATGATATCATTCATATCAGCAGTAGTCCAGTAAGTTATGGTTCTGGCACAGATAAAGTGCTAAGTTCTATTACGTTAGATCATCCAATACCTGGTGGAAATATTCACAATGGCTTTACCTCTGGTATAGTTGATGCAGCTGGTGATCATTATACAAGCTCTTATAGCACAGTAGCAAAAAGTGATGACACTTATTATGTGAGTGGTATCTTATCTGATTCATATAATGGAGTGGGACGGTGGCCAGCTTTTAGTGTTATCTTTATTCCTAAAGGAATTGTCGGTGTACCAGGAAGCGATATTTCAAAAGACAGGATTGTAACCAGTTATCTTGCTAATCCAGATACTCGACTTTCAACTACAACTAGTACAGCGGTTTGGTATAAACAATAAAAAATAACTTCCATCAAATTTGGTGGAAGTTATTTTAATAAGAATACGAATTAAAATTTCAAAAATCCTGTATGATAAGAAATTGCTCCATTCAAATCATAAGTCAAGATTTTATCAAGTGAAGTATCAGCAAGCTCGCTATCCCAAGTCATAGCAGGATTTGAACCCTGTAGAGTTTTTCCATCAGCTGAAATATTTGCCGCATCTCCACAAATCATCATCTGACTTTCTTGCAAATAAAAACTTGCGTGTCCGGGAGTGTGACCAGGTGTGAAAATAGTCTCAATGCCACCACAAAAGTCAAGAACTTCGCCATCTTTGAGCGTTTTATTGACAGGAAGTTGAGCAACAGCAAAACCATCTTTGAGCATCGTGTAAAAAGGTAAATCATTATCTGTGAAACTACCATCTCGTTTTTTCTGTTCCAATTTATCCAGTTTCGTTGGCACTTTGCGCCCGTCAATAAAGGCAGCGTCCACTTCATGAGCATAAACCTTAGCCTGAGGAGCCAGAGCCAACAGTTCACGACAACCACCGATGTGGTCAACGTCTTGGTGCGTCAAAATAATATCTGTCACATTAGAAATATCAAATCCAGCTTTTGTTATCTCATCAACAATAAAAGAGGCAGTATGAGGAAATCCTGTATCAAATAGTACAAGATGACTATTATCCCAAGTCAATGTTGGATAAATAATCGAAAAATTATCTCCACGGGGAATTTTTACTTCTAACATTTCTACATTTTCTGCAATTTTCATATTTTTTCCTTTCAAAGAGAAGTTTCATAATTTCATTATAAAATAATTTTTCATAAAAAGTAAAATTGACAAACTTTGGAAAATATATTTTTGACAGAACTGCTGTAGGAGGTAGAGAATTTATTCTCAGCCTTCTCGGACAGAGTGAACTTATAGCGAAGTTGTAATTTTATATCTCTGTCAAAAAATATTTCCGAACAATAAATCTAAAAAAAGGAAATTAAAACACCCATAACTTCCTATTTCCAAACAATCACGGTAAAATAAGAGTATCAAAAGTTTTTGACAGGCTGAGAATAAATTCTCTAGTTTTTTGACAGTTCTGTCAAAAATATTTTTCAAAAGAAAGTAGGAAATCATGGCAAAAAGAGCGCTTATCAGTGTTTCAGACAAAACAGGAATTGCAAGTTTTTCGTCAAATTTGACGCAACTCGGCTGGGAGATTATCTCAACTGGAGGGACAAAAAAAACACTTGATGAAGCTGGCATCAAAACGCTTGCTATCGAAGAGGTTACAGACTTTCCAGAAATGATGGACGGTCGTGTCAAAACTTTGCATCCACTGATTCACGGAGGACTTTTGGGACGACGTGATATTCCCGAACATTTGGAAGCGATGACAGCGCACAATATCCAACCGATTGACCTCGTCGTTGTCAATCTTTATCCTTTCAAAGAAACCTTGCTCGCAGGAGGCAGCTACGATGAAATGATTGAAAAAATCGACATTGGAGGCCCGTCCATGCTCCGCTCTGCTGCGAAAAATCATGCTTTTGTGACCGTTTTGACAGACCCATCAGACTATGAAAAAGTTTTGATAGAACTGTCAAAAAATGGTGAGACCACATTAGAGACGAGAAAAGCGCTCGCCGCCAAAGTTTTCCGCCATACAGCCAGCTACGATGCACTCATTGCCCAGTACCTTGGCAATCAGATAGGCGAAAAAGACCCAGAAAGCACTACTTTGACTTACGGTGTCAATCAACGTTTGCGTTACGGAGAAAATCCTCAACAGGGTGCTGTCTTCTACCAAACGGCACTTCCAACGAGCTACTCGATTGCCGAAGCCAAACAACTTAACGGCAAAGTTCTCAGTTTTAATAACATTCGTGACGCTGATGCAGCGATAAAAATTGCGCGCGATTTTACGGAGAAACCAACAGTTGTTGCTCTCAAACACATGAATCCTTGCGGTATCGGGACAGCGGATAGCATAGAAAAAGCTTGGGATTATGCTTACGAAGCAGATTCTGTGTCGATTTTTGGCGGGATTGTCGTCCTCAATCGAGAAGTTGATGCAGCCACCGCTGAAAAAATGCACCCAATTTTCCTTGAAATTATCATTGCGCCAAGCTATTCAGAAGAAGCCCTAAAAATCCTTACCACGAAAAAGAAGAATCTCCGGATTCTCCAACTTGACTTTTCACAAGCAGAGGCAAGTAAAAAAGAAATGGAATACACGGGCGTTCTCGGTGGACTTCTCGTGCAACAACAAGATGTGATTGAAGAAAATCCTGAAAATTGGACAGTTGCCACACAAACACAAGCCAGCACACAACAATTTGAGGCCCTAAAATTCGCTTGGAAAGCAGTCAAATTTGTCAAAGCAAACGGCATTATCGTAACGAACGAGCATCAGACACTTGGTGTCGGTCCTGGACAAACAAACCGCGTCGGTTCAGTCAAAATCGCTCTCGAAGCAGCTGCAACACATGGAAATCTCACAGAAAATGGCGCTGTTCTCGCTTCGGACGCATTCTTCCCATTTGCCGACAATATTGATGAAATCGCAAAAGCAGGTATCACAGCAATTATCCAACCCGGTGGCTCAATCCGCGACCAGGAAGTCATTGATGCTTGTGATAAATATGGGATTGCCATGATTTTCACCAATGTCCGTCATTTCAGACATTAAAAAATAAAAAAATTTAAGACAGATTTTTTCAATAAAATTTGTTAAAATAAAGCCATGACAGTATTACTTTTTGACATTGATAACACACTTTTAGACTTTGATAAAGCCGAATACAATGCACTTGGCAAGCTTTTTGCAAGCTATCATATCACAGATACACAGGAAAATAGAAGCATTTATTCTCAGGTGAATAAAGGATTGTGGCGCAGACACGAAGCCGAAGAAATCTCCAGACAAGAACTCCTTTCAACACGCTTTATTAAAGCCTTTGAAGCACTCGGCGCATCCGCAGACAAGGACGGTTATAGCATTGACCTTGAATATGAGCATTTTTTGTCACAAGGACATGAGTTGATGGGACACGCTTCAGAGCTATTAACCGCGCTTTCCTCTCAACATCAAGAGATGTATATCGTGAGTAATGGCACTTCACGTGTCTCTCGGCCAAGGATTGTTGAGTCAGGCATTTCCTCTTATTTTCAAGAAATATTTATCAGCGAAGAAGTCGGGGCACACAAGCCAGCAAAAGCTTTCTTTGACTATGTTTTTGGACATATTGACCATGCAAATGAGAAAGAATTTGCGATTGTCGGTGATTCATTGACGACAGATATTCAAGGTGGAAAAAATGCAGGGATTAAAACCATTTGGTACAATCCGAAACATTTGCAAATGAACGGTTCAGTCATTCCTGATGTACAGATTGAAGATTTATTAGAAATTACCCAACTTATCAACTACAAGTAAAAAGAGAAAAAGCTATTTCCGAACAATAAAATAGTTAAAATTGAGAAAGTTCCTTTGGGACTTTTTCTTTTTGGCGCTTTATTTTAAGATAGAACTAGAAGAACTGTGAGGTGAAAAATGAAGTTTTTAGTAATTGGTAGCGGAGGTAGAGAGCATTCACTAGCTAAGAAATTTAGTGAAAGTCCTTTGATAGAGCAGGTTTATTGTGCGCCGGGTAATGTGGGCATGACACGAGATGGGATTAAAACGATAGCTATTTCCGAACTTGATAATGAAAAACTTGTCAAATTTGCGCAAAAGGAGAACATTGACTTAACATTTGTAGGTCCTGAAACAGCTCTTGTCAATGGCGTAGCTGATGCCTTTGAAAATGCAGGATTACGCATTTTTGGACCTAAAAAAGCCGCAGCTGAGATTGAGGGGAGCAAGGATTTTGCCAAATCTTTAATGAAAAAATATGCGGTACCGACCGCAGATTATGCGACCTTTACAGCTTTAACGCCAGCGCTTGATTATGTTCGAGAAAAAGGTGCGCCGATTGTGATTAAAGCAGATGGCCTGGTAGCTGGAAAAGGGGTCACAGTGGCTTTTGAACTTGCGGTGGCTGAAAAAGCTTTGCAAGATATTTTTAGTGATGAAAATGGCAAAGTGGTTATTGAGGAATTTTTGGATGGTGAGGAGTTCTCATTGTTCAGTTTTGTCCACGATGGACGGATTTATCCGATGCCGATTGCGCAAGATCATAAGCGCGCCTTTGATGGTGATAAAGGGCCAAATACAGGCGGAATGGGCGCTTATTGTCCTGTAAGTCACATTTCACAAGATGTGATTGATGAGGCGATTGAAAAAGTTGTCAAGCCAACGGTTGGGGGACTGATTGCTGAGGGACGGAGTTTCACGGGCGTGCTTTACGCAGGACTGATACTGACAAAGACAGGAGAGGTCAAGACGATTGAGTTTAATGCGCGCTTTGGCGATCCTGAGACACAGGTCGTATTGCCACGTTTGACGAGTGATTTGGCGCAAGCGTTGCTTGATATTTTGGACGGACGTGAGCCAGAATTAACTTGGCTGGAACATAGTGTGACACTTGGTGTTGTGGTTGCTTCAGACGGCTATCCTGCAAGTGCGACAAAGGGTGTGATTTTGCCTGACATCCCTCATGATTTGGATGTTTATTATGCTGGTGTGGCTGACAATGAAGCAGGACAACTTGTAAGCAATGGTGGACGCGTTTATCTAGTTGCTGAGACGGGAGCTGATGTAGCGAAGACGCAGCAGGCAGTTTATGGAAAATTAGATAAATTGGACAATACAGGGCTATTTTATCGGCATGATATTGGGGCAAAAGCTGTGAAATAATTTTTGACAGGGTACAAACTTACAACTTCGTTATAAGTTCACCCTGTCCGAGAAGGCTGAGAATAAATTCTCTAGCCCCTTCGGCAGCCCTGTCAAAAAGTGAGAATGAGTTGATTTTTGCATCAGCACGTCCTATTCGTGATATGTTGCCCTTGCTTTCGGACTTTCCAGATAATTTTTTGATTGGTGGTAACGGTTCGATTGTTCGGAATAAGGGAAAGATTGAAGTGGTTCAAACGATTGACTTTGACGATTTTGAACAAATCAAGGAGTTGATTAAACAGCATGATTTGGATTATTTGGTGGATTCAGATTGGAATTATTCACTGAGAAATCGAAATGATAAAAAAGCAAACATTAATGAAAAAGTTGATGCAGGTCGTTTAGCTAAAAATGTACTTTTGATAGAGCTGTCAGAAATTATCAAGTGCAATTTATTAAATGTGGAGCCATCAAAAATTTTGACAGAACTGTCAAAACTTAATGTCGAGATTGTCCAGCATGAAAATACAGCATCACTTGATATCACAGCAAAAAACATCAATAAATACAGAACATTTCGCGACTATTTTCCAGAAGAAGCTTATATCGCTTTTGGCAATGATACCAATGATGTAGAATTACTGAAACACGCAGCGCTATCTGTCGCTGTTGGCAAAAACCGAACATTAGAGTTCGCAGATATCCATGTCAATAAAAATAAAATTTTAGATGTTCTAAAGGAGAAAAAATGGCAGAATTAGCAATTATTATGGGCTCAAGCTCAGATTGGACAACAATGAAATGTGCGGCAGACTTGTTGGACGATTTTGGCGTAGAATATGATAAAAAGGTCGTTTCAGCACATCGTACGCCAGAACTCATGGCAGAATTCGCCCACGGTGCGCGCGCAGCAGGTTACAAAGTAATTATCGCAGGTGCGGGCGGAGCTGCGCATTTGCCAGGAATGGTCGCCGCGCAAACGACAGTCCCTGTGATTGGAGTGCCTGTAAAGTCACGTGCGCTATCAGGACTTGACAGTTTGTATTCGATTGTCCAAATGCCAGCTGGTGTCCCCGTAGCAACGATGGCGATTGGCGAGAGCGGTGCGAAAAATGCAGCACTCTTTGCAGTACAAATGTTAGCAGTTCATGATGAAGCTTTGCATAAAAAACTGATTGACTACCGTGAAGCAGCGAAAAAAATGGTTGAAATTTCCAATGGACAGCTGATTTGATTTTTGATAGCTTTATCAAAAAAATAAGTAAAATCCGAACATTGTTTCGGCTTTTTTAAACTTTGACAGCTTTGTCAAAAATATTTCCGAACAAAAGAATTATAATAAAAGTATAGAAAAAACGCTAAACGGAGGTTTGCAAAGTGGCAAATAGGAAGAAAATAATCGGAATTATTGGTGGCGGTCAACTCGGTCAAATGATGGCTATTTCCGCACAATATATGGGACACAAAGTGATTACGCTTGACCCAAATTCCCACTGTTCGGCGGCAAAAGTGAGCGATGAGATGATTGTTGCGGATTATGAAGATGTTGAAGCGCTCCTCAAGCTGGCTTATGCCTGTGATGTGATTACTTATGAGTTTGAAAATGTCTCCGCCACAGCGCTCCATGAAATCGAAGATTGTGTCAGTATTCCGCAGGGGATTCAGATGCTCGAAATCACGCAAAATCGCCGTTTTGAGAAAGAATTCCTCGCGAGTACAGCTGTAAAAATCGCTCCTTGGAAATTGATAAGTTCTGCTCAAGATTTGCCATCAGAAGTGACTAAAAAACAAGTTTTGAAGACGACAACAGGAGGTTATGATGGACATGGGCAGGTCGTTTTGCGGACAAACGCAGATTTAGTAGAGGCACGTGATTTGGCGGACCATGCGGAATGTGTTTTGGAAGATTTTGTTTCTTTTGAACGCGAGATTTCAGTGGTTATCAGTGGGAATGGCAAAGATTTCGTCACTTTTCCATTGTGTGAAAATGAACATTGGGAAAATATCTTGCATCAGACGATTGTTCCCGCGCGCGTCAGTCCAGAAATCGCTGAAAAAGCCCGCCAAATGGCGCTTGATATTGCTGAAAAGCTAGAGTTATCAGGTACTTTGTGCGTAGAGATGTTTTTGAGCGCAGACGGCGAAATCTTTGTGAATGAATTAGCGCCAAGACCACATAACAGTGGACATTTCAGCATTGAAGCTTGTGATTTTTCACAATTTGATTTGCATATTAAGGGAATTTTGGGAGAAAAATTACCTGAACCAGAACTTTTGAAGTCTGCAATAATGCTGAATATTCTTGGACAACATCTTGCACCGAGTGCCTCCCTGCTTGAAAGTCACCCTGACTGGCACATTCATGATTATGGTAAACCCGAAGCCAAGCACAATCGGAAAATGGGGCACGTCACAATTTTGACAGATGATTTTGAGCAAACACTAGAAGAAATCAAAGCAACGAATATTTGGTAATAATTATAAAAATTTTTGATAAAACTATCAAAAATTTTTTCGTTTTTAAGTTTGAAACTTATTCCAAAATGAAATCGTTTTCTAAGAAAAATGTTATAATAAAAAGAGTACAATAAGAAAGCGAGTGAAATTATGTCACTTTTAACGATTGATATTGGTGGAACAAGCATCAAATATGCTCTTTTTGAAGCAGGGGAACTCAGTGAAAATGCTGCTTTTGCAACACCTGAAACTCTTGAAGATTTTTATGAGGAATTGAGCAAAGTAGTCACAGAATTTAAGAAAAATCACAAACTTGACGGTGTAGCAATCAGCGCGCCTGGCGCGGTCAATAAAGTAACGGGTGTGATTGAGGGCGCGAGTGCCTTGCCTTATATTCACAATTTCGATATTCACAGTGAACTAGAAAAACGCTTTGGCTTGCCTGTTTCTATCGAAAATGATGCCAATTGTGCGGCACTTGCCGAAGTCAAATTTGGTGCAGCGAAAGGACTGGAAAACGTTCTATTTCTCGTGCTGGGGACAGGCGTTGGTGGCGCCGTTGTCACAAACGGCACAATTCATCACGGCAAACATCTTTTTGGTGGAGAATTTGGCTTCATGATGATGGATGAGGAACATTCATTTTCAGATCTTGGCACGACGATTCGCATGGCAGAACGTTACAACGAGCGAACAGGTAAAAATTTAGACGCGATTGCGATTTTTGAAAAAGCCTTCGCGGGCGACGCACTAGCGCAAGAAGAAATGGATATTTTCACTTTCAATGTCGCAAAAGGAATTTTCAATCTGACCTATTCATTTGATCCTGAGCGCGTGATTATTGGCGGTGGCGTTTCACAAGCAGATTGGCTGCTTCCTGAACTTGATAAGCAGTTCTCAAAGATTATGACACGCATTGATATTGCTCCATTTAAGCCTGAAATTGCCGTTTGTCAGTATCGAAATAATGCAAATTTAATCGGAGCAGCAGCAGATTTTGCCACAACTTTTGAAAAATAATTTTTAAAATAAAAAATACTGAATAAAATCAGTATTTTTTTAGTAGCCCATTGCTTCCTTAACCTTTTCAGTTTGTTCCGTCGATGTCAACATTTCCAATAACTTAAAAGCAACATGAACAGCAGTTTCAGGACAATAAGAAGTGATAATATTTTTATCTACGACAATCGGTTTATTGACAACATTAACTCCAAATTCTCGAAGTTGTTGTTGACGATGACCTTGCGATAAATGATAAGTTGTCGCCGTACGGTTGTTAAGCACACCACTTTTACCAAGCGCCAAAGCAGCCACACAAATCGAAGCAATAATTTTTCCTTTTGCATCAAATTCTCGGATTAAATCAGAAAATCTAGCGTCATACGCTTCTTCGTAGAAGCCAAATTCCTCAAAACCACCAGGAATTGCGAGCGCATCATAATCATCAACATTGATTTCATCAATAGTTGTATCAGCAAGGACAGGAATATTAAAGGTACTCATCACCTGCTTTTGAAAAGCGCAAGTCGTGACTTGAACATCATAGCCAAAATCGTTACGCGCCCAACCCATCACATCAACGAAAACAGAAAACTCCATTGTCTCAAAACCTTTAGCCAAGAAAACCAGTATTTTCATTTATTTCTCCTAAATTCTCTCTCAAATATTTATAAAAAGTGCTAAAGCAAGTTTTTCCTTTTAACTCAAAATACACTCAATTTAAAAAACTTCCAGATTTTTATCTGTCATTTATTATATCAAAAATTCAAACTTTTCATGCAATCTTGATGCAGAGGGAAAAAAACTTTGTCTATGTTAATTTATAATTATTAGTTGGAGAAAGTAGAACTCTGACTTCATTCGCAGGGGAGATATACAAAAAAAGAGAGTTATGCTTTTTTATTAAAAGAAGCTAATACCATCATTAGAAATTACTAAATGAGAGTATTGTTTTGTTTGCTATTCTGCTTAGGCAGGGCTGTTCCCCAAGGAGTTGGATAAAGTATAGATATCTGGGCATTTTTAACAGGAATTGTCCCAAATAATATCTTTCTAGCACTTTCCGCAAATAATCTCCTTACTCTTTTTCAAATAAAAGAATGTTATTATATAGAGTGGAATTCAGATGATATAAATGTTTAAAAAACTATCAAAATATTTTGATAGTTTTTTACTATAAAGAAAGCTAAAAAATCACAAATCGCTCAACCATGGGCATAAAATCGCTCAAAATTTGAACGCAACTCAAAAATTCACAAAAAAATTCACAAAATGGCGTATTGAACAGCGCAAAAATTTTTGAGCCTTATCCTATATGAGGTTAAACGACAAAAAGTCTTCTCTGAACCAATTAAAAGCTTGGGAGAGAAGACTTTTTAATATCTCCTTATTCAGATGAAATTTTAACGTATAACGATTGACGTAGAAAACCAAAAGAGGTATAATAAATCAAAAGTAAAAATTGAAAGGAGTCGCGCTCATGGAATCCGCCCTCGTCTATACCCTCTTTGCCATTCTCTTCCGCCTCATTTTCTTAGCCCTCAAACTGGTGGTTGGTCTTATCAAAGTAATTTTTAAAGCCCTCTGGTTCATTCTCAAACACCTTGGAATGGGAATCAGTCACCCTGGCACTAAGCCTGCTTAATAAAAAATGAAAGGACATCAAAAAATGATGATTACAACACTCGACGCACTGCGCGTCATTCAAAACAATACTCAAGCCACCTTTACCTTTCCGCTCTATGACGTTTTGTCTGGCAATACCAAAACTGCTCCCAAAATTCCTACGCTTGAGGCAGGGAGTGAGACCATTTGGCTCATGGCTAACGGCATTATTGTTCCAAACAGTCATTATGACCTTGTGGGCTTTCTACGCGACCTCTGGGACGACGTGGCGGAAATAAAAATGAATGGCAAAGTCATCGCCCAACGTGCCGCTTATGGAAAGCCAATGGAGGCACTTGATGAGACACTCTTTAAGCCAGACGCTTATGACGACCTCATTGAAACTGACCTTGTAGGGGAAAAGACAAAGCGTGAAATCGTGGTGGGTGATTTGACAGAAGAAGCGGCGGTTTCACTCATGCGAGGCTTTATCCGCTCACAGGAGAAATAGTCATGGCGAGACCCAATCAATACCATGCGGTGGTGGAACCAAAACTAGAAGACATTAAAGCCTTACGCAAACAAGGCCTGTCGCTTGAAAAAATCGCACAAAAGTTAGACCTGAAATTGAGACAGTTGACCTATTATCGTAAGAGTTTCCCAGACTTAGACGAGGCGCTGAATACCCCGTCCGATGAAGTCAAGCAAACCGAGCGCTCTGCCTATTTCAACCGCCAAAAGAACTACAACTCCTTGCGAAGTTTCATTCGCACCCAGTCCACCCCAGAAGAACGTGAGGAATATTTCCGCCTCATCTTAGAAAAAGCGGATCAAAGTGAAGTCAGGCGTTTTAAAGCTATGATTTCAGACTTTGATAAACAACACAACGCCAAAATTGAGAGCTAGAAGAAGCGTGGTTTAAAACAACCGCGCTTTTTGTGTCCCTCAAGGCACGCGTCCGAGGTGACGTTAAACCAGACGTTAACGGTCAAGGTTTTACTTGGCCGTTTTTTCATGCTTACTTTTCATAGAAAGGATTTTTTATGTCACACACAAAACGCAAAAACCATGCTCCGTGGTTGATTGCAGGAAGCAGCTTAATGCTCCTGACGTTAGGCGGCGTGCTTAGTCTTCAGGCGGATTCCAACCCCAAATCCCAGCTTTCTACACCCCCTTCCATTGCCCAAGCCACCAAGCGTTTCGCTCCTTTTGCCAAACAAACGGCTTATGTCAAAGCCGCGAGTGATGAGAAAGCTTTAGCGGCCACACGAAAACTTTCCAAAGCTGGGAAAATCAAAGGCGGCGCACTCACACTCACTCTAAAAGCAACGACGGCTAAAGAGATTACGGAAAACGCCCAACAGGGAATGGCTGCTGAAAGTCAGTCTTTTAACTCCAAGGCAGGACAAGCAGAAGCTAAACGCCTTGACAATCAAGCCCATTCCCTAGGCATTGACACTTTGAGTAAATGGGCGATAAGCGCACAAGAGCTTGCGACCCTACAAAAAGGGCAAACCTTTAGCGCGTATGTCACGAAGCTAAAACAGGATGCCAACTGGGAGAATTGGTCGCCTGAGATGCAGGAGCTGTTTGAAAGTGGGAATGCACCGTTAGACGCGACCATTCACATCACGCCAAAAAAAGGAGAGACCGCCTCAAGCTCGTCTGCGGTTGAAAACCTCCAACAAATTTACTCAGGCGAACTGGTTAAGTTTATCCCGCTTGCTGAGCGAGGGAAAATTTTTAATGCGACAGGACTCAAAAAGTTCAGTCAAACACCTTTCGTGGACGCAAGTGGCGACGCCGCAGTCTTCTTAAAGGCCAAGACCATGCAGGGCAAAGCCTCCACACAAGCCCTGCTTACCCAGATTTTGAAAGCCAAGACTTTAGATGAAGCCATGCACACCTCTCTTGAACAAGAATTGAAAGCAAAGGCACCAGCCGTAGAAACTCTTCCTGATTTCTTGGGTGGCTTAGTGGCGCACGCCGATAGTACCAACTTTAGTGCTTCTGGGAGCGGCTGGGTGATTCAAGCAGACGGGAATTTTACGGCTACCAGTAACCAAGCCACCGATTATTTCATCAATGACCCCAGCGGCGACGGCGGTGGTTGGGTTCTGGCACCTAACGGACGCTATTATCCCTCTTACTGTATTGATATTGCGGACGGTGGAGCCAATGAATCGTCTAGTTACGTCTTAAATACCGTCAATAACGGCAATAATGGACTAACGAGTGGCGCTAATGCAGGCAATATCGCCAACCTCCTCCCGTCTGATCCGACCAGTTTGAACGACTTAATGGACTTGCTCTATGCCGCAACAGAAGTCGCCATAGCGGGAAACAGTCAAGGGGTGGACGCAGGGACCGCCCAAAACTTGACGGCGAATGTGGCGGCGGTTGAAGAAGCTTTGAATGCGACGCACGGCACCTTTGGTTCTTTTGCCAAGATGACGGACGGTCAAATCATGTCGCAAAGCTCATGGGCGGGCACTTGGATTGGGGACAACTGGTCAAAGATTACCGTTCAAATGACGAGCGATCAAAAGAATGCCCAAGGGACGGCAGGACCGAGTGCAACGAGTAACGACCTGACGATTATCGGCATGGGAAATGCGGACACCAAAATTAAAGCGCCTGATGCGTCAAGCTTGTCTGAAAAACTTCCCCTTAAAAGCTCAGATGGGAACGCAGAGCTCTACGTGGGAGACAATGGCGACCTTTGGGTCAAGGCCTTAAAGCCAACAAACGGGACAGTAACTTTTCCAAAGCTTGAAACCAAAGGCACTGCAGGCACTTCGCTAGGCACCGCGCCTTTTTATATTGCGGATAAAGCCAATAACGCAGAAGGGGCTGGTCTTCAAACACGCCTCGCCCCCGTTGGTCTATTCAAAGCAGGGACTCCTGCACCAGGTGTGATTAACGTATCCATTAAAATGCTTGCCATGGGCGAAAACAAAGGGCAAAAAGTCCAAAGTACCGCGTCTTATCCGACAGGGCTGTCGCAAGCAGGCGCGGTCTTAGAAGTGGAGAATGTCGCCACAGGCAGATGCCTGAAAGCAACGGACGCGATTGATCCCGATGATCCGATTAAGGCAAGCAGTGGCACTTTAACCACAGGAAGTGATGGGAACTTGCAACTGGAGGTAGGTGCTGACGGAAAGTATGGCCTCATCAATCTCCCTATCGCAGACGATAAAGGTAATTTCGACACTTATCGCTATGTGGAAGTCAAAGCCCCTAAAGGCGAAGCATTGAGCGCGCCTGATGAAAAAGGGACCTTTAGCTTTTCGGCAGATGATACGATAGATAGCGCAACCCACAACCTTGAAACACCAGAGACCCGTATTCAGGACCGTCCAATGGTCGAAACAGGCATTGCCAAGATTGACGCGGATACCAACTATCAAGGCACCAACGGAAAACCCGATTTGTCGGGTGCTGAGTTGAGCTTGTATGTGAAAACGTCTGATTCAGGAATCACGGTCATTAATGGACTGACTAAATCTGGTACCTTTGTCCTCGTTAAACAAAATCAAGGGATTGATCCAAACACGGGAAAAAGCGCTGCGGTGGTCTTGTCTGCGGACGCACACTATGCGCCAAACGCCAATGGAAATATTGTGCTTGTGACAAATCAAGATGGGCTGGCAGGAAAAGTAATGAATCTTGCTCTGCCAAGTGCCGATGATTTATTCTGGTTTGAAACGAAAACGCCCAAAGGTTTTGCGAATAACCCTGATGGACTCTCAGAACACTTTGAAAGCAGTAATGCCATTGATGCCGCAAATAATAATTTTGAAGATGACCATAAAAACAGCGGCACGATTTCAGATAAACCGATGCTTGCGCTTAGCTTAGACAAAAACTCGACGAATGCGGAATTTGATGCAGTGCTAGGCAAAGCGACCTATGAGGCGGTCGATGATCAAGGCATCCCCCTCACAGTCAATGAGGGATTAGACCCTAAAACAGGCGCGACTGCTGATATTGACGTCACAACGGGCACACTGGTTAAAAATGACCAGCAGCTCTTGGAGGTGGAAGCGACAAACGAGGGGAAAATCGCTCTGCAAAACATTGATGGGACGAAGGTCTCAGGAAACCTACATTTTGTGGAAGAGAACCCAGCGGATGGCCACGCAAAGAGTAACGTCAAAGTGAATGAAACGATTAAGCCTGACACTTACAGTTCAGATGGCACCAACTTTGAAGCCAATGCCACAACAACCGATAAACCCATGGGGGAGCTTGCTTTAACCAAGATTGATGCCGACACCAAGTCAAGCACGACCCAAGGGGCGGCGCGCTTACAAGGCGCTACATTAGGGATTTACGCTGAAACCTCCACAAGTGGCACAACCGTGATTGAAGGCGTGACCTATTCTGGAACCTTAGTGCCCGTTGCACAAAGTGCAGGGGTCAATCCTCAAACGGGTGAGCCTGCTCCAGTAAACCTTTCAAATGGGGGAACCTATGCCAAGGACGCGAACGGAAAGGTTGTCTTGATGTCGGATACGAAAGGTAACTTTGGCGAGGTTCAAAATCTGGACTTGTCGCAAAACCTGACCTATTACGGGATTGAACTTCAAGCGCCTTATGGCTATACTCGCAGCACCAAAGCCCACGTCTGGCACTTCACTAAGGACGCTAAAGTGGATAGCGCAAGCAATAACTACGAAGATAGTGACGACCTCAAAGGCACGATTGCGGATCGCGTGGTGGATTTTGACTTCATGTTTGATAAAGTCGCAGGCGATAATGGGGCGACAGGATTGAAAGGTTCAGGCTGGACGCTCACACCAGTTGCTGGAACAGCCACCGCCGCAAATGCCGAAAATACCCTTGGAAAATTTAATAACAGCGAGCAAACCAATCTGATTGGACGGGATACCATGATTTCGCCAGACACTGGCTTAGCAACCCCTGTCACGAAAGTCAGCCAGCTCTATCTTGGTGCGACTCAGCTATCCCATAACTTCACAGACCCCCAAGGGGCGCTAGAAACAGGCATGGTGGAGTTTGACCATGTGCAAGCAGGCAAATACATTGCCAGTGAAACAACGGTGCCTGGCGGCGAAATCAAGGCCCATGACATGGAAGTGGATATTTTACCAGACGGAACGCCAAATGGTGCGCCTGATGACTATGAGTTCAAAGTGACAGACGAAACCACCCACCATGTCCTAACCGACCAAGACATTCCAGTGGCATATGATCCGACAAAAGAAGGGTTGCTGCTCTTAGATGATAATAACCTCCTCGGTAAATTCAATCTCGGACAGATTAAGGACAATCCGATTGTTCCACCAACGCTTACCACGAATGCTTTTGATGAGGCGACCAATAAAACCACGCTTGGGATCGGTCAAGTCACGATTGGCGATAACGTCACGGCAACGAATGTTGCGAGCGCTAAAACCTTGACAGGTGTCTTGGTGGATAGCTCTGGCAATCCAGTTAAGGACAATGCAGGGAATGTGATTCAAAAAAGTGAGACCGTGTCGGCAGATAATCAAGGCAATCTGAATACGTCACTTGTTTTACCACCTTTTGATGATGAAGCTGTGCCTAATGCTAAGTTTACCGTTGAAGAAACATTGCTTGATGAAACAGGCAAAGTTTTAGTGGAAGATAAAAATTACCAAAATAACCCGACGGAAACCGTCACGGTAGGTAAAGTGCCAACCTTTAGCACACAACTCTCGGATAACGTCATTCAATTTGGGAATAATGTACTCCAAGATAAAATTTCAGGCAGTGGCTATGAACCTAACCAACAAGTCCAAATTAACGTGGACGGTATGGTGGATTCAAGTACCAATAAAGTGCTCCCTGCTACAGGCAGTGCTGTTTTAACGGCGAATGATGAGGGACACCTTTCAGGCGAAGTCTCGGTTAACGTAGCGATTTCTGACGCAAGCCTCGCAGGACACAATCTGACGGCGCTAGAATCCGCCTTTTTAGTCATCAACGGTAAAACCAGTACCAAGCCTGTCGCTAAAGCCGATAACCCCACCGATAAGAATGAAACAGGCACGGTAACCAAAGTCCCTGATGGGGCAACTCAAGTAAGTATCGCAACGGTACAAGTGGGCGAAAATACGATTGAGGATAACTACCAAAGCTCAAACGGCAGTTATGTTTCAGGCACGCAAGTGTTGGTAAAAGCAGGCGAATGGGACGTGACCAAAAACAAAGCCATTTCCGCAACGGGAGAAGCGACCCTTACCGCAGATGAGAATGGGAAGCTTGATGGAAAAATTCCTGTGACCTTTACCTTCGATAATTCTGAAATGGGCGATACCATTGTCACAACAGAAACAGCTTATTTAGTAGTCGATGGCAAGCCCAGCGCAAACCCTGTGGTCGTGAATGATAGCCACACGGATCAAAAGGAAATGGTTCAATTACCCGAATTTCAACCCCACAAAGAAGATAACCTCATTGCAGGAACGGATAAGAATGGTAAGCTATCCCTGACCACTGTTTTAGAAGACTTGCAAGAGCTTGAAGATGATCGTCAAAACATCTCCAATTTTGCCCTCACCAATCAAAACTGGGATTTGACAACGGATGAAACATCGCAGACTTATCAAGCAGAAGTGGCAACCACCGAGAAAAATCCAGCAGTTAACCGTCCAGAGCAGAATCGCAAGATGAATAACAACAACCGCAATGTGCTGCTTGGTCAAAGCTATGACTTTCCTTTGATGTTGGACGTGCGTAATTTGAACCAATCAGCCCAAGAAACGGAAATTCAAATGACCGACCTTTTGCCCACGCAATACTTGAACCTTTTGCTGAATCAGGTAACGATCCGAAATAGTGAAGGTAAGGTCCTTGACCCGAATCTTTATACCGTGACCGCAGGAAAAGAAACCAACGGCAAGACACCGATTACGATTGCTTTTAAGGCCACCAAGGAAGTCAAAGACACGAACGGTCAAACCGTTAAAATTGTGGACACCACCAAAATCCCGCTGGGTGAGCGCTATTTCATTGATTTACCCGTTTCTGTCAAAGACAGCACCCCAAATGGTACCAAAATTGTCAATACGGCAAACGAAACGCTGCTTGATACAACGGGACATTCGGTGACGAAAGCAACCGAAACCCGTCAAAATCAAGTGGTCACGCCAAGCGGCAGTACAAAGGTTGAACAGAACACCCTAAAACCTGTTAAAGAGGCAACTTACGTGGACGACTGGACAAGTGATAAAGAGCGTCCGCTCACGGTTGGTCAAACCTATACAATCAAAGTTCCAGGCTTTATCTGGGATAAAACGACCAATCAAGAAGTGAAAGCGACAGGCAGCGTGATTTTTGTGGCGACTGCCCCCGTCATGACGGTTAAAATTCCTGTCAAATTGGATGCAAGTGGTCTTGCAGGGCATGATTTAGTCACAATGGAAGATTTATTCATGAAAGATGCCACAACGAAAAAGGACATCAAAGTTGCCGAGTTTCGGGATAAAAATGCGGCGTCTGAAACGGTTCATGTGGAAAAGCCAAGCGTTCCGCAAACGCCGCAAAGCCCACAAGCACCCAAGACCCCCTTACAAGTCCTCACGAGTGTCTTACCTAAAACAGGCGATAAGGGTGGGGGACTCTTAGTGGGACTGGGTACTCTTGTTCTTCTAAGTGTGGCCGTATTAAAACGTAAAGCGATTGTTAGTCTGAAGCGTAAGCTGCGCCGTAAATTAAAAAAATGAAAGGAGCGAAATGGAAAAAATCAACTATCAAAGGTACACAAGTAATCGTGAGAAGTCAATTCCTTTTGAAGTGGGCGCACATCTAGCGACGATTAAACGCGTCAGTCTCAAAGAGACCAAATCGGGACTTGAAAAGTTAGTCTTGTTGCTAGAGGGCGAGAGCGGAGAAACAGGCTTTTATTACTTGACCTTTAATAATTTTGTCGGAGAAAACCTCAACCTCATTTTAACCAGCATTGATGATAATGGAGAAGAAATTCCCCAGATGTCCTTTGGTTATGATGAGGCGACCGCTCAATTTTTAACGGGAAAGGAAGTCTATATCAAAGTCGGAATGGAAACCTATCAAGGAGAACAACGCTCGGTCATTAAGACGTTTCTCAACCAAGAAGAATTTGATTTTGCGACAAACTTTGAGGACGGCTAGTCCTCATTTAGTAGAAGTTCAAACAACGTTTTAGGCAGTTTTCGACTGCCTTTTTTAAATTTAAAGGAGAACATAATGTCAGAAGTACAGAAAATTATTACCGCGATTGGGGCCATTATTACCGTAGTGGGGCTCATCTCAATCTTGATTAACTTTAACACCATGCGAAAAGGGCTTTCTTATGACCGCCCTGAAGAAGTCGATAAAGGCGTTTCAGGCATGTTAATGGGTGGCATTATTGCAGGAGGTGCAGCAACGATTGCGGCAGCCGCCGTGGCTGCCCTCTCCCTCATTCAATTTTAAGGAGACATCATGAACTATACAACCGATACAGTCAAGCAGATTTTTAAGAACCTGCATGACTATAATCCCGTTGTGAGTGGTGTGATTGATAAAGTCACAAAAGTCTTGATTCCCATTTCTCTTGCCCTCTTGGCGATTTTGTTCATGGTAGAGTGGTTAGAGTTTAGAAAGCAACTCATCAAAGAGGGAGGAACGCCCACCATGGAGTTGCTGGCAAACTTGGCTATCAAATATCTCATGGCCTATGCCTTGATTATGCTTTCGCCCTATATTGTAGATGGCGTGATTTGGCTGGGCATTCAGATTTCCGAATGGATCAATTCGGTCATGCCCTCGCAAAATCTCAAAACCACCATTCCAACGATTAAAGGCTCGATTGCGTGGTATGAAAAGCCCTTCCTCTATGTCCTCATGGCGATTGCCCAAGTCGTGGATTGGTTAGGCTCATGGATCACGAGTATCATTGTTTATCTGCGCGCCTTGACCCTCTTCTTTTATAAAGGACTAGCGCCTTTGATGGTCGTCTTCTTTATGAATGATGAACTGAGAAGCATTTCACTAGGCTTTCTCAAGCAGTTAGGGGCGCTGGTGATTCAAGGGAGCTTGCTGATTCTCATTATTGGGATTTATCCTGCGATTGTGAGTAGCGATTTTCTAACCGTGAGTGCAAGCAGCGACTTTTTAAGTAACGTCGGCGCTTTTTTTACGGTCATTGGAAAAGCCGTCATTTTCATCTTACTCATCATCGGCTCGCAACGCCTCGCGAATAAATTGATGGGGGTACTTGGCTAATGGCACAATCAGAATTTTATAAAGACTTATCCAAAATCGAAAAGAAGTATCATGGGATTTCACTCAAAAAAATCAAAATTGGCTTTCAATTCTTTGGGATTACGCTGATTGCCCTTGCGGAATCGTTCTTGGTTCCCGATTGGGCCTTTTATTTAGTGACACTTCCCACAGCCCTTCTTTTAGGAACCATTCCAGCACTGGATTACATGGATAAATGGAAAAGGGTCAAACGAAAACTCGAACTCTTTTTTGTTTATGAAGACAATTTTTACACCACAGGTCAGATCAGGAGGTATGAGGCCAATGAATTTATTGAAAAAGACAACGTTCGCGAAACAGGAGACTTCCTCCTTAGCGAAACACCGAACCACGCGTTCTAAGAAAAAAGCCAATCCCAACAGTATGCACCGCATTAAATACACCAGTCAATTTGAAAATGGACTCATGCACATTGTGGGACAAGAAAGTTCCAAAATGTATCGCTTGGGGGAATTGAACTATGAAATCTCTGATGATCACACGCAAGACAATACGGTGATTTCTTATGTGGAAGCCCTGAATACCCTTAACCAGAACGCTCGCTACCAACTCTATATTACCAATCGGAAAGTCAAAGCCAGTAGCTTAGAACACGTCCTGCATGACTACCAAGGCGATGAGAATGATAGTTTACGCATAGAGATGAATACCGTCATTCAAACCCAACAAAAAACAGACCCCAAGAATTTTACAGCAACCAAGTATGCGATTTTTACCACCAAGGCAAGAACGCTTGCAATCGCCAATCACGAACTAGATAAATTGAACACCAATTTCATCAACCGCTTTGATTCAAAAGACGTGAAGCTCACAAGTCAACCGCTCACAGGGATTGAACGTTTGGAAGTCATGAGTGACCTGTTAAGACCCAATCACCCTTTTACCACAAGCTACCAAGACATCGCACTGTCAAATCTGCCAAGTAAAGCCTTTATTGTGCCGAGTCATTTGAAATTTCCCAATGGTGCAGATTTCTTTCGAGTTGGTAAAAGATACGCCCGTGTCTTCTACGTCCGCGAATTTCCAAAATACTTAGAGGACAAGTTGATTAAAGAGCTTTGTGGCGCAGGCATCGAGATAGACATTAGCCTGCATGCCCAAACCTACGATATGGTTAAAGCAAGACGTGACATTAACACCAAAAAGACCCTCAATCGGTCAGAAATTCGTAAGCAACAACGCAAAAACTTCAAACGAGGCTTTTCAGACGATGACATTTCTGGCGAAGAAAGTGAAATCCAGTATGCGGCTGAGGGACAGTTGAATGCCTTTAAGGAAGAAGGACAAAAACTTTTTTCAGGGATTTTTGCGGTCTATCAAGCAGCGGACACCAAAGAGGAGCTAGACAAAAACACCGAAACCATTCTAGGGATTGGTCAAACTTATGATGTGGAATTTGAAGCGGTGGAGCAGTATAACGAAGAAGCCTTGAATACCATTCTCCCGATTGGCAAACCCTATCTGGATGTGGAGATGAACTTCATGCGTGATATGACTTCTCTTAATGTCGCAACGCAAATTCCATGGTCCAACATCAACCTATTAAGCAAAAATGGGCTTTTCTATGGACGTAACCAATTGACCCATAACATGATTAGTGTCAACCGCCTCAAAGACTTGATTACACCAAGCGGCTTATATCTTGGCTCATCGGGTTCAGGCAAGGGCATGACCGTCAAGTGGGAAATGCTCAATGTCTTGTTGAAATGGCGCAAGCACCGCTTGATTATTGTGGACCCAGAAAGTGAATACCTCAAAATCGCCAAGCGTTTCGGGGCAGAAATCTTAGATATTTCAACAGGCACGCCGCACCACTTGAACATCTTAGATTTGGTCGATAAAAACCTCTTAAAAGCAGAAGACCGTAATGTGGACTTGATTAAAGAAAAAACCAATCTTCTCTCTAGTCTCTTTGATAGCCTCTTAAAATCCTTTAGTGATGCCGAGGAAACCATGGTCGATCGCGTGACGCGTTTGACTTATGAACGCTATTCAGAACCGACACTGGTCGAGTGGCACAAGGTGCTCTTAGAACAACCCGAAGAATTGGCTAAAAACTTTGCGACAAAAATTGAACGCTTTACGATTGGCTCGCAGGATATTTTTGCCCACAAAACCAATATTGACTTGAATGCCCGCTTTGTCGTCTTTAATATCAAGCAGTTGGACCCACGGCTTAAACCCTTTGCCATGAAAGTCATTCTGGATCAGATTTGGAAGCAGGTGGTTTCAGGGCAAGGCAAAGTTACGACCCACTTGTACTTTGATGAATTGCAGCTGATGTTTAATGATGAAGCCACCGCGCAATGGTTCTCAGGCCTCTGGTCACGTGTCCGTAAATATGGCACCGTCACGAACGGCATTACCCAAAAGGTAGGGACCCTCTTAAACTCTGAAGCGGGGCGCGCCATGATTACCAACAGTGAGTTTATTGTTCTCCTCCGCCAAAAGATTGATGACATCAATCGCCTGCGTGAAGTCATGACCTTAAGCCCACAGCTGGTGAAATACGTACAAGAAACGGCCCCACAAGGCACAGGTTTGATTTACGCAGGAGGCACGATTGTGCCTTTTGAAAACCCGATTCCAAAAGACACGGCACTCTTTGAGTTGATGAACACCGACGCAAACGCCGCCTAGAGGGAGGAAAATGGACGAGAAACAAAAGCAACAGCTTAAAAAATCCATTCAGGTTAAGCAACGGGCAACTGAACCCCTCAAAGAAACAGCCCAGCAAAAACCTCGTCAAATGCGCCTGACGGCTTCAAAAAATGTGCATCTCGCAAGGAAAATGTTGCGTCTCAAACGCAAAAGCGCACAGAGATTAACGCCCAAAGAAACTCATGATTTGGAAACTCTAAAAGTGCAGCTCAAACAAAACGATGTTTCTGGAGGAGAAAATGAAATAGGGGAAGCTAAGCGAGAGCTTGCGGCAAGAAAACTCTTGCTCAAAAAAATGCAAAAGCAAGACCCGTCTTATCTCCCCATGCAGCTTAAACTCAATGGTCAAGCAGCGGTGAAAGAAAATCTCATGGGTTCACCTGCGAGTGTCTTAGAAAGTGATGAGACGGTTTCTGATGGGGTCGAAAAAGTCCAAAAGACCATGCGGCAAGGAAGATTGGCTAAGCAGCAGGTTGAGTTAACCAAATCTGGGGGACGTGTCGCCTTGAAACTGACGAAACGGACGTATGGGCTGACGAATCGAACGTTCAATTTGATCCAAGGCAAAGGATTTACCCGAACACCCGATGACTTAAAACTCCGTAAGCAACTCAAACGCCGTTATCAACGCTTTATCCAGCAAAAGAAATTGAGAAAAGAAGCCAAACAGGCGAAAGCATCAACGTCCCTTGTGATGAACCTGCTTCGCGGGAAGATTTCGCCAAAAGAAGCGTTCAAAAGCTTAGCGCACAATCCTTTCGTCTGGATTGCCAGTCTGATTTTGGTTTTGGTCTTGATGATTGTGGCCGCAGCCGCAGATGTTCCTAATCCCTCAATCAAACAAAATGATTTTGAACTCACGGACGCATGGGTGGAGATGACAAAACTGGACGCTGACCATTCCAAAGACGGCAATCAATTTTATACGAATTTTGATGGGGTCATGTTTTATATGAATGAGAAGTTTGATGATTATGACGTCAATGGTGTGTTATCAAATGGTCAATCCGCCAAAGCGTACCTTTCTGACTTGTGGGCAGCCCTCAATGGGAAAGCGCCGAATTATGAATTAACAACGATGGATGAGCTAGAGAAAAAGGGCGCTTATGCGCTCAGTCAAGAGGATTACACCAATATGAAGCAGATGATTTCTGAAATAGGTTATCAAGCGCTGGATGGGCAACTGTCTTTCCCTTATGCGACAGATAATCTCATCATCAATCGGCGCTTTGGCTATGAGGGGACTAAGCTCCACCATAGCATTGAGGTCACAACGTCTGAAAATCAACCGATTGTTGCCCCACTCTCAGGCAAGGTGACGATCAATTCCAACCAGCAAATCACGATTGAAAACACGAACCAAGAAGAAAAAGTCAGCCTCCAAAAGGTGGATACGAGCCGACTCACCAATGGTCAAAATATCACTTCTAGCGCTTTGATTGGAAAGAGTTTAGCAAGTACCCTTGAAATCACCCTTCAAAAATACGATGACGAAACGAAAAGCTGGAAATGGGTCAACCCTGCTTTTTATTTTCCAAAAGTCACTTATACGCAAATGACACAGCTTGCGGCGAATGATTACAACCCTGATAGTAGTCAGTTGGCCTCTGCCCAAGCCATTTACAATTATGCCATGGCACACGGTGGAACTTTGAATGGCGTCTGTGCGGTGCTTGGTAATTATCAAGTGGAAGGAAATCTTGACCCGACGGCGGTCGAGACCATTTACGACGAACCCTTTAAAATGGGCCCGCGTAAACAGGCAGCACAAGCGGCTGGTTTTGCGATTGAAAAGATGGACGCGGCTTATGCCGCTAGATACCCTGCCATTCATCAAGCTGGGATTGGCTTAGGGCAATGGACGAACGAGCGCGATATTGCCCTTCAAGCCTTTGCCAAAGCTCAAAAGAAACCATGGTATGATGGGATCTTACAAATCCAATTTGCGACTACAGGGGATTCGCCCGGTGCGATTACCGCTTTGAATAATACCCTGCAAGGAAAAGTCGGGAAAGACCTCCCTACGCTGACCAATTATTTCTTGACCTATTGGGAGGGGAATCCCGGCAATAAAATTTCAGAACGTATTCAAGCGGCTCAAAACTGGCTGGCTTATTTTAGGCGGGCCGCTAGTGGCAGCTCTGGAAAAGCAGATGTCTCTGTTCCTCCTGAGTATGCAGGGAAGCTTATAGAGCCAGCTCCGAATGAACAAGATGTCACAGGCTATCCAGGCAATAATTACGCCCTCAATAACTGCACATGGTACGTCTATAACCGAGAATATCAGTTAGGCAATCACATTCCAGCAAATCTCGGCAATGGCGGCCAATGGGGCATCAGTGCTAAAGCGGCAGGCTATGCGACATCCTCCACCCCAAAAGTAGGCGATATGGCATCCTTTACCCCTGGTCTATTAGGATGTTCTCCAATGTACGGGCACGTTGCTTTTGTGGAAGTCGTCAATCCAGACGGAAGCTTTCTTGTGAGTGAGATGAATGTGGTTGATCCTGGCTCTGGCAAGATTAGCTATCGCGTGATTGCATCAAATGTTGGGATTACATTTATTGATCCAACAAAATAAGGAAAAAGAGGTAAAAATTGATTAACGAACAAAAATTACAACTGGTCAAACGGCTAGGCATTGGAGCAGCGGTGGTCTTGCTTTTATTGACTGGTTTCTTAGGTGGATTGCGGTTCGGAAAACCTGCAAAAGTATCTCAAAAGCTGGTACCCGTAAAGGGTGCTTCCACCTCTGCTTTATCAACGAACAATGTCACGCATTTCTTGATGGAATATTACACGAAAAAAGAACTGACGGAAAATCGGAATCGTTATAAAAACCTGATGACCGATGAAATGTACCGTGAGGCCGTTGCGGCAGAAAATCAACCTGTCAATCAGGCTTATAAAGGCTATATTATCAATCAGGTCTATCAAAAAGCGACGATTTACCTTGATGAAACAGATTTGACGGCGCTCTGTGTAGTGCATTATACCAATACCCAGCGCTCCAGTCTTCAATCAACCGTAGGGGAATTAAAAGACCAAGCTAATATGGATACGGTTCTATTGAGCTACACCAAAGAAGGCAAAAAGCTCCTTGTTAATAATATTCAAAACGTGGCTTTTTCTGAACCCTTAGACGCAGATAATCAAAATGAATATCCAGAAAGCACTACCGCTAGTTCCTCCTCTAATGCACTCGGAACAAAGCCCAATGACAAGGTGTCAATTACAGGGAGTGGCGTCACGTCATCAAGTGCAACGGGAAAAGGAGGTCATCAATAATGGTAAGACAAACCAAACTTAGTGATTTAGAAAATCGGCGACATCGCCAAGAAAAAGAACTGGCCGATTTAGAGCAAAAGCAAAAAGACCTCGAAGATAAAATTGCACGGAAAAAAGAGGAGCTAGAAGCCACGAACTCCAATGTCATCGCAGAAATCTTGGTTTCTCATCAGTTGACGATGTCAGAGTTTTTGAAACAAATGCCGCAAATGGTAGAGCAAGCAAAAAGTCTAAGCAGACAGGGAAAACCAACGCTTCCAGTAGCGCAACTAGAGGAGGAAAGTCATGAATCCCTTTAAAAAGACCGCTTTTTGTTATGAGATGAGTAATTGTGTGAATTTTCGGGCAACAGAGGTCTCGGATGCCTATGAGCTTATCAATTGGGTCATTGCGGAAAATCTGCGCTTGCAGGAATTAAAAGTGAATGGCTCAGTCACTTTGACAAAAGTCAAAACCACAGCGAAAGGAGAGCAGGAAATTTATTCTGCCGCACTTACCCTTCCCGTTTTAATGGATGATGAGGAAGAGTATGATGACTGGTTAGAGTTTTTCTATGCCACACAACCCGTCAAGGAAAAAGACCGTTTGGAAAAAGAAAAAAGTTTTCCTAAAGTGATGACCTTTGACCTCCCTAAAATGGTCAAACAAGAGGCTAATGATGTCAAGGGGTATGCGCCAGCCCCTGATTTATCTGTTATGGATGAGGAGCCAGAAGAAAGGGAAGTTGAAGAAAAAGAGAGGCTTTCCTTGCAGGTCAGGTCGCAAGAAGCTGAGATTGAGAGGTTGAAGCAACAACTCAATCAATCCGAAAGGAAAATGACACAGGAAGAAGCAGAAATCATTGAACCTTCAAAGCCCGAACCTCTTCCCAAGACATTGTCGGTTTCTAAAGCAACACCCATTGATGCATCGGAGATAGCGGAACTTTTACCTTTGCTGGATAAAGATTCTGTCTCTGAGTCCACCTTAAAGTCCCTTGGCCTGTTGGATAAAGCGGAGATTACCCAACAAGTTCAGGACAGTTTTCAAGCCCTCTACCAGGAAGAACTGGAAAAAGAAAGGGACAAGATTGAAGTAACTAAGGCAGCTGCGCTGAAAATCGCTAAACAAGAATTTGACGAGAAAGAGCGCGCAGCGAAGGTAGAAGCTCAAAACAGCAGCTTGATCACAGAGCAGGACTTGAAAGAAAAGTATGAGCTTTTGATTTTTGAGGAAAGTCAAAAATGCTTAGAGGCACAGCGTGAAAAAGCACAAGCTCTATCTGAGCAAGTGCTCTCCGCACTTCTTAGGGACATCGGATTAGAGGGAGGCGGGCTTGAAAGGTAGAAGAAACAATTCCGCTTTTATACGAAAATGTGGTATAATAGAGAATAAGGAGGGAAAGCCCATGTTGAGTGATAAAGTTATGCAAGTTTTTGAACAATATAATGGCACTTTACCTGTCAAAGTGGCACAAGCACACGGCATTGATAAAGATACGCTTAGAAAAGCGTTTGACCGTGGGGATATTGAGCGTCCTAGGCGGGGTGTGTATGTTTTACCAGATGCCTTAGAAGATGAGTATTTTAGCTTACAATCAATTTATACCAAAGGAATCTTCTCAGACCTCTCTGCTTTTGAATTGCAGAATTTGAGCACCGTGTTGTCGTCTTACTTCTACATTACTTTCCCCCAAGGCTACAATAAGAATTTTAGTCAGACGGACATTCGAGCAAAAATTGTGCCGAAAGACGAATATCTGTTGGGTGTCGAAACGGTTATGACACCAGAGGGAAATCCTGTGAAAACCTATAATAAAGAGCGCATTATCGTAGATGTTTTGAGAAAGACGACTTTTCCAACTTACGAGGAAAAAGAGGCTTTATATGATTACTTTAGTGCCCCTGAAGATTTGGATAGACTCTATGATTACGCAAAATTCTTCGGGATTGAAACTCAGGTTGAACAAATGGAGGTAAGGTATGCTTAGCCAACAAAAAATGAATAATCTCATTAAGCAAAAAGCAACAGAAACCAAGGCTCCACTAAAAAACGTTTCTAAGCTGTTTGGCTTGGAGCAACTTCTAAAAAAGATTAGTGCCTCAGATTATCGAGACAAGTTCATTCTAAAAGGGGGCTATCTACTTACCGCAACCTACGGATTGGAACATCGGAGCACCAAAGATTTAGATGCGACCATTCAAAATCTGGCATGGACAAGAGGACAAGCAGAAAAATTTGTGGAAACCCTAGAAGGTCCTGATGAGTTGGGGCATCGCTATTTTGAGCGAATTTCGATTAGACCCACACGTCAGGATATGGATGGTTTTAGTGGTTTTAATATTAGGATCAACTTTATCAATGGCAAATCTCGCTATCCACTCGATTTGGATTTAACATCAGGCGAGATTTTATTGCCCCCTAATAAAGATACTTTAGTTCCCTTGATGTTTGAGGAAGGGGCAATTGTCCTGAATACCTATTCTTTTGAGCAGATTTTGACCGATAAAATTCAAGCGACGCTTTCTTTTGGTAAGGGGGAAAAAGCTGAGGGCTATGATGATACAAATTCTAGAGCCAAAGACCTCTATGATATTTATTTCTTGACCAAGTTGAACCCCAAAATTGATTACCCAATCATTCTTGCGGCGCTCCAAAAAACGCTCAAGCAAAGAAATCGGGAGATTAAGCCAGAGGAATACATGAAGATTCTTGATTTCCTAGAGCAGTCAGATTTGCAGCAATACCATTGGCTGCGCTATCAAGAGGAGCATGATTTTGCAAAAGCTATTTCCTTTTCAAAGGTAATGGCCTCAGTCAAAGCCTTTACTTCAAAACTTTTGGAAGCTCAATCTCATAAAAAGAAGTTTTATGAGCGTCTTGAAAAAGCGGAAGAGGCGCAAAATGAAGCTGTCAAAAATTCCAAGGTTCAAAATGGAGAAAGTGAAAAAACACAAAAGGGGGTAAAAAATGGCCTTTGATGAAGAACGTTCGTATCAGGTTGAAAAGACCGAATACAGCAGCCGCTACAAGTTAGACCTTTGGGAAACCGCTTTTGGACTTCAAAAGACAGATGGCTTAGAGCCGTCTGAGTACATGGTCCAACAAGCCCAAGCCCATATTGATGGAAAAGTCAGCTATCAGGAAGTTGAGCAAAATGTCAAAAGTTATTATGCGGAGAACCAATCAGAAGACGACAAACGCTTTGAAGAAGCAGATATTTCGTCTCTTCGGATTTCACAGATTTTAGCAGAAGAAGGCTTTAGCCTGAGTCCTGTGACCTTGCTCAACTATCACAAGCGCCTTTTTCAAGGCATTGAGAGCTTTCGTTATCCAGTGGGGCGTTATCGGACGGAAAACATCACGAAGACAGAACCTGTTTTGAACGGCAAAAGTGTCGAATATGCCAGTGCTTCTATGATTGCGGATAATCTTGCTTATGACTTTGAAATGGAGAAAAATCGGGATTACTCCATGATGACAAGGCACGAAATTGCAGATCAAGTGATGAAATTTGTTTCTGGAATTTGGCAGACCCACCCTTTTCGTGAGGGCAATACCAGAACGTCAGCCGTCTTTTTAATCAAGTATTTACGCCACATGGGCTTTGAAGTCAATAATGAACCGTTCAAGAAAAATTCTAAGTTTTTCAGAGATGCCCTTGTCCTAGCCAATGCGGCCACGACTTCTCGCTATCGGACAGACCAATACCTCAAATGGTTTACAGATAACCTATTGTTTGTGGGAACGCATGAGCTTGTGATTGTACCTTTCAAGAGCCAAAAAGACTTTTATACTCATCTGGAAGAAGTTGAACAAAAACAGGCAAAGTTGTCTTCTAGTGATGCCAACAAACAAAAACATCTAAAATTATAATAGGTTGTTAGCTTCACTTAGGAGAAGATTCCACAAATTCTAAGAAGGAATTGCATTTGGAAGATGTGTTTCAATTATGTGGAGATTACTATTAGGGATAGCATTTTTCCAAATGCAGTCCAACGAATATTATGCTTTAAAGATAATAAAAAAGAAGTGAGCTTAGAATGTCAAATTCCCATTTAAAGTATTTTCAAAAGAAATCTGATTTAGTAACTAATCAAGGAAAAATAGTTACAATCTATGAGTTAAAGATAGACCACGATATTTCAATTATTAATGAGTGGGCGAGGCATCTAAGGGAAGAATACTGTTCGGACGAAGAGCTTGATTTTTTGGTTCCAGATATGGGACTTACAAATCAAGAATTTCTAACTCAAATTAAGTTTCCTGACCCAGATATTGGGTTAGGTGCAGCAACAATGTCTGGAGACTTCGCAGAAATTTTAGTTAGTGATTATATCGAGTTTATACAAGGTTACTACACAACA
This sequence comes from Lactococcus nasutitermitis, assembly GCF_018403765.1. Classification (GTDB taxonomy): domain Bacteria; phylum Bacillota; class Bacilli; order Lactobacillales; family Streptococcaceae; genus Lactococcus; species Lactococcus nasutitermitis. The sequence goes on from NZ_BOVQ01000005.1 coordinate 29,848, forward strand.
AGAACTAGATATAGGAATAAAATTAATCGAAATTCCTCACCTATGGGAAGTGATGTTTTGGGGTATAAATGTAAAAATGTCAATTCACATTCATCAAATGATGAATTGCAAGTTCTAGAAGTAAAGGCCCAAGCTAGTGAAACTAAGCCTGAAGCAAAGCTTCAAAAGGCTGTTAATGATTCAATAAAATCAAATGATGAATTACGATTAGCTGAGTCACTTAATGCTGAAGTACAAAGGTTGTGGGGATATAATAGGCTCAAAGAAGCAGAGCTGGTTAAAAGGTTTCAAAATAAAACAGATAGACCCTATAAACTAGTTTTCAGTGCTGTAGCTGTTCATTCCAACCGCTCATACAGTGAGGACTTAGTGAAACAGGTTGATGTTACAAAGAATATTAATCAGAATCTCAATCTTTTAGTTATTTATTCTGACCAATTATTGAAATTCATCAAAGAACTATATGAGAGGGCCAGTCAGTGTTAATTGAAAATAAATCAAAATATTTACTAAAGAAAACTAGAGCTAAATCAAAGATGTTCGAATATGATGTTCCTCTTGATGAGCATATTAAAGTAGAGTCGAATGCGATTGAATTACTATTGATAGCGATTGGTGTGATTGGAAATAGCTCAAATAATATTTGGAAATCTGAAACCATTCCAATCCTAGTCAGCGAAGAAGATAAGAAGGAATTGGAATTTTCTTCACGTTTCTTTGATGCACTTTTTCAATCAAAGTTGGAACTCAGTCATCAAAAATATTATTTACTCTTAGGTTCAATTGCTTATTATTTTTCGGATATGATTGGCAGCTCAATGGTTTTAATCCGAAAGCTGAATTTTGAAGATGATTTTGAATCATCTGGAATCGCATTTCTGATCGAGTATCTTTTGAAAGGCGAACAAAATAAGCTAGATATGAACCTCCTTGACGGAAAATATCAGAAAGAATTAATCAAGCTTGTTTCCGATTATGAATCATTTTTGAAACATAACATTGATGTAGATTTTACATATTTTGAAAATTTTAAGAAGAAAGTCTATGGTGAGGGGTCAAGTCGTGAATTACTACTGATTGATGCGCTTTTGGCAATTTTCAAGAAAAAGGTTCTTCATTCACCACAGAACTTAATGCCACTTTTTTCTAATGTTAGTAGTGAAATATGGAATGAACAATTGAAGCAACAAGAAAAAGTGACAGAACTGTGGCCTGCTCAAATTAGATTTGGTATGGGTGGTGTTTTTAGTGGAAGTTCTGGCGTGATTCAAATGCCTACGAGTTCAGGAAAAACAACTTCGATTGCTTTAACAATCCAGTCTGCTTTTCTTTCTCATAGGACTAAATTGGCTGTTGTAGTAGCTCCATTTAGAGCGTTATGTAAAGAAATAAGTGATGACTTGAGCAGTTATTTCAAAACAAATTCAAGTTTTGTTTTAACACAACTTTCTGATATACCGAACACGGAAGAATTATTTGAATCAATTCGAATCCGTGAAGAAAAAATGCAGATTATCGTTTTGACACCTGAAAAATTTCTTTACTTGCTTAGAAATGATAACTCTCTTTTAGAGCAGATGGGGTTAGCTATTTTTGATGAGGCTCATTTGTTTGATGATGCATCGCGAGGAGCAAATTATGAGATATTATTGTCAACAATAAAGCTTTATTTGGATGGGAAGATGGATATTCAGAAATTACTTATTTCTGCTGTTATTCCTAATCCAGAAGAGTTAAATGATTGGTTTAATAATGGCAGTGGGCGAGTTATTGCTGATAGTACAATTAAGTCATCTGAAAAAACGGTTGCCTTCAGTGATTGGGGAGAAGGGGGGGAATTTGAAGATGGAATTTTACATTTTGTAAACCCAGAAAATGCGTATGAGGAAGAATTTTTTGTTCCGCGAGTTGTTGAAGTCACTAATTTTGAGAGAAAAGGCAGAGAAAGAAGACAAAGAAGATTTCCTGAATATGGTAATACGAGCGACATGGGAATTTATTTCTCAATTAAGCTAATTCATAATGGAGGGGTTGCAATTTTTTGTCCCACTAAAATAATTGCTAATAACACTTTGAAACGATTTTTGGAGATTGAGGATCGTGGCTATGAGATATCTTCCTTAGCCAATTTCTGTAAACATAAAGAACATGAAAAAGTGGCAGAGTTGATTGAGCAAAATTACGGAACCGAGAATGAATTTTATAAAGCTGCAGGGAAAGGTGTTTTGGTTCACCATGGTGGTATTTCTAATGGTATCCGTAATTGTGTAGAGTATGCTATTAAGAATAATTTATCAAGGTGTGTAGTCTGTACATCAACCTTAGCTCAAGGTGTTAACTTACCAATTAAGTATTTAATTGTTACAAGTATCCACCAAGCAGGAAAGGAAATTAAAGTTCGAGATTTTCATAATCTGATTGGGAGAACAGGAAGAGCGGGAAAATATACGGAAGGAAGTATCATTTTTGCAGATTCTGATGTTTACTCCAAACGATTTCAATTGCACAATCAATGGAGATTCGAAAAATACGTCCGACTATTAGAGATTAGTAATTCAGAAATATGTTCTAGTAATATTTTGAAAATAGTGCAAAAGGTTGAGTTTAGAGAAGGAACCCAGGTATATCCTATTCCTTTCAAAGATTTAGTTTGGAATAGATATTCTGACAGAGCAAGCTACTTTAAACTCATAGAAGAATGGAGAAAATTGTTACAAGGCCATAAAGTTGGTTTAGAAACTTTTGAAGAAAATTTGGTTATTTTTGAAAATACTCTTGAGGCAATAGAAAATTACATTCTTGATTCAAATTCTAGTTCCTTTAACGAAGAATATGATATACAAAAAGTGCTTAGCCAAACTTTAGGCTTTCATTTAGCTAGTGATAAAGAAAAGCTTGAGTTAGTAGATTTATTTGGGGTAATACAAAAATATATAGTAAACAATATTTCGGAAAACGATATTGTTATTTTTAGTAAAGCACAACTTGGAGTTTTTCAATCGAAAAAATTAAATAGCTGGGTTATGTTAAATGTCGATTTATTTGTTTCCTCAGAAACGGAACAAGATTTGATAAGATTAATTTTGCCGCAACTCATTATATATGCAGAAAGTAAATCGATCAATAAAGTTATTCAAGAGGGGGAAGTTATAAATATACTTGTAAAATGGATTGATGGGGAAAACTATTATAGTATTTGGGAATATTGCAGACAAAATAGAGTTACTGTTAAAGACAATCGGACAAAAGCAAAGCAGAGAGAAATTTCATTGACTGATATCATTGAAATTTGTGATAATGGCTTCGGTTACTCAGCGATAATTGTGGTAAATGCAATTGCCGAAATTGTGGATGCAGTAGCCCCGAGCAGTGATGGGATAAAAGGAAAACTTAATTTATTAAGCCAAAAAATGAGGTATGGTTTGCCTAATAAGAAGGATATTTTAGTATATGAAATAGGATTTTCGGATCGTGTAGTTGCGCAAGGAATTGCTGAAGTTTTATTTGTTCTTAACCCAAATAAAACAAATATAAAAAGTGCAATCAAGGATAATAAAGTAATACTTACTGAAATCCTGTCCGAATATCCTTCCTATTTTGGGCATGTTTTGAATGAATTGTAAAAAAATAAATAGGACGAGCTAATCAAAAAAATTGGCTCATTTTTCATAAAGAAAGAGGTAGTGAAAAATTTATTGTTAACAGAAAAAAGAATGTATGAACTTTATTTATACTGATAAATTATAGCGGAAATACTTATGTTATATGGTTTTTTGGAAACTTTAATCCACTCGGAGTCACGAAGAGCCGAAACTTTTTATTCTGACTAGATTTTTAACATTAGTAGAAGTTGCTCATGATAATGGAGAAAATTCAACTCAAGAAAATGAGATTATTAATAAATTTATGAACGAGCAGGGCATTTCAGAATAATGTGTATCAAAATTTTATGTATTTTACCAATCAATGATTTGATTGGCTTTTTTATTCAAAAGGAGGACTATGAATCAAGAACAAGTAATTGATAAATTTGTCGTCAATGGAACCAATACGCTACGCACCATTCTCAAAATCCTAGAAAGTTTGTCCAGTGACGGGCTTCACACTTGGCTAGAGCGACAAGATACCCCAACGACAGGACAAAACAAACTGCACCGTTTGCTCAATGCGACAGACCCCGTCACGTCAAAATTTCTGAGGCAAGAGGTGAATTTGAAAAAAGTCAAGCATTATTTTGATGATCAAGGTCTGCCTTTTGCTTTTAGGAGAGTGGAACATGGCACCAATATCTTTTTCAAAGTGAAAGACGAAGCCTTAGCTAAAAAGGCCTTAGAGGGAATTTTGTCAGAATTGACAACACGCCCTGCCGAGGTCGCAAGCCAACTGGTTAAAAACCCAAATGTACAAACTTTTGAAGAAAAACTCAAAGCGGGGAAAACTCAAGAAACAGAGCGACTATCTCGCGTGGCTAGACGCCCTGCCAAAGATGCAGAAGCTACACCAAAGATGGGAGGTGTGAGATGAGTGATGGAACACGGCCCTATCAAAAAAATTTGAAGCACTACCTGACTTTATCGGGAGTGCTTTTTATTTTGGGCTTTTGGTCGGGGGATTTTTTGACAGGATTACCAGGGCAAACGCTGACAGACCAGTTCAATAGCCTCTTTAATCACGGTTTATTAGAACTCCTGTCAGAGCAAAATTTCCAATTTCTATATGTTCCGACTTCGGTCGGTTTTTTATTTGCCCTCATTGGCGGTTTTTCGGGACTGATTGCTTATGTCCGAAATAATGATCATGGCGTTTACCGCAATAATGAAGAACATGGCTCAGCGCGGCTTGCGCTTCCAGAAGAAATCAGCCATTTTGCGGACTTAAGACCTGAGAATAATATTATCTACACACAAAAAGCACGTATGGGGCTGATTAACCAAGCGATTGATTATCGCTACCAAAAAAATAAAAATATCGTCGTGCTGGGCGGTCCAGGCTCAGGGAAAACTTATACCTTTGTCAAGCCCAATCTCATGCAACTGCTGGGAAGTTATATTGTAACTGACCCGAAAGGCTTGCTCGTTCGGGAGTGTGGCAAAATGCTTGAAGAAAATGGCTATCAAGTCAAAATCTTTGATTTAGTCACGTTCTTGAATAGCGACCGCTTTAATATTTTCCATTATTTAGAAGATGAAATGGACGTGGATCGAATCTTTGGGACGATTTCAGAAGCGACGAAAAAAGGAGATAATCAAAGCGAAGATTTCTGGCAACGGGCGGAAGGCCTGCTTGCGCGCGCCATGATCACCTTTTTGTGGATTGACGGTCAAGATAATGATTATACGCCAGACCTTGGCATGGTTTCAGAACTTTTCCGCCATATTGAACGCAAAGAGGCGAAGGTTCCAAGTGTCGTAGAGGAGTGGATGGAAGAACAAAACGCTCGCCACCCGAATAATTATGCCTATAAGCAGTGGACACTCTTTAATGACCTTTTCAAAGCAGAAACGCGGTCAAGCGCGCTAGCGATTGCGGCGACCCGCTTTTCTGTCTTTGACCATGAGAAAGTCGTCAATCTGATTGCGGAAGACACGATGGATATAGATTCATGGAATGAGGAAAAGACGGCGGTCTTTTTGGCTATTCCAGAAACAGATGACAGCTATAACTTCATTGCGGCCATGTTTTTATCAACCGTTATGGAACGCTTGCGTAAAAAGGCAGATGAAGTGATGCAAGGCACGAGAACATTGTCAAATGGGAAATCACTCTTACATGTGCGCTTTATCTTAGATGAGTTTGCGAACATCGGTCGGATTCCAAATATTGATAAAGCTTTGGCCACCTTTAGAAGTCGAGAAATGTCGATTGTGATCATCTTGCAAGCCTTGGCACAACTCAAAACTATGTATAAGAACGGTTGGGAAACTTTGTTGAATAGTTGTGACAGCCTGCTCTTTTTGGGTGGGGATGAGAAAGAAACCACAGCCTATCTCTCACAGCGTGCAGGGAAGCAGACCATTTCAATTCGGAATCGGACGCAAAATCACGGACGGTCGGGTGGTTCAACAAGCTATCAAAAGCAAGCTCGTGACCTCTTTACGTCTGATGAGATTGGGCGCTTGAATAACAATTCGGCTTTGCTTTTCATCTCAGGACAGTATGTCTTTAAAGATAAAAAATACACGGTGGATGACCATCCGAATGCCGCATTATTGGCTCAAAACCCACAAGACCCAAATTGGTATTACTATAAACGCTATATGGATGAGGAGGAAGAATTTTTGGATAAAGCAACACAAATTATTGACCATGGTGTCATGACCCACGAGGAGGCGGCATAGATGAAACAGAAGTCTCCTAAAAACAAAACGCTTGATTGGCCGCTCAAAGACATTCCACAAGCGCAGCTAGCGAGGATATTAACAAAAGCCCATTCCTTAGAAAGCCTTGAAACGATTATCAATCATTCCATTTGTGGTGAGTCGTTTGAGCTAATGAACCGTCTTCCCAAGCAATTTGCGGATTTAGCCATTGTGGACCCGCCCTATAATTTGAATAAAACTTATGAGGGCAAGCCTTTCAAGAAGATGAGCGCTGCCGATTACCAAGCCTATACAGTAGCTTGGATTGAACGGCTAAAACCACTACTCAAAGAAAATGCGACGGTCTATGTTTTTGCGGACTGGGAAACAAGCTTAGAAATTGCCCCAATCTTTGCACAATATTTCTTGATCCAAAATCGAATTACGTGGCAACGTGAGAAAGGACGAGGGAACTCTACCAACTGGAAAAATGGCATGGAGGACGTTTGGTTTTTAACCAATACCAAGGACTATACCTTTAATCTAGCCGAAGTCAAAATGCGCCATAAGGTACTGGCACCCTATAAGGAAAACGGACAGCCTAAAGATTGGCAAGAAACCCTAGAGGGGAAATTCAGAGATACCCTGCCCTCTAACTTTTGGTCAGATATTTCAGTCCCCTATTGGTCAATGCCAGAAAATACGGCACACCCTACCCAAAAGCCTGAAAAGTTGCTGGCAAAGTTGATTTTAGCCAGTTCTAATCGGGGCGACCTTATCTTTGACCCTTTTTCTGGTTCTGGGTCAAGTTTAGTCGTCGCCAAAAAGTTAGGACGACGCTACGTCGGAATTGAGCAAAGCTTGCGCTACACGGCTTGGGGCGAAGTGAGATTAAAGCGTGCAGAGCTAGACGCTACCATTCAAGGCTATGCGGCAGGTGTTTTCTGGGAAAGAAATACTTGGCTAGAGCAGAAAAAGAGTGCGAAAAACGAGAAAGGGGGTAAACATGGTTGAAATTCAAACGCATGAAAAACGGAAACAACTTTTAGACCAAGCGCAATCGGCGAATATCTTTCAGGTCGCCCAACAACTGGGCTTAAAGGCGCTTGGTTCAAATATGTATGAGTGGGAGGGACATCAAAGTATCTGGCTCAACCCCAGAAAGAATCGTTTTAATTGGTTCTCAGAAAATTTGTGGGGTGGGCCTGTTGACTTAGTCAGTTTGGTTCTTTTTAATGCTCGAACTTTTGAGGAACGTCGGGCGCACTTCAAAGAAGCAGTGGCTTACCTGACGCAGACGGACTGGCAAACGTTTGATGCTCAAAAAGTTCCAAAAGCACAACCTTTTCATTACTACTTGAGAGATCAAGCCGACAAAAAACTTGCGGAGAAGTATCTCAGTGAAGAACGGGGGCTTTCCCAAGCAACCATTCAGTTTTTTGAAGAAAAGGGTTTGATTGCTCAATCTCAGTGGCGCAATACCCTAGAAGATGGCCGACATTTTTATGAGCCAATAGTGGTCTTTAAACATTTTGACAAACCCAACCACATGGTGGGAGCCAGCGTACAAGGCATTCAGGCTTATCCAGAATTACACAAGGATCACGCGAGTGGACACTTAAAACGGGTTTTGAAAAATTCAGGAGCTTATGGGGGCATGACGCTTGATATTGGTCAACCCGAACGCTTGATTGTTTTTGAAGCACCGATTGACTTAATGAGTTATTATGAGTTTCATCGGGCAGAACTAAAAAATGTCAAGCTGATTTCTAGTGATGGTTATAAGCCCCAAGTCATCTCACGCTACCTTGCGGAGATTTACGGTCGTGAGGAGTTGACCCTTGCCCAAAAGGAGAAATTTTTAGAGGCCTTTGACCGCTTGGCGGGAAATATTGAGGGCTTGCCTGAGCATTTGATTACCTTTGCCTACGATCACGATGAAGCAGGGAAAACTTTTGCAAAACGGTTTATCGCTCAATACTCTAATGCTCCCAAATATGCACGGACAGATTTCCCACCGCTTCATGACGGACAAGCAAAAAATGATTGGAATGATGAACTAAAAAGACAGAAAGGATTGATGACAATGAAAAATGAGCCTAGTGAAAAATCAGAAAAAAGGGAGAGCTTTCTAAAGTTACCTGAAACAGAACAAGCTTATCTTCTGCAAAAAGCTCGTGCGGACGAGGAGAAAAAGACACCGAATCAAACGACCGCCGCACAACATCTCCGTGAGTTGCAATGGAATTTCAAAAAGGAGGATCAAGCTCGCTTAGACGGGCTTTATGAGCAATTGATTGACCAAGAATTTTCTCCGCTTGACCTGCTTGCTTTAGAAGAAACACAGGACGAAATGGTGCAAACGCTCCTTGAAGAAACCCAGCAATTTGACGATGAAATGACTAATCTCTTTACACAAGCCCCTCCTGCTCCTCAACCTCAAAACGAAATCCCTGGAAATCTAGTCGTTGAACAGGCGAAACAACCGCAGCCTACTCCCACCATTGAACCGAGGGAGACATCCCAAAAGGCAGAACCTATTAAGGAACCTCCGAGCGAGGTAAAAAGTCCCCTTACAAAAGAAGAGCTAGAAGCCCTACTCTCGGCGCATTTTTCAAAAATTGAGGGACTGGTCAACCAATTTAAAAAGGAAGTCTTGGAAAATAAGACCTTGTCAAAAGAGGAAACTCAAACAGAAGTCAAAGGGCTTATAGCACAGATTCATGAGCGCTTATTGGAGCTTGTGGATCAAGTAAAGGTAGCAATTCTCAATAAAAGAAATCAAATGGGAACGGCGCTCCAAGCCACAAGAATTTCTATGACCAATACCCTGAAATCGCCTTTTTTGAAATTGAGTCAAGAACTCCAAGCCATAAGTCAAAACCTGGCAAAGCGTTTCGCCTTGGAGGAACTACCAAAGACCCCTGAAAAAGTCAAAAGTAGAAAAGCATTGGCTGAGGAACTGTCAGAGAAGGCAAAAGTGATTGAGGCCTTGAAAGCCCAACTGGCGGCGCAAGGTCAAAAGCAGCCAGAAGATGAAAAGCCAAAGACGGCAAAAAAACGCTCAAAATCTAAAAAGAACTTTGACATGCGACTCCAACAGGCCAAAGAAACGGAACAAGAAAAAATAAAAGCCGTTGCCGCTCAAGGAAATCTACCCGTCACTAAGGGAATTTCAGTCTAAAGAAGAAGAAAACCACGTTTTTGAGGAGTAAATTTGGATCATTTATCACGTTTTCGAGGTGTAAAAATAATGATTTTTCACGTTTTAACAAGCTAATTTTGCCAATAGTTCACGTTTTTGGAGGTTTACGAGCAAGAAAGTTCCCTTTTAAAAAATCTTTTTGTAAAAAAATGGACTTTCTGATAAAATAGATGAAGAAAATGGCTGAAAAAGAATGGATTGATCGTGCTAGAAAAAGAACAAAATGTTAGGGACGCAAAAGCAAGAAAGCGTTGGAATGAGCTATCCTTAGAGAGACAGAAGAAAATCCTATCAAGTGCTTGGTGTCCATCGTGCTATGGGCATGTGGATATGGACTTCCGTGATGTAAAGTTAAATGAGAAAGGCTTGATGATTGAGGGAATTTGTACACAATGTCAAAGAGAACTGACTGTTTTTTATCAAGAGAAATAAAAAGTATAAGTAAATAAACCAAAGAAGCACTTGACCCAAAAAGGTCAAGTGCTTTTGTTTTACTCAGGAAATGATTGTTTTCTGAAACAGAATAATAGGAGATGAGATGAACAATAACAAATTACTTGAAAGACGTTTAGAGCAGTTAAACGCTTTAGAACTTCCCAATGGTGTAGCACTTTGGTCAGCGCTCGAACCCATGGAATTAAGGATTGTAAAAAATGAAGCAACACAGGAACTGGAAGTTATGGATTATAATGCGAATGAGGTTATCAAACATAGCTCTAATCCTCAAACCATTCTAAGCGCCATTTTAAATCATTCAGCTTTTAAGGACTATATGGAACTTTACCTAGAAGAAAGCCTAAGTCCTGAAGATTTATTCAAAAAATTATTAGGGAGTGAAGCAGATGAAATCAAGCGTATCAAACGCGATATTCATGCTTTGGACAAACAGTTTCCGTATCTCTCAAAGATGGTTGAAGAGGCAGGAATACAGATTAAACCCTATAAAGAAATGCCTACAAGAGTGCAGCAAGACATTCAAGAGTGGGAAGATGAGATTGATGAGGATAAACTTTATTATACAACTGCAGATGAAACGGAAGGTTTTTCAGACCTTTCAGATGTTTTGCTTTATTGGTACAGTGATCAAGATTTGTCAAGTGGCTTTATGGAAAAGGTTCCCCAAGGAGGAATACTTGATGACTTGCTTGAACAGGGGGTTAGTCGTGAAGAAGTTGAGGGCTATCGCTCCATTTTAAGACTTGCGGAGCGGGACGGTTATCTTAATGCCGCAGATCTCAGAGAGATTGGGGTACTGGTAGAAGAAAAATATTATGCGGTTTACGATACACAGTACAATGATTTTAGAACACTTGGAGTTTTTGAAACGAGTGACGAAGCGATGGAAGCTGCGGCAGACCATTTTGTGAACGTCCTAGAACCTGAAGTTTATGAAGAAATGGGTGGCGAAGCACATTTTTATCGCTCAACTGCTAAGGAAGATGGAGAGTTACTTGGTTTTACAGCGGTAGAAATTAGTGCTAAAGAAGCAGAGTTGCTTAATCAAGCAAGCCAATTAAAATATTTTATTTATTACCATGACAGTTATACGGGACTTGGTGATACCTACAAAAAATTTCCTTCTATTAACCGAAATCGAACCGATATTTACGGAGTAGATTTGCAAACGGGTCAACAATTATCAGGTGAACCTGTCAAATTTGACAAAAGGCCTAACCCGTTAGCTAGAGAATTTTTAGAAGGGGCTTTGGGCTATCTGCGTATCAATGGCGAATTGTCTGTAGAAGAACGGGAGGAAGTGGCGCAGCTTGGTACACCTGTTACGCCACGGACAGACCAAGAACTCAATTTAATTTTACAAAATGATTGGTTCAAGGATTTGTACGATGTTTTTGACGATGAATTGAACTATTTTAATGGTGTAAAGAATGCAGAATTGACCCGATTGGACATTGAAAATGAGATTTCAAACTATTTGGAGAGTCACCCTTTTCATTTAGATTTGCCTACGCTTTATTCATTGGCACAAAAAGGCGGAACAATGGGCTTTACTGCTCCGAGTGGCGCAAGTGAGGGGGAGATGGATTATGCTAACCCTGAGACGGTTCGCACCATTTACGACAATCTCTTAAAGGAACAAGGCTTGCAAGAAACCTTAGAAAGTCTGGGCATTGTGGAGACCAAACAACTTCAAAAAATACTTATGGATCATCAGGCCTTATTGACACAGCGGCTTGATTTGAGAACTTGGGCGTTAGAGATGATGCAAGAGGTTGAGGGAGGGGCAGAAATTGTGGGTGAGCTTCCTTTACTCAAAGCGTCGGATGAAATCGCCACGACTTTTTATAATCCCGTTTACACAGACGGCAAAATAATCAGTTTTAGTATTATTGAGCGAGGTAAGCAAGGATATTTTGAACCTATTGGTTACGATATGTCAGGAAATGAAGAAGTCGAATTTTCAGATATGGATGTTGAAGAAATTGAAACTCTTGAACAGGCGAGTCCAGAGGAGCGAGAACAATTTCAATTTTATATGGACAATTACCCTCGTTATCAAGCGAAACAACAGGAGGAACTTGCGGGGTTAAGGCTCAAAAACTTAGCTCTGATTGAAGAAATTGGGCAATTTCCCAATTCTATGCTAGAAAAGGACGGTGTTTTATCCAGCCAAGACAGTTTATTGGATAAAGAATTTCAGTTGATGTTAGTTCAGGACTATCGGAAAGCTTTTTCCCAAGACCCCAGAATAGAAATTAATTTACCAGGACTTAGCTTTGAGTCCGTTAACAACTATTCGGATACAGACTTTATTCTTTTTAGTAAACACCGTCATCAAGCCGTTTTCTATGTTGGGGAAGAAGTTGAGGGCGTAGTAGATTTTCTTTATCGCAAGCTAGACGCTACACCTGAGTTAAGAACAGAGTGGGATAAAAAGCTTGAATGGGTTTCAAACTTTAATCAAGAAAAATATGAGGCCATTCAAGATTGGATGATGGATCATCTTGAATTTACGGAGCACTATCATGAGTCAGTTGATATACCCATTATATTTAATCGGGGAAAGTATGAGGGACCCGATGATTATTCTAGTGACCGCTCTTACCTTGATGACACCACAGATTATTGGGTGGACTATGAGGGAAGTATTGCAGAAATTGGGTATGAACCAGGGGAAATTGCGAGCTTAGAAAAACATGAGCTACCCTTTGAGGCAGTCGTTGAGATTTTAGAAGCTGTGGATTTGACAGCTGGAAAGGTGGTGGAAATGCTAGAAGTAGAAAAGGGGATGAAGCTAGGCGAGTCGATTCTGAAAAGTGAAGCACCAAAACAAAGTTCAATCGGCTATTATCAAAAAGTAATAGATCAAACAGTCTATGCGACAGGAACTATTCAAGGCAGGGACATAGAAAAGATAGAGTATTATGAAGAGCAATCTTTTGAAGCATTTGAGATGTCTCGCTTGACAGACAAAGAACTTGTGGCCTTAACTCTTAATCTCATTCATCAAATTTATGATACGACGCGGGACATCAATGAAATGGAAAGTGACGATCCTGATAGACAAGACGGTATGAATGATTACGAAAATGAACAAAAGAGTTATGACAAACTCTCTTTGGAATGGGAAAGTCGTGGTGTTAATGTTCCTCTGCGTGCCGCGTCATTTGATGCGATTGAGACAGAAGACAGCGAACCATTTGCTCATTATTTTGAGGAGTCGTTGTCTGATTACTTAACGAGAGGGGCTATCAACTTCAAAGAAGAATTTCCTTTGCCTCAAAAAGATAATCATTCATCTATCCATTTGAAATGATAGATTTGCTTAAAAATTAACAAAAAATAGGTGCTTTTTGTTAATTGAAAATAGAGAAGAATATTGGTATAATAGTAATAAGTGAGCTGTAACGATTGTAGAGGTAAAAGATAATGAGGTCGGTGAAAGAAAAAATCGAGGCGAAAATTAAAGCCTCTCCACGAGGAAAAATTTTTGTTATTTCAGATTTTGAAAAATTAGGAGCTTATAATTCCATAAGGATTGCCCTGTCTGAACTTTCTAAGGAGGGACTATTAGAAAGAATTCATCTCGGAATTTATCAAAAGCCAAAATATAGTGAGCTTTTTGGACAAAATATTCCAGCAACACCAGATGAAATTGCAAAGGCAATCGCTCGTAAGAATAATTGGAAGATTGCGCCTGCTAAAGACTTAGCCCTTAATCTATTAGGCCTAGATACCCAAGTTCCTAATCACTATGATTATATTTCAGACGGACCCACTAAAAAGGTTCAGTTGGAAGATGGACGGATTATCTCTTTCCGTCATGTCACGCAGCGCGAAAGCCTCATGGCTGAGACATCATCACTCGTCATTGAAGCCCTAAAGCAATTAGGCGAAGAAAATGTTACAGAGCCTGTTTTGAAGAAAATTGTCTCAAAATTAACAGACAACCAACTCAAACGCCTAGAAAAAGACGCTAAAAATTCTCGTGTTTGGATTAAAGAAAAAATTAAACAAATGAAAGAGGTCGCTTAATGCTAGATTTTGCAAGACGAAGTGATAAAGAACGCCAAGAAGGTTTCCAGATTGTTGCTCCGATGATGAAGATGAACGAGGGAATTATTGAAAAAGATTTCTATGTGGTCTTGATTCTGGAACTGCTATTTCATCATTCTAAATTTGGGCGCTCTTTTGCCTTTAAGGGCGGAACCTCGCTTTCCAAGGGTTACAATATTATCAAACGCTTTTCCGAAGATATTGATTTAGTGATGGATTGGTCGCTACTAGGATTGAGTGATGAGGAGGCTTGGCAGGAACGTTCACACCGCCAACAAGAATTTTTTAATGCACGAATCAATGAAGAAGCAGGGCAATGGATTGAAGAAAGTTTAGTCCCTGAACTCATTGATTGTTTGGAGCGAGAACAACTCCAAGGCTTTCATGTCTTTGTTCGTGAAGAGGATAAGCAGACGGTCATTATTGAGTATCCGAAACACTTTACAAGTGCTGGGATACTCCCTGAAATTCGTTTAGAGATTGGCCCCCTTGCAGCATGGACACCCGTTAAAGATCGGACGATTACCAGTTATATTGCGGAAAAACTTCCCAATGTTTTTTCTCAGCCTAGCACCATTATTCCAAACGTTGAGGCGAAGCGTACTTTCTGGGGAAAGGCGACTATTTTACACAAGGAAGCCAATCGCCGACACAATTTCACACCAAAGCGCTATTCTCGCCACTATTATGACTTATATTTACTGGCTCAATCTGAGATCAAAGAAGAAGCCTTTGCGGATTTGGATTTGCTCAATCGTGTAGTGGCTTTTAAGGAAAAATTCTACTTGGATAATTCCGCGAAATATGAGGAGGCCGTCCCCGCAACTCTCAAACTCTTACCGAAAGAAGAACAGTTGGAGCATTTGAGAGCTGATTATGACGCAATGCAAGCCATGATGTTTGAGAAAGCACCAAGTTTTGAGGAGATTATGCAAGGGCTGGCACAGTTAGAGAAAGAAATTCATCAGCTTGGTGTTTGATAAAAAATGTAAAAATGGTTAGCGGTCAAGTGCAAACCATTTTTTAGGCTTTTATAGCAGTTATTTGAGAATATAAGCAGGATAAAATGGGGGAATCTTGCTTATTTTAGCAGCACATCACAAATTTGTGGTGTGCTTTTTTCGTTCCCCGAAAAAATAGGAGGAGTTTCCGAATGGAAAAAGAAACAAATAAAAATAATTCACCCGTCCAATTCATACGCCATTTTATGACAGCTACGCCCCTTGAAGTCTTAGACTTTATCACGTTCAATAGCCAACATTTTGAAGCACAAAGCATTCACACCATTATCGAGGATTATCCACAGGGGGAGGTTATACAAAAGAAAAAGCAAAGGGTTGTTGAAGTAAACAGTCAAGAACTGCTCGAACAAATGGCTTTGGTGGGGCATTTATCAAGTTCCAACTTCCAAAATTCCGCTGATTTTATGATGGCAGAAGGACAAAAAGCCATGGTCTCTTTTTTGAGTCCCTACCTTTCAAGTCTCCAACAATTTACAGCAACTGAAAAGGAAATTGCCACAAGGATTGCTCTATATAATCTCTACGCGCATTACGGGATTTATGAAATTCAGTCAGGGTTAAAGATTGAATTAGAAGATGATATTATGCGAGAGGTCATCGCGGTTTCAGATAGGGAAAGAATTTTTCATGTTCTCAATCTCGCCAATACCTTTACACGGGGCTTTGACCAACAGCTTTTAAAACGTCAAAAAGCTTTAGCAACCAAAGCCCAGAAGGTTACAGTATTTGATATTTCAAACCAGTTTTCTGAGAAACAGATTGAGCGAGTGGAACAGGAAAGTTTGAAATATTACCAAGAATCAGGGATTGATCTCCCCAGTCGGGTTTATTTTGAAATTCTTTATCAAGTCAAACAGGACTTGCTTCATCATTCCAAACTGCCTGCTTACGCACGGGTGAACTCTGTTGAAGATTTTCGTTTTCCTTTTGTGGAAGTTGTTGACGAAATTTTAATTGCGCATTACCCAGAAAATCAATCTCTATATGGTGCTTTGCTTGAAAAAGAGGCCGCAAAGTCAGTGATTGCTGACCTCTTTTTGCAGGACATCTATCAGAAATTTTCAGAAGTAAAAGAAAGCCCCAAAGAACAAGAAATTTTTCCAGACAGAGAAGCTTCTCAACCAGACACGAAAACTATTCCTAACACAGCAGTTCTCAGCGATTCAACCAAAGCCGCTCATCAAGATTTACGTGAAAGTAAGTCAGAGGTGGCTTTTCAAGAAAAAGAAATTATTTCATCGCCGACTGTTGAACCTCAGAGTTTCCCTTCGACCGCCAAAAAGCTACTTGTTTCTAACTCAGAAATGTACTATGAAGAGATGATAGCAGCCTATAAAAAGCTCTATGATTCTTACATGCACCAACAAGACCTCAAAGCACAAGGACATAATGTATCTGGGGCTTATGATACCTTCGACATTGAAACCACTCAGGGAGCTGTCCAGTTTTACTATGCCTTTCTAGGACGAGAGCTTGGAACCAACGATGATCGTAGAGTGGTTTTTGGTGTTGCTACCGATCAAGGGGATTTCAAAACGAATTCGATGAGTACCCCGATTCGCTCCCGTGTCTTTGATGTTTTTGAAAAAGGACTTACTTCACTCCAATTTAACGAAACTGTTGAGCCAACCAAAGTTTCTGATGAGGCCCTGCTCCAAAAGCTCCATGATGCATTTATTCAAGATTGGACAGATTATCGTCAAGCTGTGACAAACTTTGAGGATTGGAAAAAGGGACATCCCGAAGTAGAATTGACAGACTACCAAGGCTTTGACAATCTTCAAATCGCCAAAGGGAAAGCTCAATATTATGAAGAAGTGCTGAGTGATCTCATTTATCGCGATCATCCAGAGGGCGGGCGAGAGTTTGACCTCTTTCCCGCTTCAAGGGAGCTTTCCCGCACGCAAAAAGAAGCGATTGAGGCGCTTGTCGCTGCGGTTTATCCACACTTTGAGGGCTCAACACTTCGCGAAAATTTTGAGCATTGGAAAGAGGAGGCTCAAAGCTCACTTGATTCTGTTCAAGCCCTCTTTGAGCAACTTAAAACCGATGATGTGGCCTATCTATTTTATGTGTCTAATGCCGCAACCCCTGCCCCGCAGGAACAGTACCAAGCCAACAGTCCGATTGAAAAACTTTTTTTGGACCATGTTTCAGAGCTGCGGAGCTTGACTGATGAAAAGCTCAAAGCCGTGTGGCAGGCAGAGAAAGACAAAACGCCCAATGCTTATTATGACCTCTGGCAGGAAGTTAGAAAAAATATCCGTCCAGCCCTAGAGTGGGCTGGCTACCGTGAACTGTTAATTGCCGCACTCCAAGTGAACCAAATGCTAGAGAGCACCCGTTTTGCAAAAGAAGCCCTCTTTGAACAAAGAAAATATGCTGCAGCGCGTAATTTCTTGTTTCAATTTTTGCCTAATCAAGCAAAAAGCGCTGATGCGGAAAGTGTCGAAAGTGAAAAGCTATCTGAAAAAGCGTTAGAAGTTCTCCATGAAGAGATGCTACGACAAGAAATAACCCAACAAAACAGTCATCGTAAATTTCGGATTTATGAATTTTTTGAAGAAGCATCTCGTGCGACTGATCGCGTGAAATTTCTAAAAAATGAATATGGGTTAAGTGGACATAGTGGGTTTGGAGACAGTCCTTATTTTGTCAATTATGACGGAAAAGGAGTGGAATTTGAACAATTTAATTCTCAGGAACATTCGGACCGTTTTCGACTCACTTGGGCTCAATTTAATGCAACACTAGCAAAACTGATAAAAGAGGAAGATTTTTTGACTTCTTCTGAAAAATTGGAATATCAAGAGTGGTTTGCTTTAAAGCATACGCTTGATAAGACTGAGACAATTAAACATTCGGGAGAGAAAGAAAAAACGGGACTCCGTCCAAGAGAAGTTTTAGCACAGGTCAAAACAGCCCTCCTTCCAGAGGAAAAATTTGTGATTTTGGAAGAAGGTGAAAATCTAACCCTTGTTAAGACCAGCTTTGATGGGCTTTTGAATGAGGTGGTGATTGAAGCTGATTCGGAGCACTATGGGGTCTCAGATTTAGCGGATCAAATCACGGGGATTGTTCATTTTAAGGGACAATTTGAAGCATTGCTGAGCCAAATTCAGACTGCAAAACCAAACGAACTGGCAGAAGAAAAAAGTCATGAGGAAGCAGAACAAACAGAGCAGTATTTCGCGACGCCGTTGCCTGATTTGTGGTTTCAGATTGATAGCAGTTATGCCACTTTAGAAGTTCGCTTTTTTAATAGCGCTCATGAGCGCTTAGGACAAACCTTTCTCAAAGGAACAGGTGCCCTTGCGAATTCAGAACGACAGGCTGCGATTGAACGCTATAGCCACTCTAGAGAAGCACTTTTTGAAGACCTAGACTTTGAAAACTTACGAACATGGATTAAAAATAGCCGTGGTGGGTCGCTCAGTGAATTTGTACTGGACAGAACAGGGATTCATTCTTGGCAGGACCTCTATGACCAGCTGGTTACTTCTAAGCATGTTTCGATTGAAAATAATTCGGGCTTTTTATCTACGGCTACGCAAGAGCAGCCGAAAAGTGAAATTTCTCTCTTTGACTTCATGGACGAGGCGAAAGCTGAGGAAAAAGAGGACGGGATTAATGGCGTTTCTGCCTCAGAAAATCACACACCTATGTCCCAACTAAACGCGCTTGAACACTTGAAAACTGCTTATCTCGGAGAATTAGCTGACCTGAAAGACTTGCGAGCGCGCCAAGTGGGCGGAGCCCTTTATTTGATTCACAAAGACCGCGCAGATTTTTACGAATATTATGCCACTTCTTTGTTACAACAAGACAATGGAGTTCATCAAGAGAAGTACGTCTTTGAATGGCTTAATGAAGATGATAAACAACTGATTCGAGAAACAGTTGAGGCAGCTTATCATGAATTTGGCGATTTGGCTTTAACCTTTGGGGCTTTGCAAAAGGAATTTGAGCAAGGCTATTTAGCTGAACAGATGCCTATGTCAAAAGAAACAGTTCTGGACGAGAACCAGCTTGAAACCGAAACTGAGCCGATACAAGCTTCCCCGCTCTTAGATTATCATTTTCCTGAGACGGGGTTAGTTTATCCAAAGTCTATCCATGAAAAGATTGAGGCCAATCTTGCGGCGATTCGACTGGTCAAAGCGCTTAAAGCGGAACATCGTATGGCGACGGTAGAGGAACAAGCGTTTTTAGCTAAGTATGTAGGCTGGGGCAATGGCGAGATTGTCAATACGCTTTTTGATGAGGAGAATCCGCGCTATGAAGATTACCGTGAAGAACTCAAGCAACTCCTATCAGAAGATGAATATAAGGCCGCTCGTGCATCTAGCTTGACGGCTTTTTATACGTCACAAGAAATTATTCAGGCGATTTACCAAGGCCTTTCTGACTTAGGCTTTGAGAATGGACGAATTTTGGAGCCCTCCATGGGAACAGGGAATTTCTTTCACGGAATGCCTGAGTCTATGAAGTCAGGTTCTGACCTCTTTGGGGTGGAAATTGACCCGCTGACCGCAAGCATTGCTAAGCAACTCCAACAGACCGTCAATATCCAAGCTAAAGGCTTTGAAGCCACACACTTTGCGGAGAATGCCATGGATTTAGTGGTCACGAATGTGCCATTTTCTGACAAAATTCACTTGACCAACAAAAATTGTGACCGTCCCTATGTGATCCATGATTATTTTATCAAGCGCGCACTTGATTTAGTCCATGAGGGCGGTTTAGTGGCCGTCATTACTTCCACAGGCACGATGGACAAACGCGATTCCCGTTTTCGCACCGAGTTATCTCAAAAAGCTCGACTCCTTAAAGCCATTCGCTTGCCTGACCGTGCTTTTGCACAAATTGCGGGGACGGAGACACCTTCCGACATTCTGATTTTCCAAAAGGACAGCAGTTTGGTGGATTCTGAAGAAATCCCTGAATGGATTGAAACCACTTCTAAAATGGATGATAAAGGCAACCAAATTTTCTATAATCGCTATTTTGAAGCACACCCTGAACAAGTTTTAGGAGATATCAAAATTAAAACGTTTAATGGTGGGCGATTAGCCATCAAAGCGAATTATTCGGACGAGGAAATTTCTGAAAAACTCCAAGCGGCCTTTGTTTTTCAAGAAGAAGAGCATTATCTTAAAGTCGAAGAAGTTGGTCCCCTTTATGAAATCGAGGAAAAGTCAGACCTTGACCTACCAGAGGAAGTGACTTCTGAGATTGAACCTTACACCCTGATGGTCTTTAATCGAAAACCTTATTATCATCCATTACCCTTTTTCAAAAGTCTTCTAGTGTCACGCTCAACGTTCATGAAACCCGTAAAAATCAGTTGACTCGTTATACCAAGAATAAAGCTCAAATTTACGATGAAACACCCAATTACCAATTCAAGCAAGTCAAAGTAGATGTCATTGAGGGAGAGATTTACTCTGATGATGGGGCTTTTGAGGCTTTAGGATTAAGCGATACAGAACGAGCAACCTTAGTGCAGGAGGGGACGCTTAATCAAGGGGAGACTCAGTATGAGTTGGGACAAACCAATGCGCAGTGGTTCTTGACTCAAAAAGTCAAAGAAAGTACGACCTATACTTATCATGTCAACTATTCAGCTAAGGAAGTGCAAGCGATGAGTGCCATGATTGAACTCAGAAAAACGCTCCAAGCGCTGCTTGCGATTCAACATGAAGAAGATTATGACGTGGCTGCTTATGAGGAATTACGTCAGTCTTTGAATACGCAATATGACAGTTTTGTCAAAAAGTACGGCCATGTCAGTAGTCGAGCTAATTCGTTACTCATGCGGCAAGATGACTACTATCAGCTGCTGGCCTCGATTGAGGTGGATGTCGAGGACGAAAAAACCAAGCGCTTAATGAAAGTCAAAGGAACGGTCTTTTTTGAGCCGACCATTCAATCCCAACCAAAGAAAATCGAAGTGAAAACGGCTGAAGATGCCCTCCTTGCCTCGCTTAATCATAAAGGAAGACTTGATTTTGACTATATGGCAGCCGTCTATTCACAAAGTAAAGCAGACATCATTAAAGAGCTTGGCGACAAGCTTTTTTATGTTGGCGAGGGACGTTATGCCACACGAGAAGATTATCTCTCAGGAGATGTTAAAACGAAGCTCGCCGAGGCAAAAACGAAACAAGAGTTTGGCGTTGAAGACCGCGACTGGAGTGCGAACATTGTCGCACTTGAAGCTGTCATTCCTAAAGATATTACCATCAGTGAACTCAATTATAAGTTTGGAACGCGCTTTATCCCGATGGCCTTGTATGCGGCTTTTTTAGAAGTCGCGTTAGGTCAAAAGCCTGACGGAGTGACGATTGAATACGATAAGCTCACAGATAGCTATGCGGTTCATGTTGCCAATCAAGGGACAGACGCCAATGAGCACCAATACGGCGTGGGAAGATATGATGGCGAGCAGCTGGCGCAAAGTTTACTTAATCAACGGCCGTTAGAAATTAAAAAATTGGACCCCAATAATCCGCCACAAGCTAAACCTAAGTATATTGTGGACGAAGTCGCGACAGCGGAATTACAAGCGAAAGGCGAACAGTTTGAGGCAGCTTTCAAGGAATGGGTGCTTAAAAATCCAGAGATGCAAGAAGAAATTGTCTCGATTTATAACGAAAAGATGAATCGGGTGGTTCCTAAAAAGTATGACGGCAGTCACTTAACCGTTCAAGGGCTTGCCAAACAATTTACGCTGCGGCCCCACCAGAAAAATGCCATGATGCGTATTATTCAAGAGCAACGGGCAGGCCTGTTTCATGAGGTCGGGTCAGGCAAAACCTTGACCATGCTTGCGGCCAATCTTAAACTCAAAGAGTTAGGGGTGATTCAAAAGCCCCTTTTTGTCATACCAAAACCCTTGATTGACCAATTCGGTCGAGAAATTTATCGGTATTTCCCTGAAAGTAAGGTCTTGATTGCGCATTCGGAAGATTTTTCCAAGGATAATCGCAAGCGGTTCATCAGTCGTATTGCGACAGGCAACTATGATTTTATCGTGGTGGCTGATTCTCAATTTGGCAAGATTGGGATGTCTAAAGCCTATCAAGAACGCTATATTGAGGACGAGATTGACAAGGCAGAGCGTCAAATGCGCCTGGCTAAACTGAGCGGTCAGCGCCATACTGTTAAAAAGGTTGAACAGTATCGAAAAAGTTGCCAAGAACGGCTTGAAAAACTGCAAAAGCGAGATATTGATACTTTTATTGATTTTGAAGAACTGGGTATTGATATACTCAACGTGGACGAGGCACAAGGATACAAAAATTTAGCCCCAGAAACGCAGCTGGGACAAGTCAAAGGGATTTCAGATGCACGGAGCCAGAAAGCCATGGACATGGATCAGAAGACCCAATATCTCCACGCTCAGTACGATAATAAACGCGTGCTCTTTTCAACAGGAACCCCTATTTCTAACTCCGTGGTGGAACTTTATACCATGATGAAGTACCTTGCACCTGACGTGCTCCAGCAATACGACGTCTGGAGCTTTGACAGTTGGGTTTCAACATTTGGGATCATTGAAGATGTCTTTGAGTTGAATGTCGCAGGCAATTATAAAACCAAGCGGCGGTTTACCAAGTTTGGGAATATGCCAGAACTGCGGAATATGTTTCTGGAAGTCGCGGATATTCAGACCTCAGAAGACCTTGATTTACCCGTCCCTAAAGCTAAAACTGTGGTTCATGAGTCCCACACCACTCCTGAACAAGTCAAGTACATTGAGGGCTTGGTGGCTAGAGCAGAAGCGATTGAAGCTCGTCTTGTCAAGCCGTTTGAGGATAACATGCGTACGACACGTTTCGCTATAAGTGCGTAAGCACGAAAAGCGAGGATTTACAGGAGGTAAATTACAACTAATGATTTGACAGTTGGAATGAAAGCCGTCATGTTGGCTGAAACAACTGGTCTGATACTCCTACATGCGTGAAATTCTAACAGGGATTTCAGGTATGGAGTTAGGTAAAGTCGGCTGAACAATGCCTAAGTGAGCTTTGCGGCTCATAAGGCAGCGGATAAGCCGGGACGCTATAAACTATCTATGGTGAGAATGTTCCCTGACAGGAACTGACGAACTTGCGAATGTACAGGTCTAAATGTCGGCGTTGTCGAAAGACAATAGAGTTGCGAACGCAACGAATGTTACCGAAAAGTAAAAGTGCATGTTATGAAATTCGGCATAGGGAACCATGACCCTATAAACATTCAGGCTTAAAGTGAGCACCTAAGGATAGATGGACAGCTAGAATCATTGGAACGTGGAAAGCGAGAAACATTCACTTCAAACGCCTGTTAGCGGAATGTTGGATATAAGATTTTTAACCGAAATTCCTTAATTCTCGTGAGAGTAGGGGCACAGTACTGTTGAAACTCATGAAAGTGAGTGGAGGGATAGCCCCAAGACTTGTTCTTTGAAAAGTAAATAATGATAAATGAAACTCACAAGGTCGAGTAAGAGGGTGGGACTAACCAAAGTTAGGAGAATTAAACCACCAGTGAGTACAAAATTACGATACAACGAATACTATGATATGCAGGAAACATTAGATTGGCTCTATCAACGTAGTTTAGATGACCAAATGAGTGGTGTTGATTTATACCGACTCATAAGCTCGGAGAATAACATTCTTTTGGCCTATCGTACCATTAAATCGAATACTGGCTCTCATACAGCTGGGGTAGATAATCAAACGATTGCGGACTTCAAATTCAAGGATAAAGACCAATTTATCCAAGAAATTAGGGAAGACCTCAAACGCTTTTCTCCTCAACCTGTTCGGCGGGTAGAAATTCCTAAAGCAAATGGGAAAATGCGCCCGCTAGGGATTCCAACAATGCGAGATAGACTTATCCAGCAAATGTTTCTTCAAATTTTGAATCCAATTTGTGAAGCTAAGTTTTATAACCATTCCTATGGATTTCGAGAAAATCGTTCTACTCATCATGCCATTGCCAGAAGTATGTATCTCATTAACTGGTCAAAGTGCCATTATGTCGTAGATGTCGATATTCAAGGATTCTTTGATAACGTGAACCATGCCAAACTTTTACATCAGCTTTATAGCATTGGGATAAAAGACAGGCGGGTATTAGCGATTATTGGGAAGATGTTAAAAGCTCCAGTTGCACAGGTTGGTGTATTGGATAAAGGTGTGCCTCAAGGAGCGGTCCTATCGCCACTATTAGCAAATGTGGTACTCAACGACTTAGACCATTGGATAGAAAGCCAGTGGGAAAAATTTCCAAGTCGCTATCCCTACAAATATTCGGGAGACCGTTTTTCCGCATTAAGGGAAAAATCCAATCTCAAAGAAATGTATATTGTTCGATACGCCGATGATTTCAAGATTTTTACAAAAGACCATAAGCAGGCATGGAAGATATATCATGCCGTAAAAGGTTATCTGAAAAATCAGCTAAAACTTGATGTTTCGCCAGAAAAGTCGAAGGTAACGAACCTTAGAAGGCGTAAGTCTGAGTTTTTAGGATTTGAAATTCAAGCCATACCGAAAAAGAAGAAATTCGTCGCAAATACCCATGTTTCCAAAAAGAAACAGAAAATTATAAGAGAACAACTGCTCCAACAGTTGAAAAAGTTACAGAAAAGTCCAAGCGTGAAAAATGTCCTTCACTATAATGCTTATATCTTGGGCATACAGCAATACTTCGGCATTGCGACCAGCGTTAATATTGACTTTTCTAAAATTGCCTATTCTCTCTTACAGACCAGTTTTAACCGTTTGAAAAAGGTAAGCAGGTATGAGGTACCGCATAGTCCCCCGCCAATCTACAAGAAGTTTTATAAGGGACACAGTCGGACGTTCAAAATCAATGGAATTTATCTCTATCCATTGGCAGACATTCAATGGCGGATTGCCTATTGCTTCTCCCAGAATCTGTGTAACTTCACAAAGGAGGGACGGGCACTTCGCCACCAGAAACTCAAGGGTAGTATCTCTGCGGAGATTCAGAAACTTTTGAGCCGTTCGGGCGATGCCTCACTTGAATACCTTGACAACCGCATCTCTAGATACTCTATGCAAAATGGGAAATGTTTGGTGTCTGGGCTATTCCTAGAAGCTGGGGAAGTCCATTGTCATCACATTTTACCAAGAAGCATGGGAGGGACAGATGATTTTAATAACTTAACGGTTGTTCATCATTCAATCCATATCTTGATTCATGCGAAAGAAACTCAAACGATTAAAAACTATTTGCGGCAATTTCAGCTGACCAAAGGTCAGCTGAAAAAGCTAAACCAATATCGTGAAAAATGTAATTTACCAGAAATTTACTTAACAGAAGAATAAGTGGGAACGCCGTGTGCATTGAAAGGTGCATGCACGGTGTGGAGCGGGGGAAAACCCAGAGAGCCGAAAAGCTCAAAGGGTTACTACCTATCGCTATTCAAAATTTTGGGCGAAAATAAAAAGCTCACGATGGATATGCGGATGCTGGATAGCCACCTCTATACGGAGGAGGATTCTGAGAAAATCACTCAGGTTGTGGACAGCGTCTATGAAATTTGGGCAGCTACGAAAGAGGAGCGCTCAACCCAGATGATTTTTTCGGATACGGGGGTGCCTCTGAAGTACAGAAATAACGCCTCTTACAATCTTGACCGCTCTGTCAATTCCTTTTCAGCGTATGATGAAATCAAGCGGCTGCTTGTCTTACGTGGCATTCCAGAGGAAGAAATTCGCTTTATTCACGAAGCGACAGATGCCACAAAAGAGCAGATGATGCGGGATATGCGCACAGGGAAAATCCGAATCTTAATGGCCAGTACCAGTAAAGGCGGAACGGGGCTTAATGTTCAGGATAAACTTCTTGCCGTCCACCACTTAGATGTGCCGTGGAAGCCGAGCGATAGCACCCAGCGAAATGGTCGGATTATCCGTCAAGGCAATGAAAATGACGAAGTCCAAATTCATATCTATATTACCAAAGGTTCTATGGATTCTTTCATGTGGCAAACTCAGGAGCATAAGAAAAGAGTGGTAGATCAGTTGATGCGTGGGAAATCTAATGTCCGTGAGATTGATGAAATGGACAACGAATTTGGCCCATCAGTCTATAAGGCGATTGCGACCGATGACCCTGTCAAAGCGGAGTATATGCAATTAGAAATGCAAGTTGAAAATTTAGAGCAGGCTCGGAATCGTTACTATGAGAGTAAAGTGTCTGAAAGCAAACGTGTTGAACGTGAGCAAGCCAAACTTCCTGTTTTAGAGGAACGTGCGGTGCTTGTAAAAAAAGATGTGACAGCATTAGATCAGTCAAAAGACGCTCCTTTTGAGATGACCTTATTTTACGAGGGAAAAGAAAAACGTTTCGGGAGTGACGATAAAAAAGCTGCCGCCGAACTTTTTCATCAACTCATCACGCAACACGTCACCGAAACGCCGCAGCAAGCCAAGCTTGCGGTCTTTAGAGGGTTCGAGATTTATCACATCAGTCATGGCTTGACCCCAGAGGGGCAGCTCTTTGAAAGTGAAAATGAAACTTTTCTCTTTCGAGGACAGACCGATTATCATGTGCAGTTGAGCATCACCAGTATGTTGGGGACGCTCGTTAAAATCAATAACAAGTTAGACAAACTCTTCTGGGATTTAGATAAAACCACTCAGGAAATTGAACGAATTAAGGCAGGAATTGGACGCCTTGAAGCCGAACGCTCACTGCCTTTTCCACGTGAGGAAGAGTTCAAAAAGAAGATGGGACGCCTGAAAGAATTGAAAGCTCAGCTTGACCATACCGAAAATGAGACGGTTGAGGCAGAGCATTTTCTTGCGCTGAACGGCATAGAACAAACGGTGACAGGAGAAATTCAAGGCATCGACTTGGAAGAATTGGACTACTTTGATTCGACTTTTCTGGAAAACTTTGACCTGACAGAACTCTCTGATGAGGAGCTGGCTGCTTTAACTTTTAATGTGGTCTTTCAATATCAGGACAGCTTAATGGCGCTCGAAAAGGGGGTGCTTAGTTTAGCAGAGCGGGATGAATTGGTGCTTGATTTTCATGAAGAGGAAGAAGCTTACGCGCAACTTTGTGACGCATGGACAGCACGCGGGATTGCTTTTCCTGATCACTTACAAAGCTTGAACGAAGACAAGCTGAGTTTGATTCAAATGCAACTCTATGCTCACTTGCAAGACCAAACCGATTTACCACGCGAGGGTACGCAAGAAGCACCGTCTGAAAAACAACTTTCGCTAGGTTAAAGAATGGAGGATTCAATGGAAAACGAAAAGGAACTTTTAGGGCTATTTGAAGTGTCTGCTTTCAAGCATTATTTACGCTTTGCGGCAGAAAATCTGAGGTATTCACAGGACAATCTTCAGCGGTTCTTGAAGCAATTCCCGACTGCGACAAAGGTCTTAACCTTTGAGGAGTGGCAGAAATTAGGGGTGCTGCCTAAGAAAAAAAGTCGTGCGCTTGAAGTGCTCGTGCCACGGAAAATCGTCAAGCGAGATGCCACCCACCAGTTATTAACCACGGAAGACGGGGAGAGAATGATCGAAACTCGATTTACTCTGTCTCCTTGTCTTTTTGATGTGAGCCAAACAAATACCTCACAAAAAGAATGGGTTACGCTGTTTAATCGCCCTGAATGTTTGGGAACACCTTTGCGCTATTCCAAATTATTTGTCGGTCTTCGAGCTTTTTCGACGGGCAAGGTGGCCATTGACTTCTTGAAGTCAGGAACCCTTCCCGATGAAAAACAGGTGTGGGTCCCGCAAGGCTTGGGGGAAGAAGCCACCATTAAAAGAATTTTGCGCGACTTGGTGGCTTTAGAAGTTGATACGCTAGATGAAAGGATGAAGGACTTTGAAGTGCGCGCTATCAGCTACGCGCTTTTTAGTCACCTCAAGCTCTCGTGCGAAGAGGAGACCTTTCCAGAGTTAGTGGAGTGGACGAAAACGGGCAAGACGCCCTTCATTTTTGAATCCACTCTGTCTCACTTGACCACCCTCCTTCAGCAAAACATTCGACGACTAGACCCTGTTTTAGAAGCGACGTTTGACCCCACCGTCGGGAAAAATCCTTTTGAGCGTCGCTTAATGGCGGTTCAAACAGCCAGACGACGGGGGCAAGCACCGCCCGTTTCAGAGCGTTCTTTTACGCTCCCTTCTCCTGAACCTCCAGAAAATGCGGCGGTGCAAGCAATGAATCGGAGAATGAAAGCGAGCAACGCGACACGCAAAACCCGCTCACAGGCAGTGCGAACAGAAAGGAAAATAGAAAATGACGAATGACAATTTACAACTTGTGGTCTTAGAAATTTTACTCAAAGACCCCAGCAGCGAGTCGCCACGGATTGATATTCATGCGAAAACATTCAACCAACGAAAGCTCATTCGCAAGCTCCATGCTAAAATTACGGCCTATGAGCGTTTAGAAATTGAGGCAAATGTGGCAGAGTTGCGTGAGGCCAAAGCGACGATTCAGCAGTTGTCAGAGGCAGAAGTCAATGACCTGATTGAAGATATTTTGGTGGCTTATGGGAAAAAATAAAGCGGCATCTTCCTCAGAAAAAAGTGCTCTGGGGGATTGGGGGACACCCCCAAAACTTATGGAAAGCGTCGAACGAGTTTCGGCGCTTTTTATAAATTTTGTGTTTGGATATCCAAACACTATGCTTGCAAAAAGGAAAGCGGAGCTGGGAGAAAGTTTGTTTCTCCCAAATGGGGTGCAGGGGAAAAGCTGGGTTTCCCCTGCCCGATTTTGGAACAAAAGCGGAAAGACAAACAAAAAATGAAAGGAAAGAACACTCAGGAAAATCGAACTCGTTCTCATCAACGGCTTATTCGATTTAATGATGAAGAAAATGACTATATCAATGCCAAAGTAGAAGCGAGTCCCTTTAATAATTTTCAAAACTTTGCGCGGATTTTGCTTATCACAGGGGAAGTCCATTTCACAGATTACTCGGAACTCAAAAGGCTCAACTTTGAGGTCAATCGGATTGGCAATAACATCAATCAGTTAGCCAAACTGGCGCATGAGTTTCAAGAAATCTCGCCTGCGGATATTCAACAGTTGCAAACCCAAATGGCAGATTTGACCACTCTTGTGAGTGAGCAACTAAAGCAAGTCAAAAAAGAAGAGAGGCGACTATAGGCTATGGTTTATACCAAACATTTTGCGATTCACACGATTGATCGTTTGCGCAATTCCAAAGATTATATTGAGAACGCCGCAAAGACCTTGGTCGAAAAATCCGAAGTAACAGGGCATTTGGATAATATCTTTCCTTACGTGATGAATGATGAAAAGACTTTTGCCAAACAGTTGGTATCAGGCTACATGATCCATAATGTCTATGAAGCCTCAGAAGAGTTCATTGCCACCAAACAACTTGCGGCCAAAGAAAATGGCGAGCATTTTGTCTTTAATCCTAAAACCAAGCGACTGGAGTTTTCTCTCAAAAGTTTAGAGCGGGCAAGAAATGGCAAGCAGGCGGTGCTGGCTTATCACTTGATTCAATCCTTTTCACCTGAAGACGGCTTAAGCCCTGAAGAAGTTCATGAGTTGGGACGAAAGACGGTTATGGAATTAACAGGTGGGGAGTATGAGTTTGTCATTGCGACGCACGTTGATAAAGCGCATCTGCATAATCACATTGTCTTTAATTCCACAAACGCGATGACAGGCAAGCAGTTTGAGTGGCAGCTGCCTCGTTTGAGAAACGGTAAGGTCAAGGATATGACTTACGAGGCTTTTCAAAAAATCTCGGATCGGATTGCGTCCAAAGCTGGTGCAAAAATTATAGAAGTCTCGCCTAAAAATTCTCACGCCAAGTACACCAAATGGCAGACAGAAAATATTTTTAAGTCGCGGATTAAATCGCGTTTGGACTTTTTATTGGAGCATTCGCTAGACCTGGACGATTTCAAAACAAAAGCCAAAGCGCTCAACTTAGCCGTGGACTTTTCTGGTAAGTGGGCGACTTATCGTTTACTAGATGATGTGCAAGTAAGAAATACGCGTGGGCGGAACTTGGTCAAGTCTGACCCAGAACGCTATAATTTGGATCGGATTGAAGCCCATCTGAAAAAGAATACAGGAATTTTTTCTGTGGCCGATGTCGTCAATCAATACGAAGAAAAAATCGAAACCAAAAAAAATGATTTCGATTATCAAGTGACGATTGAGCCTTGGCAGATTGATCATGTGACGGCCAAAGGAATTTATATTAATGTGGATTTCGGGCTTGCTCAACATGGTGTGATTTTCATTGGTGCTTATAAGACAGACTTGCTAGAGGACGGTAATTATAATCTCTACCTCAAAACCAATGACTATTTTTATTTCATGGACACGGCAGGCGCAGCCAATAATCGCTTTATGAAGGGGCCAACCCTCATGTGGCAGCTCAGCCTTTATAATGGCACTGTTCCTATCGCCAAAGAAAAAGTGATTTCGACCATTAACGAATTGACCGAGGCCATTAACTTTTTAGCGAGCCACGGGGTGACCGAGGGGGGAGAGCAGTTGGTGCGATTAGAGCAGCAACTGCTTGAAGCAGTGCAAGAGGCAAAAGATAGATTAAAGGAATTAGACAATAAAATCAGAGAGTTAAATGATTCGGCTAAAGAATTGATTGTCAGCAACATTTCAGATTATCAAGACGAAACACTTGAACAGATTAAAAATCAGATTGGTTCGGTCCAGGCTAGCCGCAGACTGTTGAAAGAGATTAATGATGATGCAATAAGGGAAATTGGCGAATATCAAGTAATCCTAGTAAACAGCAATAAAGTAGATGAAAGCTGGAAAGGAAAGAGGAATCTGAAATAAGCTGAATAAAAATTATTCCTTTTCCAAATTTTTAAGCTCATCAGATACTTGAGTTGCAGTTTTTGAGCAACCGCAGAACTCCAGAACTTTCAAGCACTGTTCCATTACTTCCAGTGCCTCTGAATCCCCCCGTTTGTATGAATAATTTGCACGATTATAAATAAGCGTAAGTTTATCAAACATGAAATACTCGTGAATTTCACTATTTTCTAGGTATAAAATAAGTCGCCTCGCTGGTTCAAACATTTTTTGCTCTACAAATATATTGATTATATTCAAGACACATTGTACGACTGCATGTTTCACATGATAGAGCTCAATATTTATTTGCGAAGGATCAATCATCCGATTTGTTAATTCAGCCAGTTTTATGAGATCAATGAATTGAGCGCATGTACCTAGAAGACGAATGTCGTACATTCCCCATTCCTTCAAATTAAATAGATAACTTATTAAAAAGCTTTGTTCATTCTTGGTAATGACACATGTTTTATCGACAAAAGAAAGTACTGATTTTATCCTAATGCTATCCAACTTTAGTGTTTTATTATGAGGATTGCTTTCTAGCAATTTTTCAAGATTTTTAGAAAAAAGCTTGAGTTTGCTAATATCTCTTTCCATTACTGCATCAGAAAGCTTAACGCTAAATAAAAGAACATCCTTATTTCTAAGGTATTGGTTATACGCATTTTGAAACTCGAACATATCAACATTGATATTTCGTAGTAGAGCAATGAAGTGATTAGTTACTAGTATAGTTTTTCCATTTTCAAAATTTGAGAGTTGTGGAGAGGAGATTTCATCACCAGCTGCCTCTTCTTGAGAAAATCCCTTTGACTCACGAAGAAACTTGAAAGTAGCACCAATGGCCTTTTCTGCTTCAGAGTAATTTGGATAAACTTTATTCATTTTACCTTCTTCCTTTACATTGCTTAAACACAAAAAGAGCAAATAATACTGCCTCGAACACTATTATACCACTATTGAGAGCAATTTTCATAAGGAAACTTGAGTTTATATTGCTTAAAAATTTGTTTATTTTGTTCGGTAGAATAATGATTGTTCTGCTGTAAAATTAGTGTAAGTAGAAGGTGGTGATACGGATATAATTGTTTGAATATTCCAAACGAACGTAAATGTAATTACTACTCTTAGGGGAATTAATTGTCAAGGAGGAAAAGAGTTAATGAAGAAATATAAATTTATTTATTTCTTAACTGTGATAACAGTCGCAATTTTGTCTTATCCAATTATTATTTGGTAAATTTTTTTGAATCAGTTAGCCTTATTTATTTGGAAAAACTACCTGCCCCCTTTTATCTAGACAAAAGGCAAGACAGAGAGCAAAGCTCCCTGTCTGTTATAACTGATTGTTTGACGACTATTAAGATTAAGGAAACCAGAAAATAAAGGAAATCAAATATGAAAATACTGCTAGGAACACCAATAACCGGAATATTGAATGATAAGTCAAAAAAGCGTTGTTTGGAAAGGAAAAAATTTATCTGTGAATTTATCAATGTTTTAAGAAGTCAGGGACATGAAGTGTTTTGTGCAATTGAGATTGAAAAATTTGGTGAAAAGATTGCACCAGGGGAAATCTGTACTCAACGAGACTTCGAAGCTATGAAAAAATGTGATGTTTATGTTGCCTTTCCAAATGATAGCTATGGGTGTGCAGTAGAATTAGGATGGGCTTCTGCATTTGGCAAACCAATATTTTTAGCCATAAATAATGCTTTTGGAGTAAAAACTCCGTTATACGAGGGCTTGGGAATGATTGATACAGCACAAATTAAAAATTACTCATCTCAACTGGATTTCCCGCAGCTAGATGATAAAGAATTAATGGAATCTCTAAATGAATTTTTGAATAATATTTAACGAAAAATAAGAGGGAGAAACGGCATGAAAATATTAGCTGTAACTACCAATTTCGGACTAGGCCCGTCATCAAAAATGGTAACAATACTAAATGAAATTGCTAAACGAAGAGATGCTCTAATTGACTTTATGGGTGATGGAAATTGCCTAGATTATGTGAAAACAAATGCAAAAGCAGTTAAGACATTTATTGAAAGAGATACTGAAAATATTGATAAGACTACGTGGAATTGTATTTCGAATGAATATGATTTGGTAATCAATGTTATGAACTGTCATATTCAAGAGATTATTGATGAAAAAACAATCGAAGTTTTTATTGATAGTCTTAGTTGGATGTGGGATTGTCCCATATCAGGAATAGAAAAGGCAAATTACTATTTTGTTCAAAATATATTTATAGATGATTTAAAGATAAAAAATCTAAAAAATGTAGAAGTTATTAATCCTATTTTGGAGATTGAAAAGTCTAACATGGAAAAGGAAAAGACAAATGATATCTTAGTTAATGTATCTGGGGTTTTTACACCGTATGAGGGAGACGATTTTGGAAAAGAATATCTCAAGTTTTATCTTCAGGTTTTTGAGAGAATTAACCTTAAAAATTTCGATAGAGTTTTCTTCGCTTGTAACGTGGAACAAATTAGTGAATTTAGAGAATTCGAAAATGGTAAATTTGTATTAAAACACTTCTCTCACGCCGACTTCTTAGCTAAAGCAAGAACATCAAAGAAGGTATTTACTACGCCAGGATTAACTTTCTATCTCGAAGCAAAATCAGTAAATATTGCTCCTTTCTACCTACTTCCCTCAAATTATTCTCAGGCATTATTACTTGAGAAGTATGTCAATCTCGGTGAAAAGGGAATTTCTCTCGCAATGCTAGAAAATGAGTATGTTATATCGAAAGAGATAGAAGAATGCTTGGCAGTTCAAATTGTTAGAAATATTTTAAGAAAGGCTTGGGTATATCATCATTTTCAAATCGTCCAAGGGATTATCGAATATTTGGAAGCGTCTGTTGCAGACGTGCAAAGGAAGGATGGAAGTATCATAGGAAATGGAGCCAATCAATTGGTAACTTTATTAGAAAGGGAGGGACTATTATGAAGTATTTGTTCATCAGGTTACATGAAGCATGCAATGCAGGATGTTGGTTCTGTAATTTTGCAAAATCTAACGATCGTTTTCGGCTTTCTCCAGAAAAGTATCAAGAAATATTAGAAGAATGTTTACGACAAAAGGTTAATTATATTAGGTTCACAGGTGGAGAACCATTACTAGACTTAAATCTTCCTACATACATCAGACAAGCTACTGATTTAGGAATTAAGTGCTCAATTATCACTAATGGTTCATTATTAAGTAGAAATGTAGCTAAATTGAAAGCAGCAGGTCTCAGCCAGATTATAGTTAGTATTGATGATATAGGGGAAAATCATAACAATAATCGACAAATAAAGGATTTATATAATAAGGCTATAGATGGTTTAAAACGGTGTAAAGAGTTAGGAATACTAACTAGAGTAAATACGGTTTGTGGTCCTCATAATTATAAGAGGATGCCACAACTGAAAGAGGAATTTTCCAAAATAGGAGTTGACTACTGGGAATTGTCTGCTTTAAAATTAGAGGAAAAAATAGAATATGATGCCACTTATGACGAAATTCATGAAGTAATTGAAAAAGTATATTTTTCAGACGATGGTATAATTCCTTTTGGAAAGATGTGGTGTGGAGATACCCTTCAAGAGCAGAACATGTACTTTAAGGAATCTATACCACCAAGAGTTCGGACGGAGTGTAGTATGACATCTAGGGTAAGATATTATGATGCAAAAAACAATAACATTTATGTTTGCTCATTGCTTCCTCATAGAGGACTTCCAAAAGAAGACTATTATCATTTTTCTGAAAATGAAAAATTTGCATATACGAATGATGCAATTGATAGGATTGCACAAAAATATAGAATTCATGGTAAAGAAATTTGTAACGGTTGCTCTTCTACTGCTGCATTTTATGGAGAAAGGGATTGTTCATACAGTGAAAAAAGTGATTGGGAGTATTAATTCTATATCTCTTATGAATAGTTGATTTTTAGCGGTTAAACAGGTGTATAACACCATAATTAATAGAAATTAGAGGAAAAAATGATGGAACTTTTTAAAACATTTTCGGAAAAAAGCAACTTCTTTGAAGCATTAAAAAGTCACGACTTTAGCGAGAATAATCAATTACCCGTATTAGTTGAAAATCGTGAAAATTTAAAAAAGGTAATTGAAGACTCAAATGGTTTTTATACAAATTTTTCCACGCCCCAAAAAGTAATTTATGGTGTAGACTTGAGCGGTTTAAGTAACTTTGAGGGATATAAGTCTGCTTTAGCCGAAAAATGGTTGACAATTGAAGAAATGAAGAATTATGAATTTCACAATACTTCTATTGTATTTTTTGGAATTTATGAAGATTTTCGCTACAATGATTTAAAATCTTTATTTCTCAACGCTGAAAAATTAAAAGTTAACATTTGTGCCATAATCGGGAGGGACATTTGCTCTTTATCATGGCAATGTGCAAAACAATTTGTTGAAGTAAATCACGATAATGTAGCTGTGCAAAATGGGATTTTATCTTGTAAAAAAATAAATCTTAAAAGGAAAGAAAAATGGTTGGAGCAATCTCCCAATCTTGTAATATTTGATAAGCCTGAACTGCATAAAATGGACATTCAAAAAATCCTGTTAAGCACAAATTGGGATTCACTGTTGTTATACGGCCATGGAAAGGAAGATAATTTAAATCTTGAAGAATACACAGTTTGTGGAAGAAATATTGAAGTTTCTAGAAAAGTTACTTTTTCTCCTCAATGTGGGTACTGCAATCAGGGGTGTTTTAAAGATGAGCATAAATTGATTCCTGCATGCGATATTATTGCTCAAAACTTAACGCTAGGCTCATGTAATAATGCACCTTTTTCTGATCTTGCATTATACGATGAAAAGTATAGCTTACTGCTTAACGCAATTGATGGTGTGGCTAAAACAATCAATGTGGCTGTTACAGCTCAAAATTCGGACTATATTGAACTAGATAGGGTTGTAGCCAATAGCTTTCAAAATATTCCCAACATTATTAATTCCTCACTAAAAGGTGCTCAGTCCCAACTCAGTATGCTGCAAATAGGAATTGAACCTCAAGAGTCTGTTGAATTTGAGAAAGCTTATCCATCTGAAGCATTAATTGAGTCAATTAATAGGGCTAGGCAATATCAAATTAGTGGATTTTTAGATGAAAATGGGAAGATTAGCAAGTTGATACGTAATTTTTTGATAAAGTCTGCAGATTCTATTTCAAGAAATAGTCTTTACAATAATATGGGAAATTCAGAGAAACAATGGAAGCAAAAGATAAATGTATTAAATGAATTTATTGGTGAAGAGATTCTTAAAGATCAATTCAATTCAATAATGAGTTTTGACGATTATGAGACTTCACGTTCGTATATAGATGAAAATAGCGTAGAAGTTGTGAAGTGTGAGTGTGGTAATGATGCATTGCATTTTAAATTTAAGCCTTTTTCAATGTATGATTTTTCAATTGAAATGCTATTTTGCTATAGATGTGGGGATAAGGCTATTAAAATGGAGAAGACTCCAGATATGCGCGTTTATGCACCTGATCACGTAGAGCGAGGAGTGAGGATACCAGTAAAGGTGGAGATTGATTCTAAAGAATCAGATGATATTTATTTTGGTTGGTTTGTTCCAAGTTATATTGAGGATAATGTCTTAAACGCACCCAAAAAGATGAAAAAAATTAAAGGTGGGGATCAAATTGAATTTGAAATTGAATTTGATGATAAAATTGCTGGGCAAGGCTACTATTTCACAGTTTTTACAATTCAAAATTTAGGGATTTCGCTTAGGAGACATTTTATCTCGGTTGAAGGAGAAACAAAATGAAAAATACTATAAGACGATACTTAGGATATTACTTTTTCTCAAATTTAGTTTTTCAAAAAAGTATATTCATGATTTTTTTGGGTACTCAGCGAGGAGTCAGTGTAGCAGAACTTTCCATCCTTGAGGTAGCTTTGCTGTTGGGTGAATTTTTTATAGAGATTCCAGCTGGATTCTTTGGAGATAAATTTGGTCGAAAATTTTGTGTATGTATAGGTTTATTGGCATTAGCGATTTCTTCCATTGGTTATTTAATCTTTTCATCTTTTCCAGTTTTTGTTGGTCTGTTCATTTTAGAGGGAGCGGGAATGGCCTTCATTTCAGGTGCAGATGAGTCCTTATTGTATGACAATTTAAAAAGTAGAAATCAAGAAAAGGAATTCTTACCAACATTAAGTAAAGCAATGTCTCTTTCTTATGTTTCTCTTTCCATAGCTGCAGTTATTGGAGGAGTTCTTCAAAAATATTCATGGAATCTGGTTTATGGTCTTACATCCGTAATGATAGTAGTTGCTATGATTTTCATCTTGGGAATTCAAGAGGAGACTACAGAGGAAAATGGAGAAGAAAAGAAGGTAAATTTAAAGGAAACATTGGCACTATTCGCTAGAGATGATAATGGAAAAATCGTTTTTAAAATATTTTTGATATTATCTTTTTTTGAAGGTACGGCATTATCTTTCATAATGTTTTCTCAGCAGTTTTTTCATATTATAGGAATCCAAACAACTATTATTGCAATTTTGATAATGGCAGGACGTTTTTCATCTGGTGGGGCCATTTACATTACTCCAAAGATAAACAAGTTTATTAGCACGAAAAAGCTAATTTGGATACTAATGGGACTTTCTAGTGCAAGCTTCATTATTAATATTTTTCATATTAACGGATTGTATTTTGTAACATATTTTGCACTAACGAGTTTACCCTATATGTGCAGCATATTAAACGTAAACTACATTCACGGATTATTGCCATCGGAAGTACGAGCAAGTATGTTATCAATTGGAAATGCTATTTCCAGTATTTCTCTGGGGATATGTTACCTAATAATAGGATTTGTCTTAGGTACGTTTGGTTTATGGGTTACCGTGTTAGTCTTGGCCGTTATTAACGGAGTTTCTGTACTCACATATTTTATTATATCAAGAAAATTTGAGATGGGAGAAAAGGATGAAAAACAACAACTTGAGAACAATTGAAGAAATTTTGAGATTAGAAAATCTTAGATATAACTTAAGAGAGGAGGCTCTGCCACTTCCTGATGAAGATACAGGTGTTTGCGTTGAAGCAGCTGAATCTGTTGCAAAAGTGGTAAAAAGTGGAAAATTATGTTATTGGCGTGGGGGACCTGAAGCAAAGAAGCTTGAAAAAGAATTTGCTAATTTGATTGGAAAGAAAAATGGATTCTTTCACAGCTCGGGAAGTTCTGCATTAGTTACAGCAGTTAGGGCTTTTGAGCTACCTGAAGGTACTAATGTGACGATTACCTCGTCAGGATTTATTTCTTCCCTAAATGCTATTTATCATGCAGGATTAAGACCTAGATTTGTTCCCACAGATCCAATCACTTTACTTGGAAAATTTCCAAAAGAATTTAAAGTAAATTACGAGGCCCCATTATCGTTAGTTACACACTTTTTTGGTAATGTGGTGGATATTGATAACATTGTAAATAAGGTTTCATCTAAATATCTTATTGAGGATACTAGTCAGGCATTAGGAAGCAAAATAGGGAATGATTTTGCGGGAAAACGTGGTGATATCTCGACATTTGCTGGCTCAAATAGGAAATTATTTGGTGCAGGGCAAGGGGGAATGAATCTTTACGATGATGAAGAGCTTGGCGAAAGGATGAGAATAATCGGTCACCACGGGAAAAGTGACAGTATTCAGGCAATTACACCTGGGTTTAATTTTAGAGGTGGCGAGATGGAAGCAGTTTTAGGAAGATTTTCACTGCGAAAGTTAGAAGAGAAGTCAGATTTACGAATGGAATCGGCGAGAGTTTTTACAGATATTCTAAAAGATAGTGGTGTAACCCTTGCAAAAAAGGATGTCGCTTTAGATTCTAAAATAGTTTGGTTTGATAATGTGATTGTTCTTCCAACTAATTGGAACAAAAAAGGAAGAGATTTACTAGTTGAAGTTCTAAATAGAGAAGGAGTACCTGCTTGGATTTATCCTTCATTAATTGAAACTCCTTGGCTAAAGCCCTGGATGAATTCCAAAGGTTGGTGGTCTGATGAAGAGGAAAATCTTCTAGAGTATGAGAAGTCTATTTGGGATAGAGCTTTTGTTGTTGGAACACAAATGTCAAGTGAAGATTCAAAAAAATGTGCTCGTATTATCAAAGAAATTTTGGCAGGTAAATAACAGTGACTAATAAAGAAATCCTTGAAGAAATGCTAAAGTGGTTTTCGAAGAGAAAAAAGTATGTAGATACAAGAACAAGGATTAACGAACAGGATATTGAATCTTTGGAGCTTCTGGAACTATTTTCTTACCTTGAAACGCGATTCAATGTACAGTTTAATTTAAAAGAATTAAATAAAAAATCATACGAGTCATTAGAAAACTTGTCAATTGGGCTTTCAAAAAATTTTAATAACATTGCTTGGACGGATTGGTATGCGATAGTAGTAAATATAGAACTACCAATCTTTAGAAGATGGCTTGAATTTCAATTTGATAGATTGGTTCTATTTAAAATAGTGGACGGAAAAGTACTAGTTGGTATCCAGCAGGGCGAGAATAGTAAAGATTCTTTAAGAAAAATAAAGGAGGTAGTAGAAAAAATTGAACCATATAAATAATGACATAGGAGCCTTGTATCTTCGGGGGAAGAGTGCAGAGAAAATAGATAAAATTCAGACTGATTTAAAAAATAGGTTTTCAACTCTTGACTTCGAATATCTGTGGCTTCCTTCTTTATCTAGTAAACAGTACTTTCATCCGCAGAATATCGAATCTTCTCATAGAAACGGTTATTTGGTTCATGCTGCATGTCTATCATTTTTTGATCAGGAGCAAAGCTTTAGCGATGGGAGATTTTTCGGAATTAACAGGGTGCACCGCCTTGAACCTCTAAGAACTCCTTATTCAGAAACACGACTTGAGTGTTTCAATGTTTTTGAGATTATACTTACTGGAGACGATAAATTTCTTAGTAAAGAGTATGATTTTGTAAAGGAGGCTGTAAAAGGATTTATTGAGGACTATTTAAAAATAAAATGCGAATGGAGAATTGCTGACGACAGTTTTATTGATTCAGACCAAAAGAAAGAAGAATTAATATTTAACAAAGAGGGAAAGAAGTTTTCCATTGCTTCTGGAAATGTACATGGTGACTTTTTCACAAAAAGAAAAGATATTTTTTCATGTTGTTTTGGAATTGGTATCGAAAGATTATTTTTGGCAGGAGAAATTCTGGAGAAAGAAAGACATGGACGGAAGAAATAAAGCACTAAAATTGGGAGAGGGGAATCCGTATTTATGGGAAAAGATGGGAATAACTTCTCTTGATAAAGAGTGGAGTAGTAGTTTAGATGACCTATCAGAGCTGATAGTGGGAGGATATAATTTAAATCAAAATCAAAATAAAATAAGATGTGTTGTTGGAGGCGTCTGTATATATAAATCACAGGGAAAGATTGAAAAACTTCCTTTGTCTTTTCTTCTCGAGACATTAAATGTGTTCATTTTTTCTTCAAAATTTGGTGTAACAGGAAAAATTCTACTTCCAATTGCAGAAGAATGTCATAATTATCCATTTTTAAATGTAGAGTTTAAGAATATTGGTATTCAACTAGCTAGCTTGATTTCTGAACTGTCTAATCTCTTAAATATAAAAGTTGAGACATCGTTATCAAAAAAGATAAGATATGGATTCTTACCTATTGAAAAACTGTACGGACTCTTTAATCCATTTACACTAGATCCATTAAAGAGTGCTTACCCCTTGGGAGAAATAAATGAAGAAGATTTATTGAAAGGATATGAAAGCTATGCATTACGATATAGATATCTTGATAATTCTGAAATTGATAATAGCTACTTAATCATAGATGGACTTCATTTGTCTAAATCAGTAATAATAGGAATGGAGGAGAGAGGGCAGTATCTTGTAACTTCCCCGTTTCCCTCGTTATTTGGTTATGAACACTGTTTATTGGTTGATAGTCCTAGTAATGTCCCAATTCTTGATTTGACTACAGAAACAATATTGAGGTTAGAGTATTTTAATAAAATCTTGAAAGAAAAATTGATGATAGATTTAAATGATTTGATTACGTACGTTCAGAATTTTATAAAAAATCAGCTTGTTGAAAGAAAGGATAAGATGAATGAAGAAGATGAGATTAGCTAAGAGGTGGGAGGGAACAGCAGATGGAATGTTATCAGAGCTTTCAAGCAAATCAGACGACTCAAATGGACTAATAGATCTCGCTATTGGTGAACCAGATTTAGGTACAAATCATGAAATAGTTAAATTTGCATTTTCCGATGCTTTAAAGGGGAATACTGGGTACACAAAACCTGACGGAGATGATGATTTCATTTCATCCGTTAAGCAGCATTATAGGAAAGTATATCAGTTGGATTTTGCTACTGAGCAGATACGAGCTACGGTGGGGGCTATGCACGGAATGTATTTGGCAATGAGAGCTGTTCTTGATTTTGGAGATGAGGTTATAATAATTGAGCCCTATTATTCTCCGTATGTGCAACAGGTTTTAGCCTGTGATGGAATTCCTGTTTTTTTTAATGGGTTTTACCAAAAAAACTCAAAAAATTTTTTGGAAGAAATGGAGCGAACAATTACTGATAAAACTAAAGTGATAATTCTAAATTCACCGAATAATCCGTCTGGAGAGGTATATAGTGTGGAGATAATGAAAGGATTGGCAAGATTGGCAGAGAATCATGGAATATATATTTTTTCCGATGAAGTATATAATCTTCTCTGTTTTTTGCCCAAATATACTTCAATTGCCAAATATGCTCCAAACAATACAGTCATTTTTGGGAGCTTTTCAAAAGCATTTGCCATGACTGGTTGGAGAATTGGGTACATGATTGGGCCGGTATTTATAAATGATGCTGCTAGAAAAATTAGTGATTTTTTAACATATACTGCCCCAACAATTTCGCAAAAAGCTGGAATTTATGCACTTGAAAATCTAGAAATAGCGGACAAATATAAAAAATGTTTGGGAAATAGGCTGAACTATATTTTCTTTAGAGTATCAAAAAACAAATATCTTTCGATGAAAAGATGCCAAGGAGGAATGTTTGCCTTTATCAATATAGAAAATACTGGAATGAGTTCAATTGAATTTTCTAAGAGGTTACTGAAAGAATATAAAATTTTAGTTGCCCCAGGGAATCTATTTAGTAAATCTTTTGGCGAAAAATATATCAGAATATCTGCTACTAAAGATATGGAAGTCTTAAAGGAAACGTTTGACAGAATTGATAATTGCTGTTTATCGTTTGAATAGCATTAAAAGACGGAGTTGTGTACAAGTAGATCATGCGGTCGCGCGGCTATGATGAAGAGAGGAAGCATTTTGAAAAATAACTTAAAAGCAAAAAAATTATCGGGAGGTACATTAAGCAGTTGTTTCCATATTTCTTTACCACTTTATGGTGGCATAGTTATAAAATTGAACAATTCTCAGGTGTTACGGGATGAATCTATGTTTTTGAATTACTATGAAAAGGTAGAGTGGTATCCTAAACTACTGGCAATTTCTTCTGATGATTCCTTTATCATATATAAATACATTGAGGGGAGAACAAAAAATAATCTCAATAAAGAATATCTTTTGAAGTTTTTAGTGAATAATATTGTAAATAAATATCAAGTCGTTGAAAAAAAGATTTGGGGCAGAGCCAATTTTCCTGTAGGAAGTTGGGAAAGCTTTCTACACGAAAGAGGAAAAGAGGCAAAAATGTTTATCAATGGTAACCCAGATATAAATTTTGAAATTGATATTGATAATATCATAGAAAAAATTGCTTTAAGCAATATTAAATCTGAAAAACCTTATTTGCTTCACGGTGACTTAGGAATTTATAACGTTATTTTTTACGAGGATAAAATCAACGGGATAATTGATCCCATGCCAATCTATGGTGTACCAATTTATGATTTAATATTTGCGTATCTTTCCACACCAGAAGAGATAAAGGATTTATACATTTTAGATATAATTGACTTACTTAATTATAAAAAAGTATTTTCGTGTGAGTATAAAATTCACGAAATTTTGTTCGGGATAATTGTCAGGATTGGAAGATGTCTAAAACATCATTCTAACGATGTACAAGCGTATATTTCTGCATTTTATTTTTGGCAAGATAAATTAAAAAAATAATGGTGGAAGAAGTTAGTGATTAGTATAGCTTTAAAATTTATGAAAAAAATAATTGATTTATTTGGATGTGAAAATAAATTTGTAAACACATTTAAAATTTTGGGTAGAAGAAAATATAAGTTAGAAAAGTACGATTATATTTTTATGGATAGACTTGGGGCAAATGCAAGCAGAAATAGTAAAGATTATTTTGATGCCGTGATGAGTGAGATAGGTCTTAACTTAAATCATACAATGTTTAGCTATAATCAGTGGGGGAAACCATATATTTGTGGTCAGAGATTGAACTTTTCTATTAGTCATAGTCAAAAAATAATTTGTTTGGCAATCACAACAAGTAGTAGTATCGGTATTGATTGTGAGAGTATGATTGAAAGAGAAAAATTCTTAGAATTTGCTCGACGTTTTTTCACTAGAAATGAATATCAATTAATTCATAAATCAAAGAAACCTCTTGAAAAATTTTATTACATTTGGTGTTCTAAGGAAGCTCTATTAAAATATTATGGTGTTGGATTAATGTTTCCTTTAAATTCTTTCGATGTTACTAGAGAGAAAAAAATTGAGTCTGACCAGTTTGAAGTAGATTGTCCAATTTTTAGATATATAGGAACTCATTTAAAATGTAAAGTTGTATCCTTTAGTCAGAAACCTCTTCAAGTTGTAAAAGGGAAGTTGAATAAAAGTATGTAGATTTGCTGCTTTGGTGTTCAAAAAGCATTTAATCTATAAAATACATAAATTATTATTACAAGCTAATTCATTCTATACTATCTTAGAAATACGTACATTAGGAATAAAGATAAGGATATAGAGTATCCACAGTAAGTAAAAAGACGATTTAATATGTTTACCTATTGAATACTGCTGCGGATACTCCATTTTTAATAATATTGATTGGAAGAAATATGTTAATTCAGTTGACTAAGATTACAAAAAATTATGATGGGCTACCCATTTTTGATGGGCTTGATTTTGCTGTAAATGAAGGTGATAAAATGGGCCTTATTGGAAACAATGGCACTGGAAAGACTAGCCTTTTTAAAATTATGATTGGTCAGATATCACCAGAATTGGGGAGTATCAATAAAAAGAAAAAATTAAAAATCGGGTATGTTCAGCAAGAACTATCGATAGGAGAGCAATCACCTTTTCAGTATATTCTTGAAAGTTTTGAGGAAATTGGTTATTTAAAAAAACAGTTGCAAGAATTAGAAGAACAGCTTTCTAATGAATCCTCTCCTTCTGACGAAATGTTAAATCATTATGGAAATGTCCAAGAGAAGTTTGAATCGCTTGGGGGGTTCTCTATTGAAGATAGAATTGTGAATATACTTAAAAGTTTTGGATTAGAAGAGCAAATGTACCTTCCGATGTCTTTTATCAGTGGTGGCGAAAGGGTACGGGTAGAGTTAGCAAGAATTCTTTTGTCTGATGCAGAACTGTTACTTTTAGATGAACCAACGAATCATTTAGATATGACAGGAATTATTTGGCTTGAAAACTACCTTAAAACAACTCATAAAGCTTTCATAGTGATTTCTCATGACCGAGAATTTTTAAATAATACTGTCAAGAAAGTTGTTCAGCTTGAAGATGGGAAAGCTAACAGCTATA
Source organism: Lactococcus nasutitermitis (assembly GCF_018403765.1). Classification (GTDB taxonomy): domain Bacteria; phylum Bacillota; class Bacilli; order Lactobacillales; family Streptococcaceae; genus Lactococcus; species Lactococcus nasutitermitis. Next base: position 74,581 of record NZ_BOVQ01000005.1, read on the forward strand.
AGGGAAATTATTCGGAATATGTTAAGCAAAAAAAGGAAGAGATTGAAAGACTAAAAAAAAGCTATGAACTTCAGCAAAGAGAAATTCTGCGTCTAAAAAAACTTATTAGGCAATTTCGGCAATGGGCAAACGAGGGAGATAATCAAGATTTTTATAAAAAAGCAAAGGAAATTGAACATCGGTTAGAGAGAATGATTCTTATTAAGGAACCTCCTCGCAATGAAAACAGGTTAAGAGTTGAAGTAAAGAGTACAGAAAAAGCTGGAAAAGAGCAAATCGTCGTAGAAGGGCTAGTAAAGACTATAGGGAATCGGATCCTTTTCGAGAATGCAAATTTTACAGTTTTAAGAAATGATAGGATAGCTATATTAGGTGATAATGGTTCTGGGAAAACTTGTCTATTGAAAATTCTAATGGGACAGATTAAAGCAGATAGCGGTACTTTTAAGATTGCAAGTAGTGCTAAAATTGGTTATGTGCCACAGATTATAACCTTTTCAGACGTAAATCTTAGATTGATTGATGTTGCAAAAACACTGATTGGGAATGAACAAGAAGCACGTAGAGAATTAGCAAAATTTGCTTTTTATGCAAGTGATGTAACTAAGCGAATTAAAGATTTATCTGGTGGGGAAAAGGTTCGTCTTTACTTGATGACGATATTTCAGAAGAAAATTAATCTTTTAATTTTAGATGAACCAACAAATCATTTAGATATTTTAGCCAGAGAAGAAATTGAACAGGTTCTTTCAAAATACCAGGGGACACTAATCGCTGTTTCTCATGATCGTTATTTTTTGAAAAAAATTTTTAATCAAAGCTTGATTTTTCAAAATGGAACTATTGATAGATATGATAGCCTCCCTATAGATTTGGTCTAGGAATTAGATTTTCTACTGCCATTACATAGAAAATAGGAAAATGAATTTTTTAGAGAAGAAGGATTTTATTATGACAAACAAAACTAATTTTATCTATAATGAAGATGCAAGAGAAATGGAGGAACTGAAACAATCCAGCGTGGATTTAGTTATCACATCTCCACCTTATTTTTACTTAGTTGATTATAAAAGCAGTAAACAAATTGGATTTGCAGAAACATATCAAAGATATTTGCAAAGTTTGAATCAGGTTTGGAAGAGGTGTATAGACTCTTTGAAAGATGACGGAACAATTTGTATCAATGTTTGTAGTACTGTTGAGATTACTAGGAAAAATCAAAATTGTTATTATGATATAAAGCATGATATAGAGAAATATTTTGTTAATCATGGATTTTATATTGAAGGGACAATTATATGGGATATAATTAATTCTAAGTATATTGAAAACCAAGTGTACAAATTTAACGATATATACTCTAATGAAAATACGCTTATTTTGAATAACTATGAGTATGTAATGATATTTAAGAAAAGAAAAGGCTTCATAAAGCATAGTAAAGTTTTTTCTGAGACGAGATTATTGGATTGTATTTGGCACATCCCGTGGGATTACTCAACTAGACCACCTGCTTTTCCCAAAGAGTTAGTAAACAAATTGATTGAAATTTATTCCATTGGTAAAGATGTGATTTTAGATCCATTTATGGGGCAAGCTACTACAGCTATCTGTTCCTTTGAAAACAATAGAAATTTCATTACATATGAAACAAATCGGAAAACCTATGTACAGGGGAAAAAACTATTACAGAAGATAGGAGCTTTAGATAATTATAAGGAGGATTGTTGATGAAGATAGCTGTCATAGGTGCTGGATATGTAGGGCTGACGGTAGGAGTGCTTTTATCGCAATTTAATGAAGTGACTTTAGTAGATATAGACAATAAAAAAATTGACATGATTAACAGAAAAATTTCTCCAATTCTCGACGTAGAGGTGTCGATATTTTTAAAATGTAAAAAGTTAAATTTGAAAGCAACTACAAATAAAGAGGAAGCTATCCGATTTTCAGAATATGTTGTCATAGCGACACCGACATGCTACGATGTAGAAAAGAAAAAATTTGATACATCATCAGTAGATGAAATCGTGGAATATGTACAACAAAGCAAGCCTGAAGCAGTTATTATTATTAAATCAACTGTTCCTGTCGGTTATACTAGTTTATTGTGTGAGAAATTCGATACTGATAAGATACTATTTTCTCCTGAGTTTTTAAGGGAGGGAAAAGGATTAATTGATAATCTTTATCCAACTAGAGTGGTCGTTGGAGGAACATCACTATATGCTGAAAAATTTGCGAAACTCATGTGCAATGGGGCCATTAGGGAAGATATTCCAGTGTTCCTTACAAACCAAAATGAGGCTGAGTCAATAAAGCTTTTCGCTAATGCATATTTAGCGTTAAGGGTTGCTTTCTTCAATGAACTTGACACATTTACAGAAATTAAGGAAATGGATACTAAAAAAATAATTGAAGGAATTTGTTCAGATCCCCGTATTGGTAAGAACTATAATAATCCTTCTTTTGGATATGGAGGGTACTGTTTGCCAAAAGATACAAAGCAATTACTTGCTGACTATGATTATATACCAGAAAATATTATTCAATCTATCGTTTCTTCTAATACAACTCGAAAGCACCATATTGTAAGTATGATTATGAAAAAACGCCCCAAAGTGGTTGGTGTTTATCGATTAGTCATGAAGAAAAGCTCCGATAATTTCCGCGAATCATCCATTCAGGATGTTATGTTTGAGCTAGCTTCATTGGGAGTTAGGGTCATTATTTTTGAACCAATATTGAAAGAGAAAACATTCCAAGATATACAAGTTTATAGTGACTTTGATCAATTTAAAGACAAGGCGGACGTTATTATTGCTAACAGGTTTTCTAGACAACTGCTAAGTGTCCAAGAAAAAGTTTATACTCGTGACGTATATGGGGAGGATTAGAATTCAGGAGGAAGTAGTCGAATTATTTATGAAATATAATGATAAGCACCAATTAAAAGCTAAGGTATCCAGCCTTAGCTTTTAATTGTGTGATTTTGGAAGGAGAAAATCAGAGGATTTCTTACTATATCTGGTTCATTATTGGGGATGATTGCTAGGTAATTAGCAAAAATAATGGAGAAAATATTGCTTTAGAAAATTTGGAGGAAAAATGATAAATATTAATTATCGATTTCTTGGATAATATCTCTTGATTTTAGAAATATTCAGTGTTATAATATTGATAAATTCAATAATCGGGAGGAGCGTTATGAACATCGGTAAAAAATTGAAAGCCCTGCGGGAAGAAAAGCATTTGACGCAGCAAGAAGTCGCGAAAAGGCTTGGAATGACACAAGGAACCTATGCAATTTGGGAACAAAAAGAGACTAACCCGACATTAGAAATACTCAAAAAAATCACTAAAATCTATGATGTCTCCCTACAAAATCTCCTAGGGGAGAAGCAAGAGGCACAAGATGTTATTGATTTAGTCGATAATTATAAAAATCTATATCAAGAACAAAAAGAGACACTTGGCGACTTAGCAAAAGTCATGGTCGAACGAAACACCAGTCGCTTAGAGGTTCATGATTCATCAGTGGTCTATGAGATTAGGACTTATCATCGCAAAGAGCTCTACGAAGTTGAAGTCCAAGATGAGGAACTTTCTGCAGGATTTGGGACAGGTGTCAAAGACAACTATGAAACTTATACTATCTACACCGATACGCCAGTCAGACGCTATGATAGTGCTGCACGAATCAAAGGTGAATCCATGGAACCTGATATTCCGAATGGTTCAGTCGTGACTTTTGTCAATAACGGCTTTGATGTGAATGGAGACATTTACGTCATCTCCGAGGGAGGCTATGGCGAGGAAACGCTCTACTGTAAACAAGTTTTTCGGGAGAAAGACGTTTTCCGCTGCCATTCGCTTAATTCTGATCCACAGTATAAGGACTTTTTTTTAGAGGAAGACGCGCGTATTTTAGGGGCGGTTGTGGATTGTGTGCGAGAGATTGACCCCGACTTGATTGAGGATTAAGAGGTGTATATCATGGGCTATTTTGATTATTCGTTAGAGCCACGCCGTGCCATACTCTTTGAAGATGTCAAGTCTAACTACGCGTCAATTGAGTGCCGAGAAAGAGGCTTAGACCCGTTGACAACTTCCCTTTGCGTGATGAGCCACAGCGACAACTCGATGGGGCTGATTCTGGCCTCTAGCCCAACTTTCAAAAAAGTTTTTGGCAAGTCAAACGTCGGAAGAAGTCATGAATTGCCCTTTTACCCGCAAACCCGTAAATTTAATTATAGCCGCTGGAATAAAACACATCGTGATTTTTATGGGAATGTAGAGCCGCCGAGTGAGGAATACGTCAAATTTATCGAGGATTGGGCGCGTGACACCTATATTGTTCCACCTCGTATGGGGCTCTATATTCAGTCTAATATCCAAGTCTTGAAAATCTTGGCGACCTTTACCTCAAGGGCAGAAATCCACCCTTATTCCATTGATGAGTCCTTTTTGGATGTGACCGAATCACTGGATTATTATTTTCCTGATGAGACAGATTACTACAAGAAAATGGATTTAATGGCACAGAAGATTCAACGGACACTCTATTATCAAACAGGACTTTATGTGACGATTGGCATGGGCGATAATCCGCTTTTAGCCAAATTGGCGATGGATAACTACGCCAAACATAGCCAGAATATGCGAGCCTTGATTCGTTATGAAGATGTGGAAGAAAAAGTCTGGACGATAGAAGAAATGACGGATTTTTGGGGGATTAGTAAGCGGACTAAGCGAAACTTTGAAAAAATCGGCATTTACTCCATTCGGGAATTAGCCAATGCGGACCCAGACATGATTAAACGAGAGATGAAGACGATTGGCTTGCAACAATTCTTCCACGCCAATGGCATTGATGAGACGAGTATTCATGACCACTATCAAAAGGCTTCTACCAGTTTTGGCAATTCACAAATCTTACCGCGAGATTATACCAGACAGGGAGAAGTCGAAATCGTCTTAAAAGAGATGTGTGAGCAGGTGGCGGTGCGGCTGAGAAAAGAAAAAAAGGAAGCTACCTCTATTAGTTTCTTTGTTGGTTTTTCTGCAAAAGAACCGCGCAAAACGGTTCACGCTGCACGAGGGATTGAGCCGACGAACTCAACTGTAGAAATTCAGAGAATCGTGCTTCAACTGTTCAGGGAACGTTTTGAGGGCGGAGCGGTACGTCAAGTAGGGATTTCTGCCAATGGCCTGATTGATACACCTTTTCGGCTGATTTCCCTCTTTGATGAAGCCGAGGATGATAAGGTAATGGCGCGCCAGCACCAAGAGGAAAAAATTCAAGAAGCGATGGATAGGATTCGTAAAAAGCAAGGCTTTACAGCCATACAAAGGGCCTCAATTTTGAAAAGAGGGTCGCGGGCGATTGAACGTAGTAAGCTGATTGGGGGACATTCGGCTGGTGGATTGGAGGACTGAATTGAGTATTATTGAAGGAACAAAACGTGTGGATCGTTCTTATAGCCCATTTGAAGCAATCCGCAACTATCAAGACCGACGTGTCATGAAGTGGAACCCATTCGCAACGGCCGAACTTGCGGCAACACACAGAGAATACTATCAATCAACGCAAATAGAGCAACCTGAGACTACCTTGGAACCAGATGAAATTAGTTTTCGGCTATTATTTGCTTTAAGCTCTGGGAAAGTGATTCGGGTTTTTCTTAAAGACGGTTTTGGCTCAAAACAGGTTAAAGGTCGTATTTATGGGCTAGGAGAGAACCATCAAATCATTATAAAAACCTTAGACGGACACTATCAAGAGCTATCTGGGAATCATATTTTGAATATTATCCTAGAGGAAGATTCAGAAATTCAATGAAAGGAAGAAATCTCAAATGGAAAATCCAGAAAGTGAAAGGAGAGGCGAGACAGCTGTCCTTTCAAAACGTCGGACGATTAAGCAGATTACTGACCCGTTGGAAAAGCAGAAAGCTCTACAAGCCACCATGCAACGCTTAAATGATAAATATGGAGATGATTTAATCATGAACGAGTCAGCCAAGAAAGAAATGCGCGTCCAAGCTCTCCCGTCTGGTATTTTGTCCCTCGATCTTGCCATGGGAATTGGCGGTTATCCGCGTGGGCGCTTGATTGAAGTGTTTGGGGCAGAATCCAGTGGCAAGACAACGGTTGCCTTACACGCCGTTGCCCAAGCACAAAAATTGGGTGGCATTGCGGCTTATATTGATGTCGAAAACTCACTAGACCCTGACTATGCAGAGAGTATTGGAGTGAATCTTGATGATTTGATTTTCTCACAGCCTGATTCAGGCGAAAAGGCATTTGACGCTTTAGAAGAACTGGTCAAGACAGGGGCGTTAGATCTTATCGTGATTGATTCAGTCGCCGCATTGATCCCACAAGCTGAGATTGATGGGGTTAATCCACAGGCAGAACTGGCTAAGATGATGTCGGAGCGTTTAAAGCGGATTGTGTCATTGGTCAATAAGAGCAAAACAGTAGTACTATTTATCAATCAAGTACGGTCAAATTTGTCAGGTTTTCTTGGTACGGGGGAAACGACACCAGGCGGCAAAGCCCTAAAATTCTATACTTCTATCCGGATTGAAGTAAAAACTTCTGAGAAAATCAAACAGGGAGAGCTGGCGATTGGGAAGAAAACCACCCTAACGACGGTTAAAAATAAGGTGGCTTCGCCATTTAAAAAAGCAGTGGTAGAAAATATTTGGGGTGAGGGATTTGCGCCTACGGTCGATATTGTCACTTGTGCGGCAAAGGCTGATGTTGTCCAACAATCTGGAAAATGGTATAGCTTTAAGGGGTAGAAAATCGGAAATGGAATTTTTGAAGTGAAGGACTACCTCAAAATTCACAGTCAGGTGCTTTATATGATTGAGGAGAATACACGGCAAAAGTTAGGGCTAACAAAATAGAGATAAGTTAATTCCAAGGAGAGAGTCATGGAAAAAGATATTTCGTTCACGCAGTACATCAAAAAGCATTTCTTGTCAGCGTTATTTAACGCAGTGAATGCTCATCTGGAAAAGACCAGTCACGATTCATTACAAGATTTAGAGGTTCGCACGGTTTACATAGAGGATGTGCCTTTAATGCGGCTAAACTTTGATGTGGTGGTTGTCGCAAAGCTTGTGATGGGAGAAAATCTTTTTGACTCTTGGTTGCGGATTTCTTGTACAGGAGATTTAGAAAAGCGGTTAGAAGATTTTCAGGTCTTGTCCGTTTCTGCTTATCAAGGAAAACCTTCTTATCAAAAGCCATTATCTGATACTTTACTTCCTTACCTTCATCGCAAGCAGCTTGACGAAGTGGCAAGTGGAATTATCAAACAGTATTATCCCGAAGCGTTGCTCACGAACCAAGTGCTAGATGCCATGAAATTTGCTCAGAACTTGGGGCTGGACATTAAAATGCGAAAGCTCAGTAAAGCGGGGACAATCTTTGGGGAGACCATTTTTACAGATACAAAGGTAGAAATTTACGATAAAATTTCTGATAGTATGGTGGAGGAAGAGATTAAAGGTGGCACCATTCTGATTGACCCCAGCCATTATCTCACGCGAAATTATGGGGCAGTCAATAATACGATTGTCCATGAATGTGTCCATTGGTTGTTACACCGCAAGACTTTTACCCTTGCTCGGCTTTTTCAACCCAAAATGCGCTTTCTAAGAAGTTCTTTCAGTAATAAAACGACCCTAGACTGGATTGAGTGGCAAGCCAATACGTTGACCCCAAGACTTCAAATGCCACTTGTCCCTTTCAAGGATAAAGTGATAGAACTACAAGGAGTTTATCACTACCTCAGTGGCGAGCAATCAAATTTGATTGGCGAAATGATTTATGTCATTGATAGCTTGGCTAACTTTTATCACGTCTCAAAAATGGCCGCTAAAATTCGATTGCTTGATGCAGGTTTTGAGGAGGCACGCGGTATTTACAAATATGTGGACGGTCATTATGTCCAACCTTATGTTTTCAAACGAGGTACACTCACTCAAACACAAACTTTTGCAATTTCTTTAGAGGAGGCAATTCGCCAAAGTGCAACAAACAAGGAACTTCAGGAGAAACTTGATACAGGAAATTACCTTTATGTGGATTCCCATTTTTGTTTGAATGACCCGAAGTATCTCCAAACAAATAAGTTCGGAAGGATGGAACTGAAAGAGTATGCGCGACTTCACATGGAAGAATGTTGCCTCATTTTTGAACTGGTTGTCCAAGATAAAAAAGCCAACACTTGCTTTGATGAAGTGCTTTATCGAGACGCCAATCAGGAAATTCGTTTTGAGGCACACTTCATCAATAAGAAAAATGTGGACGAAAAGTATCTCATTCGCCATCGCATGATTGAACTTCAAAATCTTGCGATTTCTCTGCCTGGGAGCTTTTCAGGAACCGTTTCAAAACTGATTGAATGGTCGGAGTTAACACTCTCCAAAGTGGAGGAACAGTCCTTGATTAGTGAGCGGACGCTTTATCGGATGCGAACTGATGAAAATTATAATGTCTCGCTTGAATTGATACTTCAGCTGTGTATTGGGCTACATTTGCCTCCAGAAATTAGCACTATTCTTATTTCTCGGTCAAGCAAACGGTTAGGGAATATGGAACTGCACTTTCTTTACCGTTTCTTGCTCAACTGTTGCTATACCAGTACCATCTTTGAGTGTAATGACATCTTGGAAGCGCAGGGGTTTGGTCGGCTGGGCAAAGAAAGTTAAAAATTTTTTAGTTTATCCGCCACCCGATGGCGGATTGAAAACCTATAGTAGCAAGGATTACAGAGCATTTCTTTTTTGAGAAATGCTCTTTTTGGCGCGGTTAAGCGAAAGTTATCCGCCACGGGATGTCCTGTTCATTTGTTTTTATATCGCTAAAATAGAATGTAGAGAAGGGATAAAACGTTCTCTCATTGTGAATATTAAATCTGTAAGGCAAAACTTACGAGAGGGAGAGAGCCAAGGACTGCGCCCGCTATATAAAAACACCGTTATCACATTTTGTACAAACGTTCCGATGGAGAAAATCAAAAGGAATTTTGATTGCGGGTTCGATTCCCGTCGTTTGTATTCTTCGAAGAAAATCACAATAGGAAAAGAGAGTATTATGAACTACTACGAACAACAATTAGAACGTTTCCGTCGGAATTTCAACTTTAGTTTTAAGATTTATGAGGGGCGACCTTTGGAGCAAAAGACGCTTTGCCTGCAAATGAAAGATAAAGTAGAGCATTTTCGGATTCCAAAGAACTATGCCATGCTCTATCGTACTCGTCAACAACTGGTGAATTATATTCAAGACACTTATTTGGAAGTTCAAACACAAGAGAGGACAGGAAAATATGGACACTAAGACAGAAATCACCCCCAAAAAGAAAATGGTCAAGCTTTACGGCACTAAGCAAGAAATTGCTTATATCTTTGGCGTCAACGTGAAGACTTTGGCCAATGATTTAACAGCGATGCGGCGATTGCCAGAGTTCTCCAGTTATGTCCTAAACGTGGGACATAACTGGAGAATATCTCAGTCAAAGGCTATGAGGAATATCTTCAGTATCTGGCTCGTGAGCAACAAGAAAAGCAGCTGTGGTGATGCCAAAAATAATGCTAAGTCGTGCTTTAAACCTCGACGAAGTAAAGTTTTAAATGGTATAATAGGAGTGTTCAATACGCTCCTTTTTGTGAGACAAGAAGGAGACAAAAATGGCAACAAAAGATGGCTTGAGGTATTATCCAGAAAAGGCTTCAGGCACCTATAAATATCGCATCGTAATGGACTATTATCACCCTTTTGAGGACAAGTGGAAACAGGTCACTTGCGGCTCTAATAGTGTGACCAAAGGTGCATTGGACGCGGCAAAGCCGAAGCTTGAGCAGAAAGTGCGGAGGATTTTAGACGGTTTTAATAAGAAAAAGAAGAACCTGACTGTAAGTGAAGCGCTCGATGAATGGTACAAATTCCGTGATGGTTCGGTGGCTGTGGGGACTCATACAGACGACATTGACAATACCCGTGTGTTCAAGTCAACCTTTGGCAAATGGCAGCTAGTCAAGCTTGAAAAAGATCACATCAAAGACTATTTGATGAAATTGAAAGTCGCACCTAGTTCTCGCAAGAATTATCGGAGTAAACTTAATTTGTTTTTCCAATTCTGTGAAGATGAAGGGTATATTAAAGAAAGTCCAATGTATCGGGTGCGCCTCCCAAGACACAAGGAAACGCTTGAAGAAAAGCAAAAACGTGAGGATAAGTATTTCACGGTTGAAGAAATGCGAATTTTACTTGATGCAATGGAAGAAAGAGCGGATCGTTCTACGACAGAAACAGCCAAGAACAATAAGTGGAGACGACGGATGTTCATTGAATTTCAATTCTCTATTGGCGACCGTATTTCTGAGTCACTCGGCTTACGCTATCAGGATATTGACTTTCAACAGGGCGTGATTTATCTGAAAACGCAGCTTGATGTCAATTCGTCTGTTACCAATCCTAAAGTCAAACCCTTAAAAACTACTCAATCAGAGCGAAGCATTGTTTTAAAGAAACGAGAAATTGAGATCTTGTCATGGTTTTGGGAAAGGAACCATGACGGGAATGATTTTGTCTTTGTCCAAGAAAATGATCACTTATTGAGTCAGACCTTGATTAACGACTATCTCAAAACTTTCCATGATGTTCTTCCCTATAAACTCATCACTTCTTTTGTTTCTCACGCGATGCGCCATAGTAATGTGCTCGTACAAAAAGAACTAGGTGTTGATGAGCAGATTATCGTAGCACGAGGGGGCTGGGCGGATACCCAGATGATTAGTCGGGTGTACGGTCGCCATGTCACGCCTATTCTTCTTGAAAAAGCCGACCACGTGCTCAAAGATTTCTCCGTCAGAAATTCACAAAAAATTCACGAAAAAATTAGGAATATTGAGGAATTATCGGGAGAAGCTGCCAGAGCATGAAATCAAAGAAGTCAGACAAACAGGGCTTTTGGGAAGTATGAGGAAGATAACGACAAAAGTCCCTACTTTTTATTATAAATTTAGCATAATTTAAATAGTTTTAGATGTTTATATAACCTGTTGAGTGCAGAAAAATTAAGGTTTCTCGCTTTAAAGCAACACTTATCACTATTCCCACTCGACAGTAGCAGGTGGTTTACTCGTGATGTCGTACACTATGCGGTTGCGATTCGACTAGCGACTTTAGTCGCGTAGCGAGAATGGACAGACCGCCAAGGGACAGTACCGCAAACACATTATTCCCACTCGACAGTAGCAGGTGGTTTACTCGTGATGTCGTACACTATGCGGTTGACATGATCGACTTCGTTGACGATACGGACGGATATTTTTTGTAGAACGTCCCAAGGGAGACGTGCAAAGTCTGCTGTCATTCCGTCAATTGAGGTAATCGCGCGAATTGCCACGGTGTAATCGTAAGTTCGATAGTCGCCCATGACACCGACGGAACGAATGCCTGTGTTGACTGTGAAATATTGCCAAACGTCACGTTCAAGACCGGCTTTGGCGATTTCTTCACGGAGAATAGCATCAGATTCACGAACGACTTCGATTTTGTCTTCGGTCAAATCACCCATGACACGAATGGCAAGTCCTGGGCCTGGGAATGGTTGACGCCAGACGATTTCATCAGGCATTCCAAGCTGCGTGCCGAGCGCACGCACTTCGTCTTTGAAAAGTGTGTTGAGCGGTTCAATGAGTTTGAATTGCATATCCTCAGGAAGTCCGCCAACATTGTGATGCGATTTGATTGTTTGTGCAGTATCAGTTCCTGACTCAATCACATCGGTATATAGTGTGCCTTGCGCGAGGAATTTGACATCATGAAGTTTTGAGGCTTCATCATCGAAAACATAGACAAATTCATTTCCGATAATTTTGCGTTTTTTCTCAGGGTCAGCAATACCGGTAAGTTTGTCCATGAAGCGTTTTTGCGCATCAACTTTGATGATGTTTAGCCCAAATTTGCCACCGAGTGTTTCCATGACTTGATTGGCTTCGTCTTTACGTAGGAAGCCGTGGTCAACGAAGATAGATGTAAGTTGGTCACCAATCGCGCGTTGCAAGAGAACGCCGACAACAGAGCTGTCAACACCACCAGAAAGTCCAAGTAAAACTTTGTTTTTACCAACTTTTTTGCGAATTTCTGAAATTTGCATTTCGATGAAATTATCCATTGACCAATCGCCTTTTGCAGCACAAATTTTCAGAGCGAAATTGCGCAGAATGTCATTGCCGTAGGTGGAATGGCGCACTTCTGGGTGAAATTGAATGCCGTAAAGTTTGCGTGCGGTGTTTTCAACGGCGGCAAAAGGGCTGTTTGGTGAAGTTGCAACGGTGTGAAAACCTTCTGGAATGGTGGTAACACGGTCGCTATGGCTCATCAACACTTGCTGACTTCTAGGTGTGTCAGCAAAAAGCTGTGAATCAGTTTGAATGTCAATCATCGCTTTTCCGTATTCACGGTCAGGCGCGGCTTCGACGTGTCCTCCGAGTTTTTGGCTCATGAGTTGCATTCCGTAACAAATACCGAGAATTGGAATGCCGAGTTCAAAAATTTCTGGGTCAATGTCGAAGGAATTTTCGTCATAAACCGAGTTTGGACCTCCGGAAAGAACGATTCCGATTGGGGAAATTTCGCGGATTTCGTTTGCAGTTAATTTGTGGCTCTTTAGCTCAGAAAAAACACCGATTTCACGAATCCGGCGCGAGATGAGCTGGTTGTATTGGCTACCGTAATCAAGGACGATAATTTTTTCAAGTTGTTTGTCAGACAAGATGACCTCCTAAGAATTTCTTAAGGCTATTTTAGCATAATTTCGTTAAAAATAGTTGTCAGCGTTCATAACATTTTTTTGACAGTTCTGTCAAAAAATTCTGAAGCTCATTTTTGGTAAATTGGATGCGTTTTATGTTCTTTGACAGTTTCGTCAAGCTCAATCGCACATTGACAGACTTTGTAAGAGATGAAAAGTTTTCTGACAGCGGATTTTGTGGCAGAAAAATCTTGTGCTTCTGGAATTGTAAGATGGAGCAGCACAGCATTTTCCTCACCATCAATTGACCAGATATTGAGCTGAGTGACATTTCTGACTTCAGGAAGTTCTTCGATTTTCGCGCGCAGCTCACTGTAATTGAGTTCAAGTGGTGTCGCTTCTAGCAGAATTTTCAATGTTCCGATGAATTTTGGAATGGCTTTACTTAAAATGAAAGCTGAAATGAGGATTGAAAGAAGTGGGTCAAGCCAGTACCAAGGCTCAAAATGTAAGACAATCGAAATAATCAGAACGGCAAGCCAACCAAGAACATCTTCCAGAGCATGAAGATTGAGAATACTTTCATTTCTTGAATGTCCGCGCGCCAATAAATAAGCACCAAAAAGATTGGCGAGAATTGCAAAAATGGCGAGAAAAAGCATTCCACTTGCTTTAATTTGCTGAGGATTGAAAAGTCGAGGGAAAGTTGTGAGGCAGACAATCAAACTTCCAGTAATCAAAATCACGCTGGTAATCAGTGCGCCTAAAAGGCTAAAACGTTGATAACCAAAGGAAAAGTGACTGTCTTCTTTACGTTTAGAAAGTTTTTGAAAAAACCAAGCCAGCCCAATCGCAATCACATCGCCAGAATCATGCACAGCATCTGACAAAATCGCTGCCGAGTTAAAAAGAAAACCGAAAATAAACTCTAAAATGGCAAAGAAAAAGTTGAGAAGAAAAACAATCATTACGTTTTTAGTGGTTAATTTGTTTAAAAATCTAGTCATGAGATTTCTCCGATACGTGTTCTGAAATATCTTTGAGCAGGTGCAAAATGTGTTGGTCATAAAGTGAGTACAGGACAGATTTTCCATGACGTTCGCTGCTGACAATACGTGCCGATTTGAGGAGTTTGAGTTGTTGACTGGCAAGAGATTGTGAAATTTTTGTTTGTTCGACAATCTCGCTGACAATGAGTGGCTGCTTGGCAAGGCTGAGAATGATGGCAAGACGATTTTCATTGGCGAGAAGTTTGAGAAATTCTGAGATAAGTTCATTATTCATATTAACATATTATAATTTTTTAATGTGTTTGTCAAGAAAAAATTTTTGACCATTCTGTCAAAAACTTTTATCAGAATTTTTTTAGATAAATCTTATCAATATGATGATTATCTGTTTTGTGCAGGATAATTTCGGCACGATTTCTGGTAGGTTCAATGTAGTCATGCAGATTGACACGATTGACTTTTGCCCAAGTTTCACGGGCGATTTTCATCACTTCGTCAAAAGGCATTTTTGTAAATTGATGATAAAAATTTGTATCATCTTTTTGAGCAAGTTTGAGCAAACTGTCAAAACGTTCCAGATACCATTTTTCAATCAGTGTTTCGTCTGCATCAACATAAATTGAAAAATCATAGAAATCACTCACGTAAAGCAGTTGATTTTGCTGGTTTTGCAAGACATTGATACCTTCAACAATCAGAATATCTGGATTGTTAATTTCCTGCATTTTATCGGGTAAAATATCGTAAATTTCATGTGAATAAATCGGAATTTCACAAGTTTCGCCATTTTTCACACGATAGAGAAAATCGAGTAAACGCTCCATATCATAACTCTCAGGAAAACCTTTGCGCTCAATCAAATCGCGCTCTTTGAGGACATCACTTGAATAAAGAAAACCATCTGTCGTGACCAACTCAACGCTGAGATTTTTAAAAGCACGCGAAAGAAGCAGCTGCACAAGGCGCGCAGTTGTCGATTTTCCGACGGCAACAGAGCCAGAAATTCCGATAATCAGCGGTGGTGTTTTCACAATTTTTTGCAGAAAAAGTCCTTTGCTGAAGCTCATATCTTCGAGATTTTTTTTGTAAAGACGCAAAAGATGCACAAGTGGCAAATACACGTCCTGTACGTCTTGTAAGCTAATTTCATCATTGAGCGAGCGGATACCGTCCAGCTCTTTATTTGTTAAAGGCGCAATCGACGTTTTATAAAGATTTTGCCAAGTTTCACGCGAGATTTCGTCAAAATTCATGAATTCATTCATGAAAATATTTTACCACAAATTTAGTAAAATGGTATACTCATTTTTTGAATTCGCTTTTATCAAAACTTTGCTATAATAGAGATAATAATTTTTGACAATTCTGTCAAATCAATGAATGGATAAGAGAAAAATGAAAAAACTATACTACGTTGTGTCTTTGCTAGTTTTTGTATTAGGAATAAGCTTTTATGCAGGAAAAGTTCAGGCAGCAACGGTTCCCAGTGTGTCTGTTTATCGTCTGTACAATCCGAATACCGGAGAGCATTTTTACACCAGCAGTAAAGTTGAACAAACACAGCTTTTACATATTGGTTGGCAAGATGAGGGAATAGGCTGGAGCGCACCGACAACGGGAGCTAATGTTTATCGTCTCTACAATCCTAATGTCAAAGGAGGTGACCATTATTATACAGAGAGTTTGACTGAAAAAAATATGCTCATCAAAGCTGGTTGGCACTATGACGGAATTTTCTGGCATTCAGGAGGTACTGTTCCTGTTTATGTCGCCTACAATCCCAATGCTATCTCTGGTGCACATAATTTTACAACTAATCTTGCCGAACAAAATGGGCTTTTAAAAGTTGGGTGGAAATACGGTACAACTGCTTGGTATGCGACAGCTCTAGGTAAGGGTGTCCCAAGCAACGACTGCCCTGAGCAATCTTTTTAACGCAACGCCGAACCTCACAGCTGCTTATTATTACAATCTTGAAACAGGACAGACAGTAAGTAAAAATACAGCGACACTTATAACATCAGCTTCAACTTATAAATTATTCATCGCACTTTTTGTTATTCATCAGATTGAGACGGGGAAACTCAGCTGGAACAGTGCCTATCCTTATTCTAGTGGAACCGTGCGTTCAGGATTTTATGATATGATTCATATTTCTGACAATACTTTTCCACAATGGATTATCGCAAAATATGGTAAAGCGACGATTGACACTTATCTTAAGTCGCAGGGGTACAAAGGAATTTTTAACAATTCTGACCATGCAATGACAAGCGCAAATGACTTAGGCAATATTTTGAAATATTATAATAGCCACAGTAGTGATAGCAATGTTTCTTACCTGCTAAGCTTGATGAAAAATCAAGTCTATCGCAGTGGCATTCCAGCAGGGACAGGACAAGTTGTTGCTGATAAAGTAGGCTTTCTCTGGGATGTACGCAATGATGCAGGGATTGTTTATGATAAGCATCCTTATATCTTGGTACTGATGACAAATAATCAGACCAATTTTGATTTGATTTGCAGGATTTCTAAGCAAGTTCAAACGATTGTAGGCTGATAAAAAAGTTTGACAGAACTGTCAAACTTTTTTGCAACATTTTTATCAGAAAGATATAGCCTATTTATGATAAAATAGAAACAATGGCAAAAACAAATATGTACTACGAAGATAATCGTGATTTAGCACACGATATTCAAACGCTCAATGTGCAGCTACTAGACATTCCACTCAGATTTTCAACCGATGCTGGTGTGTTCAGTAAAAATGCGATTGATTATGGCTCACGCGTTTTATTAGAAAATTATGAACCTAAAATGGCAAAAACACTGCTTGATGTTGGGTGCGGTTATGGTGTTTTAGGAATTACTTTAGCAAAAAAATACGACCTGAACGTGACAATGATTGATGTCAACAGTCGCGCACTTGATTTGGCAACAAAAAATGTTTTTGACAATTCTGTCAAAAATGCCAAAGTAGAGCAATCAGACATTTATGAAGCTGTCAGTGAAAAATTTGACAGTATCATCAGTAATCCACCAATTCGCGCGGGAAAAGAAGTCGTTCATAGTATCTTGGAAGGCGCATATGAACATCTAAATCTCGCTGGCACACTCACAATCGTCATTCAAAAAAAACAAGGCGCACCAAGCGCCCAAAAGAAAATGCAAGAAGTTTTTGGAAATTGTGAAATCATGACCAAAGACAAAGGTTATTACATTCTACAAAGTATCAAAGAAAAATAAAGGAGGGAAAAAATGACATATAGAATGGTTGACCTCATTCAGAAAAAAAGAGATGGAGGCATATTTAGCAAAGCCGAAATCGACTGGATGATTGAAAATTATGTCGCAGGTATCGTTCCTGATTATCAGATGTCAGCTCTCGCTATGGCGATTTACTTTAAAGGTATGACAACTGAAGAAACAGCACATTTGACGATGGCAATGGTTGCCTCAGGCAAGCAAATTGATTTGAGTAGTATTTCCGGTGTCAAAGTAGATAAACATTCAACTGGCGGTGTCGGTGATAAAGTTACACTGATTCTCGCTCCTCTAGTGGCTTCATTTGGTGTACCTGTGGCAAAGATGAGTGGGCGCGGTCTCGGACATACAGGAGGAACGCTGGATAAGCTAGAGTCCATTCCCGGTTTCAAGATTGAAAAAAGTATTCCTGACTTTATCGCGCAAGTCAAAAATATTGGGCTTTCTGTCATTGGACAATCCGATGACCTCGTCAAGGCGGATAAACTCCTTTACGCACTACGTGATGTGACAGCAACAGTTGATATTATTCCCTTGATAGCAAGTTCTGTCATGAGCAAGAAAATCGCCGCCGGTAGCAACGCTATTTTACTTGATGTAACAGTCGGCGACGGTGCTTTCATGAAAAATATTGATGATGCGCGTATTTTGGCACGTACAATGGTTGACCTTGGAAAAGCCGTAGGACGCCAAACAGTCGCTGTTCTCACTAACATGAACCAACCACTCGGACTTGCTATTGGCAATCGTAATGAAATTACCGAAGCAGTGAATACTTTAAATGGCAAAGGAAGTAAAGATTTCCGCGAATTTATCGCTGAACTCGCCCAGCTCATGTTAGAACTCGCAGGATTAGAAAAAACAATCCCTGAAATTCTCGAACATCTTGACAATGGCAGTGCTTATACAAAATTTAAAGAAATGATAATAGCGCAGTCAGGAGACCCAACAGCCTTTGAAAATCTCACAGAGCCGCTCAATACAAAATATACAGTTGGGATAAAAGCAGAGCAGGCAGGATATATTGCTGAAGAAAAAGCCTACAACATCGGAGTTCTTGCCATGAAGCTTGGTGCAGGACGTGCGACGAAATCTGACAAGATTGACTTTGAAGCAGGTATCACTCTCAGCAAAAAAGTTGGGGAAGCAGTTAAAATAGGCGATACGATTGCTGAGCTTTACAGCAATAACCCAATCACAGCAGAACTGATTGCTGAATTTAAAAAATCCCTCGTCATCACAAACGAAGCAGTTCATCAAAAAGAAATCCTTGAGGTTGTACGATGAAAAAAGATGATTTGCAAATTCCAAATGCTGTCAAGGCTATTCAAGTTGTCATCTCAGCAACTTTGGGAACGATTGTTCGGCTTTATGTCAATAATGCTTGGCTCTCATTTTTTGCATTTATCCTCGTTTTTATCATTGTTTACAGCCTTATCGGATTAATTTACTTAAAATTAAAAAAATAATATTGGAGAAAATATCATGGAACTCAATAAATTTATCGACCACACAATCTTAAAACCAGAAGCAACACAAGCAACAGTCAAACAAATATGCGATGAAGCACGAGAATATCACTTTGCCAGCGTTTGTGTCAGCCCAGACCGTGTCGCATTTTCAGCAGAATATCTCAAAGACAGCGATGTCAATATCTGTACGGTTATCGGCTTTCCACATGGGGCAAATACCAGTGCCGTTAAAGCTTTTGAAGCCAAAGATGCACTTGCCAATGGTGCCGATGAGATTGATATGGTTATCAATATTGGAGCAGCAAAAGACGGTGATTGGGCGCTTGTTGAATCTGATATTGCCGCAGTCAATGCTGTAAAAGCTGATAAACTTCTCAAAGTCATCATCGAAACGTCACTTTTAACAGATGATGAAAAAGTAAAAGCTTGTCTTGCTGCAAAAAATGCTGGCGCAGACTTTGTAAAGACTTCAACAGGATTTTCAACTGGTGGAGCGACTGTTGCAGATGTTGCTCTCATGCGTAAAACAGTTGGAGCTGAGTTGGGAGTGAAAGCTTCAGGTGGTATCCACAGCGCGCAAGAAGCACAAGCAATGATTGAAGCTGGTGCAACACGACTTGGTGTTTCTGCCAGTATCGCAATTATCAAAGGTCAAGTATCTAATGACAACTACTAATCAAAAATTATTTAGTCAAGCGACAGAAGCTTCAAAAAATGCTTATGTTCCCTACTCACATTTCCCTGTTGGCGCAGCATTTTTGAGTGCTCAAGGAGAAATATTCAGTGGCTGCAATATTGAAAATGCCAGTTTTGGCTTGACAAATTGTGCCGAGCGAACAGCGATTTTCAAGGCAATATCAGAAGGAGTGACAGATTTTACTGCCCTTGCGATTTATGGTGAAACAGATGAACCTATTTCACCTTGCGGTGCGTGCAGACAAGTGATTGCTGAATTTTGCCCACAAGAAATGCCTGTTTATCTCTTGTCCAAAACAGGTAAAGTCAAAGAAACATCTGTAGGAGAATTATTGCCCTACAGCTTTAAAGAATTAAAATAAAGAAAATTGTAAGAGAATACAATTTTTATCATGAAAAAATGTAATTTTTATTCGACATTTCCGAACAATGAAATAAATATCATTTTTTTATTTCGATATTACTTGAAAAAATTTTAAATATAACTTAAAATAGATTTAAGCTAAAAAAGTTTAGCAAATTTAAAAATATCATTTTGGAGGGAACCGTTTCCATGAAAAAACGTGTTTTTGCAATCGGTGCTATTGCACTTGCTTCCGTAGCTGTACTTGCGGGATGTCGTTCAAATGGTGCTCACGGAGCATCAGCAAACAAAGGTAAGACTGACCTTAAAGTCGCAGTTATTACTGATACAGGTGGCATCAATGACCGTTCATTCAACCAATCAGCTTGGGAAGGTCTTCAAGCTTGGGGGAAAGAAAATAATCTTACACAAGGTCATGGTTACAACTATTTCCAATCAAACACAGCATCAGATTACACAACAAACTACAACTCTGCTGAATCTGCTGGTTACAAACTCATGTTTGGTATTGGCTTTAGCCTCCAAGATGCAACTGCACAAGCGGCTAAAAACAATCCAAAATCTGATTATGTTATCATTGACTCAGAAATTGATGGACAAAAGAACGTTGCTTCAGCAGTGTTTGCTGATGAACAATCTGCATATCTTGCTGGTGTAGCTGCTGCCAAAGCAACGAAGACAAACAAGATTGGTTTCATCGGTGGTATGCAATCTGACGTTATCACAGCTTTCCAAGTTGGTTTTGCAGCTGGTATCAAGTCAGTTAATCCAAGCATCAAACTTGATGTACAATATGCTGGTTCATTTACAGATGCAGCCAAAGGTAAAACAATCGCTGCAGCAATGTATGGTGCTGGTGATGACGTTGTTTATCAATGTGCTGGTGGTGTAGGTACAGGTGCTTTCAACGAAGCTAAAGCATTGAACGAAACAAAAAATGCAAATGATAAAGTATGGCTGATTGGTGTTGACCAAGACCAAAAATATCTAGGTAACTACACATCAAAAGATGGTCAGAAATCTAACTTTGTCCTTGTTTCAACAATCAAAGAAGTTGGAAAAGTTGTCCGCGATATTGCTGATAAAACAGCAAAAGACAAATTCCCTGGTGGAGATGTCGTCAACTATAATCTTAAAAATGGTGGTGTAGGACTTGGTTTGGATAATGTCACTCCACAAATTAAGACAGCCGTAGATACTGCAAAAGCAAATATTATTTCTGGTAAGATTGTTGTACCATCTAAATAATTCAAACGTATAAAATTAAAAAAATAGGATTTTCTAAAAAATCCTATTTTTGTTTTGCCTTAAAGATAAAAGCCATGAACTGTGTGAAAATTAGAAAAACTATGTTATAATGAAAACGAGAAGTTGACAATCTGTATAGTCCTTTTTTACAGTTTGTAGCTATAGAGAATGAACAGTTTGAAGGAGTAAATAATGGTAAGAAAAGAAGTCCCAAACTATGTCAAAATTCATGATACACTCAAAGAAGAAGTAGGCGCTTCTATTTGGCAGATTGGACAAAGATTACCGAGCGAACGCGACTTGGCAGAACGTTTTGGTGTGAGCCGCATGACGGCACGTCAAGCAATTACTGCTTTAGTTGAAGAAGGTATTTTAGACCGTCGTGTAGGAAGTGGTACTTATGTTGCCAGTCGTCGTGTTCGTGAAAAAATGCGTGGAACAACGTCATTTACAGATATTATCAAAGCACAAGGTAAGGAACCCTCATCAGAAGTTTTGAGTTACACGCGGACATTACCTAATGATGTAGAATGCGAAAAATTAAATATTTCTAAAAATGACTTTATCATTCGTATGGAGCGTATTCGTTATGCAGACAAAGTTCCGATTTGTTTTGAAGTGGCAAGTATTCCTTATGAGCTAGTAAAAAGTTTTGATAAAAAAAGTATTACAAGCAATTTCTTCAAAACTTTGGAAGAATCTGGTTATGAAATTTCAAGAAGTGAGCAGATTGTTTCAGCTAAAAAAGTCAGTACAGAAGTTGCCGACTACCTAAAAATACGTGTTGGTTCAGCCATTCTAGGAGTTACACAAGTTTCTTATTTCTCAGATGAAACAGCTTTTGAATATGTTCTCTCACAGTATGTCGGAGACCGTTTTGAATTTTATTTAGAGCGCTAATTTTAACAAAAATACTTTTGACAGTTCTGTCAAAAGTATTTTTACTAATTATGAGCAATTTTTTTAACTCTCCGACGATATTGCCATTGATGAATTTGAAAACGAAGCCAGCAACCGACACAAAAACCAGCCAAAGCGATACTTGCCGCAAGAAAAACAAGGGCAGCAAAGACAATCGCTAAAATTCCAAAACCAATTAAAGATGAAAGTAAGCTCAACGTCAATAAGCTTGTTGCAATGATTTGATTGAAACGTAAATCTGCTTTATCTTCTTGAATATATTCACTCGGTTTATGCCGTAAGAAACGTTTGGCAAAGAGAATAACAAAGTTTTTACCAAAAACAATCCCAGAAAGACCAGCTAAAATGGGCAAAAGTAATATCCAATAAAAGCCAGAGAGAACTGACAAAATAACGCTGATAACAATAACTGCTTGATTGGTGCGCACGAGTGGACGTGGCACACCTTGAAATTTCTTATTTTCCGAATTTGCCATAATAATGACCTCCAAAATATCTATACTTTATTATAAAATAGAAAAATGTGACTGGTCTTAAATTTTTTTAATCACAGATTTAGGCTTCATCAATCTTGAAAATTCAAGGCTTTGAGTACTTTTGTTTTCAAAGCAATAAATTCAGAACTTTCACGATGACGATTGTGAGGAAGGTCAATGTCGATGATTTCCTTCAAAATCGCTGGGCGTGGTGTCATTGCAAAAACGCGGTCAGCCAGATAAACGGCTTCTTCCACATCATGAGTAACCATCACCGTTGTCAGTTTTCTCTCCTGCCAAATCTTAATCAGCTCATCATGAATGCGCATCCGAGTAAAGGCATCAAGGGCACCAAATGGCTCATCAAGAAGCAAGACTTTAGGATAATTTATCAGTGTTCGTGCAAGAGAAACACGTTGTTGCATCCCACCAGAAAGCTCATAAGGATAAGATTTTTCAAATCCTTTTAACCCAACAAGTTCAATAAATTGCTGAATTTCAGCTTTTTTATTTTTGACTTTATTATTGATTTTCAGTCCAAAAGCGACATTGTCTTCAACGGTCAACCAAGGATAAAGATTGGCTTCCTGAAACACGAAGCCTCGTTCGCGACTTGGTGCAGTTACAATTTCATCGTCCAGCAAAATTCCGCCTGTAGTTGGTAATTCGAGTCCTGCAATCATGCGCAAAAGTGTTGATTTACCACATCCAGAAGGGCCAATTAAAGCGATAAATTCTCCTGGTTTAATCGTTGCGGATACTTGATGGACAGCTTCCACTTCTGAAGCATTTTCAGAGCGCGGAGGAAATATTTTTTGAATACTATTAAGATTTATTTTGCCTGTTTCTACCATTTGATAACTCCTTCCTGCCATTTCAAGATATGATTACGTACTTTAAAAAGTAAGGTGATGATGATTGAAAAACTAATCGCAATGACAATCAATCCAGCATAAACATTGGCAAAAGCCATGACTTGTCGTTGCCAGTTGATGTACCAACCAATCCCGTATTTTACACCAATCATTTCAGCTGTCATCAGAGTTAAAAATGAAGCACAAACACCATTAAATATACCGACAAAAATACTTGGAGAAGCCGCAGGAATAGCCACACGGAAAATTTTCTGAGCATTGCTTGCGCCCATCGTATCTGCCACTTCAAAATAAGATTTTTTAACATTTGAAATCCCAGAATTTGTCAAGACAGTCACAGGAAACCAGACAGATAAAGCAATGATAAACACAGAAGCTTCAAAACTTGTTGCAAAAGCAGAGAGGGCAATCGGAATCAGAGCAGTAGAAGGGATAGGACCAAAGAATTTTACAATCGGGTCAATCCAATAATTCCACTGTGTCCACCAACCAATCAGTACACCTGTGATTAAACCTGTCACAATGCCTAAAATCAATCCAGAAAAAAGTAATCCTCCAGAATAACCCAGGCAAAGTAGGAGAAAATTCCAATTTGTAATCAAAACATTCAAAATTTTGGCTGGATCAGGGAAAAAGACAGGTTGCAAAAATGCTGTTTGCAAAGTTGCATAGTTATAAAGAGCGAGTGCCAAATAAGCAGCTCCGATAAAATAAGATTTATAAGCAAAGTTTTTGAATTTTCCTAAAAAACTATAAAAAGTCGCAAGTAGCAAAGTGATCACAAGAGAAAACCAGAGTAAATCTGTGTACCATGGCAAAGGTTTGGTGAAATTTGCATTTGCTTTAGGCAAAAAGAGTTGTAAAGCAAGGCTAATCGCAATCGCCAAACTTGCGAAATAAGTTCTAAAAATAGGATAATCAAGTTTTTTTCTAACTATTCCTAGACCTTTAGTTTGCTGAGAAAGTTTTTCACTATTTATCATAAGAACTCCTTTATTTTACATTTGTAAGTTTTAAGAGGGAATTTTTAGCAAGAGCTGGAACATTGATGTCTTTACTCAAAGCACCAGTTTTTTGCAAATCCTTAGCAACTGTCTTAAAAGCAGAAGCACCATCTTTATAACTTGCTTTCCAGTGATACATATCAAGTGCCTTTAAATTGACATCTTGTGTTCCTGCAACATAATGCTGCTCAATTTGAATTTTTACAGCTTCTTCTTGATGTTTAGACACCCAAGCGGCAGCTTTTTGGAGCGCACGAGTATACTTTTTAGCAATCTCAGGGTGCTCTTTTGCGAGTTTATCTGAAACATAAGCAACACAGCAGATTTCAGTGTTAAAAGGAGCAGTGCTTGATGAGCTGGCAAGAACTTTAAAGTTATCTTTTTGCTCAAGAATCTGTGTTTCAGGGTCATATTCGGCAATTGCTGCAACTTGTCCTTTTTGCAAAGCAATCGGAAGTTCAGAGCCATCATAAGCGATAAAATTCACATCTGATTTATTACCATTAACATTGAGACCATTTTGTGTCAGATAAGTACGAGCAAAATTCGCATCATCACCAGCGACAGAAGAAACACCGATAGATTTTCCTTTTAAGTCTTGCGCATTTTTAATCGGTGAATTTTGGGGAACAAGAATAGAGAGACAGCCAGTGTGCAGACCAGTTGTGATTTTAAATTGTGCACCGTTGGATAAAGGTTGAACGACACTAGGGAGTAGTGAAACACCGGCATCAATTTTTCCTGATTCAATCGCTTCGATATTTGTCGTAGAAGCAGAAAGTTTGGAAACAGTGTATTTTAACCCTTCGTCTTTAAAAAATCCTTTGGCAGCAGCAATTTCTTCAGGCGCATCACAGAGAACATTGGCATCAGAAAGTTTTAAGACGTAGCTATCTTTTTTACTACTTGATGCGACACTTTTCTTGTTGTGTGCAACTGCAAAGACAATGATGACAAGAAGAAAGAGGGCAACGATGAGCGCTAAGAGATATTTTGTTTTATTTTTCATCTTTTTAGTCCACACCTTTTAGTTTGAGTAAAGTGTTTTTGCTGAGTGCTTTGACGTCAATATCTTTGGCAAGTCCACCTGTTTTTTGTAAACTTGTAGCAACTTGGCTAAAGGCAGTTTTTGCTCCAGAATAAGAAGCTTCCCATTTGTATGTTTTTAATGCTTCTAAGTTAGCAGCTTTATCACCTGCGACATAATGATGTTTCGTTTGGATATCAACGGTTTCAGCTTGATGCTTTGCAACCCAATCGGCGGCTTTTTGTAGGGCAATAGTGTATTTTTGCGCGATAGCTGGATGATTTTTAGCTAAGCTATTAGAAACATAAGCGACACAGCAATATTCTGTATTAAAAGGTGCAGTTTGAGCGGAACTTGCAAGAACATTAAAACCATACTTTTTAGCAGCAATTTGCGTATCAGGGTCTTCAATCGCAATCGCATCGACCTGTCCTTTTTCTAAAACAAGAGGAAGTTCAGGTGCATCGTACGCGAGAAGTTGGACATCAGGCTGGTTGCCATAGACTTTTAAACCAGCATTTGTCAGATAACGTTTAACGAAAGTTGCAGGAGAACCGGCGACTGTTTCAACACCGATTTTTAAGCCTTTCAAGTCTTTGGCAGAGTGAATTTTTGAATTTTTATTGGTTAAGATGGAGATACAGCCAGTGTGCAAACCTGTTGTGATTTTGATGGGTGCACCGTTGGCAATAGGGGCAACGGTACTTGCTAAGAGTGAATTGGACGCGTCGATTTTACCAGCGGTAACAGCGTCTAAACCTGTTGTGCTTTGAGTAAGACGAACTGTTTTAACTTTTAATCCTTCGGCTTTAAAATAGCCTTTTTCAATAGCAATTTGTTGAGGGGCTTGACATCCCCCTGTTTCATCAGCGAGTTTCAAGACAAAATTTTTGTCGTTGTGAGCTGCACCAGCTTTCTTGGTTGTTGTCGAATGGATAACAAAAATACCAGCAAGGATAATAACGACTGCTAAAAGGCTTAATGTGATTTTTACTTGTTTTTTCATAATATTTACTCCAATAAATAATAATAACGAAATGTGAGAAAAATAATGATGTTTTTATTTTTCATACATTTTCACGATAAAAAGTGTTTTTAAATAAGCTCATTTGAAAATGAACTTATTTAGAATGTGATTAGAAAAATTTTTTAAATCTTATCTAATGCTTGAGAGAGGTCAGCAATCAAGTCATCAATATCTTCAATGCCGACAGACAGTCGTATTGTGGCTTGGTTGATGCCAGCGGCTGTGAGTTCTTCGTCGTTGAGTTGTTGGTGAGTGGTTGATGCTGGGTGAATGGCGAGTGATTTGGTATCGCCGACATTTGCCAAGAGGGAGAAGATGTCGAGATGATCAATCAAAGCGCGTGCTTTTTGAGCTGAATTTTCTTTTAGCTCAAAGGTGAAGATTGAACCAGCTCCTTTCGGATAATATTTTGTGTAAAGACTATGATAGTCGTTGTTTTCGAGGAGAGGATGATGAACGACGGCAACTTTTGGATGTTTGTCGAGAAACTCTACAACAGCTTTTGCATTGGCAACATGACGCTCTACACGAAGTGAAAGTGTTTCAAGTCCTTGGACAAAGAGCCAAGAATGAAATGGTGACAATGTGGCACCAGTATCGCGGAGCAAAATCGCACGAATGCGTGTTACAAAAGCAACAGCACCAAGGTCTGCAAAGACGATATTATTGTAAGAAGCATCAGGAGTTGTAAAGTCAGGGAAATTGCCATTTGCCCAATCAAAGTTTCCTCCATCTACGATGACACCGCCAATAGAAGTGCCATGTCCACCGATGAATTTTGTGGCTGAGTGAACGATGATATTTGCTCCGTGTTCAAAAGGTTTGAAAGTAACTGGTGTGGTAAAAGTAGCATCAACAATGACGGGAATACCATGTTTTTTTGCGATTTCGCCAACTGCATCATAGTCAATGACATTATTTCCAGGATTTCCTAAAGTTTCGTAATAGATAGCTTTTGTTTTGTCATTGATTGCTGCTTCAAAGTTAGCCGGATTGTCAGGATTGACGAATGTTGTTGTAATGCCGTATTTTGGAAGTGTGCCTGCAAAGAGATGATAAGTACCGCCATAGAGTGTGCTTGCTGAGACGATATTTTCTCCTGCTTGAGCGACATTTAAAATCGCATAAGTAATAGCTGCTGAGCCAGAACCAACACCAAGAGCAGCGCTACCACCTTCAAGAGCTGCTATACGTGCTTCAAACACATCGTTGGTTGGATTGCCAAGTCGTGAATAAATCGCACCTGGGTCAGTCAAGGCAAAACGTCCTTCGGCTTGTTCACTGTCTTTGAAGACAAAAGAACTGGTTTGATAGATAGGTAAAGCACGTGAGCCTGTTGTTGGGTCTGGAACTTGTCCTGCATGGACTTGTAATGTGTCAAATTTATAATTATTTTCTGTCATGATGTACTCTCCTTAGATTTTGTTATGATTTTTAAGTTGTTAAGGAAAGTCACATTCGTTGATTGTTCGTGAGTGATTTTTGTTGTGTCATCTAATTTTCTCCTTGGAAAAAAGTATATAAAAAAATTTCAAAGAAATTCTATAACTTAATTATAGATTCTTTGAAATCTTTTGACTATTAAAATTTTTTATCATGCTCTTTGACTTTTATAAAGTAACGGTAAATGTGGTGCCTTTTCCAAGGACACTGACTACTTCAATGCGTCCACCAAGCTCTCGGACGTTCTTTTTGACAATAGCAAGTCCAAGTCCGGTACCTGCCACTTGACTGCGGCTTTCGTCCACACGGTAGAAACGGTCGAAAATGCGGGATTTCTGAATTTCTGTGAGTCCGGTACCATTATCTGCTACGTCAAAGATAATTTTTTTGTCGTTATGATAGAGACTGACGAGGATTTTTCCTGAGTTTGGTGTGTACTTGATGGCATTTTCTATAAGGTTTTCAAAAATACTATGAAGCATTTGTTCATTTGATTTTAGAGATATATTGGTAACTTGGTTATTGACTGTGAGATTTTTTTCTCTAATTTGTGGGCTGGAATTTTGCAGGATGGTGTTAATGAGCTGTGCGAGATTAACATTTTTCTTTTCGATACGGCGGTTTTGTCTGGTGAGAAGAAGAGTATCTTGGACAAGTGCCATGAGACGTGTGCTTTCTTTATGAATAATCTTGGCAAAGTTGTGTGCATCTTCTGGAGAATCAACACCATTTTCTAGGAGTTCGGCAAAGCCAGTGATTGAAGTGAGTGGTGTTTTGAACTCGTGGGAAACGTTGGCGATAAAGTCATTGTGGGCTTCAAGTGTTTGGCGGTAGCGCGTGACATCCATCATTGTGACGATGAAACGATTATCCAAATCAGGCAGAGGGACAATCCGGACTTGGTAATAAGCGTTAAGTCCTTCAAAATGAAACAATTTTTCTTGGATATCAGGATGGAGGATTTTGTCAACTAAAAATGTCAGAAAATCAGCATAAGGACTGAAAATATCAAGATTATTTGTATCGGCAAAATCGTTTTTAAAACTTGCATTTGCTCGACGAATACTGCCTTTGCCGTTATAGACGAAAATCGGGAACTGGAACCACTCAATAAACTCGTAGAGATTTTCTTTTTTGTCTGTTTGGGAGAGAATTTGCTGCTGGATGCGCTCGCCAAGCTGGTTGAGGGCAATAGTAATCCGGTCGTCGTCTTCGCCAATCAGGTAACTTTGAGTCATTGGACTGCGTTCTATATTTTTAATCTTGGCAATCGTATTTTGTGAAAAGCTGGCTGCTTTTCTGGCGCGATTGACGGTGATAAAAGCAGCTGCAAAGTAGATGAGTAGGGCAAAAATGATGACCATGACATTGATAAATACTGGGGAAGTTCGTTCTTCAGAAATCCGTAAATAGCCGTTGAGCTGAGCGTTTGTGTAGATGGGACTGGTAATTTCAATCCTATCAGTTGTGAGTTGGCGCGAATAAGGGGCGCCATCAGCGATTTTTTTTGTGTCGCTGTCTGTTGTCGTTTTTGATAAAATCTGGAAATTGTGTGGTAAGGCTGTGTTTGGATGTTTTTCTTTGAAAAGTTCCAATGTGTTTGTCGTGTTGAGAATGCGTTGAGTGTCTGCGTTGAGCAGATTTTGATTGAGCAAAAGAACCAGAGCGAGCGTTAGGAGCGCATAAATTAGAGTTATGATTCCAATGTTTTTAAGTTTCATCTTTTTCAAAATAATATCCAAAGCCTCGTTTTGTTTTGATGTAATGATTATCTAATTTTTTTCTAATTTTGGAAATGAGAACATCAATCGTTCGGGTTTCTGTTGCATCGGATATTCCCCAAAAATGCTGGAGAAGTTCTTCGCGACTGATGATTTTTCCTTGATTTTCGACTAATAATTCTAGGATTTCAAATTCACGTTTGGTTAGTTTTAGAAAATGATTGTCAAATGTGACTGTTTTTTTGACGAAATCAATTTCTAGCCTGTCTGTTTTGATAAATGTGAGTTTTTCATTTTTGACAGAACTGTCAAAAATTTCTGTGGGACTGTTATAGGTTTGATTGCGCCGAATGAGAGCATTTACTCTGACAATAATTTCTTTCATTGGCGTTGATTTGTCGAGATATTCATCAGAACCTGCTGACAGACCTGTCAATTTCATCTCATCGTCATCGCGCGCAGTCAATATCAAAATCGGTGTAAAATTTCCTTTTTTGCGCAATATTTCGGTGACTTCAATCCCATCATACTCTGGCATCATCAAATCAAGTAAAATGAGGTCAAGTGCGTTTTTCTTGGCAATATCAAGCGCTTGCTTGCCGTCATGAGCTGTCAGCACCTCGAAATCATTTTGCCTAAAATTAAATGAGAGGAGAGTTAAAATTGAGCGGTCATCGTCCGCAATCAAAATCTTTTTCATATGATATATTATAACAAAAAACTGTAAATTGCGTGCAATTACTTATCTTGTAAGCCTTAATATTTTTGACAGAACTGTCAAAACAGAAAATTTATATTTTTGATATAATAAAGAAAGGTAAAAACTCAATGTACGGACAGGAAAAAAATGGAAATCGAAAAAACAAACCGCATGAACACTTTGTTTGAGTTTTATGCAACGCTGCTCACGGATAAACAGATGAACTATATCGAACTTTATTATGCTGATGATTACAGCCTTGCAGAGATTGCTGAGCAGTTTGATATCAGTCGTCAAGCAGTCTATGACAATATTCGCCGCACGGAAAAAGTCCTCGAGGGCTACGAAGAAAAGTTGCATCTTTATAGTAATTATGTCGTCAGAAATCAGCTGATTGACCAACTTTTAAAAGAATATGCAACTGATGAAAAACTCGTCAAAAGTTTGCAGAAAATTCAAGAAATTGATGAAGAAGAATTTTGACAGAACTGTCAAAAAGTTTTGCGAGTTATTTTAATTTTTGACAGCTCTGTCAAAAAATATGTTATAATAAATGTTCAGGCAATAGTCGAAAACGGGGGCGTTACGGATTCGACAGGCATTGTCGCGCATGAACGGCAACTGCTGCTGACATCAGGATAATCTGTCGCAGAAATATAACTGCAAAAAATAATACACAAACTTACGCATTCGCTGCCTAAACACCAGCCTGCGTGCCAGATTTTTGTTCGCTGATGACAATTTGACGGCCTAAACTTCAGTCAGATACGATTTTGCGTCGTCTTAGCGTAAAATAAGAGATTTATGAGAATCGCAAATTTTCTTTCTTTGAGACTAACTTTGAAAATTTGTTAAATTCAAGAAAGTCCTATAGTTGTAGATGTTGATGTAGCAAGGTGTTTGGACAGGGGTTCAACTCCCCTCGCCTCCATAAATGAGTTCTTATAGAACTAGATAGTATGAAAAATCGCTCTGTTGAGCGGTTTTTGTTTTTTAAAAACAGTTAAACATAGATAAAAACATAAAACAGTCAGACCCAAAAGCAGACCCAAAAATAATAAAAAAACTGACTAAAATGGTCAGTTAAAAATTAATATATGCTGAGAATTTATCGCCTATATCATCTTTGGCGAATTGTGTAATATGTGTATATATGTTCATCGTAGTTTTTAAATCTGCGTGTCCTAAACGATATTGTACTTGTTTTAAACTCATACCAGATTCAAACAATAGGCTTGCATGGGTATGTCGAAATGCGTGAATACGTATTGGCTCAATTTTTTTATCTTTAGTTATTTCTAAAAGCCACTTTCTTGGTTTAGCTGGTGAAAGCATACCTCCCGTATCTGCTTCAAATATACGTATAGAATTTGGATAAGTTTTATGCAGCTCATCAAGGATTTGACAAGTCTTTTTATCAAGGCTCAATAAACGATTTGAATTAGCTTTAGGCGGAAGTGTTTCATAACCTACTGGCGAATGAGAGATAGCCTTATTTATGTCCAGTGTTGATTTCCTATAATCACTCCATTCAAGGGCAAGTAATTCCCCTTTGCGAATACCAGTAAAAGCCAACACTCGGAATAAGGCTATTTTTTTAATATCATTTGTCTGCTCAACTAGTTTCATGAATTCTATTAGTTCATCTGTATCATAAAAGTCCTTTTTTTCTTCAACTTTCTTTTTTATCTTTTGAGAGGTAACAGGAGCTGCAGGATTGGCTTGTATATATCCTAAAAGAGTAGCGTGATTAAATACCTTACGAACCATACCGAAGAGCTTACGTGCAAATTTGATCTTATTTGATAAGTCATTTCTATAGTCCTGTAATTCCATAGGAGTAAAATCTGAAAGCTTTGTACTTCCTAAGGCGGGTAAAACGTGTTTTTCAAATGCACGAGTTGTTTTGTAGTAGGTACTATTTTGGACTTCTTTTTCGTAAACTAGCAACCATTCATTATAAAGTTCTTGAAAAGTCATAGAGCTCTTCGGAGTAGGATTATTCACTTCCTTTTGCAGTTGTATGAGGGAAGATCTTGCTGAAGCTTTGGTAGTAAAACCTGAGCGCTTTATATATTTGTCTTTCCCATTTTCTCTGCCTATATAAAATCTAAATTTATAAGCAGTATTACCATTTTTCTTTTTATATGCTTTTATTTCCATAGTTTTCACTCTTCTCTATAATTAAAATCGCCCACCTATTTAGGCTTGGCGTTTTTTTGTTTATAGTAATTGATATTTTTATTACTCCAAGTTTGGATATTTTTTAAGGTCTAGCATATTGATTACCACGTTCAGCGCGCGTGTTACCAGCACTATCTGCTTCAGCTTGTGTCATATAGGCATAATTACCTGGATTTTTAACTTCTGAATAATATTTGTTACTATCACTTACATAAACCATTCCAGGAGCGGCAACCGTCCAGCCATCAGCCGTCGTTGTTACATCAGTATTTGCTACAGAGTTATCTGAAGATTGTGTACTTGCACTACTAGGAGGAGTAGAAGAACTTGGTTTAGGTTGTTCTTGTGTAGTAGGACCTATTTCAGTTCCACTATTGTAGTCTATTGTTATACCTTCGGCATCATTAATTACAATAATTTCAGTATTTAATATCCCATCGGAAGACTTTTCATCAACAATAGAACCACGAGGAATTGTTTCAGCACCGCTGTAAAGTGGTGTAGTCTCATAATCAATAGTTTCGGAAGTATCTGGATGGTTAGACCAGTAATTTTCTGCTAACTCTTCGGCAGCACGCATTCCGCCATTTTGATTAGCTCCAACATTTTGACTACGTGTTCCTGTTGTGAAATTATATTCAGAAGTATAAGAGTATTGTCCTAATAAACTATCCGCAATTGAATGGCTACGATTATAAAGATAACCGTGATAAGTACGTTGAGTTAATGAAAAAGTAATTGCTACTTTAGGATTACTTGCTGGCCATGCTGGTGGGTCAAGTGGCTCTCCTTGACGTGAACCTTTAGACGATTGATACTCAGCATAAGTAAGGACAGCGCGAGCAGTTCCAGAACGCCCCTGACCATCTGCAGAAAAATTATAATCTCCAGCATTCATTGTATCAAATCCAGAGACATTAGCTGAACCATTATTCCAATAGTAATTTTGATTTGGTCCAGCTGATTTAGAGTTTGTATAGTTTATTAGCTTTGCTAAAATACCACTTGAATCAGGGGTTGAATTTGACTGTGAGCTAGAAGAAGAACTAGGCTTACTTTTAGATATGATAGTTGAACTACTACTTGATGATGATTTTGTAACTTTTGAACTGCTAGATTTAGAGATGTTTGAACTATTAGAACTATTAGAACTATTAGAACTTATAGAATAGGCTGGATCACTTTTAGTATCATTATTATTTGAATTACTAAACGCAGAAACATATCCTCCAAAACCGATAAGAGCAACAAGTGCAAAAGATATGATAGCAACTATCCAGCGTTTTTGCTGAGTTTTGCGATATTTAATGATTGAGTGATAAATACCATACAAACAAAAGAATGGGAAAAAGATAATAACTAATACCCAAAACCACCATTTTTTAATTAAATTTTTATTTTTCATAAGTTTATTCCTTTTAGTCTTTAACGAGGTTCAAAATTTACTCGTAGTTTTTAGAACGGGAACTCGACAAAGTCCCATGCTTGCAGTAAGCCGTTTTCAAGAAAAGTAGAATTTGCCCCACAATTTGGACAGTATCTGGCATCACCCTCTAAAGCTATAGTACAAGCTTTGGTTTGAGTAAATGTTCCGTCGTTTAATTTTTGTATTCCCGTGCATCTATTAATAATTTGTTTACCACAAATTTGGCAATAATTATCATGTAAATATTCATTTTTACAATTTGGGCAAGCTTCTGTTAAACGTCCTACTGAGTCAGTTTTCAATTTTGGATATATCATTGTTGTCTTCTTTCTATCTCTAAATTTTATAAAGTTATCGAAGTCTGGTTTAAAAAAAGAATTTTCTCCACATATTTTACAAAAATCACAATTATTGTTTTGAATAGTTAAACATTTACTACATATTTTGTTTGATAAATCTTTATCTATAAAATCCTTAAAGTTTTTAACTAGTTCATGGGATTCAAAAATTATACTAGTATTTTGTAATCTACTTTCCAATGTTTCTATTATACTGTTAGAAACAGGTTCAGATATATCAAAAATTTTTTCTAGGTGTTCATCGTCATTTTTAGACCATGCTTTTGTATATAAGTCAACAAGAGGGATAGGTGCTAAAAGGCGTTTTGCAAAATAATTAGCTTCCATTTCTAAATATGTATGAGTCGATTTGCTTAACCCTCTGTGTGAAAGTATTTCCTCGCTAGTTTTAGCATGATGTTTTAAAAGAAAATGACCAAGCTCGTGAGCTAATGTAAAGCGGATTGTTGGGCGATAAGTTTTTGTATCATTGTAAAGCAGTATATATGTATCATCACTTCTTTTCCATAAACATCCGTCTTCTGAATCTGTAAAATGGATGACTTCGCTCATAGATAAATTTCTTCTTTTTGCAAAACTTGAGTAAGTGACGACATGCAATCCAGATTTTTTGTACAATTTTAAAAGTTTTTTGATATTAATAGGGAGGGAAGAAATTCCAGACTTGTTAACGACCTCATAAGCTAATTCTTGCGCATAAGCAAAATTAGCTTTTTTATACTCTTCATCAAAAATCTTCGGTATCATCCTCGTCAAGTTCTCCATTGTCTATATCAGTAAAAGTTAAATCCATAATTTTAAGTAAGCGACGCTGATCTGCTCGAGATAAGTTTTTTGCTCTTCGTTGGAGGGTGGAAAATTCAGGAGTTTGATTTTTTCCATCATCCCCACGTCCTAGAAGTGAATCTACTGTCACTCCGAAGTAATCAGCAACTTTAGTTAATACTTCAGAAGATGGCGATGATTTAGCATTTTTCATATTATAAAAATAATTTTCACTAAAACCTAACTTTAAAGCCAAATCTTTCAAGCCTATTTTCTGCTTATCTGATAAAGTTTTTATTCTTTCAAAAGTAGTCATATCAAGCCTTTCATGGGATGACAAAGATGGCGGTACTTTTTTTAGTAGTTTATTGTTGACAAAAAGAACTAAATTTAGTACAATTATCTTTGTAAATAGTTAGCCTACAAATTAGGCGTTATACTCAACAAAACAATAAAACTCTCCGCCAAGAATGTTTTATAGTGCTATTGTCGGGTGTTTTCTTCATACACTTATGGTACTAAATATAGTAATTTATGTCAAGAATAAGCTAATTTATAAGCTAACTTTTATACATTAATATAGAAAGGACAAAATATGCCGGAATTTAACTCAGGTATTGAAAAAATCAAAGCACGTATGAAGGAAGAGAATATTCTTGCAATTGACTTAGCAACAACTTATGGAATTAAGCCAAGTGATATGTCAGATATTTTAAATGGTAAAGACACATCACCTCGTGCCGCAAAAGTCATTGTGAAGATTATCCGTGATTTAACAATTAGATAGAAAGGACATAGTATGTCAGAAAAACAAGAATTAGTATTTACAGAAAACGGTCAGGCTTTAGCTTCAAGTAAAAAAGTTGCAGATAGCTTTGATAAGCAACATAAAGATGTACTTGAAATTATTGACAATCTCGTGGCGGAAAAATCCGCCGCCAAATTCTTTGCTGAAACAACTTATAAGAATCGTGGGAAAGAATATCGGATGTATGTAATGACACGAGATGGGTTCACATTATTAGCTATGGGATTTAACGGAAAGAAAGCTTTGGATTTCAAAATCAAGTATATTGAAGCCTTTAATAAAATGGAACAAACATTAACCGTTGGAATTCAAGCACCTCAGACAATGAAAGAGGCCTTACAACTTGCCCTTGTCCAACAAGAACAGATTGAATCGCTTCAACTTGAAAGCTCAGTACAAAAGCAGCAAATCGCAGAACTTCAACCAAAAGCTAGTTATTATGATTGGGTATTGCAAACAAAAGATTTAGTATCTGTGACAATTATTGCTAAACAATATGGTAAATCTGCGCAATGGCTAAACGAATTACTTCATGAATTGAAAATTCAATTTAAGCAAGGGAAAGTTTGGCTACTTTATCAAAAATATGCGGAATCTGGTTATACAAAAACTAATTTTGCGCCTGATGATGCTGCGCATTTACATCCTCATACAAAATGGACCCAAAAAGGAATGTTATTCATTTATGAAACTTTGAAAAAAGAAAACATCTTGCCTTTAGTTGAACATGAAGATGTCGCATAGAAAGGAACTTTATGTTTGAAGAAATGATTGAACAGTTGAGAGATACCGTTCGGGCAACGGTTCTTGAAACGGTACAAGATGCAAATACTGAACAGTATCCCGAACTTTTAAACTATTCAATGCTTAAAAAAATGCTTGGAAAAATTGATGATGTAACTTTTGGATTTTATGAAAAAATGCTTGAACCTGCAAAATCTATTTGTGGTAGTGGTATTACTCGCAAAAGTTATAAATGGTCAAAGGAGTTGGTAATCAAAATTATCAATGATCCACGAAACTTACAATTACAGCGGAAAGGAAAATCAAAATGAGAAAACTAAAGTTAGTCAGCTTAACAGACGCGTTCAAAATCGCTGATTATGACCGATTAGAGCGCGAAAAAAACACCAAGGCACAAATGCTTAGTGATTTACAAAATGCTCGTCAGCGTGCAAGAGATGGCCACAATCAACCACGAGCGCAACCGAGTGAAGCCATCGTTCAATACGCAAAAGAGCAGTCTCTGAGTGAATGGTTCAACAGTTCGCCGTTTATCGGAGAAATAAAAAAAGCTCACACGGTAATGTGAGCTGGTAGAAAATTTTCCTAAAAATTCTACCTCTATTATAGCATAAAGGAGACATTATGAATAATACAATATTTGAACTCAAATCAAATTATGAGTTCTTGCAGGACCAAATGGAATCTGACCCAGAAAATGAAAACTTTGAGATGCTGAAAGATACTTTAGATTCTATTACTGATGAATTTGAAATCAAAGCAGAAAACACAGGCTATGTAATTAAAAATATTATGGCCAAAGCTAAAGCAAAACGTGAAGTAGCTAAACAATTACAGGCTGAAGCGCAGCTATTGGAAAAGCGAGCTTATTTACTGCTTGACCATATTGGTGAAGCAATGGAAAGTATGAGTATTTCAAAAATATCTGGTGTAGTTAACACTTTTAAAGTCAATAAATCACAGCGGGTTGTTGTTGATAACATTGAAGAAGTCCCTGAAGAACTTTGCTCAATCGTGGTCAAGCCAAACCTAACTAAAATTAAGAATTTAATGAAAATTGAAGGAACTGATGAATTTGACTATGCTCATATTGAAAAAATGAAAAGTATCGGATTGCAGGGTGTGACTTTTTCTGAAACAGCTAAGAAAGCGGTGGACAAATGAAAATAACTAAAGCGACTGACTTGAGTCGAACCAATAACTGGCGAATCTTAATTTATGGAAAAGCAGGACTTGGTAAAACTTCACAAATCAAACATTTAAAAGGGAATACCATTGTCTTATCTATGGATAATTCTCACAAGGTTCTTGAAGGAATTCCAAATGTTGATGTAAGAACCATTGATGATGAAGGAAGAATCTCATTTGATAGGGAGCATCCATCTGAAGATATTAATATCTTTTTGAAAGAAATTGATGAAGTCTTAAATCAATACGACAACTTAGTAATTGATAATATCTCAAGCCTACAGTCTGATTGGTTCATTGAACAAGGCCGAAAATCAAAAAATGGTATTAGTAACGAATTGCAACATTATTCTCAATGGACTAACTACTTTTTAAGAATACTAACAGCGATTTATAGCAAGCCAATCAATATCTATGTGACAGCTTGGGAAGATACGCATGAGTTGAATTTAGAAACTGGTCAAATCATTACACAGTATGTTCCACAAATAAGAACTTCCGTTTTAAACCAATTGCTAGGCCTGACAGATTTAGTTGGTCGAATCATCGTCAATTCAAAAACAGGTTCACGAGGTTTAATTCTTGAAGGTAGTGAGAGAACTTATGCCAAGAATCGACTAGATGATAGAACAGCTTGTAAGATTGAAGATTTATTTAACTTCGGAGGTGAAACGCCAGATGAAACTACGTGATTATCAAGAAGAATTAGTTGAATCAATTAAAAGCTCATTCTTAAAAGGTAATCGCTCAATCATTGTACAAAGTCCACCACGTTCTGGAAAAACAGTTGTGATGGCTGATATTTCCAAAGGGGCTACTGATAAGAAAAATCATGTTTTATTCTTTAGTCATCGAAAAGAAATTAATGACCAAGTTGTTAAAACTTTTGAGTTAAATCAGGTAAATATGGAATATGTCACGATTGGAAGTGTTCAGTCATTAGTTAGGAAAATTGATGAACTTCCACCACCTGAAATCATTCTGGTAGATGAAGCGCATCATATCAAAGCTAATAGTTATAAAAAAATACTGGAAGCTTTCCCTAATGCATTAAAGTTATTCTTTACTGGAACGCCTATTCGTTTGAATGGTCAAGGTTTTGAAGATATGGCTGATGATTTAATAACAGGAAAGTCTATCAAGTGGCTGCAAGAACACGGGAATATTGCCCCGTTCAAATAC
The DNA here is from genome assembly GCF_018403765.1 of Lactococcus nasutitermitis. GTDB lineage: Bacteria > Bacillota > Bacilli > Lactobacillales > Streptococcaceae > Lactococcus > Lactococcus nasutitermitis. The sequence goes on from NZ_BOVQ01000005.1 coordinate 113,266, forward strand.
TATGCACCAAATATCATTGATACTTCACAGCTTAAAAAAACAAGTGGTGATTTTACACAAAAGTCAATGGATGAAGCTTTTAAAAGAGCGATTTATGGAGATGTTATTGCTCACTACAATAAACTATCCAAAGATAAGCAGGCCATCTGTTACGCTCACAATGTAGCAACTGCACAACATATTTCAGAGGAATTTAATCAAGCTGGAATAACTGCAGAAGTGGTTCATGGTAAAACTCCGAAATCTGAACGTGTAGCTATCATGAATAAATTTAGAGCTGGTGACATATTAGTTCTGATTAACGTTGAATTATTTACTGAAGGAGTTGATTTACCCGATGTGACGACTTGCATTATGTTAAGACCAACTCAGTCACTCAGTTTATTCTTACAATTTGCAATGAGACCATTGAATCCTAAAACTGGTAAAACAGCGATTCTGATTGACCACGTTGGAAATTATACAAGACATGGCTTACCTAATGAGGATAGAGAATGGATGCTCAGCGGTATTTCAAAAAAGCGTTCCGAGTATAATACAAAAGGAGAGCTAACTATCAAACAATGTGAAATATGTTTCGGATGTTTTGATAGTTCAAATACACGGGTTTGTCCATACTGTGGTCATGAGCCTGGATTAACTGAGCGAGAGCTTGAAAATATTAAAGAAATTGAACTTCAAGAAATAATAGAAGCAAAAGTTCAAAAATTAAAAACACGAGTGTCCACCTATATCAGTCCTGATATGTGTGAAAGTGTTGATGAACTCGTTGAATTTAAAAATCAACATAATTATAAAAATGGTTGGGTTTTCCAACAACAAAAATTGAGAGGGTGGCTTTAGCCACATGGTAATAAAAAATGTTTGAAATTGATTATGATAAAGCATCAGAATTTGGGAATATTGTAGATGGTGTTTATGAAGTAACTATTGAACACTCTATGGAAAAAACAACTCCAAATGGAGCTGATTATCTTGATATTCCGCTTCGTATTCGTACTGATTTTGACCAACATCATAAAAATAGTGTTATTTTCCATAAAATTTGGCAGAAGAAAGAAGATGGGAAATATCCTCAAGGCTCTATTATGAATCTTGCTAAACAAGCTGGAATTCCAAATGGTACAAAATTTAAGAGCCTAGACGACTATCTTGGCATGCTTGAAGGAAAAGCTTTAAAAGTTACAGTCAAAAATGAAACAAGCGAATCTAACGGTAAGACTTACGAAAACTTGAATGTTAAAAAAATGGAAACCAGTATGCTTGCCGCTCAAAGTGCTCCAGAAATTGATGATGACGATTTGCCTTTCTAACTATGGAAAATATAATGCTTGAGACAGCCTTGCGTTATAAGAAACTTGGGATATCAATACTTCCAGTTTCTCGTGATAAAAAGCCAATGATAGAATTTGCGGATCGTGAGCCACTGACAGAGGATGAAATCAAAGCTTTTTGGAAACAAAACCCTACAGCAAATTTAGCCATGAAGTGCGATAAATTCGTTGTGGTAGACGTTGATGTTCATAATGATATAAACGGCTATGAATACATTCAACCGCTGTTAGATGAAGAATGGTGGAAGCCTACATTATCACAAACAACGGCGAGTGGCGGGAAACAATACTTTTTCTTGAAACGTGAAGATATGGCCGTGACTCAACGCATTGGATTTCTAAAAGGAGTTGACATCAAGGCCCACGAAAACAATTATGTTGTGATTCCACCTAGCGTTACCAGAAAAGGACAGTACAAATGGGATAATCAGTTGCCAATTATTACTGCACCTAAAGAACTGATTCGAGAAATCATGAAAAATCGTGATAACTATACACATTATGATTTTTCGGGATTTACAACAAGTGGGAGCAGCAAAACTTCCCAATTATTTGAAACGATTGTTCATGGTTTAGGAGATAGTGGTGGCAGAAATGATGCTTTAGCTCGATTTATAGGAGGCTTGTTTTTAAGAAATGTGGATTTTGATGTGGTTTATCAATTAGCTAAACAAGCTAATTTTGCCACAAGTGATCCATTGGAAGATAAAGAGTTTGAAAGGACTTTTGAAAGTATGTTTAGGAAGGAGATGAGGCGAAGAAATGGAATTCGAAGCGATGAAGGCTGAATATAATGAATCAAAGAAAATTGTTAGCTTTCCTACCAATGAAATTACAAGTCTCAGAGATCTGAGAAATAATTTCAAAAGATTTAGAGAGTTTTATCTTGAAGATAACGATAAAGCCAAAAGTGTTCCTCCACTCGTTGTTGCGACAAAAATGCAAGAACACATGACAATTGTAAAAGTTAACGATCGTTTGTCTGTTTATAACATTGACAAGGGAATTTATGAAACACGAGCAGATTTCTTTCATAATGTAATTTTCTGGCTTGAGCCTAGTTTTTCGGAAGCAAAGTCAAATCAAGTCATCTTTCATCTTAAAAATATGGCGAAAGAAGTTGAAAGTACAGCAAGTCGTGATTTAGTACCTGTGAAAAATGGCATCTATAATAAGAAAATAAAAAAATTAGAGTCGTTTTCTAACCGATATGTTTTCACTTCAACGATTGAAACGGAATATATCGAAGAAATCGAAGCACCTAATATCAATGGTTGGAATGTGGACGATTGGTTACTTGATTTAATGAGTGGAGATGAAGACCTTGTTAAATTATTATGGCAAGTCATCTCAGCAAGTTTAAATGGTAACTACTCTTATCGTAAGTCTATCTGGTTTGTCGGTGAAGGAAATGATGGTAAAGGAACTTTACAACAATTAATCAGTAATTTAGTTGGATTGCAAAATGTAGCAAGTTTGAAAATCAATCAGTTTTCTGAACGCTTCACCCTCTCAATGATTGAAGGTAAGACTGTGATTATTGGTGACGATGTTCAAGCTGGATTATATATTGATGACAGTTCAAATTTTAATAGTGTAGTCACTGGTGAGCCTGTATTTGTCGAAGAAAAAGGAAAGCAACCTTATGTTTCGTTTTATAAAAAGACGGTCATTCAATCTACAAATGGATTGCCTAAAGTCAGAAATAAAACAAACGGAACCTATCGGCGTTTCTTAATTATTCCTTTTAGAAAAACATTTTCTGCTAAAGACGACAACTGGGCAATTAAAGATGATTACATTTTCCGTGAAGAAGTCCTTCAATACGTTTTAAAAAAAGCTATTGAATTAAACTTTGAACGATTTGATGAACCGCAAGCAACAAAAGTGATGATGCAGGAATTCAAAGAAAAGAACAACTCAATTATTGAATTTGTCAATGAGTGGTTTCCTCAATTTAAATCAAGTGTGCTGCCTGTTCGTTTCTTATGGTGGCTCTATCAAGAGTGGTGTAGAGATTCGGGTTATACATCTTTAGCTAAAAGACAGTTTGAATTAGAAGTCCCTAAACATGTATCTAATGAATGGGAAAAGAAAACAGTAAGACCAAAAGATTTTATGCCAAATGAAGATATTCCAAATTATTATATTGGTTTCCGTTGGGATAATGAAGATAAAGAAAAAACATCTAAATGTTTTGTAAAACTGTTACCGTAGTTACCGTTTGTTACCGTGCTAAAAAAGAATGGTAACACTAACAAACCCTTTATTTATCTATATTCTTATTACTTGTTACTCTTGTTTCTATTGAATATAAGAAATAGTAAATAAAAAGAATAAATATATAAATAAAAAGGAGTATGAAATGGCGGTAACAACAGTAACAAGGTAACACCCCTTTAAATAAAAGGAATAAAACTGTTACCGTAGTTACCGTACTAAACTTATGAAGTCAGAACATCAAGTCCAATCAGAAATAATGCTTGCAGTATCGCAAGCTGGAAATAAAATATTTCGTAGTAATGTCGGGAAAGTACAAACGATTGACGGTCGTTGGTTTGATACAGGATTACCAAAAGGTCATGCGGACTTGTATGGTTTTCGCCCAGACGGTCAAGTATTTTACATTGAAGTAAAAAACAATAAAGGTCGAGTGAGACCAGAGCAAAAATTATTTTTAGAAACAATGCGAAAAAATGGCGCACTTGCAGGAATTGCACGGAGCGTTGAAGATGCAATGGAGATTATAAATGGAAAAAAACACGGAAGCTGATGAATTAGCAGAATTAATATGTAAAAGTGGCAGATTCTCAATACATTGGCAAAGGGTCTTTATAAGTTTATTGGATTTAAACAAAGAAGAATTGTCCGAGATTATTGCCATTGCTGCAATGATGCAAAGTTTTAAGAAAAAATAATAATCACTAGGGTGTTGTAGCAAAGAACTTAATACAGTCGGTATGGTAATGAAGCCCTAGTGTAGGTACAGCACCGATAGCCCTTTAATTTTGAGGAGAATAAATGACAGAAAAACTAAAACGCCCAGAGCTGTTAAGAGTTTTGGGAACGAAAAAACAACTTGAGCAGTACATTGAACAAGCAGAGGATTACATGGATACGCTGGAAGAAGAAAATAAGCGGTTGAAATCTGAACAGTTAGTTATTGATTTGCCAGTTGTTCCGCAATTTGTGGCAGAATTTCTGGAAGAAAACGATGACTGTGACATCCAAGAGTTATTTGAAATTGAACATTTTGAACTTGATTCAAAAAACGTAGAAAAATCTCTCAACTGGCGGGAAAAGTTTCCAAATGAGTTTGCACTTGCTAAAGTAATTGGTTATGAGGTGAAAGAGAAGAAATATGAGCTTCAATTTCCAAGAATTGGAACATTTAATGACTATGCAAGCAATCTAAAGTCTTCTCTTGGATACGCAAGTGTGATTGAAGCTGGCTACACAGAAGCAGAAATCAAAGCGATTGACGAGCGCTACTTGGAGTTTGCGGTGGAGGTTAAAGATGAGTGAAAAAAATTTATCTGATTGGATTGAACGCCAACGAAAACGGTTTTCGTATGATTTAGAACAAGTAAAAAAGAATCCACACACGCTTAATTCGTTAATCGAAGAAGTAAGAATAGGAGGTATGTTGGAAGTATTAAACAGATTGTCGCATGATTTTTTATGACGATTTTCACGAGAAAATCAAGATGTTAGGAGAAAAGAAATGACGATTAAAATTTATAAAGTATCAGTTTCAGAAAGGATACAGGACGAGTTTGAAAGTTGGAGTGATTTTATTAAAAACGTAAAGTATAAGTCGGAAGAGGTAGAAATGGTAAGACTTGATGACCTGAACGAATTATTTGGCGAAATGGCGCCGTACGAAGAACCAGAACCAGAAGACGAAGGAAAATCATTCGATGACTTTGACGCTGGATTTGATAGTGGGTGGAAAGGTGCTATTGAAGACATACAGGAGGAGCTAGGACTATGAGCATACACGGAATTGAGCCGATTAGAATTTATCGTTATTCTGATATTGCAGGTAGAGACCTTTACACTCGTGAGCAGGTCAAAATGGCTGGGGCTGGAGTCCAGTAAAAACAGATATGATAGAGAGTTTCATAAATGGAAAATAAAACATTTTATATTCATGACGATAAAACAAATCAATATCTCATTCATTACGAACATAATGATAATTTCGGTTATCATGAGGGTTATGTGTGGGTTACTTGGTATGATTTTGAAGAAATGAAGAGATATACAGATGATTGGTATTTTTATGCTGATGACACAGAACTTTTAGAACGTTATGAAAAATTCGTGAAATTCTTTGATGACGAGAAAGACATTAAAATCCATAAGACAGGAGTAATTGAAATTGATTAAAACGAAACTACAAATTAAGCGAGAAGAAAAGGGGCTGACGGTTGGAGAGTTGGCACATACAATTGTTTATGTATTGGCTACTTCTAAAAATACTCCTGCTCCAAGAGTATATATATCTGACAGTGCCTTTTCAACATGGTATCGGTGGATTTATCAACTAGAAGAAGGAACCCACTCTAATAATTGGGGCGCAGCACAAAAGTTAGAAGATATTGCCAAAGCCCTCAACTGCGCCGTGGAGGACCTAACAGAGGATTAGAAAATGACCCCAAAAAGAAAAATCGTAATGAAAAGCAGTACAGACCTTGATTTTTATACCGCGGATGGTCCACGTTGTCCATATTGTGGATATAAAATTGAATTTGACGGAACAGAAGAATTTATGTTTGACGATGATAATGAAGAAGAATGTCCAGAATGTGAAGGGGTGTTTACATGGATAGCCAGCACTCCTACGGTTTATTTTGAGACAAACTTTCCAAACGATGTGGAGGATTTGATTGATGATTGAGACAGAAAAAGAAGAAATATATCGACAAACAAGAGATTTAGATGATTTGTTGAAAGATGGGAAAAAACTTGTTAAACAAGGCTACGCAGTAAATATCAAGCAATCTCCGTATTTTAGCTCTTACCAAATGAGAGCTAAACAGACGGAACGGGAACAGCCAAAATTGCAAATTCCGAAGAATATTGCGGAGGAACTGGATGAATTAGTTGAAGAATGTTATGACAGTGATTACATTCGCTCATATAGTGATGTTGGTGCTTATATGGACGCAATCACAGAAATCATTGATGAAGCTGGGGAACTTTATAAATTTATGTTTCCAAATAACGATGCCCTACTTGGTTGTTTGCATCGTAATTTAATTTATCTTTACTTGATTAACGCGGATTTAGTGGAGGTGGTGGAATAATGTTCAGAAAATGGAAAATTGGGGAAGAGGAGAGATTAAATGAATGAACGAGACAGACAAATGGCTTGACGAGCATATGGATTAGGAGAGTAGATGATAAAACCGATAATCGAAACTATTAAAGCTTATGGAACAAACGCTGAATATATAGTCTCTGAAAAAATTGTAGGCTACAAACGTATTTACCTTTATGGTGTCTCTAAGAAGAAAAAATTTAAAAAGAAAGTTGTAGGAAGAAAGAAATGATTTTAGACATTATCATTATTGGCTATATTGTGTTGATGATTATGAGTACATTAGCACGAATTATACTAATTGGAGAACATACAAAGCCTATCACGGCAAGTAACGTTATATTTAATCTTATTATTAACGCAACATTTATTGTTGCTTTGTGCTTTAAAGTATTTAATTGATTAAACCAAAAAGCCAGCTCTCGCTGACTGTTATAAGGATTATTGGTATATCTATTATAACATAGTTGGGAGCAGGAATGGGAAAGAGCAGGCAGTCTGATTTATTTGAGAGTACTTATGGAACAGAAGATATTACAACAAAGGATTGGCGCATCATCCGCTCAATGCTTCGTATCTTATTGAGACAAAGCGCAAACGCACGGCGTTCTAAAGAAGTGCAAGTGGCTTTAAATGAAATCACACGAGAAGCAGATAGAGATGTATTTATCAAATACTTTCTCAAAGGTCAAAGCATTATTAAGATTTCGCTTGAAGAATACTATGATGAATCTGTTGTACGTAGATATTTAAGGCGAGCGACGAAAGAATTTACTGCGGTTTATTGTGACGGACTGTTGGCTAAACCTTTTCAATAATAATGAAAACAACCCGTTTTATCAACGGGTTTTTGTGTACGCTAAAGTTATGGATAAAAAGAAACAAGTAATAGATGTTGCCACAAGAAAAGCAAGACATACATTCTACTGTTCAAGTGCATGGCGATGTGTGCGTAAGCAAGCGCTGGTACGAGATAACTATGAGTGTCAATGGTGTAAGGCAGAAGGACGAGTGACAACAGCACTACGTGCAACACTAGAGGTGGACCATATCAAGGAGCTGGAAGACTATCCAGAGTTTGCTTTACAGTTATCTAATCTGAGAACCTTGTGTCATGATTGCCATAATAAACGGCATCATCGAAGCAAAGAAAAGAAATTTGATGATGAATGTTTTGAATTTTAATTTGACTGTTCGGATTTTCTTATAAAAAAATAAAAAATAGACCCCCCACCCGAAAAAAGTGCCTATTTTTCTGGATTTACTCCAGACCGGTTGGGGTCAACTGACCAAAAATATACCTCATTTTTATGAAAGGAGCTGAAAATGGTAGCTAATCAATTAAAGAAGATTTTAGATGACAGGAAAATGAGTTTTTCAGACTTAAAAAAGTTACTGGAAGAAAAAGAAATTAAAGTAAATAATAGTCAACTTTCCTTATATGCCAACGGTAAACGGAATCCTAAAAATAAAAAAATGTGGTTGTATATTGCAGAAGCTTTGAATGTAGATTTGCAAGAAATTGTAACAGATATTCACGTTTATTTGCATATTATGGATGAAATATCTGAAAACGGTGCTGAAAAAAATACGCAAACTGAAAACGATAAAGTAGATAATTTTCTTTTTCAAGAATTGCTTTCATTGATTGATAAACAATCAGCTTCTGAATTAGAAAAGGTCAATCGCTATTGTGGACTTTCGGCAACTTTTGAGCAGTTGGGAGAAGAAATTGAAAAAGAAGGGGTTGTTGTTGAATTTGTTTCAGGAGATAGCGTTGCTAAAAAAACAAATCCAGCCATTGCTGAACAAGTACGAGTGAATGCTGCTTTAATAAAACTGGATGAATGGTTTGAAAGTAAGCGACAAATGCAAAAGGAAAACGCTGCTCAATCTGACAAAGATTGGAGTGAATTTACATGATTGCTCATGTCAAGGATTATATTGAAAGCTACGCTGCAGGCAAAATCAGCTTTAACCAGGAGCGGATTGAACTTGTCAACTATATTAAGCGTGAAGTAGAACCACGAGTTGCATCAGGCGAGATTTATTTTGATATGAAACAAATTGAGAGTTGTATTGGCTACATCGAAAAATGGTTTTTTGCACTTGATGATTTTCAAAAGTTCATTATTAGTTTTGTTTTTCTCTATTTCAAAGAAAATAAAAGAAATGTTTATAGAAAAATCTTGATTATGATTGCTCGTGGGAATGGGAAGAATGGACTACTTTCAGGAATTGGAAGCTACTTAACAACACCCATGCATGGTATTAGTAAGTATAATATTTCTATTGTCGCAAATAGCGAGGACCAGGCGAAAACAAGTTTTGATGAAATTTATGACACAATAGAAAGCCATGAAGAACTGGAAAAACTTTTTGGAAAGCCTAGAAAATCTGAAATTAAAAATATTCAAACCAAATCTCTATTTAAGTTTCGTACCTCAAATGGCAATACAAAAGATGGACTGCGCGATGGGGCGGTTATTTTTGACGAAATCCATCAATATGAAAGCAACAAAGATGTGAAAGTCCATATTTCTGGACTTGGAAAACGTCCTAACCCGCGAGAGTTTTATATCGGGACGGATGGATATGTTCGTGATGGCTTTATTGACCAAATGAAAGAGTTGGCCAAGCGCGTATTGAAAGGGGAAGCCAAGTGGAATGCACTCTTCCCTTTTATTTGTAAATTGGATGACGTGAGCCAAGTAGATGATAAAACAAAGTGGGAATTGGCAAACCCGATGTTTTCTGCGCCTATGACAGAGTACGCCCAAGGGCTATTTGAAACGGTGAGCGAAGACTATGAAGATTTAGAAGATAACCCAAGCGGTCGTGATGAGTTTATGACTAAACGGATGAACTATCCTGTGACAGACACAGAAAGAAGTGTGGCCACTCACGAGGAACTTGTTGCGACAAAACGAGACTTTCCAGACTTACACGGTCGCATTGCAACAGGAGGTTTTGACTTTGCTTCTATTCGTGACTTTATTGCTGTTGGCGCATTATTCAAAATTGATGGCAATTATATTTTTAAAAGTCATAGTTTTGTGAGAAAAGGTTTTGTGGATGCCTTTTATGGTTATTCTAAGCCAAAAGAAGCTATCAATGGGAAACGACAATTTGCACCCATTAAGAAATGGGAGAAAGAGGGATTATTGACGGTTCTTGATGAGCCAAGTATGAACCCTCAACACGTTGTGGATTGGTTTGTGAGAATGCGTGATGAAGAAGGCTATGATTTTCAAACAATATGTGGGGATAATTTCCGGATGGATATTATTAAGCCACTTTTTGAAGCGGAAGGCTTTGAAGTCTCGTGGAATGATAAGTTTGAAGCCCCTTTAGGTTATCGTGTCGAAGTGATTCGAAATTTTAGAGCCATTGATGCGCTCTTGGCCCCTCGTATTGAAGATGCCTTTGCCAATCAAAAAGTTATCTTTGGGAATAATGATATGATGCGCTGGTACACTCAAAATGTCCTCAGACGGCTTAAAAGTGATGGCAATGTAGAATATGTCAAGAAAGAAGAAACACGCCGAAAAACAGACGGATTTAAGGCTTTTGAAGCTGCCATGTATAAAGCGGATGAATTAAACAATGAAGAGCTGACTGATTTTTATGATAATAATGCTTGGTTTTATGAATAAAGAGAAAAAATGCCCGTTTTTTGAGCATTTTTTTGTTTAAACTTAAGGAAACAAGATGAAAAGGAGGGACGATGGGATTATTTTCAGAGATTTGGGAAAACGTGAAAACAAAGCTAACTAGTCAGGATAATACAGGGTATGCACCTTTGTTTAGCGCACAAGTCAATCTAGGACTTAAAAACGCAGCACTAGAAGCCTGTGAGAATTATTTGGCCCGACTTGTTTCTAAAGGCACTTTTATCTTTAAGCAAAATGGGATTGTCTGTGAAAATAGTTTTGACTATGCTCTCAATATTCGTCCAAATCCGAACCAGACAGCGAGCGAATTTAAAATTGCATTGGTCAAAAAATTACTCAATGGGGAAGTTCTCGTTATAAAAGACGGCATTCATTTTTATGTAGCAGATAACTTTGTGACAAATTATTCTCTTTCAGGAAATATTTATACAGGCGTGACAGTTGATTTTTCTTCTGATACTGTAAGCGGTTCGGGTGTTTATCCGCAAAAGTACATCACGACCATCTTTGAACAAGGTGTTAATTGCTTTTATTTAAAAAATGATAATGAGGGGCTTGAAAAATATGTTGATGGGCTTTGGAAAGATTACGGACGATTATTTGGAATCTTAATCACAAATCAACTTCGGGTAGGACAGCTCAGGGCAAAAGTTGACTTTCCTATCAATACAAAAATTGATGCGGATGAAGCAAAACAACAACAAAAGGAGTTTGTAGATAAAACATTCAATAAACTGTTAAATGACCCTGTTGTGCTGATTCCAAATGGTGGTGCAAGTCGCTCTACCTATGATGAAGTTCCTGCGGGTAAATCTGATTCGTTACAAAATCAAATTACAGACTTTGGTGCGTTAAAAAAGCTTTATATCGGAGAGATTGCTCAACTTTTGGGGCTTCCTCCCGCTCTCGTTCTCGGAGAAGTCGCCAGTAATTCTGAAAATCTTGACTTGGCGATTGAAGCGGCGGTCAAACCCATTGCCAATAAGTTGTGTGAGGCTCTCACATATCTCCTTCTTAAAGATTCAGGTTTTCAAGCTCACAAAACGATTGAAATGTCTGGCTTTAACACGGTAGATATTCTTGACCGTGCAGAAGCAATAGACAAAGCAGGCGCGAGTGGCATTTTAACGATTAACGAAGTACGTGAAGCTGCAGGGAAAGCACCAATTAAAGACGGCAATAAATTTATTATGACAAAAAATTATCAAGAAAAAGGAGAAGATAGTGAAAAAACTTAATTTTAATGGAGTGATTATCCCTGATTCACTTGGTCCAGCTTATGACTATGTGAAGCGGAATAATATCACTCCTAAAGTAGTTACAAGCTTTTTAGAAGGTGCAAATGGTGAGGATATTCTTATTTCTATGAGTTCAGGAGGAGGTGAAATTACTGCCGCAAGTGATATGTACACGGCTCTCAAAAAATATCCAGGAAAAGTAAATGTTGAAATTACTGGAAATAGTGCAAGTGCCGCGACGATTGTCATGCTTTCTGCCGACCATATTGCTATTTCACCTAGCGCTGCAGTTATGATTCACAATGTCCAATCAAACACTCAGGGGGATTATCAAGAACTTGGTCATGAAGCAGAAACGACGAAGAATTTGAGTGCGGGATTTGCTAGAATGTACGCTCAAAAAATGAACAAGAGTGTCGATGAAGTAAAAGCGCTGATGGATGCAACGACCTGGTATAATGCAAAGCAAGCGAAAGATGTGGGGCTAGTTGACGAAATCATGTTTGAAACAGCGCCTATGATGGTTGCAAGCGAGGACTTATTGCTTTCTAATGATGCTGTTTCTAAAATCAATGCCCTGATTCAAAGTGAAGGGCCATCTCAGTTGGTGATGAAACTTGACTCTAATCAAATGAAAGACATTGCCACTATGGTTGATGAAAAAATAGCTGCTTTTAAAGCGGAGAGCCATTCAGAAACAACAACCTGTCCCGATTGTGGAGAAGACACCTGTTGTTCTCAGTGTGGTTATTGTAGTCACTGTAAAAAAGTGACAAACAAAGCAAAAAACTCGGCAGACAAGCCGTTCAAAAATCACACAAAAAAACTATTTAATTTTGGAGGATTTTAAATTATGGAATACGGTAAATTACCAAACTATTCAGCGGCGTTGTCAAAATACACAAACGCTGTCTCAGAGGGCGCAGACGAAAAAGAACAAGCGAAACTTTATGCGAGCGCTATGGAAATCATGGGTTCTGAAATCGTTGAAAAACTGGGCGAGAAAACCAATGAAAAATTGAGTACCTTGATGGCTTCAAAAACAGAGTCCACTTTGTCAACGAATGAAGTGAAATTCTTTAACGAGGTAACGTCTGGTGTAGGAAATCCAGAAGTGATCTTGCCTCTTGAAATTGTGAACCAAGTTTTTGTAGAGTTGAAAGAAGCGCATCCTTTACTTGATATTATTAAGTTCCAAAATATGGGACTTAATCTTCGGGCTTTGACGACTGATTCTATTTATGGCGATGCAGCAGTTTGGGGAGAAGTTTTTGGGGATATTCAAGGACAACTGAAACAAGTGTTCCATCAAACTGATTTTTCTCAAAATAAATTGACTGCTTATGTTGTTATCCCAAAAGATGCCTTGGCGAATGGTTATGATTGGCTCAAAACCTTTGTGACCATTCAAATTTCAGAAGCGATTGCGGTGGCTCTTGAAACGGCTTTAGTCCAAGGGGACGGAAAACATAAGCCTGTTGGCTTGATGAAAGACCTTTCCAAAGGGACGGCGGATGCCGATGGTCTAGTAACTTATGGGGACAAAGAGGCAACGCTTGATTTGTCAGCTATGACCCCTCAAAATGCGGCGCAAGTTCTTGCTCCTGCCCTCAAAACAATGGCAATTAACGCGAAAGGGATTCCTGTTTCGATTGATGGCCACGTCAAATTGCTAGTCAGTCCTGCCGACTATTATACTGTTCTTGCTCAATTTACATCTCTTAATGCTTATGGTGTTTATACTAGTACGTTGCCTTTTGGAATTACACTTGTTTCTTCTATTGGTGTTCCTGCAAATAAATCTGTCTTATTTGTAGATAATCGCTACTGGTCCTATATGGGAAATATGACCTTGCAGGAGTTTGACCAGACCTTGGCACTTCAAGATTTACAACTCTATACATCGAAATCTTTCTACTATGGAAAACCTTATGACAATAACGCTTCTGTCGTAGGAAGCTTCAACACACCCAGTTAAGCCCCAGGAAGCGACTGGGGTTACCCTAAATAAAACAAGCCTTTCTCTTGAAGTAGGAAGCACAGAAACCTTGACAGCGACGGTTGCGCCAGATACTACGGTTGATAAGTCTGTTCAATTCACGTCTAGTGATACGACTATTGCAACCGTCACGCCTGTTCAAGGAAAAGTGACAGCGGTCAAAGCTGGAACAGTGACTATTACGGCAACCACCACCAATGGTAAAACAGCAACGTGTGAAGTGACCGTCACAGCACCCGTAGAAGCGACTCAATCTACGGATCCAGAAGAAACCGAACCTGCAACATGAAATAAAGAGAAGGAGTAGGAAATGACTGATGCAGAAACGTGGGCTACAAACAATCTTCCCTCTTTTAAGCAGCGAATGCGTATCAGCACAGAAGATAGTGATGAAACGGCGAACTTGATGACAATGCTCACGGCTTCTTATAGCTCTATTTTGCGATTAGTTGGTGTGGAAGATGCGACAGATTTTGAAATGCAAGAACTCATTTTTGAGCGGACACGCTATACCTATAATGATGCGCTTGATGAATTTTTACACAATTATCAAGAAAATATTCGGAATGTTTGGCTTTTTCATCATTTGGAAGATGAGAAACAGGAATCAGAAGAAAACAAGGAGAACTCTTCATGATTAAATCTGAAAAAATGAGACAAGCAACCAATAAAACGAATAACGGCACGATGCGCACGCCTGTGACTTTTTACAAAGTAGGCGCAGATACCTCGCTTGATGGACGAGGAGGAACACTTATTCCATGTTTTAAGACTTATGCGGACGTTTATAGTCCAAGCAATAAAGACTTGACGATTATGGGCGAGCAAAATGTTAAAAATGGTGTGACTATAAAAATTCGTGACCCTCTTTCCACTTATCAGCCAGACAATGACCATATTGTCGTGATTGATGATGTGAGACAAACTGGGAAGCAATGGTCTATTCTTGATATCCAACCTGATTTTTATGACCGTAGTCTCCTTAAAATTATTCTTGGAGGAGTGAATTTATGAGTGCGACTATGAAAGTGAGTGGAATGAAAGAAATTGAAACCTTACTACGGTCAAAATTTTCGGAATCGCGAGTGAAGACGATTGAAAATAAGGCGCTCAGAGTGGCAACGGACGAAGCGGTCAATGATTTAAAACAAACCCTCACTCAATTTGAAAATAGTGGAGACACGGTTGCTGGCGTTGTACATGGCAATGTCTCACGAGCAACGGGACTTCCTATTATAAAAATCGGGAATAATGGCAAACACTGGCGTTTGGTTCATTTAGAAAATAATGGTTTTGTCAGAAATGGGAAAAGTTATCATTATCGTAGTTTTGGAGCCTTACAGCGTTTTTCAGAAGCTCAGGGTAAGAAGTTTGTGGCAACGGCAAGGCAAAGTTTAAAGGAGCTGATTGAATGAAAGATATGCTTGATGAATTAGTGGAACTGTTGGTGACTGATGAAAACATTGCATCCATTCAAAAAGCAGAGGGCTTGAAATCTTATCAGCGCCTTGAAACACTCGCTAATGACTTGCCAAGTATTACCATTAGCCCAACAGGACCACCAGAACAAGACAGTTTTGGAAGCAATAAGTTTCTCTCTCAACATTTTGTCTTTCAAGTCAGTATTGAGACGATAGACAGAAAACTTTGTAAAACACTTCAAAAAACAGTTGAAATGATCTTTATGACCAAGGGCTTTTATCAAATGCCTGGTGGTTTGGATGAGTATTTCAATGACACAAAAAGGTACGTGGATGCCCGATTTTATCAGGGCAATAGTAGGCTTTACGAAAATTATTAAATTTAAAGGAGAAAAGAATGGCAACAGCAGCAGTCGGTTTTGAAAAAATCACACTTCGAGTGTTGGATGGAAAAGAGGCAACTCTTGGAGAAAATGAGTTTGAGGTTTATGGCAAAACAAATGAAGGGGCAACCTCTTCCGCCAAAATTTCAGGCTTGGCAGTTGAGCCCGTCAAAACTTGGGGTTCTAATAAGGTCTATAATATTTCTGGTAAAGGGGTAGGCGATGGGAAGATTGATATTGATATTATCGACTTGCCAGATAAGGTTTTATCCCAAATTTTGGGCTATAAAATGGACGAAGACGGTGTCATCATCGTTGACAGCGAAGTACAAGCGCCAGCCTGTTCTATCCTGATTGAGGATAGTGATATCCGCGGGAATAAATATATGCTTGGTTTCTTTAGTGGTGTTTTCTCTTATGACGGCATCGAACTAGATACCGCACAGGGAAAAGCGACAGAAATTAAAGCAGACACGGTTAGCTTTGCGATAGGCTCTAATGATGCGGGGCAATATATGACGAAGTATTCTGGAGACGATACAACGGCACAAAATGCTGTGCGGAGTTCTTTACAGTTGAGCGTTGGGACACCTCAACAAGTGTCAGCACCACAAACTCAACCACAGGTTCAACCTCAAGCACCTTCAACACCAGCGCCCACTCAATCTGAACCAACAGAAGATACAGAAGGCTAGGAGGTAAGCAATGGCTAAGTTAGAAATCACCTTGCATGAAAAAGGTGGGGATAATACCTATAAGCAAAACCATGTCAGTGGACAAAAATACCTTGATTTGTGGACAATGCAAGAAGCGATTGAAAAAAATATTGACACTTACAGTCGTGTTCAAATTTTGGAAAAGCAGATTGAGTATATTGCGAGTTTGTTCGCGGACGATAAGTTGACCGCAAAACAAATTTTGCAAGGCACAGACCCTTGGGAACTGGTGCCAACCATCAATCGCTTAGTGAATGCCGTGCTTGGGACGGAGGAGAAGGACACAAAAAAAGAACAATAACTGCAAAACAAGCACGAGAGAATTTTCTCGGCTTTGTTAAGCAGTTGGTTGTAAGTGATTCAGGCTTTACCGTTTCGGATATTTTGGAGAATGATTTTGAGACCATTGTGTCTATCATCTCTGCAAAACATCAGGAACAAGCAGAAGAAAAAGAAGAAGCGATGTCACTTGGCGACTTCATGAAAAAATTATAAAACCTCAGTAGTTTACTGAGGTTTTTTATTTAAGTTACAATTTAGCTAATCGTTGCATAGTAAAACTAGAATGAGTATAATTGATTTTAATAAATAAATTTTGGGAGAAATCTATATGGAAAATAATTCGCATGAAACGCAAAATAAAGGGAGCAAAAATTTTTATAAGCTTGTGTGGTTTTGGTTAGCGATGGGAAGTATTGTTGTGGCCATTATCTTTCTAGTCGTAGGAACGTCGGCGCAAGCTAAGGTAGATACAGCTAATAAAAAAATACATTCTATGAAAAAATCTTATTCAGAAGGTGAGTCAGTTGAGAAGAAATTTAATACTTATATAAGAAATCATGTACCAAATTATGAGTCTTACGTCAGCAACGCTGCAGATTATGCGTTAGGGGATTTAGATGAAAACTCAACAGAGAGTACGGATGAGTCTAGCAGCAGTACGACTACTGATACAAGTTATACTTTTGGAGAAACAGCAAACTTTAGCAGCACTACTGATGATACGGACATAGAAGTAACGGTAATAAGTGCAAATGTCGATACGGCCGTAACATTGAATGATGGGGAAGCCGGAAATAAACCTTTGGTGGTAACTATTAAGATAAAAAATACTGGCACAAGTGCTTACGATTTTAACATACAGGATTTCAATGCCTTTGATGCTGATGGAAATACACTTAATTTTGATTCTAATACGTATGAAAACACGATGCCTGATTCAGTAAATGCAGGACAAACTGTTTCTACAAAAGCCTACTTTGATGCAACGAGTGATGGACCATTTATCGTTACATTTGCTGATGGGACTTGGAAATAAACATTAATTTATCGTAATTTTATATTTTGAATATAAAATGCCCGTTTTTCGGGTGTTTTTTTGTTTATCCTAGAGATAAGATAAAAAGTTCGGGAGAAAGCAATGGCAGACACACCTTTAGGAAAAATGATAATTGAAATGGGACTTGATGATACCAAATTTTCTAAAGGTATCACAGGAATCAATAAGCAACTCACTACTTTAAAAAGTGATTTGAAAACCTCTCAAACCGCCTTTTCGACGTTCGGTAAAGGCATGGATGGACTCGCTTCTCCAACAGAAGTTCTCAATAAACTCATTCAAACCCAAGTCAAACAACTTGATAAATTAAAAGCGTCGTATAAAAATTCGTTTGTGGATGGCAAAGCATCCTCAAGTACACAAAAATATGCAGGGGATATTTCCAGAGCAAATGCACAGTTGATGCAATACACCAAACAACTCAAAGAAGCAGCGGCGCAACAATACGCTCAAACATCCATTTTACCCAAGATGTCATCAGGCCTTTCTACAGTAAGCAAAGGTTTTGGAAGTATTGCTCAAAAGTCACTCCCTGCGAGTATCGCAGTTACAGGAGCTTTGTATAAAGGCGTGCAGGCGGCAACGGACTTCAACGGCGAGATGACAACCATTCAATCCCTATTGTCAGACAGTACACCCGCTCATATCCTTTCACAAAATATGGAAACCTTATCTACTAAATCAAAACGATGGGCGCGGCAATATGGGCTTGATACATCTTCTATCAATGCTGGGTTTGAGGAGCTGATTAAAAAAGGTTATTCCTTTAATCAAGCCATGGGCGCCATGCCTGCCATTTTAGATGCCTCAAAAGCTTCGGGAGAAGATTTTAATACCGTCATGGGTTCATCAACTTCCATCCTCGAACAGTTTGGCTTGAAATCAAATAATACCCAAACGATGTTAAAAAATACTCAACAAGTCACAGATAGTCTTTCTTTTGTCGCAAATAAAACAGCTTCTGGTTTTTCTGATTTAGGCGAAGCAATGGAATATGTAGGACCTGTTGCTCATTCTTTAGGTCTCAATATAGATGAAACAAGTGCTGCAATAGGACTTCTTTCTAATAATGGTGTTGAGGGAGAAAGTGCAGGGACTGGCTTACGTTCCGTATTGAGTTCTTTATTGAAACCGTCCAAGCAAAGTGCCGAAGCCATGAAAACTCTTGGTATCAGTACGGCTGATTTCAAAAAGGGAACGATTGGTTTGCCTGATGTGATTGATGATGTTAAAAAGTCAACCGCAGGAATGACAGATGCTCAAAGGACAGCCCTTATTACTCAAGCCTTTGGTATCAAAGGTCAAACATCAATGAATGTGCTGGTTTCTCAAGGTGGTGATGCTTTACGTAATCTTACCAAAGAAACGGATAACGCGACAGGCTACACAAAGAAGCTTGCGGACCAGATGAATGCTTCTGATAAAAATGCTTTTGCTCGTGCTAAAGCCACGCTTCAAACTTTGGCGATTGATTTAGGCGAAAAAGTATTACCTGCCATTTTGCCAGTTGTCAAACAGATAGATGATTTAGCTGGAGGTTTTGAAAAATTAGACCCAGGTACACAAAAAGCAATCCTTGATTTGGGCTTAGTGGTTGCGGCAGCTTATCCTGTATCTAAAGCGTTGAGTTCTGTGACGGGCGCAGCTTCTTTAGTCACGGGAGGATTAGCCAAACTTGGAGAAAAAGGTGCTGCGAAATTGGCACTTAAAGGCATTGAAACAGGGGCAATGGACGCGGCAGGTGCAGTAGCTGGAGGAGGAGGACTGGTAGAAACATTAGGTACACTTTCTCCTGTACTTGCTGGGATTGGACCAGTAGCACTAGGGACTTTAGGTGTCGCAGGTTTGACGGGTTTAATCATTGGCGTTGGTAAAGTCGTCGGTGATGCAGAAGAAAAAATGAAATACTTTGGTACGGTCAATGTGCCAAAGGAGACAGTTCAAGAAGTTGAAACATTCAAAGGAAAAGTGGATGATTTAAAAAATGCCACGATTGACTTCGGCAAAAAAGGTAAAGGTGCCTTCACGGATGTTAAACAAGCGATAGATAACTTGGCGCAATCCACCAATGGTGAGATTGATAAATCAACACAAAAAATGATTGATGCCGCCAAAGACCTCGGCTATGGCGATGATGTGATTAACAAAATTAAAAATGGTGGCGCAAAAGCCAAAGATACGGTCAAGGAATCGGCAGATGCCATTACTAAGGTTTATCAAAATGCAAAAGATGCCAATGGGAAGTATCGAGAGCTTGATTTAGTAGAACAGGCGCAAGTCGCAACTTCTGAACAAAAAATTATGGCGCAAGAAGTTGATGCGCTTGGCGTGACTGGCAATAAGAAAAAAGCCCTGATGACGGCTCTGACAGGAGATATAAGTAAAATTTCTTACCAGCAAGCCCAAGATTATCAAAGTTCTATTGAACAAACCTTACAAAAATCAAATGATGTTTTTGCGAAAAAGCAAGCAGAAAATAAGAAATTACTTCAAAATGGGACGATCACACAACAAGAATATCAGGCTAAGGATAAAGAACTTGTTGCAGCGCATGAAGCTACAGGGCAAGCATACCTTAATACATTAAAAAAGGTAATTATGATTCAAGGTCAAGGACTCGTTGAGGGAACAACTCAATGGACAGCTTGGCATGCTAAAGCAGAACAAGCATTGTCAGGATACAAAGGAAATCTTGATGACTTACTTAATAGTTCAGGAACAGCAATAGATGCTATTACTGCAACAAGTGCGAGCTTGAAAACGTGGAACTCTATCCCTGATAAGGTTAAAAATCTTTTGGCAAACAATACTAATTTTAAAAATAATGAAGCAGAAGCTAGTCAAATTTTAACCGCGTGGAATTTAGCGACACCCAAAGAAAAAGAATTGACTGCTAAGAACTTGGCTACCAATCCGACAATGTCCGCCCAAGCTATCATTAATAGTTTGCATGGCAATACTGTAGGTTTATTTGCGACAGATAAAACGGGAAATGCTGTGAATGCAGCAGCTGTCACTATTTCTAAACTTCAAGGAAAAACAGTTAATTTAGATGCGGATGCCTCACAAGCAAAAGCGAAATATGATGCGTTTATGAACTTGCCTGGTGCAAAGACCATCAATTTAATTGCGAATAGTCCCGCTAAAAATGCGACGGGGAATCCTTATTTTGAGGGTGGGCTTGCTTGGGTCAACGACCAAAAGGGTTCTACCTATAAGGAAATGATTACCTTGCCTACAGGTCAAAGTTTTGTTCCAGAAGGACGTGATGTTATCTTGCCTCTTCCTAAAGGAACAAATATCTTAAAGGCGAGTGAGACAGCAAAACTAATTCCTAAATACGCTAATGGGACAGGTGGATTTCCTGCAAATGCACAAATCTTTAAAACGATGCAAACGACACAACAAAGGTTATCTGTATCAGCGCCTGTCAATGTTCCAGATAATACAGGGCAGTTCAGTGTAATGATTGCTTTACTTGAACAGCTTGTAAAAAAAGAAACCACCGTTGTTATCCCTGAAAAGAGAGCTATGACACCACGCGAAGCAAACAAGGCACTTAATCAGCTCTCACAACAACTAGCTTACATGATGAATTGAGGATAAAACAATGGCTTTAACATTTCAAGAGACTATCAGAGTCTCAAAATTTATCGGAGAAAATTTCTGGGGGGACCCACAATATAGCGCTCCTGAAACGATTCAGGGAGTAACGGCTGATAAGGCGAGCGTCACCTTGTATTCTAGTGTTCCTGTCATTGATGATAGCTATCTGAAAGCATTGGCTATTGATGAAGAAGGCAACCGATTTTTTATTGAGAGTTATGACATCAATAAGGATGAACAAGGAACAGTTCTTGGGTATCAATTTGTCCTAAAAAAGGAGGGAACATGACGAATACATCAGAAAAAATAACCTACACAAATGCCAATGGAGACATGATTATCTTCTCTTTTTCGCCCCCTTTTGTATTATTGGGAAAGTCTGGTTTTGCAGGGATAAGCAATGATATTGTAAGTGAAAAGATTTATGGCCAAGCAGGCGAACTTAAAAATAGTTCACAACTTGCCGTGAGAGAACTAGAAATTGACGCGATGATTTATGGCCAAACATTGCAAGACGAAAATGACTACCGACGTTCATTGATCAAAGCAATCAATCCGCTACTAACTGGCACCTTACGCTATGAATTATTTGGAAAGACCTATGCCATTGATGTAGAAGTTGTGCAAGGCTGGGAATCAGACTACCAACAATCCTCACATACAGCTCAGGGTTCTGTTAAATTTAAAGCTCTTTATCCTTTATGGCGGGATATTTCAGAAGAAAACTACACCGTACAACTGGGACAAACGAATAATCAACTGACCTTTCCTTTGATGATTACCGATGATTTTATTTTTGCCAGTGTCGATGTCGGAAAAGAAGTGCAAATCACAAATGGTGGAGATATCCCTATTGGCTTTGAGCTGACCATTGACTGCACAGCAGAAGTGGTAAATCCGAAACTTCTCAATATTTATACGCAAGAGTTCTTTGCCTTTAATCACACTTTTTCAGGAGGGGATAACATTTTTATCAATACAAACCGTGGGAAGAAGCAAGTTCTTGTAAATGGCGAAAATGGTTTCTTTCTAAGAAAACTTGGTTCTACCTTTCTTCAAATAGATAATTTAGAAAATAATTACTTTATTCTTCAAGCAGATAAAGGCGTGGAAAATATGGTTGCGAGTCTGAAATATCATCCGCAACTGGTGGGAGTGTGAATATGGAAAAAGAATTATCTATTGAACTGTTTGACCATCAAGGAGACTTTCAATTTCTTTCTAAAGGGATTTTTGATAATTTCAAGAGCTGTATCGTGACATGGAAAGCTTACTCTTACAATACTTTTCAGCTTACTGTTCCTTTAGTTCCCTATTATTTCCCCTTTTTCAAGGCGGATAATGTGCTTTCTATTGCGGATTGTTATTTTTATATTGATGTCATGGATTATGATGGCGCACAATCCAATATACTCACGGTTAGTGGGAAAAGTTTGTTGGGAAAAGCAAGCAAACGAATTATCAATCCGCCTTACTCTACGAATAGTGCAAAGCCTGAAGCCATTATTTATGACTTGATTAACAAAACGCTCATCAGCACAACTGCAGATAAGGCTATTTCTTATTTGTCTATCAAAGTACCTCCCGATTTTGGAGGGCAAGCCTTAGCCTATCAAAACAGTTATGGCACACCTTCGGATGAGATAAACTCTTTGGCGGACAGTCATCAAATTTGTTTACGTGAGGTTCAAGCTGACCTTCAAAATCCTAAGCAAGAAGTGCAATTTTACCAAGGAAGAGATTTGAGCGGCGAGGGTGGGGTTGAGTTTGGTCTAAAAGATGAAGGACTTAAATCAGAATCACTCACACGCGATATCTCAGATAAAGCAACGGTTGCGTATGTCTTCGGCGAGGGTGAGGGAACAAAACGTAAGATGGTCATGGTTTCGCGTTTGCCAACGGGAAAGCCAAACGGTTTAGATGTCTGTGAAATATATGTAGATGCCAGAGACTTACAACAAAGTTACACAGACGATTCAGGAAAAGCTGTGACACTCACAGACGAACAATATCTTGCACAGTTGACACAACGAGGAAATCAAGCCTTAGACGAACATAGCGAGAAAATCCAACTCAATGGCGAAGTCAATTTTAATAACCTTAACTTTGTTTACGGCAAAGATTATGAGGTGGGCGATACGGTTCGTGTGACTAGCCAACTGTTTGGAATTTCTAAGAGTTCTGTGTTGACGGCTATGCAAGAAACATGGGACGACACAGGCTATCACTTAGACCCAACCTTTGATAAAGACCGTGTCACTCTCATTCAAAAAATACAAAGAAAGTAGGAACAAAATAATGTCAATATGGGCTTTTCCCTTAAAAAGTATCAACGGTTCAAATGCGTATGGGCCACAAGATTTTATGCAATTTTATGCCAACTTGTATCGTACAGGAATCATTCCAACGGTTCCGATTCCAGGAGCAACTGCTTTTCAAGTGGTTTCAACCATACCACCTTCTTTGAATGTGACGGTTGGTGCTGGGGCTGCCATCATGGGAAGTTTTGGTCAGCTGATGAATACAGCCCCTCTTTCCCTACCAATTCCTGTTCCCTTGACTAATCAACCACGGACGGATTCAGTAGTTCTTCAATTAAGTTTATCAAGCAATACCGCAGGGATTATTTACAAAGAAAACAGCACGCAAGTGGTTCAAACGGCAGATACTTATGAGCTTCAACTGGCAATCATCACAGTGCCAGCGAATGCGACTAGTATCAGTCAAGCCAACATCACAGATATGCGAGCGGACGAGACAGTCTGTGGCTATTCAAGTCCTTTTGAACAAATCGAAACAGGCGATTTACTGGCACAATTTAAAGCGGAGCTTGAAGCAAACGGAATTGTCTTTTCAGAGTGGTTCGATAAAATGAAAGGTCAACTTTCAGAAGATGCGGCGGGAAACTTACAAAATCAAATAAATGAGACAATCCATAATGCGGGGAACATTTCAAGTGGTACTGATTTAAATAATATAAATGGTGTGGGCTATTACAGAATTGGAGGGCTTGTTGGTGGAACTGATGTTTTAAATGCTCCATCTGAAACTAACGGAATAAGATTTTATGCGTTTTTGACCGTTACAGGTTCGCTTCAAGAATTGACCGTTTACTCACCAAAGAATGAGACTACTTGGACATATAGTCGTTCAATCTCAGGAAGCCCAGCAACTTGGAGTAGTTGGTCGAAAACTGTAATGGCAGATGATACTGGTAAAGTGACAGTGAAAGACTTACAAATTTCTGGCACGCTAAAGCAAGCGACAGATGTTCCTTGGACGAATTTGACGGCTGGAACGGGTGTTCTCGTTCCAGCCGGTGCTTTCTTGAAATATCAAATTAAAAACGGGTACATCACGATTGTGGCTTCTAACGTACAGACAACCATTGATGATAACGGTCAGAAAGTTCTTACAACACTTCCTGTGACGTTGTTCAGCGCATTGACTTACGTAACAACAGCATTTACAGGAAATGCGACAGATAGCTGGCGTGTTAGTATAAATGGCACGACTTTATATGTTGCAGGAACAGCGGGCATCCGTTCGAACTATGTGAGCTTTTCTGTGACGTTGCCATTAAATTAAAGATGAGGGGAGTAAAAATTGGAAGATAAAGCATGGCAAGAAGTGTTAGAACGACTTGCCAGAATTGAAACAAAGCTTGATAATTATGAGGCTTTGAGGGAAAAAGCAGAACAAGCGCATTTAATGGCGCTTAATAATGCAGAAACTATTCGCGAGATGAAAGCTAATAACAAATGGGCGTGGGGCTACATGATAGGCTTAGGTGCGACAGTTATTGCTTATATCCTCACAAAAATTAAACTTTAAAGGAGAAATAAAATGAAAACATTTATTAAAGATTTAGCAGAACGTGCGGTAAAAACGTTTTGTCAATCACTTATCGCAGTAGGACTTGCAGGAGCGACCGACTTGTTAAGCGTTGACTGGCTCAATGCTTTGAGTGTCGCTGGACTAGCCACATTGGTATCTGTTCTTACCTCTATTGCTAGTTCTAAGATTGGAGATGATACAGCAAGTATTGTCAAAACAACAGAGGAGGAATAAATGGCTAATATCATTGATTTGTCGAGTAATCAGGCAGGGATAGATTTATCAAAGCTACAAATTGACGGAGCGATTGTTAAAGCAAGTGGAGAGAGTGCCAGTGTCAATCCTTATTTCGAGCAATGGGTAGACTATCTACTGGCACATAATCTCATGGCAGGCGCTTATCATTTCGCTATCGGCAATGACCCTATCGCAGAAGCTAATCAGTTTCTAGCAAAAGTCAAGCCATATCTTGGAAAGATTACACTTGCTTTAGACTTTGAAGCCATGGCAGTTCAAAAATGGGGAAGCGCAGGAGCGAAACAATGGCTTGACTACGTCAGTCAACAGACAGGCAAAACACCGTTCATCTATATGAGCGCAAGCACTGCAGAGACACTGGATTGGTCAGCCGTTGCTGGTAAGTATCCACTTTGGCGAGCGCAGTACCCAGATAACAATACAGGAAGCTGGGCGACACCGTGGACGGATGGAAAAGGTCAAGGTGCTTGGAAAAGTGTTGCCATCTATCAGTATGAAGATATGGGACGTATCGCTGGATATGGCGGTAATCTTGACCTGAACCTCGTGGAACTATCAAAAGCAGACTGGCAAGCTCTGGCGCAAGGAAACACAACAAAAACTATCACACAACCAACAAAGGAGAATTCAAAAATGATTTACGCATTTGCAGTACAAAACGGAACAGGAACATTTTTATTTGACGGACAAAACACATTGGCTTTCACGGGAAAGAATGCTAAAGCAGCCTATGACCATTATGTTGGGACATACAAAGCGATTGTTGGGAAAAACATTCCAAACCAAATCAAAACGCAAGCACAGTTTGATTTATGGGATAAACTTTATCCTGTGAAATATATTGCTTTCAACTAAGAACGGAATTTCTAACCCGAACTTGATTAAGATAGGTCAAAATTTAAAATACAAAAATACAAAAATACAAAAATACTAAAATACAAAAATACTAAAATACAAAAATACTAAAATACTAAAATACTAAAATACAAAAATACTAAAATACTTACCCATTGTTGACAGGGAAGTTTTTGGGTTGCTTTGTCAAAATATTCTTGACAATCAAAAAACAATAATGATAGAATGAAAGTATAAAGATGTTTTTTACGAGAAACATCAGTTACAAGTGGTTCATTCTATACAATAAAGTAAAAGGACCAGTTAATATGAAAAAAATATCAAAACTTAATATTAAAAGCGATGGATTATCCTTATTTTTTATTGTGATTGCGCTTATGTTTACCGTAATTGTCGCCTTTTTGGCTGGAAGTTCTAAATTGGACCTAAATAAGGTACTCGCTTTAATTTATTTTGCTCTGTGGACGTTACTTGTTTCAATTATAGAGCCAGTGATAAAGTTATTTAAAATTAGCTCAAAAAAAATTAAATTTGTATCATTAGCACTATCAACTGTGATTGTGCTAGTGATTTGTATATGGACATTTATATCTCAAAATAATAATATAATCAAATTTATAATATCTTTTTCTAAAAGAGGGGGATTTACAGCTATTTCAGTTGTATTATTGCTATTACAGTTAGCATATATGAATTATGAGAATCTATTGGAAACTGAAGAAGAAAAATTTATAAGTGAAAGAAAAGCTCAGAAGGAAAAAGAAGAGTTGTTAATCGAATTAAAGAAAGAAAAACAAAAAAATTTAGAAAAATTAAAAGAAATTTCTGATTTAAAAAATAAAAAATAGGGAGACTGATTATATATTGGATACGTATACTGAGTTTATTAAGCAATTAAACTATAAGTTAAAACTTAAATTTGAAGGTAGTAAAGATACTTTGTATAGTAATTGGGAGATAAATGGAATATCAACTCAGCTATCCGAGCTTTATTATAAAAATGAATTATTACAAAATATTAGTGCATTGCTCGAAAGTGGTATCAAGGCGAAGAATATTTGGATAATGAATAGTTCTGTTAAAATAGAAAATAAATATACACGTTATAAGGATGGTATTCTTAGTTTAGAGCATGGAAACTCTCTTGAATTATTTTATTATTTGGGTTCACCTGTTCCTCTGGCTTATAATAGGAATACGTTATTTCTCTTTGAAGTGTTTGAAGCTTTAAGGAATGTTTATACTATATGTAATGCACATCAATTAAAAAAACTAAATAAAAAATCAATAATTAATGAATTATACTCTTTGATTCAAGAAGACAATTTGAAAGAAGTATCGAATTATTTTTTAAATTTAATTGATAAAGAAAATTCAAGTTTTGCAGATCTTAAAAATATCACAAAAGCAAAAAATAGAATAAAACAAGTTTTAAGAAGCACTGATGAGAACATACAAAATATTCATACTAGTGAAATTGCTGAGGGAGAAGGATTCTCAAAGAAAACTGAGAAATTCGATAAATTTGAATATATTTTTAAAAAATATGAGAAACCGATAGTGGTTGTTTTAAATAATCAGATAGCAAATGAAGATAATTTTTTACAAATTTTGTGCTTTGATTTTTTCTCGAATAAAAATTTCAAAAAAGAGAACCCTAGATTTTTAGAGACAAATGAGATTTCACAAAATAGTCCTTTAGTTATGTGCTTAGCTTTTTCTATCACATTTCTACCCAGCTTGATTGGAATTTTAAAGCTTCGTATTGAAATTGCACGGAAGCGAAAACAAGCTTTGGAGGACAAAAAGTCTGAACAGAATGAAATAAACGAAATAACTGATGAAATCACTCGCCTAGACGCTCAAATAACTAGTCTTGAAACTTTAGACAAAAAAAGAGAACAGCAATATCAAAATTTCATAGCTAGTGATAATAATACGACTCATCAGCTAGATAGAAAATCTATCAATGCGGCGAATAAAGTAAAGAGAATTACAGAAGAAATGCATAATAAAGGAAATGATATTCTTGAAAATAATAAGTTAAAATTAGAATCTTATGACAAAAAGGATATTTTCTAAGAGTAATAATTAACGCCCTTCGGGGCGTTTTTTATTTACCTAAAATAAAAAGAAAACGGTTCTTTCTTTGACACACAATAGATGTACAATAGTACTGTATATGATTAACAGATTTAATATGAAAGTGCTATTCTTAATATATAAAGTTAGTGAATGTACTAACTTTGGAGTATATAAAAAAGCATAGGAGGCTTTTATAATGGCAATTACAATTAATTTATCAAGCAACAGCTATCGTTTTTTAGCAGCGCTTGTTTCAGGGACACTTCGAGCAATTCCAGAAAGTACTGCTATCACCTTTACAGCTGATAATGATGGTGCACCTATTAACATCACTTCTGCGGCTCTTAGCTCTACGGAACCAACAGGAATGAGTGTTGGTTTTAGTGGTGTTGGCACGACAACAGCAGTAGCAACACTTGAAGTCAATGACCAGCTGACTACGGAAAGTGGGACACTTACATTTGAGTTAACAGCAGGAGGAGTTACCTCAGAAGAAACATTTACTTATTCATTAGTTTATGCATTAGATTTATCTGATATAACAGCAAATAGTGTGATAGCCGAGCAATCTGTCAAAGTAACAGAAACAGGAAACACTTATACTCAACTTAATACAGATGGAATATCAACAGTTATAAAGATTGGAGAAGTAGATGGTTTAGGGAACCTCATGCCAGATGTTGATAGATTGGAAGCATTCTTGTTAGCTAATGGATTAAGTTTCTATGAATATGATGCGAACAATAGAGCATTAGCAGAAGGATTTATTGGCTATGGAAATATTGGGTCAACAACACCTCACGGGAGTTTTTACGTGACAGGAGATGTGCAAATTGATGGACAGCTGGGAATGCTTGGCGATATTCCATGGACGAGTATTACTTTGACAGGTGTTACAACTGCGACACTTCGTTATTGTGTGAAATTAAACGTTGTTTATTTAGTAGGTAATGGAAATTGGGGGAATTTCTCGGCAAATGTTAGCCGTGTCGTTGGAAGTCTCCCCAGTAGTTATTTAGCACCAGAGTTTACGGTTGGGGCAGGGACTAACCCAGAAGGAGGAAACTCAAGACTATCTGTTAATGTTACAACGAATGGTGCTGTGAATGTTACAAGCTCGGAAGCTATTACAGGAGCTTACGGGCAGTTCAGCTTGAGCTATCCTCTATCTAATTAGACTTGATTAAGAGATATTGTCTGACTATAAGAACGTTGAAAAATTATCAGCGTTCTTTTTAGTTACTTCTTGCAATTTATGACTTATAAAAGTAAAATGGTGTTAAAATAATTACAAAATAAGGAGTATTTATGGCAAATATTCAAACCATTCCAGAGGTAGCGGAAGCACACGCAAGTAAGATAAAATCAATCGACCTTAAAACGACGGTTTCAACGGTATCAGTCAGTTATACGGATATTAGCGCTATTCATCAAGGGGCAACGCTCAATACTCAAAGTGCCAGCTATGCAAAAAATATCGAATTGGATATTAAAAACTTCGCAAGTGACCTGGTCGATATGGCAAGTAAAAAAGTAGCCGATGACCAAAGCGCAGCGAAAGATTTTAAATAGGAGGAGTTCATGGAAACGTTTGAAAGTGTGAACCGACAAATTATACAAGCGGAAGAAGATTTTGATGTACTTTCCCGTCAAGAAAGAAAGCTGTCAGAGTTTGAAGACCGTTTTAATGAAACACAGCGCTTGGTACAACAGACAACGGATATTTTCGGCACAAATAGCCAAAATGGACACAATCGAGAAATTGCAAGTGAAATGTTATCACGGTCAATGACAGTAAATGCTCATTTCTTGGAACTTTCGGAAGAAGCACGTTACAGTATTCGTCAAGAAAAAAATCGTTTGGAGGATAAGCGTGAAGAACTCTACAAGCAAAGGAGTGAGCTAATTTAATGGTAAAATTAGATATAAACGAAGTGCAAGAAATGCTCAATGCAGGCAAGCACCTTGAAAGTAATAATGCTTCATTAAATATTACTTTGTCAACTTTGAGAAACTTTGCGGATGAAAGCCAGTTAAAAGGTCAAACATGGAACTCAGCGAAAACAGCAAGTACAGACGCTTATGTGCCACTTGTTCAAGGTCAAATTGCTTACAATGAAGCTGTGATTGCAGGAAATAAAAAAGTTCAGAGTGCCGTAAATAGTTTTCCTTATCCAACACCGTTAGACGAGAGCTTGTTGACAACCACAATGGATGGCTACACACAAGCGAGAAATAATTATGTTGAAATGGTTCGTGAATTGACCTATGAAATGCGGGCTAATCCAACGGTAGTTCCTGTTTACCAGCAACTAGAGCGAGAATATCAAAACGAGATTGAAAGTCTTGGGAGTGCGATTTCTGAGTTGAGTAAACAAGTTGAAGCACTGCATGAGTTTGCGAGTGCTGTGAGTGGTGCTTACGACGAAGCGAATAGTATCAAAGGCAACCTTGAAAAAGGCTTCTCAGCCCTTGGAAAAGGTGGAAGTAATGCTTATCACAACGGACACTTTACAATTACAGCTATGTCTGCATGGGCGAAAGATTTGACGAGAGATTATACCGAAGAAACTTTTGGAAGTTCAAATCATAATTTTATTGATAAGGCAGGTAAAGAAAGCCCAGCTTTTAAAAATGCTATGCTTGAAAGTATTGAAGCACTTGAAGCAGCGGGCTGGAGTACAGCAGGAATTAACGATTATATTCGGTACATTGAAACTCTTGTCAATAATAGCCATGCGCCTGGCGATAATTTCTCTTATGACAATTACGTAAGTCTAGCCTATAATACAGAACTTCTTTTACTCAATGCTAATCAACTCGAACTCTCTAAAAAGGGACAGCAGTATTGGCTGAATGGACAACCAAGCTATTTGTTTACCTTGCTTGCGCCTTATATTCCTAATCTGAAACATGCACGAGCAGCGACACCAGATGAAATCATGGCTATCACACCACCCAAGCGAGATGGTCTTGATGAAGTAGAAGAAATTCCCAAAGGTATAGAAGAACTTGAAAAAGTTTTAGGAATTGAAGATGTTGAAGCAAATGGTGTCAAAGATATCGTTGTAGATGGTACTGTGGCAGATTTTGCGACCGCCGCGGGTGTTACTGCGGATATGGACCAAATCAATGCTGTAACTACTGATAATAGCGTAAGTAGAATGCTTGGGAGCACAACACTTACAAAGCAAACAAATAAAGTCTCAAACTTTGTATCAAATACTAAGGGGGATGTAGCATTACAAAATGATTTTAATTCCCTTAATTTTACTGAAACGAGAGTAGCAGCCGATGGAACTACTATGATTGGGAAGTTAAAAGATGGAACTACTGTAGATATGCATATGTCAACAAGTACTCAGAGACCTACTATGGGAATTTTTAATAAATCAACGGGTACATGGATTAAAATTAGATATTGAAAAGGTGTAAAATGGAAAAACTAATAAATTATCAGATTGAAAATGAAATTGAAGAAATCTCAAATATTTCAGGAGGAAACCAAATTTTTGAGATTATTTATTCGACAGAAAAGGGAGAGTATTATAAAATATTTTTTGATTCTGTTTGGGACTTTAAATATACGATTGAGTATGGAACTTTACAGCGCTTTGCTGAATATCGAAAGAATAACGAAGAAACAAAATTTGGAAGTAGTATTTATTTAGTCGAAAGCTCAGATTATGCCAAGTATTTTGAGAAGCAAAGCCTTGATATTCTTCCAGTTGATGAATTAAAACACTATATTTTGACGGATAATGTAGATACCATTATAGATGTTCTTGCAAATAAAGAGCCTAAAATTACGAAATATGTTGATAAAGAAAAAGTAGAGCTTGAAGAACTCCGCGAATACAAACAAAAAATTGAAGAAGAACAAGCACGAGCGAAAGAACGTGCTAAGCTGGAATCAGAAAGTTTTGGATTTTAAGAGATTATAAGTATGGTAAATATACAAGGAAAATTAAATGAAATTTTTGAATCTGAAATTGTGTCATACACCTTTGATATATTGGGGAATAAGCTTGAAATGGATTTATCACTTTTGGATGGAGGAGAAAAGCAAAATTTCCATTTAGAAATTTTAGGTATAAGCGCTTATTATTATGTAAATAATAACGGAGAGATAAGAAAAGTCTTTTCAGAAAAAGAGGAAGATGATTATTTGGAGTTGACGAGTATCACGTTACTTCAAGAATTTGTTGATATAAATATAGTTTCTAAAAACTCGAAATGGTTAGAACAATATTCAAGCAAAGGAAATTTAGTTATTGAATTATGGGATAAGCTTTTAATTCTGGAAATGACGACAATTATATTGGATGATTATAAATTTGAGTTAGTTGAGTCTGATACGTTGAACTTTGGATTTTAAAAACTTCAGAAATTATCTTACAAGGGGCAAAAGTATAAAAAACATACAGACCCTAAAACAGAACTAAAAAGATATAAGTATATGTATAATTGATTATATTCAACTCCCCTCGCCTCCATGAATAGGTTCTCGTAGAACCAGACAGCATAAAAAATCGCTCTGTTGAGCGGTTTTTGTTTTTTGAAATCTGATGGAATATGATGCAATTTGATAAAAGAGAGGGAGAAAAAGAGGGAGAAAAAAACAAAAAACCAGCTTGTAGACACTGGTTAAAAATCAATATAATCAGAAAATTGTTGCCCTATTTTGTCTTTGGCAAATTTTGTGATGTGAGTATAAAACAGGTAAAACGTGTTTTTCAAATGCACGAGTAGTTTTGTAGTAAGTACTATTTTGGACTTCTTTTTCATAAACTAGCAACCATTCATCATAAAGTTCTTTAAAAGTCATAGCACTTTTAGGAGTAGGATTATCAATTTCTTCTTGGATATTATGCAGTGCTGCGCGTGCATCAGCTTTTGTTTTGAAACCACTCTTTTCGGCATATTGGCTTTTTTCATTCTTTTTACCAACATAAGCCTTGAATTTATAAGCAGTAGTACCATTTTTCTTTTTATATGCTTTTATTTCCAAGTTTGCTTTTTCCTTCCTAATTAAAACCGCCCGCTCATAATTGAGTTTGGCGGTTTTTTAGCTCAAAACATATTTGCTCTTTTTGGTCTGGTAGGACTTAGTGTTTCCCTATCAACAACAAGTATTTCTTGAGCTTGTGTTTCTGCAATTATGATATTTTTATATCTAGTTGTATCAGCATTTAGAATTGTAGCTTTTTTACCATTTGAGAGGGTAATAATGTCTCCTTTTTCCATACTAATCACACTTTCTGCCAGTTTTTTGTGATAGCGCACACGGAGTAACATTTTTGGGTTATTCCAACTCCGAATTCACCATTGGTTTTAAATCAGACAATAAGATACTGTTGTAAGAAAACCAAGCAAAGCCATTTCTATCTCGTCCTTTATTTTCCTCTGGAATATGATGTGCTTCATCATAACAACAGATTGCCGCACGAGACAATGATTGTACTTTTTTACAGCAAGGACAGATCACTTGATTTTTCTCATCGGCGACTGTAGCGATGAGTTTAGGATCATCTTTAAAGACAAGATTTGTTCCAGGTTGAATATTTAAATAATGAAATGTCCTGTTAGGGCGCGTGCCTATCTTTCGGACGACTTGCTTAATCTCTTTCTTTTGAATTTCAGAATTATATTCCGCAGGATGGATTAAGCCAGTTTCATTGTTTAATGCAAGAAGTTGAAACGCAGCTTTGACTTGATTAAATGATACTTCAAACCATTCTTTTGCTTTACTTTCACGTTTATCAAAAAACGTATTGTGCAGTAATCGTTCAGCTTTTTTGTAGTTATCCAATTCTAATGCAAAAAGTAATAAAGTAGGACTACTATTTGGCATACCAGTATTGTTGAATTGTTTCAAACGTTTATGTAAATTTGTTGTTTGTCCAATTTTTATCATACCTGGAAATGATTTATTTTCAAGCGCATAGACAAATCCCTTTTCAGACATCTATTCTCCCTTTACCAGTTTTTAGTGATGGTACACATTAAATAATATTTTTATTGTTTAAAGGTCAGATAAAGTTTATAGCCAATCAATATATTTAAGGTCTAGCGTATTGATTGCCGCGTTCAGCACGCGTGTTACCAGCACTATCTGCTTCAGCTTGCCTCCATGAATAGGTTCTTACAGAACCACGAAGTATAAAAAATCGAGACTTTTTCGCCGTGTCTCGATTTGATAAGCTGCACTAGCAACAATCTTCGTTAAAATTATAGCACATTAACTAAATTTATGAAATTATGGGAAATGACTTTATTTTGATAGTTAATCCCTCAACAACCAATCCAAAGTCACAACGCCCAAATCGCTCAACTGCACGCAATATTCTAATTTTGGAATAATAATATTATCTTCCCAATAAGCGACAATCTGAGAAGAAACAGGTGGTTTCAGGCAAGAAGCAAGTTCTTCTCGATTTAGCTGGATTTTTTCCCTAATCCTACAAATTTTTTCTCCCAATTTAGGAGGGATTTTAGAAGCTTCAAAGTCTGAAAAAGATAAGTCAATAAAAGTAGGCTCTTCATTCAGTGATTTGAATTTACTCATTTCTAATTTTTCAAGATTCGTAGAAATTTTATTGATTAACTTATCATTTGGCACTTTGCGATAAAACAAAAAGTCTGAAAGACTGACACTATCAATATTAAGAAACTTCGCCAATTCAATTGTTGATATTTTATGTGTTTTCATCTTATCTCTAATTATTTGCAAAGCGGCAAGTTTTTCTTTTTTCTGAATATCCATTTTATTACTCCCCTAATTAAAATCAGATTTTTAAATTTCTTTTTTAAACAAAGTATTCATAAAGATAAAGAAAGCGTTATCACCTATGATATACTAAGTATATCATAGGTTTTTACTTTTGTGTCAATAAAAGTAAAAACATTATAAAGCAATAATTATTTAAAAAAGAAGCATCGCGAAATATGATTTTTTCGTATATTTTTTTACAAAAGAACAGTTACTCAACCACAGCAAAAGGTAAAAGTTTCTAAAGCAAGATTTACCAAAAGCAAGAGAAAACGATAGTTTTTCTATATTAGTGATATTAAAGCGAAAGAGAAATTAGATATAAAACAAGTGTTTCATTTATTGTTGTGAAATGCTTTTTTTATATCTAATTTCAAAGTGAATGAAATGAAAGTAATCCACCAATAGCAACATAAAACGACAAAAAATGTTAAAATAGAACAATAAAGAGAAGTTTGCAGGTATGATATAATCGGAACTAGATGGCAAGTAGAGCAATATTTAGAGAAAAATAAGATATTGCTTGCCAATTACTATGGGATTGAAATATAAAGTTTGAATACTTTTTCTAAAAATTAAAAAAAGAGGGACTGTAAGTCTTGTTACAGCGCGGTTTAGGAGTAGAGATGGTTATACAATGGTTTCCAGGACATAT
Source organism: Lactococcus nasutitermitis (assembly GCF_018403765.1). GTDB lineage: Bacteria > Bacillota > Bacilli > Lactobacillales > Streptococcaceae > Lactococcus > Lactococcus nasutitermitis. Next base: position 148,764 of record NZ_BOVQ01000005.1, read on the forward strand.
GTCAAAGGCACGTCGGCAGGTTCAGGAGAATTTGAAATATGTGGATTTTGTGGTGGAGTTGGTGGATGCACGTTTGCCGATGAGCTCGCGCAACCCGATGTTGGGGCAGATTATTGGCGAAAAACCACGGCTTTTGGTGCTGAATAAGGCTGATTTGGCGGATAAGTCAGAAGTGAAAAAATGGTTGGATTATTTTGAAGGTCAGGGATTGATGACTTTGGCGATCAATTCAAAAGAGGATTATACGGCAAAACGATTGACTGTAGCGGCAAAGAAGTTGATGGCTGAAAAAATACAGCGGAATCGGGATAAGGGCATTCAAAATAAAGCTTTGCGGACGATGATTGTTGGCATTCCTAATGCTGGAAAATCGACGTTGATGAATCGTTTGGCGGGAAAAAAAGTTGCTCAGACTGGTAATAAACCGGGAGTGACAAAGGGACAACAATGGATTCGGACAAATCCTGAGCTGGAAATTTTGGATACGCCGGGGATTTTGTGGCCGAAATTTGAAGATGAATTGGTTGGTTTGAAATTGGCGCTGACTGGAGCGATAAAAGACAAACTTTTGCCGATGGATGAGGTGACAATTTTTGGTTTGCGTTATTTTTGTGAGAATTATCCTGAGATTACAGCGAAACGTTTTCGGATGACGGATGCTGATTTTGAGCTGGAAATTCCTGAGTTGATTATGGAATTGACTCAGAGATTTGGTTTTCGTGAGGATTATGAGCGTTTTTATACATTGTTTTTCAAAGAAGTGCGTGATGGGAAATTGGGAACTTATTGTTTAGATAAAGTGGATGAAAATGGCGACAATTAACGAAATAAAAGAATTTTTGACAAGTTTGTCAAAAATAGATGATCCTCGTTTTGTGGAAATTGAACAAGATGAGCGCAAAGGAGTGAAAGCAGCAGTTAAACAGCGTAAAAAACAGATTTTGACAGAACTGTCAGAAAATCTGCGACTGGAAAATTTGCTGGAATTTGAAAAAAATCTTTATGCGCAAGGAATTGAGCTGATTGCTGGAATTGACGAAGTTGGGCGCGGACCGCTTGCAGGTCCAGTTGTTGCAGCTGCAGTTATTTTGCCAAAGAACTGTAAAATTGCGGGACTCAATGACAGTAAGCAAGTGCCAAAAAGTAAACACCAGCAAGTCTTTGATGAGATTCAAAAGCAAGCGTTAGCGATTGGAATTGGCATCATTGATAATCAAAAAATTGATGAAGTGAATATCTATGAAGCTACGAAAATCGCGATGTTGCAGGCTTTGACAGGTCTGTCAAAAAAGCCAGAACACGTGTTGATTGATGCGATGACGCTTGATATGACAATTCCACAGACGAAAATCATTCACGGGGATGCGCGGAGTGCCAGCATTGCTGCAGCTTCGATTGTTGCAAAGGTCACACGAGATGAAATGATGCGCGATTTTGCAATTCAATATCCTGGATATGATTTTGAACACAATGCAGGATATGGTACAGCAAAACATTTGACAGCCTTGTCAAAACAGGGAATTACACCAATTCACAGATTATCTTTTGAACCTATCAAATCAATGAAAAACACAGAAAATTAAATTTCTGTGTTTTTATAATATTTATCCAAAATTTCAATTTTGAGTGCTGATAAATCGCTCTGTGAAGCGGTTAATGCGCTACGGAGAAAAAGTTTATCTTCGACATTGACAATTCCCTTGAACTCAACCTGCGGATAATCAGAATTGACCATCAAAATGTGTGCTTTCATTTTTGACAGTTCTGTCAAAAGAACTGGGACATCTAAAAGAACTGTCCGAGCTTGATAAGAGTAATTTTTCAGCGCTTCAATGTTACGATTGGGAATAAATGTTGTTGCCCCATCTGTACTAATGACCGTAATTGAACGAATCCCAACGCTCTTAACAACGCCCTCAATATTTAGATTTGCAAAAGCCACAGTGTCACCGACATTAATCTGATGTTCAACAATAATGAAAAAACCGTTAATCACATCAGCAACCAAATCACGTCCAGCAAAACCAAGCGCGACACCAAAAATTCCAGCACCAGCAAGAACACTTCCAACAGGAATGCCCAAAATTCCTAACAAAGTATAAATATAAAGAAAAATTGTCACATAATGAATACCGCTTGTTGTTAAACGGGAAAATGTCAATATCCGCGCTGTATCTGTCCACTTTTTCTCAGCATAATTTTTGAATAAACGCCGCACAATCCGTGCCGCAAGATAATAAAAAATAGCAAAAAGAACAGTCAACACAGCGATATCAAAGACTTTAGCCAGTAATATCTCACCCATTTTTGCCCAATTAATAGTTAAAAAATTCATACGATATCTCTTATTTTCTGAAAATTTTCTTGAATTATAGTCAAAAAAAGACTATAATTCTATTATATCAAAAATTTTTATTAGAAGCTTTGGAGGAATTATTTATGAGCATAGACTTAGACTGGGAAAATCTAGGATTTAACTATCGCGAATTACCATTTCGCTATATTTCACATTTTAAAGATGGCAAATGGGATGCTGGCGAATTAACAGGAGATGCAACATTGCACATTTCTGAAAGTTCACCTGCTTTGCATTATGGTCAGCAAGGTTTTGAAGGTTTGAAAGCTTATCGCACAAAAGATGGTTCTATCCAGCTTTTTCGTCCAGACCGTAATGCTGCTCGCCTGCAAAATACAGCACGTCGTTTGCATATGGCAGAAGTACCAACAGACAAGTTTATTGATGCTGTAATGCAAGTCGTCAAGGCAAATGAAGACTTTGTGCCACCTTATGGGACTGGAGCAACATTGTATTTGCGCCCATTGCTGATTGGTGTAGGTGGAATTATCGGTGTTCATCCTGCCGACGAGTATATTTTCACAATCTTTGCAATGCCTGTCGGAAATTATTTCAAAGGTGGGTTGACACCAACTAACTTTATCGCTTCACATGATTATGACCGTGCAGCACCATTTGGCACAGGAGGTTCAAAAGTCGGTGGGAATTATGCAGCTTCGATTGAACCCGGCGAAAAAGCGCACGCAGCAGGTTATTCTGACGTGATTTATCTTGACCCTGCTACACACACAAAGATTGAAGAAGTTGGTTCAGCAAACTTCTTTGGAATTTCAAAAGACGGTGAATTTGTTACACCGCTAAGTCCATCAATCTTGCCATCTATCACGAAATATTCACTCCTCCAACTTGCAGAAGAACGTTTAGGACTGAAGCCTGTTGAAGGTGATGTTTACATCAATGACCTTGACCGTTTTGTTGAAGCAGGTGCTTGTGGAACAGCCGCAGTCATTTCTCCAATTGGACGAATTGATAATGGCGATGACAAACACGTTTTCTATTCAGAAACAGAAGTAGGACCTGTGACGCGCCAACTTTATGACACACTTGTCGGCATCCAATTTGGTGATGTTGAAGCACCAGCAGGCTGGATTTATAAAGTAAAATAAATATGATAATTTTGCTTTCTCTGAAAAGAAAGTATTCTAATTCGACTAAAAAACAGTTTAGCGTTTCTAAGTTAAACTGTTTTTTTTATTAAAGTAAAAAAGTAAAAAAGTAAAAAACCTTTTACTTTTGTTTATAATTGTCAGAAAATATTGCTTTTTGTCGGATTTTTTTGTAAAATATAAAGTATGACATTTTCAAAGAGAGGTTAGTATGAAAAAAGAAGCTGAAAAAGCCTTACAAAATACATTGTGGCGTCCAGAATTTGAATCTGATGCTTGTGGTATGGGTTTTATCGCACAAATAGATGGAAAAGCAAGCCACAAGCTTGTTGAACACGCCTTGTCTATGCTCACTCGGATGAATCATCGTGGTGGGACAGGTGCAGAACCCGAAACAGGAGATGGTGCAGGAATGCTCCTTGCCATGCCTCATGATTTTTTTGTTAAACTTGCGAAAGAACAAGAAATTGAACTCCCCGCAGCAGGAAATTATGCTGTTGGACAGTTTTTTTTGACACGTCAAGAAACAAAGCAACGTGAAATACTTGAAGCGATTAAGGCGGCTGTTAAAGCACAAGGACATGAGATTTTATTTATTCGTTCAGTGCCATATAACTATGAAGCTTGTGGAACTTCAGCACAAAATATTATGCCAGCATTTGCTCAAGTGATTATCGAAAAGTCTGATAAATGTCTCGCTGGTCGAGCCTTTGAAGACTCATTATTTGAAGTCCGACGTTCGCTTGAAAAACGTTATGATGAGGACGATTTTTATATTTGCTCATTATCAAGTAAGACCTTAGTTTATAAAGGAATGCTTCATGCTTATCAAGTGCAACTTTTCTATCCTGATTTATCAGATGCAGATTTTAAGAGTCACATTGCTTTGACACATAGTCGTTTCTCAACCAATACATTTCCATCTTGGAATCGTGCGCAACCTTTCCGTTTTTTGGCGCATAATGGTGAAATTAACACCTTGCGTGGTGCTGAAAACTGGATGAAAGTTAATAACATTGAGATGTACAATGAAGAAAATTCAGACTCAGCAAAATTAGAAAATTGTATGGAATATCTTTACCGTCATGGACGTGATATTCCTGAAAGTTTGTTGATGATGATTCCTGAAGCTTGGGGAAAAGAAGCTGGATTGAGTCCAGAACTATCCGCTTTCTATGAATATGCCACAAGTCACATTGCACCTTGGGATGGACCAGCTGCGCTTGTCTTTACAGATGGTACAATGGTTGGTGCGCGCCTTGATAGAAATGGTTTGCGTCCAAGTCGTTATTCAATCACGAAAGATAATTTCATGATTTTGTCTAGTGAATCAGGCGTTGTAGATATTCCAGCGAGTGAAGTTGTTGAAAAAAGTGTGCTTGGACCCGGAAATATGATTTTGGTAAACACCGAAACAGGTGAGATTATCCGCAATGAAGCTGTCAAAAAACACTATGCAAGTCAACAGCCTTACGAAAAATGGTTAGTAGAAGGTTTGAAAACAGTTGATGATTTGCGTGATTCTGTGAAAGTAGCAGATATTCCTGAAAAATCTATCAATGCGATGTGGAAACTTTTTGGATACAATGACGAAATTATTCGCACAGTAATGTTGCCAATGGCAAGTGCTGGCGAAGAACCAATCATTTCAATGGGATTTGATGCACCGCTTGCAGTCTTGTCTGACCAAGCACAATCTCTTTATACTTTCTTTAAACAACAATTTGCTCAGGTAACAAATCCACCAATTGATGCTATCCGTGAGCGCGTAGTCATCGGCACAGAAACTTATCTTGGCGAGGATGGAAATCCAACATTTGCAAGTAGTGATAATGTCCGTAAATTAAAATTAGCAAGTCCAGTATTGTCAACAGCAGATTTTGAAAAAGTCTTAGCTTTGAAAGAGGAACATTATCATACAGAAGTCGTTTCTACTTTATACAAAGAAGATGATATTTTGGAAAATGCACTCAATAAACTTTTTTATCGAGTTGAAAAGTTAGTGAATGATGGTGCGACAATTATTGTGTTGAGCGATCGTGATTTTGCAAAAGGAAAAGTTCCAATGCCGATTTTACTTGCAATGTCTGGCTTGTATCATTATATGTTAGGGCGTAAAGTGGCTAGTAAATTTGCGATTATCGTGGATACGGCAGAGGTGAGCGAAGTACATCATTTTGCTGCTCTAGTTGGTTATGGTGCATCAGGTATTCATCCTTATGGTGCTTATGCAACGTTAAAAGATTGGGGACATGGTTCTGCTAAAGAATTAGATAATTATCGTCATGCTGCTGAAAAAGGTATCATCAAAGTCATGAGTCGTATGGGAATTTCAACTATTGTTGGCTATAAAGGCGCTCAACTTTTTGAAGCGATTGGTCTATCTAAAGAAGTGGTTGATAAATACTTCACTGGTACAACAACGCGTATTGGAGGGCTTTCTCTAGCACAGATTGAAAATGAATATCGTCAACGTGTTGAAAAAGCGTATGGACATAAATCACAAGATGCACTTGAAACAGGTGGAAGTTTCCAATTTCGTGCAGATGAGGGAGAACATCATGTCTATGATCCAATCATGATTTATAATGTTCAAAATGCTGTACGTCAGAATAATTATGAACAATTTAAAGAATATGTGGCTCACATTGATCAAGAAAATGAAAAGAAGCCATCTAGTCTGCGCCATATCTGGGAGATTAAGTCAGATAGACCAGTGGTATCGATAGATGAAGTAGAGCCTGCAACAAGTATCGTCAAACGATTTAAAGTTGGAGCGATGAGTTTTGGCTCACTTTCACAAGAAGCACATGAATGTATTGCTGAGGCGATGAATTCGATTGGTGCAAAATCTAATTCTGGCGAAGGTGGAGAAAATGCGAAACGTTATGGCACAGAGTATAATTCAAAGATAAAACAAGTCGCTTCAGGACGTTTTGGCGTTTCAGCAGCTTATCTCATGAGTGCTGAGGAAATTCAGATTAAGATTTCGCAAGGTGCAAAACCGGGCGAAGGTGGTCAACTTCCTGGACGTAAAGCTTTTCCTTGGGTTGCTGAAGTACGTAATTCAACACCCGGTGTGAGCTTGATTTCTCCACCGCCTCATCATGATATTTATTCGATTGAAGATTTGTCACAGCTGATTTTTGATTTGAAAAAAATCAATCCTTATGCAAAAATCAATGTTAAACTTGTTTCTTCAACGGGTGTTGGAACGATTGCAACGGGCTGTGTCAAAGCAGGTGCTGATAAGGTAGTTATTTCTGGCTATGACGGAGGAACAGGTGCTTCACCTCGTAACTCTACACGTGATGCTGGATTGCCTTGGGAAATGGGACTTGCTGAAGCACATCAAACATTGACAATGAACAATTTACGTGACCGAATGACTTTGGAGACAGACGGAAAAGTTGTCACAGGACGCGATGTGGCGATTGCTGCAATGTTGGGCGCTGAGGAATATTCTTTTGCTAGTTTGGCACTGGTTGCGATTGGTTGTATTATGACACGAAATTGCCATTTGAATACTTGTCCTGTTGGTATTACCACGCAAAATCCAGAGTTACGTGCGCATTTTATGGGCAAATCTGAACATATTGTTCGTTTGATGTTCTTTATGGCTGAAGAATTGCGTGAAATCATGGCAGAACTTGGATTCCGTTCAATTAGTGAGCTTGTGGGTCATGCAGAATTGCTTCATGCACAAAGCGATGTAGCAGATAAGGCGAGAGGATTGGATTTCAGTCGGATGATTGGTCAAACTTTACCGATTGCCCAAAAACATGAAAGTCCTTTTGCGGAAACTCGTCCTTGGCGTGAATTAGATGGCTTCACACAGGCTTCACTTGAAGCTGGAGCAGTTGCAACGGTAAAAGAAAAGATTAATAATGTTAATCGGACAGCTGGTGCTCGAATGGCAGGCTGGGTTGCGGAACGTTATGGCAACTTTGGCTTGCAAGATGGTGCGGTCAAGTATGAATATACAGGAATTGCAGGGCAATCTTTTGCTTCTTATGCAACAGCCGGAATGGAAATTACTCTGATTGGTGAAGCAAATGACTATATCGGAAAATCTTTATCTGGTGGACGTTTGATTGTCAAGCCACCACTTGATGCAGCTTATGATGTTGAAAATACAGCAATCATTGGTAATGTTTCTTTATTTGGTGCAATTCGTGGAGAAGCTTATTTCCGTGGACGTGCTGGGGAACGTTGTGGAGTTAGAAATTCTGGTGCGCAATTTGTTGTTGAAGGAACGGGCGACCACGGTTGTGAATATATGACAGGTGGAGTTGCTGTAGTTCTGGGGAGAACAGGTCGTAACTTTGGTGCTGGTATGTCTGGTGGTGTTGCTTATGTCTATGATGTCAACGGAGATTTTGCTACCAAAGTCAATCATGAAATGGTTGATTTGTACAAGGTCGGAGAAACAGATGACGATGAAGTCTTGCAACTTTTGCTAGAAAATCATTTGGCTTATACAGATTCTCAGAAAGCAAAATATATCTTGGAACATTGGGAAATAGAAGTAGAGAAGTTTGTCAAGGTTTATCCAAGAGAATATCATCATATCAAAGATGTTGAAAAAGAATTGGCACAAACTGGTTTAGCTGGTGAAGAACTGATTTATGAAACATTTGAGAAAGTACAAGGAGAATAAGCAGAGTCAATATGCTGATTGGAGGAAAGAATGGCTGATCCAAATGGATTTTTGAAATATAAACGTGTTGATAACCCTTATCGGGAATTGGCTGATAGAATTCGCGATTTTGCTGAGTTGCAAATTCCGATTTCTAATGAAGAACGGCAAAAGCAAGCGGCGCGCTGTATGCACTGTGATGTTCCTTTTTGTCATGATGGAATTTTCTATGGTGGAAAGCGTGCAGTATCTGGTTGTCCGAATGATAATCATATTCCTGAATGGAATGACTTGGTTTATCACGGAGCTGTGAAACGTGCTTATGAGCGGATGAGTTTGACAAATCCTTTTCCTGAATTTACTGGGCGCGTGTGTCCAGCACCTTGTGAGAAAGCTTGTGCGGATGCTTTAAATAGTGCTGGAATTACAATTAAAGATAATGAACGTTTTATTGGCGATACAGCAAATGAAAATGGCTGGGTCTATGAAATGGGCGAAGCGGGTGAGCGAACAGGTGTGAAAATTGCGGTGATTGGTTCTGGTCCCGCAGGGCTTGCAGCAGCTTGGCGACTTAATCGTCTGGGACATTCTGTGACTGTTTTTGAAAAATCTGACCGTTTTGGTGGATTGTTGATGTATGGAATTCCTAATATGAAGTTGGACAAGCAGGTTGTACAGCAGCGCATTGACCTCATGGAAAAACTTGGTGTTGAATTTGTCGCTAATACCGAAATCGGGAAAGATTTGACTTATGAGGAATTGGCTGAAAGTTATGAACGTGTGATTTTAGCGATTGGTGCTGGTGTTCCGCGTGATTTGCAAGCGCCAGGTCGAGAGCTGAAAGGTATTGAATTTGCTGTAGATTTCTTGACAGAAACGACGAAACAACTTTTGGAAGCAGGCGAAGATAAGCTTCCTAAAACTTTAGAAGGTAAAAAAGTCGTGGTTATCGGTGGTGGTGATACAGGAAATGACTGTATCGGTACAGCGGTTCGTCTTGGCGCTGCAAGCGTTTGCCAACTTGAAATCACGCCTAGCTTGCCACTTGAACGTAAGAGTAATAATGCTTGGCCTGAATGGCCGATGGTGCTAAAACATGGCTATGGTCAAGAAGAGGGAGCTTTTGTTGGCAATGAAGATTTGACACAATATACAGTTACGGCAACAGGGTTTATTGATGACGGTGCTGGAAATGTGGCTGGTTTGAAAGTGAGTCAAGTTGGACCTGGATTTAAGTTGATAGATGGAACAGAAGAAGTGTTAGAAGCTGACCTTGTGTTACTTGCTATGGGATTTGTTGGCGCAGATAAAAGTGTTTTTGATGCTTTTGGTGTACAGGAAATTTATGATGATTATAAAACAAATAATCCTAAAGTTTATGTGGCTGGCGATGCTAGACGTGGACCGTCGCTTGTTATCTGGGCAATCCGTGAGGGACGCAAAACTGCTGAGGCGGTTGATGCTGTGATTATGGAGAATGTGAGAGTTTAAATGTTTACAAAGCAGAAAGTCAAGGATTTTTTGCTTTGTTTTTTATTAACTGGATAATAGTGGGAGTAAAGAAACTTTTCGAACTTTTTATAGAAGAATTTTGCTATAATTATTGAAAGAATATAGAATTTTGAGGATGATTATGAAATTACCATTTGTGAATAAAGAACAGCTTGATGATATTGTGGCAGAATTTCCTACGCCGTTTCATTTGTATGATGAAAAGGGAATTCGGGAGAAGGCGCGTGCGCTTTATCAGGCATTTTCTTGGAATAGGGGATTTAAGGAATATTTTGCTGTGAAAGCAACGCCAAATCCTGCGATTTTGAAGATGTTGCATGAAGAAGGTTGTGGTGTGGATTGTGCGAGTTATGTGGAACTTTTGATGTCTAAAAAATCTGGTTTTGATGGCTCGGAAATGATGTTTTCATCGAATGATACGCCTGCTGAGGAATATTTGTATGCACGGGAAATTGATGCGACGATTAATTTGGATGCTTATGAGCATATTGAATTTTTGAAAAATCTGGCGAGGTTTGAATTTCCAGAGACGATGAGTTTGCGTTATAATCCTGGTGGTGTTTTTGCTATGGGAACGCAAATCATGGATAATCCTGAGGAATCAAAGTTTGGTATGACGAAGGTTCAGTTTATGCAAGGGATTAAGGATTTGCAGGCTTTGGGTGTGAAACATTTTGGAATGCACAGTTTTTTGGCATCAAATACGGTAACGAATGAGTATTATCCTGCTTTAGCAAAGCAGTTGTTTGAGTTTGCTTTGGAAATTCGTGAGGAAACGGGCGTCAGTCTTGATTTTATCAATTTGTCTGGTGGGATTGGTGTGAATTATCGTCCTGAGGAAAAAGCGAATGATATTGCGGTGATTGGTGCTGGTGTGCATAGAGTTTATGATGAAGTGCTAAGTGCAAATAGTTTGGGAAATATTAAAATTTTTACAGAATTGGGGCGTTTTATGTTGGCGCCGCATGGTGTACTTGTGACACGTGTGTTGCATTTGAAAGAAACTTATCGGAAATATGTTGGTGTGGATGCAAGCAGTGTTAATTTGATGCGGCCTGCGATGTATGGCGCTTATCATCATATTACGGTGGCTGGCAAAGAAAATGAGCCGGCAACGCAAGTTTATGATGTGACAGGTGCTTTATGTGAAAATAATGATAAATTTGCTAAGGAACGTGATTTGCCTGAAATAGCTGAGGGAGATTTGTTGGTTATTCATGATACGGGAGCGCATGGATTTTCGATGGGTTATCAGTATAATGCAAAGCTGCGTAGTAGCGAGATTTTGCTGGAAGAAGCTGGGGGGGCTCGGATGATTCGTCGTGCGGAACGTCCTGAGGATTATTTTGCAACGCTTGATGGCTTTGACTTTGAAATTTAATCTGATGAGTTACTGACAAATTTGCTTAAATTTGATATAATGGAGTGTAAAATACGAAAGCGATATTATTTTTGAAAATTTTTTGTTTTTATGATTTTTGACAGTCCTAAATAAACAAACTAGCCTATCCGTAAGTGAGGCGAGCTCACAACGGCTTTGCTATGTCAAAAAAATAATGAGACAAAAATGAGAAAATTTGCGCTAAATTAGGAGATTATAAAATGCCATTGTGGTTAGCTATTGTACTTATTGTTGTTTTTGCTCTTGCCGGTTTTGCGGGCGGGACTTATTATATGCAACGTCAAACGAAGAAAATGTTGATTGAAAATCCACCATTGAATGAAGATGGTGTGCGATTGATGATGTCATCAATGGGACGTAAACCAAGTGAAGTGCAAGTTCAACAAGTCTTGCGCCAAATTCGTGCGGCTGCAAAGCAAGCAGACACTAAGAAGAAAAAATGATATAACAGTGAGAAATATACTTTGCTTGTGCAAAGTATATTCGTCTTTTGTCTATCATTATTTTTGACAGAGCGAAGCCGTTGTGAGCTTGCTCACTCATGATGCGAATGGACAGTGTAGCGAAGCGGAGATACGGATAGGCTAGTTTGTTTAGCTAGTTCTGTCAAAAATAATTTTAGCAGTAATAATGGATTTTGACAGAATTGTCAAAAATAAAAATAGAGTTTGGGAGGAAATATGGACAACAGAGCAATTGGATTACTTGATTCTGGAGTGGGAGGATTGACTGTTGTCCGCGAAGTTCTGCGCCAGCTCCCCAATGAGAGAATTGTTTATATCGGAGATACACGGCGGGCGCCATATGGACCGCGAACAAGTGAGCAGATTTTAGAGTTCACTTGGGATATGGTTAATTTTTTACTTTCAAAAGATGTGAAAATGATTGTCATGGCGTGCAATACGGCGACAGCTGTGGCACTTGATGAAGTCAAGGCAAAGCTGGATATTCCTGTGCTTGGCGTGATTTTACCGGGCGCTTCATCGGCAATCCAAAAGACAAATGGGAAAAAAGTTGGTGTGATTGCCACGCAAGCTACCGTGAAATCTGGTGTGTATCAAACAGCAATTCAGACAAAATCACCTTCTGTAAAGGTGCAAAGTCTTGCCTGTCCTAAGTTTGTGCCGATTGTCGAGTCCAATGAAATGGAATCTGAGATTGCCAAAAAAGTGGTTTCTGAGAGTCTGCAACCTTTGCTAGGACAAGTAGATACGCTAATTTTGGGCTGTACGCATTATCCATTGTTGCGTCCTTTAATTCAAAAAGTGATGGGGCAGGAGGTCAAACTTATTGATAGTGGAGCTGAAACGGTACGTGATATCTCTGTTCTGCTGAATTATTTCTTGATAAATGGCATGGAGCGTGAGCAGTTGGCGCATGAATTTTACACGACTGCTGGCGTTGAAACTTTTCGGGAAATTGCTGAAAATTGGCTGGAATTGACAGAAATAAATGTGCAGCATACGGATTTTGGAGAATAAAATGACAGAAATTTTTGAAGTTAAAACAGCGGAAGATTGGTTTGTTGGAAGTTGGGCGACTTACGGTGGGGTTACATTTTTTGATAGTGATGATGTGCGCTGGGAAACGGCGAGCTTGCTTGATTATTTGATTCGCTTGGTAAGGCCTGAAAATGAAGGTTTAACATTGCAAATTCAGATTTTTCGATTGACAAATTGGTCGGTATTGATTGATTTTATTGTCAAAAAACTCAATGAAAAATATCAACTCGAACTTTCTGTCAAACAGCGTTCTGGTGTGATTTTCGTTGTCAAAAATGATGAAATTATCTGGGATTTGCTTCCTGAGAAGCCTGTCAAATTTGATGAACTTTTTGACAAAACTGTCAAAAAAATTGACGATGCAAAAACCTTACTGATTGCCACGCGAAATGAAGGGAAAACCCGCGAATTTCGTGATTTGTTTGCGGATTTTGGCTATACTATCAAAAATCTAAATGATTTTCCAGAACTTCCAGAAATTGCGGAAACTGGCATGACTTTTGAAGAAAATGCGCGGCTCAAGGCAGAACAAATTTCTGAAATCACAGGAGAAGTCGTTGTGGGAGACGATTCGGGCTTATCCGTAGACTTGCTTGGTGGACTTCCCGGAGTTTGGAGTCACCGATTTGCTGGTGAAAATCCAACAGATATTGAAAATATGCAAAAACTGCTACATGAGCTTGCTTCAACAGAAGTGACGCCAGAACGTCGCAGCGCGCATTTTCACACGACACTTGTTGCGGCACGTCCGAATCATGAGAGTTTAGTGGTTGAGGCAGACTGGCCGGGCTTCATTGCTGTGAAAGCGCAAGGTGAAAATGGCTTTGGTTATGACCCTATTTTCCTTGTGGGAAATGGCGATAAAACAGCAGCAGAGCTGAGTGCTGACGAAAAAAATAAACAGTCACATCGTGGACAAGCTCTGCAAAAATTGATGAAAGAATTGCCAGTTTGGTTGGAAAATTGATTTTGACAGAACTGTCAAAAAATAAAATAAAGCTTTTACATAATTTTTGAAGTAAATAATTATGTAAAAGCACAAAGGAGACAGTCATGTTTGTAGTTTTATCTGATTCTCATGGAGAACGTGCGGTAATTGAGGACATCAAAAAGCACTACGAGAAAACGGCATCTGCTATTTTTCATTGTGGTGATTCAGAATTGCCAAGTGACGATGAGATATGGGAAGGAATTACAGTAGTTGCTGGGAATTGTGATTATGACCCAGGCTATCAAGAATTTCAGCTTCAAGAAGTTGAAGGGAAAAAAGTATTACTTGCTCATGGTCATCTGTTTTATGTTGGTTTAGGCTTGGAGCGTTATTCTTATTTTGCCGAGGAAAAAAATGCAGATATTGCTCTTTTTGGACATATTCATCAGCCAGTAGCGCAAAAAATCAATGATATTCTCTATCTCAATCCCGGTTCTGTTGCTCAACCACGCGGAAAATATGATATTAAAATGTATGCTGTAATTGAGATTAAAGGTAATCATTATACCATTTCCTACCGTAATCTGAAACATGAAAAAATTGCTGATTTGCAATTTGAACTTTAAACAATAAATGAGAAACGTCTCATTATTTAGGACTAAAAATCAAAAAACGTCATTTTAGAAACAGGGAGGAATGAACGGATGATTGATAAAAAAATTGAAGATTTTCTTTTAAAGCAAAGCGATACTTTTGTAAAATCGGCAGATAGTGTTGCAGTTCTCAATGAGGAACACAAGATTGCGCACGCAAAATTGCTACTCAGCCAATATAAATATTCGCGCGTTCCCGTGCTAAATAAGGAACGGGAATATATTGGTGTTCTTGGTTTAAACGAGATTGTCGAATTTGAAATGTCACATGATTTTTTCTATGAAAAATCAGAAAATACAGCCATTTCTGAGATTGTCAATACAAATGTGCCAACAGTGCAAAGAAGTTTTGGCTTGGAAGAAGTGCTGCATCTACTCGTGAAAGAACCTTTCATTCCCGTCTTGAAAGGTAAAAAATTTGACGGTATTATTGCTCGTCAAGAAATTCTGAAAGCTTTCAATGCCTTCGCGCATGATTTTACAAAATACTATGACATTACCAAACGAAATTGATGGCTTTTTAGCCAGTAAAAATTTTTCAGCAAACACAAAATCCAACTACAAATATGATTTGACACAGTTGCTTGATTTTTTTGCTGGAAAAATTCTCAATGAAACAACATTAGAACTTTATAAAAATTCTCTTAATAATCGCTCTATTGCGGCGCAAAAACGTAAAATTTCGAGCTGTAATCATTACCTGAGCTACCTTTATCAACAGAAAAAAATCGAGCATTTTTACAAATTAATTCCAGAAAAAACGAGAGCAAAAGTGGAGCCAGAACTAACGACAACTCGAATGAAAGAATTTCCGGAATTTTACGCTCCTTTGCAATCTCCAGGTCAGTTTTTGGCATTGATTATTTTAGAATTTGGCTTGAACTTTTCAGAAATTCAGCAGTTGAAATGGGAAAATTTTGATTGGAAATTTAAGATTTTAACGATTGAAAAACGAGGAATTAAGCGTGTTTTGCCCATTCGAGAAAAATTTTCTCTCCGTGTAAAAAATATCACAAATGCAAATGAAGTTTTTAATAAATCACGTCAATTTCTCTATATAGAATTAAAGAAATTTACCAGCGCAACATCAAAGGAAATCAGAGAACAGTACATTCTGCGCCAGATTCGCTCTGGAAAAACAATCTATGAAGTCGCAAAATTATTAGGCTTATCGACGATTGTAACATTAGAAAAATATTATAAATAAGCGTGTGGCAAAGAGAAAGTAAAATGACCGAAGAAATAAAAATCAGAATAAATGACTTTGAAGGCCCACTTGACTTGCTTTTGCACCTTGTGAGTCAGTATCAGATGGATATATTTCAAGTGCCACTTGTTGAAGTCATTGAACAATATCTGGACTATTTGCATAAAATGAAAAAGCTCGAACTGGAACTTGCTGGGGATTATATGGTCATCGCAAGTCAGTTGATGCTCATAAAATCTCGTCGTCTCCTACCTTCTGTTGCTGAAAATTTTGAAGAAGACACGGAACAATTAGAGTATGAATTATTGGCGCAAATTGATGAATATCGCAAATATAAAAGATTATCACAAGATTTAGCGGATTTACATGACGTGCGCAGCCAGTTTTACTCTAAAGCAAAAACAGAAATCATCACTGAAGAAACGCAGTTGATGAAAGATAAGACAACGATTGATTTATTTTTAGCTTTTAGCAAAGTATTAGAGCTACAACGTCAGAAAATAGAAGACGAAAATACAACCATCGAAACAGAAAAATATACGATTGAAGACAAGATTTTAGAACTTTCAAGTTATTTTGCAGAGTATAAATCCTGTAAATTTACAGATTTATTTTCAGAAAACAGTACGAAAGCAGAACTTGTCACAACGTTTATTGCACTTTTAGAACTTATCAAAAATCAACAAATTGCTTTTCGGCAAGAGCAACTTTTTGGCAATATTATCCTTGAAAGAAAGGCAGAAATCACTCATCTTGAACAAAACAGCAACTTGTGAACTTTTACTTTTTGTATCTGGCGAAGCTGGATTGACTTTGTCAGAACTAGCAACTTTGACAGAACTGTCAAAACAAGCCTGTCAGCAACAAATTGAACATTTACAAGAAAAATATCAAAAAGATGGCGAATCAGCCTTGACAATCATTGAAACGGCGGGCAAATATCGCTTATCAAGCAAGGAAGAATTTGCAGATATTTTAAAAAATTATGCAAAAACGCCACTGAATCAGTCCTTATCAAAATCGGCACTAGAAGTGCTGTCAATCATTGCTTACAAGCAACCATTGACGCGTTTAGAAGTCGATATGTTGCGCGGAGTCAATTCATCAGGAGTGCTGAGTACCTTACGTGCTTATGATTTGATTGAAAAACAAGGGGAACTTGAAGCTCCTGGACGACCAAGTCTCTATGGCACAACGGAATTTTTCTTAGATTATATTGGAATAAATGACTTGAGCGAATTACCAGAAGTTGACGAAACAGAATTTTTAGCAGAAAAACAGGTTTTATTTGGCGAGGAAAATACAGAAAATCTCGCAAATGAAGAATTATCAAAGGAAGAGGAAGAACGTGAGAATCAATAAATTTTTAGCCCATGCAGGTGTGGCGAGTCGTAGAAAAGCAGAGGAGCTGATTTTAGCTGGTCGCGTGAGTATAAATGGCGCAACAGTGCGAGAATTAGGCAAGCAAGTCGAAACAGGAGATAGTGTTGAAGTCAATGGTGTCGCGGTTTATAATGAAGAACCGGTTTACTTTTTGCTCAATAAACCGCGAGGTTATATTTCTTCAGTCAGTGATGATAAAGGCAGACAAACGGTGATGGATTTGATGCAACGTGAGAAAGCACGGATTTATCCTGTGGGACGTTTGGATTGGGACACTTCAGGTTTACTTTTATTGACCAATGATGGAGAATTTACAAATCTGATGACGCACCCAAGGCACGGGATTGATAAGGTTTATATTGCCAAAGTTGAAGGGCAAGCCAATAAAATCAATCTGCGTCCGTTGACACTGGGAATGAAGCTGGAAGGTAAAAAAATCAGCCCTGCACAGTATGAAATCTTAAAGCAAGACAAAGAAAAAAATAGCTCTGTTGTCCAACTGACTATTCACGAAGGGCAAAATCATCAAGTCAAAAAAATGTTTGCCGCTGTTGGACTTCCAGTTAAAAAATTGAGCCGTGTACAATATGGCACGCTGACACTTGATGGCGTACCTTCAGGAAAATATCGTCGTCTCAACAAAAAAGAAGTGTCACAACTGGTCAATCAAGCAAAAATAGATTGAAATGTTTCTGTCAGCGATGGCAGTTTTTTTATGAGTTGTTAGTCTTGACATTGTCTTAAAAACTATGATAAGCTATTTAAGGCTTTGCTTGATAGCAGGCTTAGTTTCACCTATCAATTAAAATAGGATTATTTTATATAAAGGAGACATTTTATGTCTAAAGTTCTTATTGTTAAGGCGCACCCACGTTCTTCAGAAAATTCTTATGTTTTGCGCGGGTTAGATGCTTTTATTTCAGCTTATAAAGCAGCACATTCTACAGATGAGATAGAAATACTTGATGTTTTTCATGCAGCTATTCCAGCATTGGATGAGGATATTTTGAGCGCTTGGGATGATTTGCGTGCAGGGAAAAAATTGGAAGAACTCACAGCTGAACAACAAAGAAAATTAGCGGATTATGATAGTTATGCAGCTCAATTTTTGGCGGCAGACAAGATTGTGATTGCCAATCCACTCTGGAATCTTAGTATTCCTGCAAAACTTCAACAATGGGTTGAAACGGTTGCTGTTCCTGGTAAAACGTTCCGTTACACAGAAAATGGACCTGTTGGGCTTGCCTCAGGCAAAAAAGTGCTTCATATTCAAGCTTCAGGCGGTGTTTATCATCAACAAGATTTGGCGACAACTTATTTGCACACACTTTTGAAACTTGTTGGGATTGATGATATGGAGGATATTATCCTTGAAGGACATATGTATCAACCAGAACAAGCAGAAGCACTCAGCGCTGATTTTGTTGCTAAAATTGAACAGGCAGCAACTACTTTCTAAAAAGTTAGTTTTTGAGATGCTCTTAACTTAATTCTTGCTTAATTTTAGAGTTAATGATACAATTAGTTTATCTTCAGGGCACCGTGAAATTCGGGACCGGCAGTATTTTGTCTTTGACAATAAGTCTGCGAGGCGTGAAAAGCGTTTGAATCAGTGAGATTCTGATACCGACAGTAACCAGTATTTTTGACAAAGCTGTCAAAAAACTGTACAGTCTGGATGGGAGAAGATGAACAGTTCTTTTGAGCGATTTTTTCTGTATTTATTTTTGACAAAACTGTCAAAAATGTTTTTGCTCAATCATTAACTTGCTTATCAACTCCTCGAAATTTGAAGAATACTATTTTCTTATTTGGAGGCTTTTTTTATGTTTAAAACACGTCGTATGGTCTTGATTGCCATGCTGAGTGCTATTTCTACGATTTTGTTGTATCCACCGCTTCAATTTATTTTGATTCCGAGTGTCAACTTTATGAAGGTAGAATTGTCAATTATCCCTGTGCTTATAGGTGTTTTCACTCTTGGCTTAGCGGATGCTTATATTATCTTGTTCATTCGTAGTATTCTTTGGTTGATTTTGTTCAATCAAGGCCCATCTACTTGGATTGGTCTGCCAATGAACTTTGTGGCTCTGGGCTTGTTTATGTTTTTCCTCTGGCTTTTCACTCACAAAAATCTGACAATCAAAGGTTATGTCGCAGGAAGTGTCTCGGCAATTATTGTCACAGTTCTGGTGGAAATGCTGCTCAATGTGGTTTATGCCATTCCTTTATATGCTAAATTTGCGAATTTCAATATTGCCACAATGTTCCCTGGCGGTGTGAAAGCTTATTTGCTCGGAGGCGTGTTGCCATTTAACACCTTGGAAAATCTAATTTTTGCAGTAGTCTTTGCGATTGTTCTTTCTGTTTTGAGTCGCAATCGTGCCATCAAATTTTACAATGTCTAAAAGGAGAATATCATGACAAATACAAGAAAATTGACAATGATTGCGCTGCTCAGTGCGATTTCATTCGTTCTTTCATTTCAAATTTTTCAATTTCCATTAATCCCAACAGCGAGTTTCCTAAAAATTGACTTCACAATTTTGCCGATTTTGATTGGATTATTTATGTTCGGACTTTCAAGTGCTTTCACAATTTTAATAATTCGCTCCATTCTCTGGCTTTTGCTGGATAATCAAGGTGTGAATACTTGGATTGGTTTGCCAATGAACTTTGTTGCAGTTGCCGTCTTTGTTGTTATTCTCTGGATTTTCCTAAGAAAGAAATTCAGCTTGAAAAATTATATTTTAGCTGCAGTGGTTGGCACGCTCGCTTTGACAGCTGTTATGCTTCTCTTGAACTATGTTTACGCGATTCCATTATATTCAAAATTTGCAAATTTCGATATTGCAACGATGTTCCCAGGTGGCGTGAATGCTTATCTTGTAGCAGTTATTTTGTTTAACCTCATTGAGGGGGCAATTTATGCGGTCAGCTTTGTCATTCTTTACTGGGCATTGCGCGGTTCAAAAGTTGTGAAATTTATCAATGCTGAAAAATAAGCAGACAAATGAAATAAGACTTTGAAGTCTTATTTTTTTATAACAAATTCTTTAAATAAAGCGTTTTCCATGGTATAATATAGTTAGAAAATTATGAAATAAAGCAAAAAATAAGGAAATAAAATGAGAATTTTTAGGGAATTGTGGTGGTTTTTTAAGTCTGAAAAAAAGGGCTATGGCATAGGTCTTTTTTCACTCTTTATGGTGTCATTGACGCACCTTGTGCCACCGCTGATTATTGGGAAAATCATTGACCATATCGTGAAACATACGATTAGTTGGCAGATAGTCACAGAATATCTGTCGATTTTGCTTGTCACGGCGCTTCTGGAATATGGCTTTCGTTATCTTTGGTCCACCAATATCTGGGGTGAAGCTTTTCAATTGGAAAAAATTATGCGTGAACGACTTTTCAAGCATTTTTTGCGTATGGACACGCTTTTTTATCAGCGCAATCGTACGGGCGATTTGATGGCACACGCGACAAATGACTTGCAGGCAATCAATGATGTGGCTGGACTTGGAGTTTTGACGTGGGCAGATTCAGTGATGACAGGTGGAACGACGATTATTGCGATGCTCTTGTTTATTGACTGGCGCTTGACCTTGATTGCTGTACTTCCCTTACCTTTGCTGGCACTTGTGAGTAAAACCTTGGGCGATAGAATTCATGTAAATTTTGAACACGCACAGGAAACTTTCTCCGAGATGAATGATAAGGTTCAGGAGTCGATTACGGGAATGAAAGCCATCAAATCCTTTGGCGAAGAAGCGCAGGATATTGCAGATTTTCAGGTTAAACTGGACGCGATTGATGCTGCTTTTGTCAAGGTTAATCGGATTGATTCACTGTATGACCCGCTGATTACTTTTATCGTTGGTATTTCTTATACGCTGACGATTGCGATTGGTGGTGGTTTTGTCCTACATCATGTGTTGAGTTTGGGGCAGTTGGTCTCTTTTATGACTTATATTGCCAATCTGGTTTGGCCGATGTTTGCGGTTGGCTTGCTCTTTAATGTCATGGAACGAGGTCGTGCATCGTATTCGCGAGTGGATAAGTTACTGGCACAAAAGGCGGAGTCAAAGATTTCTGAGGGAAATCTTGCTCTGCCAGAAACAGGGAATTTACATTTTAATGTGCAACATTTTTCTTATCCTGATGAGGAAAAAACGCGGATTTCAGGAATTGATTTTGAACTGAAAAAAGGTGAAGTGATTGGATTAGTTGGGCGAACGGGTGCTGGAAAATCTAGTATCATCAAGTTGTTAATGCGTGAATTTGACCACTACGAGGGCGAGATTTCATTTGCTGGACACAATATCAAGGATTATAAACTGGATGATTATCTGCCAGCGATTGGCTATGTGCCACAGGAACATTTTCTGTTTTCAATGTCGGTGCGTGACAATATTCGATTTGCCAAAATGTCAGCAACGCAGGCGGAAGTTGAAGAAGCGGCGCGGATTGCTGGGATTGATGAGGACATTCGAGAATTTTCTGAGGGTTATGATACGCTGGTCGGCGAGCGTGGTGTTTCCTTATCTGGTGGACAGAAGCAACGTTTGTCGATTGCTCGAGCGCTTTTGATTCAGCCGAAAATCTTGATTTTGGATGATGCACTTTCGGCAGTTGATGCGAAAACGGAGCGAACGATTTTGGCAAATCTGAAAGCTATTCGTCACAATAGCTCGACTTTGATTGTCAGCCATCGTTTGAGTTCGGTCATGGATGCAGATGAGATTTTGGTGCTGGACAATGGAAAAATCGCACAGCGCGGACAACATGAAGCTCTTGCTAGAAGTGGCTGGTATGGGAAAATGTGGCAAATGCAACAAATTGAGTCAAAATTGACAGAAAAAAAGACTGAAATATTTTTGACAGAACTGTCAAAAAATAAAATGACGGAAAGTGAGGAATAAAATGGAAAATCAAGATGAAAAAATGACTTTTCGTGAGAGTTGGTCAGTGTTCAAGTTCATTGCGCACTTTCTTTTGCCTTTCAAAAAATATTTTATCCTCGCTTTCGTCTTTAGCGTGATAGCAACAGGCTTGGCATCAATTATGCCTTTTGTTCTTTCGACGTTTATGGACAATTATCTGACGCCGATGAAGGCGACAGATGCGATTATTTTCTACTTTGCGGCGCTTTATTTTGTGCTTAATGTCATCAATTCGCTGGCTTTCTTTTTCAAATGGAATTTTCTGCAAAATGGAGCAATTTTTGTCAATCAGCGCATCCGGCAGGCAGTTTATCGGAAAATTCATACACTTGGAATGCGGTATTTTGACCAAAAACCGACAGGCTGGCTGATTACACGGATTACTAATGACACCGATTTGTTCAATTTCTGGCAAATGTTGTTCAATGCGCTCAACAGTCTGATTTCGATTGTGATTGCTTTTGTGGCTCTCTTTTTTGTGGACAAGCAAATTTCGCTGATCATGCTGATTTTTCTACCGATTTTGATTTTGGCGGTGCTGATTTATCAGCGAATTTCGACACGTGTTTACAAACTCATGCTCAAAAAGCGTTCAGAGCTTAACACAAAACTCAATGAGTATATTTCTGGAATGCGTATTATTCAGCAATTTCGTCAAGAAAAACGCTTGGGAGCAGAGTTTGAAGCGACAAACAATGATTATTTTCGCCTGCGAAAACGTGTGATTCAGATTAATGGTTTGCTTTTGAGTCCGCTCGTTAATTTTCTCTTGGCGATTTCAATTATTGTGGTGCTTGCGATGTACAGTGCGCGCAGTATGCACACGATTGTCGCTGCTGGACTGATTTATGCTTTCATCAGCAATGTCCAAATTTATTTCAATCCTATTTCAGGCTTGATGGATTCTTTGTCAAATTTTTCAAATGGAATGGTTGCCTCAAGTAGGATTAAACAAATCATGGAAGAAACAGAATACGCACCAGCACAAGCGCAAACAGCTGAGAAAATTTTTGACAGTTCTGTCAAAAAAATTGAACAAGGAAAAATTGAATTTCGAGATGTCAGTTTTTCTTACGATGGAAAAAATCAAGTTCTCAAGCACATTTCCTTTGTCGTTGAACCTGGCGAAACGCTCGCATTTGTTGGACACACGGGTTCTGGGAAATCAAGTATCATCAATGTTTTCATGCGTTTTTACGAATTTTATGAAGGACAAGTATTGATTGATAATCAAGATATTCGTGATTTTTCAAAAGAAGAATTACGGAGCAAAATCGGACTTGTCCTGCAAGATTCCTTCATGTTTGTCGCCTCTGTCACAGATAATATCAAAATGATGAACAAAAATATTTCTGACGAAGCTGTCAAAAAAGCTGCTGAGTTTGTACAGGCTGACAGTTTCATCAAAAAGCTTGAAAACGGCTATGAGACGAAGGTTATTGAAGCTGGCGCTACATTTTCAACGGGCGAGCGACAGTTGATAAATTTTGCACGTACGATCGTTCGCAATCCAAAAATTCTCCTGCTTGACGAAGCGACAGCCAATATTGACACAGAAACAGAAGCACTCATTCAGTCAGGACTTGTGAATATGCGCCAGAATCGCACAACACTGGTCATTGCTCATCGACTGTCAACGATAAAAGATGCCAATCAAATCCTCGTTCTCGACCAAGGAGAAATCATTGAGCGCGGAAATCACGCAGAACTCCTCGCACAAAACGGCTATTATGCAGATATGTATCGCATTCAAAATTTACAAAAAGAAATTTGATAACAAAAAAACAGAATATATTCTGTTTTTTATATAAAAAATAATACAAAATAAATATAGAAAACGATTAAATAAAACAAAAGTAGAAATATTTGACAAGAAAATAAAAATATGTCATAATATAAAAACATAAAGAATTAAACATTACCCCAACATTGATACAAAAAGTGTCAAGCAAGAAGGAAGTGATTCACATTCAAACAGAAAGCTCTCAAAAAAATCCATTTAACAAAATTCCTGAAGTTAAGCGAAGCAACAGAACAATCTATCATGATGAAGACACAGCTTGGTATCAGGAACAATTTCGAGAACAGATGAAAGCTGTCACAAAATGCGATAGTGCAGACAAGTAAGATGTCCAAAAAAACTGACCTATTGATTTTTAAAGGTCTCTTTTTATTTCCTCTTGACATTTATAGAAAATTGCACTAAAATTAAGGAAAGAGCGACTCAGTGAGGGTGAAAGTCTGAGAAAAAAATGGTTTAAAATTACAATTTGTACAGAAATGAAGTAAAAAATAAAGGTGGAACCGTGCATTTGCACCCTTTGTCAATTTTTTTTGACGGGGTGACAAATTGCGGTTTTTTTGTATAAAGAATGAGAATGGAGATTTTAATGTCAAACGAAAAACTATCGTTTCAAGATATCATCTTGACTTTACAGGGATTTTGGGCAAAGCAGGGAGCAAATCTCATGCAAGCTTACGACAATGAGGTAGGCGCAGGAACGATGTCGCCCTACACTTTTTTGCGCTCAAATGGACCGGAACCTTGGGCAGCAGCTTATGTTCAGCCATCGCGCCGTCCAGCAGACGGACGTTACGGGGAAAATCCAAACCGACTTTTCCAACATCATCAATTTCAAGTCGTCATCAAACCTTCACCAAAAAATATCCAAGAACTTTATTTACAATCGCTTGAAGCACTGGGAATTAAGGCTTTGGAACATGATATTCGTTTTGTTGAAGATAATTGGGAAAATCCATCAATGGGTTGTGCAGGGATTGGCTGGGAAGTTTGGATTGACGGACAAGAATGTACGCAATTTACCTATTTCCAACAAGTTGGTGGCATTGAAGTAGATTCTGTCACGAGTGAAATCACTTACGGACTAGAACGTTTGGCGACTGCCATTCAAGAAGTAGATAGTGTTTACGACCTCGAATGGGGAAATGGCGTGCTTTACGGCGATATTTTCAAAGAACCTGAATATGAGCATTCAAAATTTGCTTTTGAAGAGAGTAATCAAGAACTCCTTTTGCAACTTTTTGGAGAATATGAAGCAGAAGCCTTGCGTTTGCTGGACGAAGGCTTAGTTCACCCAGCTTATGACTACATTTTGAAATCTTCACATACTTTTAATTTGTTGGACGCACGTGGCGCGGTTTCTGTCACTGAGCGCGCAGGCTACATGCATCGCGTGCGCACGATGGCGCGTAAAGTAGCAAAAACTTTCATTGAAGAACGCGCGAAACTTGGCTTCCCATTGTTGAAAGATGAAGAATTGCGTGAGAAGTATTTGGGAAAAAATGGGAAATATAGTGAAAAAGCGGAAGAAAAAAGATGAAAGGAATGACGCTTGAAGGAAAGCATCTGATTATCAAAGGAAACGCGCAAGGTTCGATTGCGATGACATTTGGTCTCATTGCGCTAATTATTATTCCATTTTTATGGATGTTTAGTTTTGTAGTGGCATTCGTCAGTCTTTTTATTGGTATCCTACTTTTGCTAGTTGGATTTATGCAAAAACTGAGAAGTCACAAACAAAAAGCTTTTGAAATCAAGAATGACGTCATTTACATTTTTCCAGATGGACATGAAAATATGCGTTACGAAATTCCACTTTCTCGTGTGAGTTATCTGACACAAAAGCACCGTCATAAATCGGGCAATACTGAAATTTTAACTTTAATCTTAAATACAAACGCCGATTTTTGCCGTTGGGTAAACAGAGATTTTGAAGAAACATTGACAAAAAAAGAAGTTGACTTAGAATTTCTACCCATCAAAGAAAAATTTTATCCTGAATTTTTCAAGTTGCTTGAGGAAAATTTTCAAGTTCACTTTGTAAGACCCGAGAAAGGGTTAAAAGCTTATTTGAATGGTAATTATGAATAGAGGAAAAATATGAAAATTGAGACTTACAAAGAAAATCCGCATCATTTGGCGCAGTTGGTTGATTTGATTAACTTCTGTCAAAATACGGAGGCAAAGCTTGATATTAAGTTTACTGAGCAGGATGATATTTTTCAGATTGCGCACTATTATCAAGCGAAATCAGGCGAGTTTTGGCTGGCTTTAGATGATAACGATAAAGTCGTGGGTTCGATTGCTTTATTGCCAGTTAATGCGACAACGGCTGTGCTGAAAAAATTCTTTACTTATCCTGAATTTCGTGGAGCGCCTGAACATTTGGGGGCGCAACTTTATCAACATTTTATTGATTTTGCGCAAGAAAAAGAATTTGAGACGATTGTCCTTGATACGCCGGAAGGCGAACATCGCAGTCATGGATTTTATGAGAAAAAGGGTTTTGTGCAAATAAAAAAAGAGGAATTGACGGTGGATTATCCATTTCCAGACCGAAATTCTCGGATATATGAATTAAAATTGAAAGGTTAATCATGGCAAATTATTTATTAGAAATTGGGCTGGAAGAAGTGCCTGCACACTTGGTAACGCCGAGTGTCAATCAATTAGTGGAACGTGTTTCTGCATTTTTAAATGAACATCGTGTGACTTTTGGAGCGATTAAAAAATACTCGACACCACGACGTTTGACAGTATTGGTTGAAGGTTTGGCGGAGGCAAGTGCTGCGCTTGACGAACAAGTCAAAGGACCGTCAGCAAAAATCTCTAAAGATGCTGAGGGAAATTGGTCCAAAGCAATCCAAGGTTTTTCTCGTGGACAAGGTGTTTCACCAGATGAATTGGTGCTTGACGGCGATTATTATTATGCGAAAAAGCACATGGAAGGTGTCGCAACAACTGATATTCTGGCGAAAATTGGCGAAGAAGTCATTCGCAAGATGCAATTTTCGACGTATATGAAGTGGGGAAATAATAGTTTTCTCTTTGTGCGTCCTATTCAGTGGATTGTTTCTTTGCTAGATGATGAGATTGTGCCTTTTGAGTTGCTTGATGTGACGGCTGGTCGCGTGTCTCGCGGACATCGGTTTTTGGCAAATGTTGACTTTGATATTGCGACAGCAACAGATTATATCGCAGATTTGCTGGAGCGTTTTGTCGTGGCAGATGCGGAACATCGTAAAGCTGAGATTTCAGCGCAGATTTTAGCTTTAGCGGCTGAAAATCGTTGGCAAGTGACTTTACATGAGGAGTTGCTCGAAGAAGTGAATAATCTTGTGGAATATCCAACAGCATTTATTGGTTCATTTGATGAGAAATATTTGGCTGTTCCAGCGGAAGTTTTGGTCACTTCAATGCGTGATAATCAGCGTTATTTTGAGGTTTATGATATAAATGGAAAATTGGCGGCGAATTTTATTTCCGTGCGAAATGGAAATGCAGAGCATATCGAAAATGTCGTGTCTGGAAATGAAAAAGTGCTGGTTGCGCGACTTGAAGATGCAAAATTCTTCTGGGAAGAAGACCAAAAATTAAAACTTGCTGATTTGGTTAAAAAACTAGAAAAAGTGACTTTCCATGCGAAAATAGGCTCTATGACAGAACACATGGCGCGGACAAAAGTTCTTGCTGAGAAGTTGGCTGTTTTGACAGAACTGTCAAAAACGGAAACTGCTGATGTGGCGCGTGCTGCAGAGATTTACAAGTTTGATTTGCTGACAGGAATGGTTGGTGAATTTGACGAGTTGCAAGGTGTCATGGGTGAAAAATATGCGCGCTTGGCTGGAGAAACTGCGGGAGTAAGTGTGGCAATTCGTGAGCATTATTTGCCAACTTCCGCTGAGGGAGAATTGCCTGAGACGACTGTTGGTGCGGTTTTGGCGGCTGCGGATAAGATTGACAGTATTTTGTCATTCTTTGGCGCGGGCTTAATTCCATCTGGTTCAAACGACCCTTACGCTTTACGTCGTGCGGCTCAAGGTTTAATTCGGATTATTGGAAAACAAAATTGGCATTTTGATTTTGCTGATTTTATTGACACATTTCCTAGTGAAAATCATGCAGAAGTGCTGGAATTTGTGCGTGGACGTGTTCAGAAAATTTTGCTTGAACAGGGCATTCGTTATGATATCGTGGAAGCTGCTATTCATACAGAAACTTTTGATATTGCTGCTATGCTGGAAAGTGCTGCTGTAATTGATGCTCACAAATCTCATGCACCATTCAAAGCTGCAGTTGAAAATATTTCTCGTGTCATTAATTTAACGAAAAAAGGAAAAGTGTCTGCTACTGTCAATCCAGATTTATTTGAAAATGAAGCTGAAAATCAACTTGACGAAGCTGTCAAAAACTTGGCAAGCGATTGGGAAAATCAAACAGCAGATGAAAAATTCCGCCACCTTGTCAAAAACATTTCCCCAGCCATCGAAAACTTTTTTGACAATGTCATGGTCATGGCAGATAACGAGGCTGTCAAAAATAATCGTCTTGCTTTGCTCGGAAAAATCGTTGAATTGACGGTTACAATCGCTGATTTTAGCCTGATTAACACAAAATAATTTTTGACAGAACTATCAAAAACGAAATTATTTTTTGACAAGTCTGTCAAAAAAATCTGGGAGGAAAAATGGCAATTACCAATGAACAAATCGCGCGAATTAACGAATTGGCACGCAAGAAAAAAAGTGCTGACGGATTGACAAGCAAAGAATTAGAAGAACAAGCAAACTTGCGCAGGCTCTACATTGACAGCGTTAAAGAAAGTTTACGCGCACAAGTTGAGACGACAAAATTGGTTGATGACAAGGGAAATGACATCACGCCAGACAAACTCAAAAAAATCCAAAAAGACAAAGGACTGCGTGACTGAAAAATTTTGACATAACGAAGCCGTTGTGAACTTGCTCAGTTGCCAATTTGTCTTGTGATTTTAGTCACTTAGAACAAGTGGACAGCGTAGTGTAACGGAGATACGAATTGTGGCTAGTTTGTTTTCCTAGAACCGCCGTAGGGGCTAGAGAATTTATTCTCAGCCTGTCAAAAAAATGAAGACTAAAAACGACACAGTTTCTTGAAAATTTTCAAAAAAGTGTTACAATATAATAAAGAATGGCTATGGTGCACAGCCGATAACCGCTGTCAAGCTAAAAAAACTTGACAACTGATGGCGCCTACAATGTAAGGTTTTTCTTGCACATTGTAGGCGTTTTTTTGTGTAAGAAAACCGATTATTTGGCGACCTGCTATGCCGCTGTTTTGTCATTTTTAGTAAATTTATCATAGAAAGAATAAGCATGAACATTATTATTGTTTTCCTCTTTGGAATTCTTGGCGGGCTTTCTCGTTTTGAGATTAGCTCCTATCTCCCAAAAATCGGTGCTTTTCCGATTGCAACTTTGCTGATTAATCTGGTCGGCTGTTATTTATTTACCTTTTTGATAAAAAATTATCTGACGGCAAAAAATGCCAAAGCACGAACGATTTTGGCGCTGGGAACGGGCTATATCGGGACATTTACCACCTTTTCATCTTTTATGATGGATTCTGACAATCTCCTGACAACACAGCATTATTGGCTTTTAAGTCTTTATGTTCTGTTGACAGTTGGTGGCGGTTTGGCAATGGCTGCGCTAGGAATGTATCATGGACGGCTCGCAGTAGCCTTCCCAACAGCGACAGAGCTTGAAGAAGAAGTCAAAGAGGAAAGCGAGGCAAACAAATGATTCTAGAATTCGCCCTTGTCGGCTTAGCATCAGGTATCGGCGCAATCGCCCGTTATCTTTTCAGTAACCTCAGCGTCGTCTTCAAAAAAATCGGTTTTCCTCTGGGAACTTACCTCGTAAACATCATTGGTTCCTTATTGATTGGCTATTTTTTCGGGAAACTTGGCAATCAATCAGAAAACTATAAAATCTTTGCGACAGGATTTTGCGGCGGTTTGACGACATTTTCCACCTATAATTTTGAACTTTTTGATTTACTGGACAAGCACGATTACAAACACTTCGCCGAATATTTCCTATTGAGCTATGGTTTGGGATTTGTAGCTGTGATTGTTGGTTTGATTTTGGCAAAATAAAAAACTCTTTCAAAGAAGAAAGAGTTTTTTATTTGCTTATTACCAACCAAAGTAATCATGGTGGAGTTGAATCGCACCAGCTTTGTCATAAATGAGCTGACTAACTGTGACAAAGGTATAACCTTGTTGTTTGAGACTGGCGATGATATTTGGAACAGCAGCGACAGTCCAAGGATGAATATCGTGCATGAGAATAATCGCACCATCATGTGCACCAGCCATTGCCGCACTATAAACAGGAGCACTAGTTGAATCTTCCCAATCTTGTGTATCTACATCATAATTCACCGCCGACATATTTACAGAGTTCAAAACAGTTTGATTGACCGCTTCATAAGGTGGACGATAGAAAGGCCAATTTTGTCCCGTAATTTGTGTGATGAGTGTTGCAGCTCGCGTGATTTCAAGATTTGCAGCAGGAGCCGTAAGACTTGTTAATTCAGGATGTGTCCAAGTATGCGAACAAATTTGGTCGCCATCTGCAGTTTGGCGCTTCAAGAGGGCTTCATTTCCTGCGATATGCGAACCAATCTCAAAGAAAGTAGCATGAACATCATCTTGCTCCAGTGTATTAAGTAAAGTTGGTGTGGTCGTGGCATTTGGACCATCATCAAATGTCAAAGCGATTAATTTTTTTCCTGCATAAAATTTTTGTACGGCTGCCACAAGTGCTTGATTTTCCTTATTTTTAGTAGCAACTGGCAATTTATTTATAGTATTTTGGGCTGTTAATAGATTGCTATTTGTTGGATTTTGTGTGATGGCTGTTAAAATTTTTTGAAGAAGATTTTGTTCTTTATCACGCGCGCTCACTTGTTTTTTTGCTTGATTGATTTCTTTTTGTGCGTGTGTGAGAAAGTTGTCCTTTGGAAGTGCGGATAGTACAACAGCTTTAATGCTTTTTTGTGTTGTTGAAGTTTTGACTGTACTTGTTTTTAATGTTTTTCCGAGCATGACAGGACTGACGAATAAAGCATTGATTGCGTTTTGTTTATTAACTTTTAAGTCAAGCAAAGAAAGTTTTTCTTTGAATAATTGATAATTTTTATTAGGAATTTTTCCTTTTTTATCTGTTAGTTTCGTTGAAAAAGCTATTATTTTAGTATTTGTTACGTTTTTTGTAGGGAAAGAATTTTTATAGAGCAGTCCCAAATTTTGGGATAATTTATTTATACGTTGATTTTCTTGAGTATTTTTTTCTATTTGAAAAATGCTAAAACTAGCTACTATGATGATAAGTGCAAGTAATGAGGTTGCAAAAATAGTGGCTCTGCGCTTTCGTATTCTCCGATGACGTTTTCTAGTCTCCATAAGATTACTTCCGACGAATTATTTTGATTACAAAAAGATTGTAGCACTTTGAACAAAGATTGTCAAAGAACTTTGTGGGAATAAAGTTTATTTTCCTTAATGTAGTCAAGCACGGATTGGGGTAATAAATAAGTGGGGTCAATATTTTGACTGAACATCTCGCGAATAAGTGTGCTGGAAATCGGCATGAGCGGACTTTCTAGCCAGATAACTGGGTAGAGCGACTTTGTGACTTCTGATGTGCGTTTAATAGCAACAAATGTGACCAATTTTACCAGTTCATCAATCTTGTACCATTTGGAAAGATAATCCACCATATCACTACCGATGATAAAATAAAAATCTGTGTCAGGGTACTGTTTTGTGAGGAAAGACAGGCTATCAAAAGTATAAGATTTTCCTTTTCGTTCAATTTCTAGTAATGAAAGTTCAAGATGCGGATTGTTTGCGATAGCAAGTTCAAGCATTTTCACACGATGTTCTGCGGGAATTGTTGACTTTTCATCAATATGTGGTGGAAGATATTCGGGCATGAGCCAAACTTTATCAAGCTGGAGACGTTGAGCGACTTGGTCTGCCATCATCAAATGTGCGTGATGAACAGGATTGAAATTACCACCTAAAATTCCGATTTTTTTTCTAGTCATGAGTTGATTATAACACATTTGCTAGGACAACGATATTTCACTAAATTTACTAGAAAAATGGTTAATTATTTAAAAAGTCGTAAGATTTTGGTAAAATAAACTTATTAGATTTTCATTAAAAAGAAGTATGGAGAATAAGTATGCCACAGCTTTATCAAGATGATAGTTTGACATTGCACACAGATTTGTATCAAATCAATATGATGCAAACTTACTGGAAATTAGGACGTCACACGCGACGTGCGGTTTTTGAGGTTTTCTTTCGTGAGATGCCTTTTGCAAATGGATATGCCGTTTTTGCTGGTTTGGAGAGAATGGTCGATTATTTACAACATTTGAAATTCTCAGAAACTGATATTGATTATCTACGTGAATTAGATTATCCTGAGGATTTTCTTGACTATCTTAGAAATTTCACATTTAGTTGCACGGTACGCTCGGTTAAAGAAGGAGAACTTGTTTTTGCTAATGAACCTTTGGTACAAATTGAAGGTCCGCTTGCTGAATGTCAGTTGGTTGAAACTGCTGTATTAAATATTATCAATTTCCAAACTTTGATTGCGACGAAGTCGGCGCGAATTAAGTCTGTGATTGGTTCAGACCCTTTGTTGGAATTTGGAACACGGCGAGCGCAAGAGTTGGATGCAGCGATTTGGGGAACGCGCGCAGCATATATTGGTGGTGCGGATGCAACATCAAATGTGCGTGCCGCGAAGATTTTTGGCATTCCTGCAAGTGGCACACACGCACACGCACTTATTCAAAGCTACGGCAATGATTATGAGGGCTTCAAAGCATATGCCGAGACACATCATGATTGTGTATTTTTGGTAGATACTTATGATACCTTACGTGTTGGTGTGCCAGCAGCGATTAAGGTCGCGCAGGAATTTGGTGATAAAATCAATTTCCAAGGGGTGCGAATTGACTCTGGTGATATGGCTTATATTTCCAAGAAAGTTCGACAACAGCTTGATGATGCAGGCTTTACTGAAGCGAAGATCTATGCGTCCAATGATTTGGATGAGTCAACTATTTTAAGTTTGAAGATGCAAAAGGCGAAAATTGATGTTTGGGGAGTCGGAACAAAATTGATTACGGCTTACGACCAGCCAGCGCTTGGTGCCGTGTATAAACTGGTGTCGATTGAAGATGAAAAGGGCGAGATGAAAGATACCATCAAGCTCTCAAGTAATGCTGAAAAGGTTTCGACACCGGGTAAAAAACAGGTTTGGCGGATTACACGCGGTAGTGATGGGAAATCTGAGGGGGATTATATTACTTTTAGTGATGAACGTCCTGACTTAGTTGATGAGATTTATATGTTCCATCCACTTTATACTTATATCAATAAAAATATTCGAGATTTCAAGGCAAAAGCCTTGCTGACGGAGATTTTTGTTGATGGTGTTCTGAAGTATCAACTGCCAAGTCTTGTTGATATTAAAGAATTTGCAAGAGAAAATCTGAGTGAGTTATGGGACGAATACAAGCGGGACTTGAATCCGCAGCCGTATCCCGTTGACTTGTCACAGGAATTGTGGAATCACAAGATGCGCTTGATTTCGCAGGTACGGACAACGGTTGCTGAGACACGATTGGATAAAAATGAGATTTAGGAAACTCGCAATGACTGAAGCGCGACATTTCTGGCAGCTGCAAAAACAGCTTGATGTTGAAACGGACTTTATGATGTATGAGCCTGATGAACGCGTGTATGATTTGGGGCGGACAGAGGAATTGATTGAAAGTGCTGATTTTCTGATGGTGGCTGAGGAAAATGGAAAGTTGCTTGGATACATTTCGGGAGAACGTGGAGAATTTCGGCGCAATCAACATTCTGTTTATCTGGTGCTTGGACTTTTGACACAGGCGCGCGGAAAAGGGCTTGGGACAGCACTTTTGGAACAACTGGAAAGCTGGGCGCGTAGCGAAAATATGAGACGTTTGGAGTTGACAGTTGAAGTGACTAATCAGCCAGCACTTGCGCTTTATCAGAAAATGAATTTTCTGATAGAAGGAACAAGACGTGACAGTATGTGTGTCGCAGGTCAGTTTGTTGATGAGTATTTGATGAGTAAAATTTTATTTTGACAGGCTGAGAATAAATTATCTAGCCCCTATGGCAGTTCTGTCAAAAAAGATTTAGTTAAAAATGTGTTTAAAAATTTTTGATAGGGCTACAAACTTACAACTTCGTTATAAGTTCACCCTGTCCGAGAAGGCTGGTGCTAAAGCGCCTAGTCCCTACGGCAGTTCTGTCAAAAATATTTTATAGTAAAAATAGAGGAAAAATTATGTCATTACAAGAAAAAATTATCAAAGAATTGGGCGTTTTGCCTGAAATTGATGCGAAAGAAGAAATTCGTAAATCGGTTGATTTTTTGAAGGATTATTTGAAAAAATATCCATTCATTAAAAGCTACGTCCTCGGTATTTCCGGAGGACAAGATAGCTCTCTGACGGGACGTTTGGCGCAGATTGCAATGTCGGAAATGCGTGCGGAGACGGGTGACGACAGCTATAAGTTCATCGCGGTGCGCTTGCCTTATGGTGTGCAAGCAGATGAAGACGATGCACAACGCGCGCTGGCATTTATCCAGCCTGATGTGAGCCTTGTAGTTAATATCAAAGAAGCAGTGGACGGACAAGTTGCAGCGCTTGAAGCGGCTGGCGTCACGGTTTCTGACTTTAACAAGGGAAATATCAAGGCACGTCAACGGATGATTACGCAGTACGGCGTGGCTGGTGGCAATGCTGGCGCTGTTCTTGGGACAGACCATGCGGCAGAAAATATCACTGGTTTCTTCACAAAATTTGGCGATGGTGGTGCAGATTTGACGCCTCTCTATCGGCTCAATAAACGTCAGGGCAAAGCCTTGCTTGCTGAACTTGGAGCAGATAAGGCAATCTATGAAAAGATACCAACAGCAGATTTGGAAGATGGCAAGCCAGGTTTGGCAGATGAAGTGGCACTCGGTGTGACGTATGATGATATTGATGATTATACGGAAGGTAAAACTGTCAGCCTTGAAGCACAAGCAAAAATCGAAGCTTGGTGGACAAAAACAGAGCACAAACGTCATCTACCTATCACTATTTTTGATGATTTCTGGAAATAAATTTTTTGACAAGTTTGTCAAAAATAAAAAGTAATTCTCAAATCTGAGAATTACTTTTTTTATGCTGTAAAAATGATTTTGGTAAGCTAAAGATATGAGCTAGATTATTTTCAATGACAAGTGAGAGGACTTTTGAAGAGACATAAACGGAAATCACGGTCAAAAGTGTACGTTCAACACCTAAGAAAATGCTGGAGGGAATTATCACCGACAAATCTGAAATCAATAAGCCATGACTTTTACGAATTTGGAATTTCTTTTCCAAGATTTTAGCAACGAGACTTCCGCTGGCAGAAGTCGCTTCACCTAGATAAATTAGACCAATTCCACCGCCCATCGTAGCACCAGCTAAGATTGCCGCCAGCACAGGATAAGGAATTTCAAACTGAATAGGTACGACAAGACGCAAAAAAAGGGTGCTTAACAAAACGACAAAAATTGTCCTAAAAATAAGATTTTTATTAAAATAACGATAGCTAAAAGCAATCAGCAAGCCATTAAGCAAAAAATTGCTGAAATAAGCTGGGATATGAAAGAGATAAACACCCATCGCAGTTAGTCCAGGTACGCCACCTTCTCCCAGATTGTTGGGAATAGATAAACAGCTCACAGAAATAGCAATAGACAATGAGCCTAAGATAATCAAGCTGTACTCCTTAAATTTTTTCACTCCTAAAAAGTCCTTTCTCCTGAGAAAAAAGTCTGCCTCCGACACAGGCTTTTTTCCATGTAAAACATAACTTTATCATAAGTCAGTCAATTTATCAACTATATAATATGTTTAATTTTATAATTAAAAAATGACGAAATGTGATTTTTTAATTTACAAAAAGTGAGAAAAAAATGAGAAAGTAA
Source organism: Lactococcus nasutitermitis (assembly GCF_018403765.1). Taxonomy (GTDB): domain Bacteria; phylum Bacillota; class Bacilli; order Lactobacillales; family Streptococcaceae; genus Lactococcus; species Lactococcus nasutitermitis. The sequence continues at coordinate 184,279 of NZ_BOVQ01000005.1, forward strand.
AATTCTCATTTTTTTGTCTTAATGACTGGCTTTGCGTTTCATATCTGTGATTTCTTGTCCGATTTCTTCTTGAGAAAGAATGTCTTCAAAGTCAGTAAGTTCAATCGTTTCGCCATATTTTTGTTTCAAAGCTGTTGTGACTAAGCGGTAAGCGATGCGGACATTTCGTGAAAGAAGTGGTCCGTGAAAATAAGACCCAAAGGTATTTTTGTAAATCAATCCTTCTTCGCCAGAACTTCCGTTATTGCCCCCGCCGTAAATGACGGTGCCAAGCGCTTTTTCGTCCTCTGCAAGGTAGGTTCTGCCACCGTGATTTTCAAAACCGTAGTAAGTTTCGCCAAATTCATCATTGCGAATTTCGACATCGCCGATAATCCTGTCATTCCCAGGATTTTCTGTATAATGTCCAAGAATGCCTGTACAGTTGATTTTGCGCCCTGTGGCATCTGTATAATATTGTCCAAGCATTTGATAACCGCCACAGATTGCGAGCATTGGTTTTCCAGCTCCGATATAGTTTTTTAGCGGTTTTGACAGTTCTGTCAAACTTTCTGAAATGATTTCCTGCTCATAATCTTGCCCGCCACCCCAAAAAACGAGGTCATAAGTATTTTCGTCAAAAATATCACCAAGTGAGACGATGTCAAAAGTTACATCAGCTCCGAGTTTTTCAGCAACGTATTTGAGCATGAGAATATTTCCATTGTCGCCGTAAGTATTCATCAAATCGCCAAAAAGATGGGCAACTCGCAAACTGTAAAGTGGATTTTCTAAATTTGATTTTATAGAAGTGTAAGTCATGAAATCTCCTTTTTATTTCGTATGTTTCAGTGCGCGCCAATATCCAAAGTTTATCACAAAGTTGATGAGAAGATGTGTTTTTGATACTTTTGCACGGCGAATAAATGAGTTAAGAGAATAAAATTTCTTGCGAAAAGTTTGATAACCAGTAAATAATTCGTCTGCACTCATGTTTTTCGGCTGAAAGACGACTTTTGTTTTTGCATTGTAATCCGTCCAGTCACTTGATAGAAGTCGATTTTGCCGTTTGAATTGATGATACAAAGGCGTTTTGGGTAAAGGGGTCAAGAGACTCACTGTCACACCGTCAATGCCGTAGCGCTCGCATTTTTCCAAGGTTAGGTCAAAACAAGTTTTGTCATCACCATCAAAACCAAAGACAATCCCAGCCTGAATCAGGAGTTTATTGTGATGAATGAGCTGAATGATGGCTTCCTCGTCAGATAGTTTGTTGACCGTTTTGTGCGCATGACGAAGTGACTTTTCAGAAAAAGTCTCAATACCGCAAAACAGGGTGAGACAGCCTGCTTTGCGTGCCAAAGCTAGTAATTCCGTGTCATTACAGTCTGCCAGCGTCACCTGCGCCGCAAATTTTTTCTTAATCCCAGATTTTGCCATTTCGCGAAATAAATCCTTGGCAAAGTCAACCGATCCAAATAGATTGTCGTCCCAGAAAACGAAATAGTGCGCTGGCAGGGCTTTTATTTCAGCAATCACCTCAGCAACGGGGCGCGTGCGATAACAGTCGTGATAAATCTGTTTCATATTGCAAAAACTACAGGCATAAGGACAACCGCGTGTTGCAATGACGACTCCCATCATCGTTTTTGAGCGATTTTTGAGTAAATCCCAGCGAGGTTGCGGGAGATGTTCAAGACTTGGATAGTGGTCACTCATATAGCTTTTTTGAGCTTTTCCGTCCAAAAAATCCTGCAAAAATGCTGGCCAGATTTCTTCCGCTTCGCCAATGATAATCGTGTCGCAAAAGGCCTCAGCTTCCTCGGGTTCAAGTGTCGGATGCGGTCCGCCAAAGACGACATAACTTCCTGAAGTGCGAAATTTCTCTGCCATCTCGTAGCAATGTCTGCTGTTTGGCGTATTGACCGTCATCGCCACTAAATCAAACGATTCATCAAATGTGACGATATCCGCATATTCATCCCAAAGTGTGATGTCAAACAGATTTTCATCAACAAATGCTGCCAAATAAGGCATCGTCATCTGTGAAAAATTATTGAGCTGCTTGTGGCGAAAGGCACGGATTTCAGGATTTTCCGGTTGAATGAGTAGGAGAGATTTTTTCATATGTTAATTTCTTCTTTTCAGAGCAGGGCTAGTTTACAAAAAATTATGATGAAAGAAGCTCTTTTATCTTGACTGCGAAAATTACTAGGCATTTATTTCATTTCTCCAGAAATCAAATGTGCTTGTGCCAAGAGTTCGCGCATTTCGAGCATAGCGGTATAAGTGGCGAGGATATAAATGTGTTCTGACGAGCTTGATTTGAGAGCTTCCAGAACTTCTGATAAATTTGACAGTTCTGTCAAATTTTCAAAACCAGCAACTCGTAAGCGGCGCGCCATTTCATTGTGTCTGACACCGCCCGTTATCACGCTGTCAATTTTCATATCATTGAGCAATTCAAAATTGGCATCCCAAATCCAGCTGGTATCAATCCCATCAGCATAGTTTGCGTTGAGTAAACTGACAAGTGTAAAAGGATAATCTGCCAATTTCATCATTTCCAGTGCTTGATTTGCTCCGACAGGATTTTTTATCAGTACAATCGTTGCCGATTTTTCTCCTATTTTGAAGGTTTCTTGTCGTCCGAAAACGGCTTTAGATTCATTAAAACCTGATTTTATGGTTGTTGCAGGAACTTTGTAAAATTCAGCAACAGAAACGGCAGCGAGTGCATTGTAGATATTATAAAGCCCGCCAACATTGATTTTATAGCTATTTTTATCAATTACAAACTCAGAAGATGTATTTGTAATTTTTGACAGTTCTGTCAAAGAAAAATCAAGTTCAGGACGATGGAAACCACAGTTTTGACAGATATAATTGCCAAGATTAGCATAAGTATTGCTTTTATAATCCAAAATATGATGACAAACAGGACATAAAACCCCTTCTGTGTTATAATGCGCCCGAGCTGGTTCATGATTTTCATGATTAAAACCATAATATTTTACAGGATTAACAAGCTTTTTTGAGTTGAACAGAGGACTGTCGCCATTAAGCAAAACAGTCGCTTCTGGACTATTTGCAGCACCTTCAACAATAAAGTTATAAGTGGTATAAATCTCGCCATAGCGGTCCATCTGGTCGCGGAAAATATTAGTGAACACAAACAGCGAAGGTTTGATATACTGAGTGATTTTTGGCAAACTTGCCTCATCAATCTCAAGGACAGCATAGCCTTTTTTGCCCGCACGAACTTTGGGCGCCTTTAGAAAAGTGGAAACAATCCCAGTAATCATGTTTGCCCCAGACGGATTTGTAACGACTTGTCCAAAAGCTTTTTCCAAAATCCCTACAGTCAAGGCTGTCGTGAGAGTTTTTCCGTTGGTTCCAGTTACTACGATAATTTCATAATTTTTAGTCATTTCAGCTAAAATATCAGCATCAAATTTTAGCGCAATTTTCCCTGGTAAAGTCGAGCCTCGATGGAAAAATTTTTCCAAGATAAAGAGTGAAGACCGTCCAGCGAAACGCGCCCATGAAGATTTTATAGTCATAGCACCATTTTACCATAAATATGCTATAATAATAGAAAATAATTCTGTGAGAAAGCACAAAAATTCTCACATTTTAATCAAAAATAGAAAGAGGTTATAATGAGCAAGATTTTTCAACAAGGCAGTTACAGTACTCTTTATGGTGGTTTATATGAAGGAACAATCACAGCAGAAGAAGCGCTAAAGCATGGTAGAGCTGGGATTGGTACGCTTGATGGCGCAGACGGAGAAGTGATTATTTGGGATGGTGTGATATATCATGGAAATTCTAAAAATCAAGTGCGTGAAGTAAAAGCAGGCGAAACTCTGCCTTATGTTGCAGTCATTGAAGCGACGACAGATATCACATTTGATAGTAATGATTTGTCTTTTAAGAATCTACTTAATAATTTCTTAGAAAAAATTCCTTCAAAAAATACGGCTTACAGTCTAGTGATTTCAGGAGAATTTCATCATGTTGAAATCACTAGCAAGCCTGAAAAAAATGGCGAGAGGGCTTATCTTGACATTTTAGCTGAACAGCCTCATTTTACAAAGGAAAATCTCTCGGGCACAATCGTTGGTATTTGGGCGCCAGAGATGTTTGAAAGTCTCTATGGCAATGGTTTTCATCTTCATTTTATTAGTGATGACAGAGCATTTGGAGCGCATCTTGTGGATTTTGAAGCGACAAAAGTGACAGTGAAAATTGGACAAATTGACAAAATGGAACAACAGTTTCCTATCACATCTGAAACATTTCAAAAGATGACGTTTGAAAAATGAAGAAAAGTTACCAATTCTGGTAACTTTTCTACACTCTTTATTTTGCCAAAAATTCTCCAAGATAAAGACCAGCAGCTGCTGCATGGCTCAAAGACCAGCTTATTCCTGAACAGTCACCTGTAAAATAAATATTTTTAGCAGAGCTTTCAAAATGAGCGTTCGTTTGGACGGCTGTGGGATAAAACTTTGCATCGCAGGCATAGAGGACGGTGTTGCCACTGATTTTTTCGCCTAAAAGATTTTCTAAATTTTTCAGACAAGCTAAAGTTCCTTGAATAATCTTTTGAGGAACAACTTTTTTTAAGGAATGAGGTTGATAAGGAAGCGTTGCTTCAACGTTTGTTGTCGCTGGAAAAGTAGAATCAAGCTCAGATAAACGTTGACCAATGATTTTTCCGTTCTTATTGAAAAGTGAAAATAAGTGTTGAATAGAAAGGTTCGCTTGTTTTTCATTTTCAAAATAAAAGGGATGAAAAAGGCTGAAATTTAGATTTTCACTGGCACCATTTTCCCGAAAATTTTGACCATCGGGGCGTAAAAACCCTTTTTGCTCCTGAGAAATAACGCGTCCAGATTTATTCATGCAATGAGAATAGAAATTTTTGTAGGTAAATTTTATTTCTTGCTGATTTCCCAAGAGTTTTTTCCATTGTTGCTGTGGCATTTCCAGCCGTAATCCGAGGTCAATTCGAGTGTTTTCGGCAGTTAAATGAAGAGTTTTTCTGACTTGCGTGAGAAAATGATTGGCTTGACCTACGGCAACTACGATTTTCTTGCCATAAAAAATCGTATTTTCTTGTGTTTTTACTTGGTAAATATTCTCGAAAGGACTTATCTGGTCTACTTTTTGATCTGTTTGAATAGTGATTTTTGTTTTCAAATAATCAAAAAAATTTTGATAAACTTCTTTTGAAAGTTTTCGTCCGAGATGCTGGGTGGTATTTTTTATGAAATGAAAATCTTGAACTTGCAGAGCTGGCGGATTTGTTTGATAAATGAGACTTTCTTCGCCACCAAATTTTTCTAATAATTTTCTCACTTGTTTTAGACTAATCTTCGTCTGCTCCAGTCCGATTTTTTCGACTAAATTCCCACCAAACTCGGAAGAATAATTGTATTTGCCCTCGGAAATTCCCAAACCACCAAATCCATCAAACGTATGTTCGTTTTTTCGTTCTTGCAAATTAGGCCCAGCTTCGAGTAAAAGCACTTTTTTAGTTGTTTCAGCTAAAGAGAGAGCAGTAAAAATACCGCTCACTCCTGCTCCTATAATGATAATATCGTACATAGATTATTCTTTCATATATTAATGTAGAATTATTTTATAATTTTAAGTAAATAAATGTCAAGTAAGTGAACAATATTTCTTTTTATTCTAAATAAAAGGAAATAAATTGTGAAGAATTTTATTATGATTTTCTGGTTAAAAAATGCTATAATTTTAAAGATGGATGAAAACTGGAATGGAATATTAAATGTTTATAAGGAAGCAGGCTGGACAAGCTTTGATGTCGTAGCGAAACTTCGAGGCATTTTAAAGACAAAAAAAATTGGACATGGAGGAACGCTCGATCCGCAGGTGACGGGCGTTTTGCCAGTTGCAGTTGGAAAAGCAACGCGTTTACTTGAGTACATGGAAGCCACCGGGAAGATTTACGAAGGTGAAGTGACCTTGGGATTTTCGACAGAAACTGAAGATGCTGAGGGCGAAGTTGTTGCGCTGACACCTGTTTTGACAAAACTGTCAGAAAATGAAATTGACACTGTCATGACAGAATTTCTTGGAAAAATTCAACAAGTGCCACCGATGTATTCGGCGGTAAAAATCAAGGGGAAACGGCTCTATGAATACGCGCGCGCTGGTCAAACGATTGAGCGTCCAGCACGTGAAGTGACCATTCGTGAATTTGTGCGGACAGGGCCGATTATTTTTGACGAAACTGTCAAAACTGCGAAATTTCCTTTTCGAGTGGCGTGTAGCAAGGGAACTTATGTGCGAACGCTTGCTGTGGATTTGGCTGAAAAATTGGGTTACGCTGGACATATGTCGCGCTTGGTGCGCACAGCAGCAAATGGTTTGGCGATTGATAAGAGTTTGAGCCTTGCAGATATTGAACAGGCACGCGACGAAAATCGTCTGTCAGATTGTTTTTACCCGATGGAATTGGCGGTGACAGAACTGTCAAAAATAAATTTGACCGAAGATGAATTTCTGGCAGCAAAAGTTGGTAAAAAATTTGACGAAAAGTTTTTGACAGAACTGTCAAAAATATCTGAGCCACGTTTTGCAGCTTTTTATCAGGAAAAATTGGTCGCAGTATATATCAAACACCCTGTTGAGGCTGGGATTTGGAAGCCTCAAAAAGTTTTTTATAATGAACAAGTGTAAAAAGAAGAATAAGTGAGTACAATGGAAGTATTAGAATTTAATGAGAACCTCAAATTTGATGAAAATTTGATATTAGTATTGGGATATTTTGATGGATTGCACAGAGGACATCAAGCACTGTTCAAGCAAGCGCGCGAAATTGCCAGCGTCCTTAACCTGAAAATCGCAGTGCTGACATTTCCAGAAAAACCAACGATTGCCTTTCAAAAATTTGAACCTGACTTACTTTTGAAATTGACGAGCGATGATAAAAGAGCGAAATTATTCGCTGAAAATGGCGTAGATTACCTTGTTTTTCAAGATTTCACCTCAAAATTTGCCCATCAAACATCGGCAGAATTTACCCAAAATTTTGTGAAAAAGTTCAATCCAAAAGTCGTTGTGACAGGCTTTGACTACACGACAGGCTCTGATATGAAAAATTTAAAATCCTCTGACGATTTCAAAGTCGTCATTGTCCCAGAGTTGGCAGATAAAGTAGGCAAAATCTCGTCTACTCGGATTCGTGATGCGGTCAAAGCGGGCAATGTGGCAAAGGCAAATGAATTGTTAGGATATGCGTATGAAACGCGCGGACGTGTCGTTCATGGCTTTGCTCGCGGACGTCAGCTTGGCTATCCAACGGCAAATTTGGTTATCAAAGATTATGTTCACATTCCAGCAGCCGGTGTTTACACCGTTGATGTGGCAATCAATCAGAAAATCTTGCGTGGTTTTGCTTCGATTGGCTACAATGACACATTTAACAATAAAGAAAAAACAATCGAAGTACACATTTTTGACTTCAGCGAAGAAATATATGGCGAAGAGTTAACGATTCTCTGGCTGGACAAAATCCGTGATATGATTAAGTTTGACGGCATTGACAGCCTGATTGCTCAGATGAAATCTGACGAAACAACAGCCAGAAATTGGTAAAAATAATTAAGAAAATACTATAAAAAACATAAATGAAATTTACATAAAACTGCTAAAGGAGAAAGAAATGATAAACGAATTAAAAAAAGTAGCCATCGTAGGTGATGGTGCTGTCGGGTCAACCTATGCACATACGTTAGTTGTTGATGATTTAGCAGATGAAATTGCAATTATTGACCTCAATAAAGAAAAAGCCTTCGCTGATAGTCTGGATTTATTGCACGCTCTGCCCTATCTGAGCGCTTCACCAAAGAAAATCTATGCAGCAGATTACGCAGATGCGAAAGATGCAGATATCGTTGTTATCACAGCAAATGCGCCAGCGGCTACCTTTGATGGCGAATATGACCGACTCAAATTATTAGAAAAAAATGTGGCAATGATTAAATCTATTACCAAAAGTGTGGTAGATTCAGGCTTTAACGGCATTTTCTTGATTGCTTCAAATCCTTGCGACATCATTACACGTCTCGTAGCGGAAGTTTCCGGTTTTCCAAAAAATCGCGTGATTGGTACAGGAACGCTCCTTGAAACCAGTCGTATGCGCCAGCTCGTTGCCGAAGCAGTGGCAATCAATCCAGATAATGTGCATGGTTACGTCATGGGTGAGCATGGAAATTCTAGCTTTACAGCTTGGTCAACCGTTGCCGCAGGGGCAAAGCCAATCAAAGAAATTGAACACCGTCTGCCAAGTTATGTGCAAATGGACCAAAAAATCCGTGAAGTTGGTTTTGATATTTTTGAGCGCAAAGGAAATACATCCTACGGTATCGCAGCGGTTTTAGCACGCATTTCTCGTGCAATTTTTCGTAATGAAAATGTCATTTTACCAGTTTCTACTTACTTGAATGGCGAATATGGACAGAAAGATATTTTCATTGGAACACCAGCAGTCATCAATCGTGACGGCGTTCGTGAACTTTTGGAAATGCCTTTGAGCGATGAAGAATTAAAAGCTTTCAGTAATAGTGCCGACATCTTGCGCAAAAACTTTGAGCAAATCGCAGATAAAATCTAAATTTCATTGATTGAAAGCTGAAAAAACTTTTAACTTGTGATAAAATTAGTAATGAAAAATCTTTGGCAAACCAAAGAATAATTTAAGGAGACAAAAATGTCATCACGTAAACCATTTATTGCTGGTAACTGGAAAATGAACCATACTATGGGCGAAGCACAAGCTTTCATGGAAGCTGTCAAAGGCAAATTGCCAGATGCAAGCAAAGTTGAAACAGCGATCGCTGCTCCTGCACTTTTCCTTGCACCAATGAACTATCTTCGTCAAGGAGAAACTTTGAAGCTTGCTGCTGAAAATGTTTATTTTGAAAATAGCGGCGCATTCACAGGTGAAATCAGTCCAGTAATGCTTGCTGACTTGGGAATTGAATACGCAATTATCGGTCACAGCGAACGTCGTGAATATTTCCATGAAACAAACGAAGACATCAATAAAAAAGCAAAAGCACTCTTTGCAGCTGGTGTCACACCAATCCTTTGTTGTGGTGAAACTTTGGAAACATTTGAAGCAGGAAAAACTGCAGAATGGGTTTCAGGACAAATCGAAGCAGGACTTGCTGGCTTGACAGCAGAACAAGTATCAAATCTTGTTATCGCCTACGAACCAATCTGGGCTATCGGAACTGGTAAAACAGCGACTGCTGAAATCGCAGATGAAACGTGTGGAGTTGTTCGTTCAGTTGTTGAAAAACTTTACGGAAAAGCAGTTTCTGAAGCTGTTCGTATCCAATACGGTGGTTCAGTAAAACCTGAAACAGTTGAAGAACTTATGGCAAAAGAAAACATCGACGGTGCACTCGTTGGTGGCGCTTCACTCGAAGCAGCTAGCTTCCTTGCCTTGCTTGAAATCTACAAATAATTGACTTTAAATTCAATCAGAAAACCGGTTCTTATTTCGAACTGGTTTTTTTGATATAATGAAAACATATAAAAAGACTATTTCGATATATAAATAAGAAGGAAGTAAAAAATGTGCACAAGTATTCAAATGAAAGCAAAAGATGGGAGTTTATTACTCGCACGGACAATGGATTGGCATTATTTTGATGCAAGCGTTTTGGAGCTAAAAGCTGGGCATTTCTGGCATTCTTTTTATGATGGAAAAAGGCTGATAAATCCTTATGCTGTGCTGGGAGTTGGACATATCAGTGCTGATAATCATCTGGATATTTCTGATGGCATTAATGAATACGGACTGGCTGCTCAAAAATTGACTTTTTCACGTCAAGCAGAATACACAAAAAAAGCAAGTGTTGAGAAGTTATCGCTTGCACCTTTTGAGTTTGTCGCTTGGCTGTTGGGAAATTGTCGCTCAGTTACTGATGCTATCAGCAGGTTAAATCAAGTGGAATTGATGACGGATACATTTGCACAGATAAAGTATGGACAGGCGGATTTACACTTTGTACTAACAGACAGAACAGGACGGCTGATTAGCATTGAACCGCTTGGAGGCAGGTTGATTGTCAAAGAAAATCCTGTCGGTGTGGTGACAAATGCACCAATTTTTGAGCGAGAAGTTGAAAAATTAGCAGATTATATGGATGTGTCGTCAGCAAGAAAAGAGTTAAATAAGATTTCCTCAGGAAATTTTAGTGGAAAATTAGTGTTTCCTGGAGGATTTACACCAACATCTCGTTTTATCCGAGCAGCAGTGCTCAAAGAACGCGCAGTTATTCCTGAAAATGAACAAGAAAATCTGATTGAAACTTGGCACATTTTGAATGCTGTAACTGTACCAAAGTCAGACGGAAGAAGCGGAACATACACCATTTATCGCTCAGCAGTTGATGTGCAGAGTCGAACACTTTATTTTGAAGCTTATGATGATTTACAAGTGTCAAGTTATCATTTTTTTCAATCATAAATTTTTGACCGAACTGTCAAAAACTATAAAATAGCCATTTTAGAAAGAAAGCGTTATAATATAATGAGAAAGCGAGGTTACAAAAATGACAATTCTAGTTGAGACTTATACTTTGGCAAATGGTGTAAAAATTCCCAAAGTTGGTTTTGGAACATGGCAAACACCAGATGGCGATACAGCATATAATGCTGTGGCAAATGCTTTAAAAGCAGGCTATCGTCATATTGACACAGCAAAAGTTTATGGAAATGAATCAAGTGTCGGACGAGCAATCAAGGATTCTGGTATTGCTCGTGAAGAACTTTTTATCACAACAAAATGTCCAGCAGATACTAAAACTTATGATGGCGCACTTGCTGATTTTGAAAGTTCTTTGGAACGTCTCGGACTGGATTATGTGGATTTATATTTGATTCATGCGCCTTGGTCATGGCGGGAAATCGGTAAGTCAAATGACGCTGGAAATAAAGAGGTTTGGCGCGCTTTTGAGGATATTTACAAGAGTGGACGAGCAAAATCAATCGGTATTTCAAATTTTGATGTTGCGGATATGACAAAACTTTTTGCGACAGCAACAATCAAACCAATGGTCAATCAAATTCAGTATTATGTAGGGTTTACAGAACCTAAGATTGCACAGTTTGCCCAAGAAAATGGACTACTTGTTGAAGCTTATTCACCGCTTGCCACAGGACATATGCTGGAAAATGAAAAAATTATTGCTTTGGCTGAGAAATATAAAGTCAGTACAGCACAGCTTGCTATTCGTTTTTGCTTGCAAAATGGTGTTTTACCTTTGCCAAAGGCAACAAGTTTAGGACATATCGAAGATAACGCACGGCTTGATTTTAAAATTTCTGAGGAAGATATGAAAGCCTTGAATACTCTCGAAGATACAGCACGTGATTTTGGGCACAATCCAACACAAGGATAAAATTTAATAAAATCTCTAAAAAGGCGCTTTTGAGCGCTTTTTGTTATACTTGTTCTATGCACTATTTCGTTTTTTTAGCGGCTTTTATTTCACTTTCTGCCGCTGTGAGTTATGTGAGACAGATGTTTCGCGGGCAGGCAAAGCCTAATAAAGTGAGCTGGCTTCTTTGGTCGGTGGCGCCAACGATTGCTGCGATTGCTGCATTTTCTGAAGGAGTGACTTTAGCTGTTTTACCTGTTTTTATGGCAGGATTTAGCACGTTGATTGTTTTCGTATTTTCCTTTGTTTGCAAGGGAGCTTACTGGGATATTCGACGTTTTGATTTGATATGTGGCGCAGTTTCTCTCTTGGCGCTCATTTTTTGGTATTTGACAAAACAGGCAGACATTGCGATTATTTTTTCGATTTTGAGTGATTTTCTGGCTTGTTTGCCAACTTTTGCTAAGGCTTGGAAATATCCTGAAACAGAACACGTGAGTCCTTATGCGAGTGGGATTTTTTCTGCTTTCACAAGCTTTTTAGCCATTTCGCATTGGAATTTTGCTTCAGTTGCTTTTCCTGCTTATTTATTTTTAATCAATATTGCCTTGAGTGTTGCGATTGAACACCGGCGCTTTATCCCTCGGAGAAAGGAAGTCAAATGACTGAGAAACCAACAGCTGCTTATATTCATATCCCATTTTGTTCTCATATTTGTTATTATTGTGATTTTGCTAAAGTTTTGCTTGACGGACAACCTGTTGATGCTTATCTTGATGCGCTTATTGATGAATTTAAAAGTTATGATATTCGTCAACTAAAAACACTTTATATCGGCGGAGGGACGCCAACTGTGCTGACAGCAAAGCAGTTGGAGAGACTTTTGAGCGCTTTGACAGAAAATTTAGATTTGACAGCTCTGTCAGAATTTACAGTCGAGGCAAATCCGAGTGATTTGTCTGATGAAGTCATCAAAGTGCTTGTAAATTCGCCTGTCAATCGTATTTCGCTTGGTGTACAGACTTTTGACGATAAACTTTTGAGAAAAATCGGACGCACACATACTGAGGAAGATGTTTATCGCTCGATTGATAAATTAAAAAAAGCAGGTTTTGAAAATATTACGATTGATTTAATTTATGCTCTGCCAGGTCAAACGATGGAAACTGTTAAGAGTGATGTTGAAAAATTTTTAGCACTTGATTTACCGCACGTTGCTTTGTATAGTCTGATTTTGGAGGACCATACTATTTTCATGAATCGGGAACGACGCGGTCAGCTTCATTTGCCAAATGACGATAAAAATGCGGATATGTATGAATACATAGTTGACAAATTAAATGAAAACGGATACAATCATTATGAAGTTTCAAATTTTGGAAAAACTGGTTTTGAAAGTCAACACAATCTTACTTATTGGGACAATGCAGAATATTACGGCATCGGAGCAGGCGCAAGTGGATATTTGAACGGGATTCGTTATAAAAATCATGGCCCCGTTCATCATTACCTAGAAACAACAAATAAGCGCGTCAACGAGGAAATCCTGACACAAAAAGAAATGATTGAAGAAGAGATGTTTCTTGGCTTACGTAAAAAATCTGGTGTTTCTGTCAAAAAATTTGAAGAAAAATTTTCTGTCAGTTTTGATGAACTTTTTGACAGTTCTGTCAAAAAATTAATTGGTCATGGATTGCTCTATGACGACCGTGAAACCATTCGTATGACTGATAAAGGCTTTGAATTAGGAAATGATGTGTTTGCTGAATTCTTGCTTGATAGTTGAAAAAAATTAATTTTTTGGTAAAATTTAAGTAATGGAATCGAAGATGAGACGTAAACTAAAAAAAATAACAGCAGTCATTTTTATCATCTGTATGTTTGGAATTGTTGCATTGATAGGTGTCATCAGATTCAGACCCCAGATTCAGATGATGAAACGAGTCGTTTTTAACACTAGTCTGCAACATTCGACGACTGATTTAAACAAACCAGTTATTGATTTGTCAGGTTGGCAGCGCCCCAAAGAGATTGATTATAATGTCCTTTCCGAACATGTGATTGGTGCAATTATCCGTGTTCAGGCAACCGAAGGTATTTCAGACGGTTCAGCGACTAAAACAGGAGAAGATGTTGCTTACAAAGAACATATTCAAGCCTTCAAAAAACGCGGAGTTCCGGTTGCTGTTTATGCCTATGTAACAGGAAAAAATGTCAGCCAGATGAAAACGCAAGCCAAATCTTTTTATAAGCACGCCAAAAATTTTCAACCCAGCTATTATTGGCTAGATGTTGAAGTAACAAATATGAAAAATATGAACGCAGGCATTGAAGCATTTCGCTCAGAACTTGCAAAATTAGGAGCAAAAAACATCGGTATTTATGCTCAAGATTGGTTCATCACGGATAATCATATTGATACAAAGAGATTTGATGCTATCTGGATGGCAGATTATGGACGAGATACAGGTTATTGGGATGCTTCGCCAACCACAACTTTGAATTATTCCATGCAGCAATTTACAGACAAAGGAACAGTTCCTGGCTATACTGGCGATGTCGATTTGAGTATGGTTCGGACACAAAAAGATTATGATAAACTTTTTAAAAGCAAGGGGAATTAAGCCCTGCTTTTAAATTATAATTTTCTAAAATTTGTTATAATAACATAAGATACAAATGATAAAAATGGAGAAATCAAATGTCTGAAAAAATAAAACGTCCCAGCAAAGATGAATATTTCAAAGAAATTGTTCAAGTAGTCGCAAAGCGTTCCACCTGTAATCATGCACAAGTTGGCGCTCTTTTAGTCAGTCCCAGCGGACAACTTCTGTCAACTGGCTACAATGGTTCGGTTTCTGGAATGCCACATTGTACAGATGTTGGCTGTCTCGAAGATAAGGACGGACATTGTATAGCGACTGTTCATGCCGAGCAAAATGCGATTGCTCAAGCCGCCAAACACGGTGTATCACCAGAAGGAGCAATTCTTTATACGACGCTTTTCCCTTGTATTGCCTGCCTCAAACTTGTCCTTGCCTCAGGAGTTAAGGAAATCAAATACATTGATGAATATCATGCCAAAGATGATTATGAAGAAAGTCTTATCAAAACTTTGGGAATTTCATGCGAGAAAATTTAAGAAGTTCTGCAGCTTGCAGGCTTTTTTCTTCGATAATTTATGAAAAATTTAACAAATTTTGTTAAAATATAGTAAGAACTTCCTTAGAAAATGAGGTAAAATAAAGGATGAGTTTAAAATATAGTGAGAAATATCAGGTGCCATTTTACGAAAGTGATGCCTTTAAAAATATGAAAATTTCTAGTTTATTGGCAGTTGCTTTGCAAATTTCCGGTGTCCAATCCACAAAACTTGACCGGAGCGATGTCTGGGTGGCAGAACATTACCACTTGTTTTGGGCGGTGATTGAGTATGAGCTAGAAATTACACGATTGCCAAAATTCAGCGAAACAATCACGATTGAGACCGAAGCCACGAGCTACAACAAGTTTTTCTGTTACCGTAATTTTTGGTTCAAAGATGCGGCTGGCAATGTTTTGGTTGAAATCAAATCCACTTGGGTGTTGATGGATAAAGAAAGTCGCAAAGTTGAGCGCGTGCTTGATGAGATTGTCGCGCCTTACCAATCTGAAAAAACCAGCCGTATTTTGCGTTCCCACAAATTCGCGAAGAAGGATACATTTGAAAATGCGGAGTTGATGAGTTATCCTGTACGATTTTCAGACCTTGATATGAACGGTCATGTCAATAATGCCAAGTATTATGATTGGGCATCGGATATGATTGATTTTGATTTCCGAAAAAATCATCAACCTAAGAAAGTTTATATCAAATACAATCACGAAGTCCTTTACGGTAGCCAAATTGATGCAAAAATGCTTTTGACAGAACTGTCAAGCCAGCACAACATAAATGATGACAGCGCCCAAGTCGAAATTGTCTGGGAAAAAATTTGACAAAACTGTCAAATCTCTTAAAAAGTTTTTGACAGAACTGTCAAAAAAGTTTTTATCCCAAAATAAGAAAATAGAAAGAAAAAAATGAAAAAATACAAAGGATATTTAATAGATTTGGACGGGACAATTTACATGGGCAATCACCGAATTCCAGCTGGTGAACGCTTTATCAAACGTCTGCAAGATGCAAAAATTCCTTATCTTTTTCTCACAAATAATACAACTAAAACACCACGTGTCGTTCAAAAACGTTTGCGCACCATGTTCAATATCGAAACACCCATAGAAACAATTTACACCGCAAGTCTTGCTACAGTTAATTATATGGATGATTTAGGCTTAGAAAAAACAGTTTATGTGATTGGCGAAGATGGACTCAAAGAAGCGATTTATGAAGCAGGCTATAAGAAAGACCGCGAAAATCCAGCTTATGTTGTTGTGGCGCTGGATTCTGACTTGACTTATGAAATGCTCGCTCTTGCGACTTTTGCTATTCAAAAAGGAGCCGTTTTTATCGGTACAAATCCAGATTTAAATCTACCAAGCGAGCGAGGTTTATTGCCTGGAGCAGGTTCAATCATCAAACTACTCGAAGCAGCTACGCGTGTCAAAGCTACTTATATTGGCAAACCAGAAGCGATTATTGCCGAAAAAGCCGTTGAAAAAATCGCTCTAGCCAAAGAAGAATTACTCATGGTTGGCGACAATTATCTCACAGATATCCGCACAGGAATTAACAACAATATTGACTCACTTCTCGTTACCAGCGGATTTACCAAAGCAGAAGAAGTTCCAAATCTCCCCGTTGCTCCAACACACGTTGTAGCCAGCCTTGATGACTGGGAAATTTAAGATTTTTTCATTACAAAATTTTTGACGGGCTACAAACTTACAACTTGTCATCAGTTCACTCTGTCCGAGAATAAATTGACAGTTCTGTCAAAAAAATTTACAAAAAAAGAGGAAAAATGCGCGATAAAATTTTATTTGGACTAACAATTTTGTGGATTATAGCCTTCTCAGTTGTCATCACAATCCTGCTCGCTTTCCCACTGTTTCACTTGGAAATTTCCTGGTATCATCTCGATAGCCTAGCAAAAATGAATAGCCACACATTGATGCACAACTTCGCTATCCTGATGAATTACCTGCTCAATCCTTTTGTTTCTCATTTAGCTATGCCCAATTTTCCTTCATCAGTAAATGGATTGAAGCATTTTTCAGAAGTCAAACAGCTTTTTTTACTAGCCATCGCTCTGAGCGTTGTTCTTATACCTGCCTTCATTATTTTTATGCGCGAACATCTGTCGATTCGCTTTCACAGCGCTTTGAGACTCCTCATGGCAGTTCCCATTTTTATGGGAATAGTGGTCTATTTGCTCGGATTTAACGACTTTTTTATCTATTTTCACGAAGCAATTTTTCGAGATAATACATGGCTTTTCAATCCAAACACAGACCCAATTATCAATGTTTTACCCGAACAATATTTCATGCACACATTTATCATTTTCCTTATTATCTATGAATTTTCCTTTTTCTTACTCTATAGATACGGCTATTCACGGACAAAAAAACGCAAAATATAAAAAAGAAATGTTATTTCCGAACAATCTCACTAAATTCTGTCCCAAAGACAGAATTTTTTAGCATATTCCCACAAAAATAAGTTACAATAATAAAGGAAAGTTTGGTGGACAGAAGATGAAAATCGCCAAATCAAGAGAAGCCACAAGGCTAGGTCGGTATTTCTGTGACATTTTGTGAAAGGAAAATCGCTTAAAAAATAAGCGAAGTACATAAAAATGAACAGTCTCAATTCAGTCTTTGATTACGAAGACATTCAACTTATTCCCAATAAATGTGTGATAAACAGCCGGAGTGAAGCTGATACCAGCGTAAAGCTAGGCAAATACAGCTTCAAACTTCCAGTTGTCCCAGCCAATATGCAAACAATCATTGATGATAGTATCGCCGAAATGCTTGCAAAAGAAGGTTATTTCTACATCATGCACCGTTTTGAAGCGGAAAAACGTGCCGAATTTATCAAAAAAATGCACAAACAAAACCTGATTGCATCAATCTCAGTTGGTGTAAAAGCTGACGAACACGCATTTGTTCGCGAACTTTCGGAAAAAGCTCTCATTCCAGAATTTATTACAATTGATATCGCTCACGGTCATGCAAACAGCGTCATCGAGATGATTCAGCTCATCAAGCGTCTCATGCCTCAAGTCTTTGTTATCGCAGGAAATGTCGGCACACCAGAAGCCGTCCGTGAACTAGAAAACGCTGGCGCAGATGCAACTAAAGTCGGTATCGGTCCTGGAAAAGTCTGCATCACAAAAGTAAAAACAGGTTTCGGTACAGGAGGTTGGCAATTAGCCGCCGTCCGGTGGTGTGCCAAAGCAGCCAGTAAACCAATTATCGCCGATGGCGGTATTCGTACCCACGGAGATATCGCAAAATCCATCCGCATGGGAGCAACAATGGTCATGATTGGCTCACTTTTCGCCGCTCACGAAGAATCCCCAGGAAAAACCATTGAGCGCGATGGCGAACTCTACAAAGAATATTTCGGCTCAGCCAGTGAATATCAAAAAGGCGAACACAAAAATGTCGAAGGCAAAAAAATTCTTCTTCCTCACAAAGGTTCCCTTCGTGATACACTTCAAGAAATGCAAGAAGACCTGCAAAGTTCCATCTCTTATGCAGGAGGAAAAGACCTCTCAGCTCTCACCAAAGTTGATTATGTCGTTGTAAAAAATTCTATTTGGAATGGTGATAGTTTATAAATAATCTAAATTTTCAGGATTTAAAAAATAATTCAAAAAACAAAGAACTATTATTGAGAAAGTATAAGAAAACACTAAAAAGTAAAGAACTATCATTCATAAGTCATTGAAAATATTAATAAATTAAACTATAATAAAATTATCTTATTTATACCTAGAATATGGCTGGGCGTTTCTACCTCGCACCGTAAAAGCGAGACAATAAGAATCTTTTTTTGCACGCAAATTTTGATTCTATTGAACATATGAAACGCTCTGTCACTATTGACAGGGCATTTTTTATTTCATCATATAAGAAAATTCTAACAAAATAGAAACAAGGAGAAACCATGAAATTACTCGAAGAGCGCATAAAAGCTGATGGAAAAGTCTTAGGAAAAGATATTTTAAAAGTAGATAGCTTTTTAACTCACCAAGTAGATTTTTCACTAATGAAAGCAATTGGACAACGTCTTGCAGATGTTTATGCCGACAAAAATATTACAAAAGTTGTCACTATCGAGGCCAGCGGTATTGCACCAGCACTTTATACAGCAGAAGCCCTAAATGTTCCCATGGTTTTCGCCAAAAAAGCAAAAAATCTCACAATGAATGATGAATTGCTCACCACAGAAGTTTTTAGTTTCACAAAACAACTCACATCAACCGTTTCAATTTCCAAAAAATTCATCTCAGAAAACGATAATATTTTGATTATTGATGATTTTCTCGCCAATGGTCAAGCAGCTCTTGGACTTTTAGAGTTGATGGCGCAAGCTAAAGCAGAAGTTGCAGGTATCGGTATTGTCATTGAAAAGTCTTTCCAAACAGGCAGACAATTATTGCAAGACAAAGGAATTTCCCTCACATCCCTAGCACGTATTGCCAGTTTTGAAGATGGTGCTGTTCAGTTTGCATCAGCAGATGATAGCAGTTTAGACCAACAATAAAAAGGAGAACTCAAAAAATGTTTCAAAAGAACAACCAAGGGAATGCGCAAGCCTCAGTTTTAGGATTGCAACATCTACTCGCTATGTATTCTGGTTCAATCTTAGTACCGATTATGATTGCCGGTGCACTCCATTATTCACCAGAGCAGCTGACTTATTTGATTGCGACCGATATTTTCATGTGTGGCTTAGCTACATTTTTACAACTTCAGCTTCGCAAACAATTTGGTGTTGGACTTCCAATTGTACTCGGTGTTGCTTTCCAATCCGTTGCTCCTTTGATTGCGATTGGTCAAAAACACGGAGCAGGCTCAATGTTTGGATCACTCATTGTTTCAGGTATTTTTGTCATTTTAGTTTCTGGTATTTTTTCAAAAATTCGCAAACTCTTTCCACCAATCGTCACAGGTTCTGTCATCACAACGATTGGCTTAAGCCTTATCCCTGTAGCTATTGGCAATATGGGAGATAATAGCACTAAACCGACTTTAAACAGTTTATTTCTTGCCTTTTTCACAATCATAGTCATTTTACTTATTAATATTTTTACAAAAGGCTTTATCCGTTCAATTTCAATTCTCATTGGATTAGTTGCTGGCACGATTGTTGCTAGTTTTATGGGAATTGTTGATATTCATGCTGTTGCTCAAGCACCTTGGGTTCATCTTCCAGTTCCTTTTTATTTCGCAGCGCCTAAGTTCTACCTAGCAGATTGTTTGATGATGATTATTATCGCTATCGTCTCTCTCGTTGAGTCAACTGGTGTTTACCTCGCACTTGCCGATATTACAGGCGAAGAACTCAGTGAAAAACGTATCAGAAACGGCTATCGTGCCGAAGGTTTCGCTGTTCTCCTCGGTGGTATTTTTAACACTTTTCCCTACACAGGATTTTCACAAAATGTCGGACTTGTTCAACTTTCGGGCATTAAAAATCGTAAACCACTTTATTTTACAGCAGGATTTTTGATTATTTTAGGACTTATTCCTAAGTTTGCCGCAGTAGCTCAACTTATTCCAAATTCCGTTTTAGGTGGTGCTATGCTCATTATGTTTGGTATGGTTGCCATGCAAGGGATTCATATGTTAGGAAAAGTAAGCTTCGAAGGCAATCAAAATCTCCTCATCGCCGCAGTTGCAGTAGCAATGGGAATAGGTTTCGATTCAAGCAACCTTTTCGTCAGTCTTCCTAAGATGATACAACCATTCATCTCTAACGGGATCGTCATGAGTACGCTCAGTGCAATTATCTTAAATCTTATTTTCAATCACGGAAAAAAAGAAACGAATTAAACAAAAGGTATTTCCAAAACATATTGTTCGGAAATACCTTTTGTTTTCTAAAAAATACGTTATTTTTTAGAAAACAATATTGCCTTTATCTTAAAAAAACCTTAACATATAAGATATAATTAAAAAAAGGAGCCCTTATGCAATCCAGACACCACTACTTCAAAAGTAAATATTTACTTGCAACAGTT
This sequence comes from Lactococcus nasutitermitis, assembly GCF_018403765.1. Classification (GTDB taxonomy): domain Bacteria; phylum Bacillota; class Bacilli; order Lactobacillales; family Streptococcaceae; genus Lactococcus; species Lactococcus nasutitermitis. Next base: position 204,872 of record NZ_BOVQ01000005.1, read on the forward strand.
ATTGCTGCAGGAACAATTGCGATTATTGGAGCAGAAACATCTGTTCATGCTGATAACTCAAATTCTTCAACAGTTCCAGTTCAAATCCTCGGAATCAACGACTTTCACGGTAATATTGCAACAACCAGTAAGGCAAATATGCCAACGGGTACGATAGCCAAAACAGGGACAGCTGCAGAATTAGCAGGATACCTCAATAAATATACCAGTGATTTCAAATCAGCAAATCCAACTGGTGTAAGTTTTCGTGTCCAAGCCGGAGATATGATTAGTGCCAGTCCAGCAGAATCAGCACTTATCTATGATCAGCCTACATTAGCCGCCTTGCACGCCATGAATATCCAAGTGGGAACGCTTGGCAACCATGAGTTTGACAAGGGACTCTCCCAACTAAAAACAATCCTATCAGGAAAAGATCCTGTCCCCAATGATACAAGCGCAGCTTCTCAATTTTATAAAGAATTTAGCCAAGAACAACTTTCTGCAGGTTACCAAGAAGTCGTTGCAAATTTAGTTGATAAATCCGATGGAAAAATTCCTAATGGTTATCAACCTTATACTGTACTTAATAAGCAAATTACCAACACACAAAACGTTTATCGTCTCTACAATCCAAGCAGTGGAGAACACTTTTACACCATGAGTAGCTACGAACGCAATAGTGACGTAAAACTTGGCTGGAAAAACGAAGGCATTGCGTTCCAAACTTCAGCCAAAGGAGCAGCTGTTTATCGTCTTTACAATAAAAATACCGGTGAGCATTTCTATACCACAAGTGCTTATGAGAAAAATTCTCTTATCAAATCTGGCTGGAGTTATGAAAATATCGCCTATCATACAGCAACAGCGGCTACTGGCACAGCGATTTATCGTATTTACAATCCTCAATCAGGCTTGCATTTCTACACAACAAATGCTTACGAAAAGAATAACCTAGTAAAATTGGGTTGGAGATATGAGAGCATCGCTTGGTATGCTGCCAAAACTCAAACAGTCAAAATAGGTGTTATTGGTGTTATCACTACCTCAACGCCAAGTATCGTTGTTGCCAAAAATGTTGAAGCCTACAACTTTACAGATCCGGCCACAGCCATCGCCAAATATTCAAAAGAATTGCGTGCTAAAGGTGTTAATGCCATTGTTGTTTTAGGACATACAGCTTCCGACAATCTCAATGGTGCCAATTCTCCAGTTGAAGGAGAAACCGCAGATATTATCAAAAAACTTGATCAAATTGATCCAAAAAACTCAGTTGACCTCTATGTTGCAGGACATTCTCATACTTTTACAAATGGTACAGTTAATGGTGTAAGGGTTGTTCAAGCCTTGTCATTTGGTGAAGCATTTGATAATGTCAAAGCAACTTATAACTTTAAAACCAATGACTTTTCGACAGAACCAGACGCTGACATCGTTCCAGTGGATCAATCAAATACCAGTATTACACCAGATGTCACGGTTGCTAATATCGTAACCAAAGCAAAAGCAATTACGGATAAAATCGCCAGTGAAACGATTGGTAAATACCAAGCACAGGGACAAATTCTTGCCAGTGGACGAAGTGGAGGAGATGAAGCGTTCAACAAAGTTCATAATCTTCCAGCATTAGACCAATTAGACAGTACAGGTAAAACTGTAGCGGCCGCCAAAACTCCAACTACACTTGGGGAATCTGCCCTAGGAGAATTCATTACAAAAGCACAATGGTGGGATGCCAATCAAGCACTCAATCCAACAGGTGTCACAGTTGATTTTGCAATTACAAATAATGGTGGGATTCGCTCAGATTTGAATGCAGATAGTGTAGGAAATATTACTTGGGGAGATGCACAAACTGTTCAACCATTCAGAAATGTCTTAGAAGTCGTTTCAATGACTGGTGAACAAATCAAAAATGCTCTCAATGAACAAACTTATGATAGCGAGATTGTAGGTGATGATCAGCTCTGGCTTCAAGAGTATGGGATTAACTATACCGTAACAAAAAATCCAGATATTGCTCATAGCGAATATCCATATGCTGAACCTTATGTTGTTTCTAATATGACAAAACTAGATGGCACACCGATAGAACTTAATCAAAGTTACCATGTTGTTATCAATGAATTTATCAAAGGTGGTGGAGATGGTTTTAATGCCTTTAAAAACACAACAATTATTCCAGGATACAATGATATTGATACGGATGCTTTTATCAATTACATAAAATCCATCGAAACAGTTCCAACGACAATGCCAGTCGAAAAAACTTATGATGCTTCAGGTGTACCATTACAATAAAAATAAAACTCTTATCATCTCAAAATGATAAGAGTTTTATTTATTTTAATTTATCTTTCTCATAAGTATGTACCAGCTCAAGTCCCTTAAACTCTTGTTGACGTAAGGCTTCATAAATAATCATACAAGCACAATTTGACAAATTCAGTGCGCGTACGTGGGTATCATTCATAGGAATCCGAATACATTTTTCACGGTTTTCACGCATAAATTCTTCAGGCAAGCCAGTATCTTCACGTCCAAAAAGAAAATAGTAATCTTCATCAGGAGCTGTATAATCAGCTTCTGAATAAGTCTGTTCCGCAAATTTACTGACAAGAAATAACTTTCCATTAACGCAGGACATGAAATCATCTAAATTTTTATGATAAACGATATTTACCTTATCCCAGTAATCAAGCCCAGCACGTTTTAAATGCTTATCAGTAATTTCAAAACCAAAAGGTTCGATTAAATGCAAAGTTGTATTAGTAGCAGCACAAGTGCGTGCAATATTTCCAGTATTTGAATGAATACGAGGTTCAAAAAGTGCAATGTGATTCATTTTTTTCTTCTTTCAAAACTTACTTTTCCAAATAAAAAAACAAGACCCCTCGGAGTCAAGCTCAGCAAGAAGTCTTGTTGGGGGACTAATTTGCTTTAATCATAACAGGCGTGATTGAAACAAATTAACGTATTTATATGATAACACTTATTTTGATATTTGTAAAGAAAAAGTGATGAATATGATGAAAATAGTTTCAAACTAGAGTTTTTCCAGCTAAAAAATCAAAAATTTGCTATAATGAAAAGAGAAAAATTTTGGAAAGAGAACGAATGATGATTTACGGAATATGGGCAGAAGATGAGCATGGTATCATTGGAAATCAAGGGCGTATGCCTTGGTATCTTCCAGCAGAACAAGCACATTTCAAGCAAACAACAATGAATCAGGCCATTCTGATGGGAAGAAAAACATTTGAAGGTATGAAAAAACGTGTTTTGCCTGGACGTATTAGTATTGTTCTCACCAGAGATAAAGATTATCAAGCAGAAAGTGATGATGTTCTAGTGATGAATGACGTGCAAGAAGTGCTTGATTGGTATTATGCGCAAGAAAAAGATTTATTCATCACAGGTGGCGCAGAGATTTTGCAACTTTTTGAGAAGCATCTTGAAATCCTCTACCGCACAGTTGTTCATGGTCAATTTACTGGTGATGCTTCTTTCCCCATAACTTTCGATTTTAATAATTTTAAACTTCTTTCAGAAATTTTTCATGAAAAAGATGAAAAAAACCCTTATGATTTTACGATAAAAAAATATCAAAAAATAAATATCAAAAAATAAATAAAAAGTGAATAAACTATGATAAAATCAATTTTTGGACTATTTACAGCCCTCATGTGCTGGATTTGTATAGTAATTATGATTCAATGTTTTCGTAAAAAACGTTGGGGCTTAGGAACATTATTTCTCTTAAATGCCTTTACAAATCTTGTCAACTCAATTCATGCCTTTTTTGGCACCTTATTTTAATAAAAACTAGAAAAACAAAAAATGCCTAATAATACAACTCAAACACCTATTTATTGTTCATTTTGTGGAAAATCCCAAGATGATGTCAAAAGAATCATCGCTGGAAATGATGTTTATATTTGCAACGAATGCGTCGCTCTTTCAGCCCATATTCTTGAAGAAGAGAAACAAGAGGAACTTGCCACAGAGATTGAAGCAGTACAAACACCTTTAGAAATGTTTAATCATCTTAATGACTATGTTATTGGTCAAGAACACGCTAAACGTGCATTAGCAGTAGCCGTTTATAATCATTATAAACGTATCAATTTTGCAGACAGTACAAATGATGATATTGAACTTCAAAAATCAAATATTCTCCTTATCGGCCCAACAGGCTCAGGAAAAACATTCTTAGCTCAAACACTTGCTAAATTACTAAATGTACCATTTGCAATCGCAGATGCAACAAGTTTAACTGAAGCGGGTTATGTTGGAGAAGATGTAGAAAATATTCTTTTAAAACTTTTACAAGCTAGTGATTTCAATATCGAGCGCGCTCAACGTGGAATTATCTACATTGATGAAATTGATAAAATTGCCAAAAAGTCAGAAAATGTTTCTATTACACGTGACGTTTCAGGAGAAGGAGTCCAACAAGCTCTCTTGAAAATAATTGAAGGAACAGTGGCAAGCGTACCACCACAAGGAGGACGTAAGCATCCCAATCAAGAAATGATTCAAGTAGATACTAAAAATATTCTTTTCATCGTCGGAGGAGCATTTGATGGTATTGAAGAAATCGTCAAACAACGATTAGGCGAGAAAATCATTGGTTTTGGAGCTAATAATATCGTTCTCAATGAAGATCAATCTTATATGCAAGAAATTATCGCAGAAGATATTCAAAAATTCGGTTTAATCCCAGAATTTATCGGGCGATTACCTGTCGTTGCTGCTTTAGAAAGATTGACAGAAGATGATTTAATCCATATTTTAACAGAACCCAAAAATGCACTGATTAAACAATACAAACGTCTTTTATTCTTTGATGGCGTTGAGTTAGAATTTGAAGAGCAAGCACTTCGAGCAATAGCAGAAAAAGCTATTGAACGCAAAACAGGAGCACGTGGACTTCGCTCAATTATTGAAGAAGTAATGATGGATATCATGTTTGAAGTTCCAAGTGACGAAACAATAAAAAAAGTCATCATCACAGAAGCAGTTGTACGAGGAAAAGAAAAACCTCAACTTATTAGAGATAACGGAGAAATGAATGAAAGTTAATATCAATAATTTAACACTGACAATTTCAGCCGCATCTAAAAAGCAATATCCTGAAACAGCTTTACCCGAAATAGCTCTTGCAGGACGTTCAAATGTTGGAAAATCAAGTTTTATCAATACCTTACTCAATCGCAAAAATTTTGCAAGAACCTCTGCAAATCCCGGAAAAACACAGTTACTTAACTTTTATAATATTGATGAAAAAGTACATTTTGTTGATGTTCCAGGATATGGTTATGCTCGTGTTTCCAAGACTGAACGTGAAAAATGGGGAAAAATGATTGAAGAATATCTGACAACACGAGAAAATTTACGTGCTGTTGTGAGTCTTGTTGATATTCGTCATGAACCCTCAGAAGATGATAAATTGATGTATGAGTTCTTAAAATATTATCACCTTCCAGTTATTCTTGTGGCAACCAAAGCAGATAAAATTCCAAAAGGACGCTGGAATAAACAAGAAGCCATGATTAGAAAATCTTTGAAATTTGATAGTACAGATGATTTCATTATTTTTTCATCTTTTGATAAGACAGGACTTAATGAAGCTTGGCAAGCACTAGAAAAATTTTTCTAAACGATTAAAATTAGAAGAGTGCTATGATGATTTCATAGCCTTTTCTAGTATTTAGGAGGATAAATTTAAACAATGTATAAAATCAAAATTAATAACATGAAATTTCGCGGACACATCGGTGTTTTGCCTGAGGAAAAAATTCTTGGACAAAATTTAGAAATTGATTTAACGATTGAAACAACTTTTAATTTCTCAGGGCGAGACGACTTGTCAGAAACACTGAGTTATGTTGAATTTTATGAAATCATTGCTGAACTTATTAAAAATTCACAGGTAGATCTTATAGAAACACTTGCTTTTAAAATAATAAAAGAAATTAAAGAAAAAAATGATAAAATCGCTAACGTTGAAGTTCATATCAGAAAACTCGCCGTACCGATTGAAGGAATCTTTGATTCTGTTGAGATTGAAATGAAAGCTTAATTTCAAAATGAGGAGAATATAGGAATGCAAACAGTTTATTTAAGCTTAGGAAGTAATATAGGAGATAAACAGTATTATTTACACGAAGCTGTCCAGGTTTTAGGAAAAAATCCACAAATTTTAATTGAAAAAAAATCTAAATTTTATACTACTTCGCCTGTTGGAGAAGTAATACAAGATGATTTTATAAATTTAGCAGTCAGACTTTCAACAACTTTATCTCCTCAAGAGTTACTCCTTGTTATTCATGATATTGAAACAGCATTAAATCGGGAGAGAACCATTCATTGGGGACCGCGGACAATTGATATTGACATTTTATTTTATGGAGATATGATAGTTAACGAGGAAACTCTTATTATTCCACATAAAGAAATCTTTAATCGTTTATTTGTTTTAATTCCTCTTTTAGATTTAATTGATAATAAATTTGCATATTTTTCTAAGATAACAGAAGCAATAGACAACTTAAAGAAAACTAATCAAGAAATACGAGAAGTTGCGGAAGAAATGCCAGCACAGCAAAAAATAGAAAAAGCAATTTATGATATTTTAAGTGCTGTAGGAGAAAATCCAGAGCGAGAAGGATTACTTGAAACACCAACGCGCGTGGCAAAAATGTATAAAGAAATTCTTTCATCACAGCATCTGAAAAAGTTTACCGAGTATAAATTATTTGAAATAGAAAAAACGTCAACAGAGCAAATGGTTTTGATAAAAGATATTCCATTTTATTCTATGTGTGAGCATCATATGCTTCCTTTTTTTGGAAAAGTTCATGTTGCTTATATTCCCAGTGATGGAAAAATTATCGGACTTTCTAAAATTCCACGACTGGTAGATTATGTCAGTCACAAACTTTCTGTTCAGGAAAATATCACCAGAGATGTTGCTGAAATCTTAAATGAAATTTTAGAACCAAAAGGAGTTGCCGTTGTAGTTGAAGCACGACATATGTGTATAGAAATGCGTGGTGTGAGAAAAATAAATTCCCTCACACAAACATCTTTTTATCTTGGAGAATTTGACAAAAATAGAGATAAGAAAACAGAATTTTTAGAAAGTCTTTTATGAAAATTATAGAATTAAATTTGAAATCTTTCGGCTTAAAAGTTATTACCATCAAATTTTCAGAGATTACAAGTCAAACAAATAAAGAACTTCAAAAAAGACTCTATCACATCGGAAATCAGATACAAATAAGTTCAGATGAAATTCTTCTTTCATTAACGATTTATGAACTTTATAAATTGATTAAAAGTTGGAAAAATGAAGATGAAAAAGAAAAACTTTCAACTATTTTTGAACGACACCGTATTATTTGGGCAGGAAAAAATTTCTCTTTTGATTTAACTCTAAATCCGATTGTTTATTCTATCATGAATGTGACACCAGATTCTTTCTATGATGGAGCGAAAAAAAATTTAAGCTTATCTCATATCATGAAAGTTGCCGAAGAAAATCTAAGTAATGGAGCAGATGTTTTAGAATTAGGGGGGAAGTCTTCAAGACCAGGCTACTCAGACATTACACCAGAAGAAGAATGGCTAAGATTAAAAGTTGCCATAGCAGAAATGAGAAAAGAATTTCCCAAATCAGTCTTAGCAGTAGATACTGATGAAGCTTACGTTATGGAAAGAGCTATTGATGCAGGAATAGATATCATCAATGATATAGATGGCTTTGATACAGAAGAAAAATTGAAAATAGTTCATAACTATCTTCCTTCAGTGGTTGCGATGAATAATGGACGAGCTGGCTTTTCTTATGCGGATAATGTTTATGAAGAACTTCCTAAATTTTTTATGAATAAAGGAAATGAACTTCTTGAATTAGGACTAAAAAAAGAACAGATTTGTATAGATGCTGGTGTAGGGTTTTGGAATGGTCCAAGTGGTAGTGATTCTGTACAACGTGTGAAAAGTACAGACTTGTTAGCAGAACTTGGCTTTCCAGTAATGATTGCTATTTCTCGAAAATCTTTTATGGAAAATATTTTTTCTGCTAAAGGTGACGAAAGATTGTTTTCAAGTTTAATGCTTGAAGCACAGATGATTGCTGATGGTGGACGTATTTTGCGTGTCCATGATACAAAAGAAACCAAGCATCTCATTGACGCTTATAAACTTTATCAGGAATTTTAAGATGAACGATAAATTAATTAAACAAATACAAGGATTATTAGCTTTTGAAGATGAAGAAAAATTAAATAAAATTTGTAATATCCTTGCCCATACTGATGTAGAACTCAAAGGAAAATCAAATCCTAATTTGCAACTTTCGGCAAGTGCTGTCGTTTTTTATGGTGAGAAGATGGTTTTCATTGAACATCCCTATCAACTAGAAATTCTTTTACCTGCTGGACACGTAGAGTTGGGAGAAGAACCAGTCGAAACAGCTTTTCGTGAATTTCATGAGGAAACAGGATTTTTTGCAGAAAATCCTACACGATTGATTGATGTTAATCTTATTGAGATTCCTTTTAATAAAGTAAAGAATGAGCAAGCACATTTACATATTGATTTTCGCTATTTATTAACTCTTTCACCACAAAAGTCTGAACAAGAAGAATTACCTTATTTCTTGCTTGATGAACAAGAAGCTCCCTTGGAATTTAGAAAATATTATAAATATCACTTATCCATAAGCTAACAAGTCAGGAACGATTAGATGGAAGTTATTGGCTATGCTAAAAATTAAAAAATGAACAATAGATTTTGGAGAAAAAATGACGATTGAAGAAGCATTAGAATGGATACATTCACGTTTAAAATTTAATATTCGTCCAGGACTGATACGCGTTACAGCTCTATTAGAACTCCTTGGAAATCCAGAAAAAGAATTGTCAATGATTCATATTGCAGGAACAAATGGGAAAGGCTCAACCGTTGCTTTTACTCGTAGTATTTTTATGAAGGCCGGTTTGAAAGTGGCTAGTTTTACAAGCCCATTTATCGAAAAGTTTGGGGAACGTATGTCAATCAATGCTCAACCAATGCCTGATGATAAACTGATTTATTACGTTACTTTATTAAAACCTTTGGTTGAAAAATTAGATGCAGATGAAAAATTAACTGGAATTACAGAATTTGAAATCATCACAGCAATGGGATTTAAGTATTTTGCCGATGAAAAAGTTGATTTGGCGGTAATTGAAGTTGGTTTGGGCGGACTGCTTGATAGTACCAACGTTATTACACCAGTTGTTTCTGGTATTACGACAATTGGTTTAGACCATGTAGATATTTTGGGAAATACTTTAGAGGAGATTGCAGCACAAAAAGCTGGAATTATCAAACCAGGTATTCCTGTAGTTACGGGGAATGTCGTTCCTGAAGCCTTTAATGTTATTTGGGATACCGCAAAAAAAAATATGGCACGTCTCTTTCAATTCCGTCATGATTACACTATTGATTTAGAAGATAATGAAAGCTTTAGTTTTTCTATTGATGGTGATAAAATCGAACATATCGAAAAATCTCTTTTAGGATTACATCAAGCAGAAAATGCAGCTATGGCTATTGAATTATCCCTTGTTTACGCAAGAAAAGTAGGAATTGCACTGACAGAAGAACAAATTCGTGCTGGTATTCGTGAGGCTTATTGGCCCGCTCGCATGGAAAAAATTGCTGAAAAACCGTTGACTTTATTGGATGGCGCTCATAATGTTCATGCAATGGAGCGGTTGCTTCTAAATTTGAAGGAAGAATTTGCAGGAAAAAAAATTACGATTATTTTTTCTGCAATTACAACAAAAGATATTTCGCAGATGATTACAATGCTGCAAACAATAGAAAATTCTCATTTGATTTTAACAACATTTGATTATCCTAAAGCACTACATTTAGAAGATTTTAGATATTTGGAAGATGATGATGTAGAATTAGCACCAAGTTGGCAATTAGCTTTAGTCAGAATGAGAAAAAGTTTAAAAGAAGATGAAATTTTGCTAGTTACAGGTTCTCTTTATTTCTCATCACAAGTCCGCGACTTTATGCTGAAAAATTAGAATAATAAGGGGGAAATTAAAATTTTGATCGTTTTAGCTGGTACTATTGGCGCTGGAAAATCAAGCCTTGCGAGGGCTTTAGGAGAACATTTAGGAACAGATGTTTTTTATGAAGCTGTAGATAATAATCCTGTACTTGATTTGTACTACCAAGATCCAAAAAAATATGCTTTTTTATTGCAAATTTATTTTTTAAATAAACGTTTTGAGTCAATAAAAATGGCTTATCGAGAAGATAATAATGTGTTGGACCGTTCTATTTTTGAAGACGAGTTATTTTTAACTTTGAACTATAAAAATGGAAATGTCACAAAAACGGAACTGGATATTTATAAGGAATTACTTGGAAATATGTTGGAAGAACTCGATGGCATGCCGAAAAAACGTCCAGATTTATTAGTATATATTGACGTTTCTTTTGAGACGATGCTTTCTCGCATTAGCCAACGTGGACGTTCTTTTGAGCAAATTGAAAATCAGCCTGAACTAAAAGCATATTATAGTCAAGTACATGATGAGTATCCAGACTGGTATAAACATTATGATGTTTCTCCAAAGTTGAGGATTGATGGAGACCGTATTGATTTTGTCAATAACTCTGCAGATTTAGAAAATATTTTGGCACAGATTGATGAAGAATTACGCCAGCTAAACTTGCTGAACTAGTATTCAAAAAGGAACGAAAATATGTTAGTAGATGCACTTATCGTCATTGATATGCAAAATGGTGTTTTATTAGATAATGAACAAGAAATTTATCGACGGGAACAGCTGATAAACTTGGTTAATCAGCGTATTTCTTTGTATCGCTCACAAGGAAGAAAAATTATATTTGTACAGCACAACGACCCGTGGTTGAAAAAAGATTCGCAAGACTGGAAACTGATTCCTGAATTAAATATTGAGATAGAAAAAGATAACTTTATTGATAAAACACACGCAAACAGTTTTTATAAGACGAATTTGCAAGAGCTTTTAGAAGAAGTAAAAGTAACTTCTCTTGAATTTTGCGGAGCGCAAACCGAATTTTGTGTGAATACAACAGTTGTTATGGCACATGGACTGGGATACAAATGCTATATGAAATCAGGTGCCACTTCTACTTATGATAATGCACAAATGACAGCGAAAGAAACCGTTGAATTTTATGAGGAACATTTATGGAAGGGGAGATTTATTGAGTTTTACTAAATCTAAAAATTTAGGAGTAATATTAGCGACTTTGGCATACTTGCTTTGGGGAGGCTTAGCTCTTTATTGGCATCTTCTTGCACAGGTAAATTCTGGAGTGGTATTTAGCTGGCGCATGGTATCAACGTTGATAACAATGCTATTATATTTTTTTATAACACAAAATTTTCAAAAACTTACTAAAGAAATAAAAACTTTAACAAAGAAAAAATCACATTTTTTACGTGCTTTTATAGCAAGTGTGCTAATTTCTATTAACTGGCTTGTTTATATCTATGCTATTTCAATTGGAGAAGCAACACAAGCATCTATTGGGTATTATATCATGCCACTTTTATCAATTGCTCTTGCTGTTATATTTTTGCATGAAAAAATTGACCGTTTTGCTTTGTTTGCGATTGTTCTTGCTTTAATTGCCGTTATTTTAATGACGGTTGAAAGTGGACAGTTTCCTCTCATTGCACTTATTTTAGCATTCTCATTTGGTTTTTACGGACTCATCAAGAAAAATATTATTCTTTCTTCAGATGTATCCATTACTTTTGAAACCTTAATGATTACACCTTTTGCTATTATTTGGCTGATTTTTTTTGCTCCACATCAGGTGATGACTTTATCAGAAATTATTTATCTTATTTTTTCTGGAGTTATTACTGCAATTCCTTTATTGCTTTTTGCAGAAAGTTTGAAACACGCAAATCTTGCAACAGTTGGCTTTTTGCAATATATCAATCCGACCTTACAAATGTTAATTGCGATTTTTATATTGGGAGAAAGTTTAAATACCAGCAGTCTGCAAAGCATAGTACTTATTTTAATTTCTATCAGTATTTTTAGCATAGGACAGTTTTTATCTATGAAGAAATATGAAAAATCCAAAAATGGATAAGTGAAAATATTTGTTTATATCATTTTTTCTTGCATTAAAAAAATTTTTTTGTTATACTATACAATAGTTCTTAAAGAACTGACCGAAGACAGTAGGGAGCGTAAAGCTATAAACATCCTACCGAGGGCAAACATTTTTAAAAATGATTGAACTCTCTATGTCTTTTGGTCGTAGAGATTTTTATTTAAAATTTTTACGAACAAAATAAAATGGAGGTAAAAAATGAGCGATTACAAAGTAAACGAAGCAACAGTTGCCAAGAAAGCAGAATTAGTTGATGTTTATGCTAAGAAATTTTCTGATGCTGCATCAGTTGTTGTAGCTGATTCACGTGGATTGACAGTTGAACAAGACACACAACTTCGTAAAAGTTTGCGTGAAGCAGGTGTTGAATTTAAAGTAGTAAAAAATTCAATCTTGCGTCGTGCAGCAGAAAAAGCTGGTATCGAAGGAATGGAGTTTTCTGGTCCTTCAGCAGTAGCTTTCTCAAACGAAGATGTTGTAGCACCTGCTAAAGTTTTGAGTGATTTTGCTAAAACAGCAGAAGCACTTGAAGTTAAAGGTGGCGTCATCGAAGGTAAAGTTTCTTCACAAGCAGAAATTGCAGCACTCGCAGCTCTTCCAAGCCGCGATGGACTTCTTTCTATGCTTCTCTCAGTGCTTCAAGCACCTATCCGCAATGTGGCTCTTGCAGTCAAAGCAGTTGCAGAAAAAGAAGAAACAGCTGCATAATTTTTCAAAAGAAAATTTACAGCAAAATTTATATCGGCGGATTAACGCAAAAAATAGAATCTTAATAGGAGAATATTAAAATGGCATTGAACATTGAAAACATTGTTGCTGAACTTGAAGGCGCAACAATCCTTGAACTTTCAGAACTTGTAAAAGCAATCGAAGAAAAATTTGACGTAACTGCAGCTGCTCCTGTAGCTGCTGCCGCTGCTGGTGGAGCTGATGCTGGTGCTGCTAAAGATAGCTTCGACGTTATCCTTGAATCAGCTGGTGACAAGAAAATTGGCGTTATCAAAGTCGTTCGTGAAATCACAGGTCTTGGACTTAAAGAAGCTAAAGCTCTCGTTGATGGCGCTCCAGCACCAATCAAAGAAGGCGTTGCTACTGCAGAAGCTGAAGAACTCAAAGCTAAACTCGAAGAAGCTGGCGCTTCTGTAACACTTAAATAATCAATTTAGTTGATTTGAGTACGAAAACCTATGTTATAAGTCTTTCTTGTTAGTTAAGGCGATGTAAAATGGGTTAGGAAATTTATATTTCCCCCCGCAACCCCCACCAAATTTTAGTTTGGTGGGGGTTTTTGTTTGTTGTTTTTAACTTAAAGAATTAAAAAGCAATGCATTATATCAGGTTATAGAATAATTGTAATAATAATAAAAAATGGGGAGTTAATGTTTGAATATTAATAAAACTATCGCCAATATAAAAAATTTTTAATTTGAATTTTTATTTTTATTGTTATAATTTAGTATAAATGGTTATAAAATTATATTTAAAAATCATTTAAAAATCTATTTTGTAAGGAGAAAATATAGTGGGAGTAAAGAGTGTGGATAACGCTGAAATAGGTAAAAAAGGGTATTTTGTGCGACAAAATAATCAATTTACAGCAACTTTTGGTACAGGTCAAGGAGAATTGCCTGTAGAAGCAGGAAAATATCGCTTGCTTTGGGCGCCTGTTTGTCCTTGGGCACATCGTTCAGTTATTGTTCGTAGTATTTTAGGATTAGATAAAGTAATTAGTTTGGGGACAGCAGACCCTTTACGGCCAAGACTAGACCATATTGATTGGACTTTTACTTTAGATGATGGAGATGTTGACCCAGTATTAGGTATTCATTATATTGGCGAAGTTTATAAGAATGCAGATCCTGATTATCAAAAACGTCCTACGGTACCGGCTTTGGTAGATATTGAAACTAAAAAAGTTGTTGAGAATGATTATCATAATCTTACTTATTATTTTGAACGTGATTGGAAGAAATTTCATAAGAAAGGAGCGCCTGATTTATTCCCTGAAAATCTGGAACAAGAAATACGTGATTTGAACGATATTATTTTTCACGATATCAATAATGGAGTGTATAAAGCAGGCTTTGCTCGTTCACAAGAAGCTTACGAAGATGCCTATGATAATGTTTTTAAGCGCTTGGATTGGCTGGAAGAACGCTTGAGTAAACAACGCTATCTTCATGGTAGCCAGTTAACAGATAGTGACGTTCGTCTTTATACCACTCTTGCACGCTTTGATGTTGCTTACTATGGTTCTTTTCATGTGAATAAACGTCGCCTTATTGACTATCCCAATTTATGGGCATATGCCCGTGATTTGTATCAAACACCAGGATTTGGAGATACAACAGACTTTGAAGCAATCAAAAAACACTATTTTCTTTCTACACATATTGATGTCAATGAAGAAAAAATTAAGATTTTACCTAAAGGACCAGATACTACTGCTTGGCTAGAAGCTAGTGGACGAGCAGAAAAATTTATTTAGGAGAGAGTGATGCAAAACGTAAGATTTAGCGGTGACTTGACAGAGGTAAAGTGGCATGAAGTAGCAGAATTGCTCCATTACTATGGTCTTACTAAACTATCAGAAGAAAAAATTAAGGAATCATTTTTTAATAGTTATCGTTGTGTTTTTGCTTTTGATGAAGATGAGAAACTCATCGGAGTTGTTCGGGCAGTTTCAGATGGTGTTGCTCATGCGGAAATTTATAATTTAGCTTTGGCTGAATCATACCATCATCAGGGAATTGGAGAAAGATTATTTAAAAGTCTAGTTGAGCAACTAGAAGGGATGATTGTCACACTTTATACGCATCCTAAGACAGTAGATTGGTACAAAAATCTCGGAATGTCTCAGTTGAATACAGCACTTGTTTTGTTTTTACCTGAGGAGAAAGAATGGATGCTACAAGAAAAGTTTATTGATGAATAAAAAGGGGAAATGAAAAATGAAAAAAAGAGGAGTGACCTATGCACTTGTGGCACTTAGCATTGTTGTAATGATTGGTTTGAGTGCTTGTTCTAACACTGCAAAAGGTACGAGCCACACCAAGGCGCATCAAAAAATAGTGATTGCAACAGGTGCTTATCCCAAGCCATATGCTTATGAAGAGAATGGGAAACTTAAAGGATTTGATATTGACTTAGCTCGAGCAGTTTTTAAAAACTTACCTCAGTATTCTGTAAGTTTTGAAAAAGTTGAATTTCCTTCAATACTTCCAGGATTAGATACTAATCGCTATCAAATGGGCGCTAATTCTTTTGCGAAAAGTAAGGAACGAGATAAAAATTATCTTTTTTCAGAAGCACTTTATAGTAATCCAATGGGAATTATCGTACCTAAAAACTCAAAAATAAAAGATTTTAATGATTTAGCTGGTAGGAAAACAACTGTAGAACCTGCTGTGAGTTATTCTGTGATCGAGGAAGATTATAATCAACAACATCCAAATCATAAAATTCAATTGAGTTATACCAAAGAAGATGTTGCTAAACAATTTGAAAATGTTCAAAACGGTAAGATAGATTTTAAATTGGAAAGTCTTATTATTGCAAGACAAGTGATTAAAGACCAAGGACTTAATTTGAAGGTGATTGAAGTACCAGAAGGTACAATTAGAGCACGCGCGGCTTATAGTTATTTCATTTTCGCTAAAACAGAAAATGGAAAACATTTATCTGAAAAGGTCAATAAAGTTTTAGATAAATTGAGAAGTGATGGTACTTTAAAGAAGTTAAGTGAAAAGTATTATGGAAAAGATTATATTCCAGATGAGAATGAAGCTCAAAAATAAGGAAAAGGGAAATGGAGTTTAAAAAGGAATTTATTGCTATTCGACATTACATTCATGCACATCCTGAGACGTCAAGTGAAGAATTTAAAACTACACAATATTTGAAAGAAAAATTACTTTCTTGGGGAATTAGAATTGTTTCTACATCATTGGAAACAGGGATTATTGCTGAAATAGGAGATGCCAAGAAAGGGCCTACAATAGCTTTACGTGCGGATATTGATGCTTTGCCTATTTTGGAACAGACGGATTTGGCTTTTAGTTCTATTAATGAGGGTAAAATGCACGCTTGTGGTCATGATTTACATCAAACATCATTGTTAGGTGCTGCTTACAAGTTAAAGCAAAAGGAGGAAAATCTTCAGGGATTGGTAAGATTGATTTTTCAAGCGGCTGAGGAAACACATATTGGTGCTCAAAAAGTAATAAATGCAGGACATTTACAAGATGTGCAAGCAATTATTGGCTATCATAATCATCCAGCATTGTCAGTGGGAACGATTGGACTTCGGGCGGGTGGAATTATGGCAGCTGTTGACCAGTTTGAGGTAAAAGTTCAAGGAAAAGGGACACACGCAGCGCAGCCTCATACAGGAACAGATGTTTTATTGGCAACTAGTGCAATCATTCAAAATTTGCAATCCGTTATTTCTCGTAATTTTTCTCCTTTAGATGCAGCTGTTTTGAGTGTTACACATATGGAAGCGGGAAATACATGGAATGTTTTACCAGATACGAGCTTTTTTGAAGGAACTTTACGTAGTTTTTCAGCAGAAAACCGTGAGAAGTTACGAAAACGTTTTGTAGATATCGTTAAACAAACAGCAGCTACTTTTGAAGTAGATGTAGAGATAAATTTAATTGCTGGACCTCCTGAAACATTTAATGATGCAAAATTAACAGAATGGGTAAAAGAAGCAAGCCAAACGATTGCGACGGTCATTGAGGTGGAACCTTCAACAGCTGGGGAAGATTTTGCTAATTTTCAAAAAGTTATACCTGGAGTTTTTGCATTTATTGGTTCAAATGGAGTAAAGAATGCACCAGCTTGGCATCAAAGTAATTTTATAGTTAGTGATGAAGCGCTTTTTATAGCTATTCAATATTATGTTGCTACGACTGAGATATTATTAGAACATTTGAAAAATCCTAATTGATAATAGTATTTTTATTTAGAATCCAAACAAAAATGGTTTGGATTTTTTTATTTGAGGAAATTTAAAAATAAAAGTATGACATACTTATTTATTGACATTTAAATAAATATGTGATATATTTTTAACATGGAGAACGAAAAAGAGTACTACGAAACAAAGGCAAGTGAGGATGAATACCTTGCTTGGTATAAAAAACAAGATTGGAAAACTTATGATAAACCTGCTATGGCAGTAGATAATGTTATATTTGGTTTTGATCCGAGTGATAATCAATTAAAAATTTTACTAATAGAACGTAAAACTCATCCATTTAAGGGAAAATTTGCACTTATAGGTGGATTCGTAGAACCTAATGAATCAGCAAAAGAAGCAGCACTTCGTGAAACGAAAGAGGAAACAGGAGTTGAAATTGTAGAAGATAATCAAATGTGGCAAATTGGAGCTTTTACTCAGCCTGATAGAGACCCTAGGCAGTGGATAATTTCTATTGCTCATGCAACTTTTCTTTATCCTTTTGTATTACCTCTTGCAGGAGATGATGCGAGGAGTGCAAGGTGGTTTACTGTTGCTAGAAATAGTAATGGTGAACTTGAGTTCTTACATCCGGAAGGATATGTTGCTCTTGATGATTTGGCTTTTGACCATAAAGATATTATCTTAACGACTTTTAAACGTATTAAAGACAGTTTAGATGTGACGCCAGATATTTTGCACGTATTAGGAGATACTTTTTTCTCAACAGATGCTTTAGGTGTTTTGAAGAATTTTGATAAAAAATTTGTAAATTATTCTACGGGAAATTTTGTAAAAACTTATGTGAAAAATAATCCTATTCTCATGGATACAGGGAAGTTTGAGAAAAATCCTAAAGGTGCAGGAAGACCTAAAAAAATATTAAGCCTTAGAAAATGAAAAACGAGTGTGAGACATTCGTTTCACTTTTAAAAAAATAAAAGTATTATATACTTAAAAAAAGGAGAGGATAATGGAAACTAAAAATATTAGTAAACAAAAATTGAGGGGAAAGCAGATTGGTGTTGTTTTTGGAACATTTGCTCCTCTCCATATCGGACATCAGCAGCTTATTTATAAAGCTTTGATGGTTAATGATAGTGCTTTGCTTGTTGTATCAGGTTCTGATGGGGATAGAGGAGATAAGATAGGACTTTCGTTGGAAAAAAGATTTCGTTATCTTCGAGAAGCTTATAATGATGAATTGAATTTGCGTGTGGCTTTGCTCAATGAAAATGGGATGCCAGAATATCCTCTGGGTTGGAAGGAGTGGACCAAAGCTTTTATTGGTGTGATGAGGGAAAGTATTGTAGAAGAATTTGAGAGTGTCACATTTACTATCTATGTCAGTGAGGCTGAATATGTGAGTGAACTTGAAAAGCTATTGCCGAAGAATTGTAGTGTGGAAATAGAAAATCGGCAAGATATTAGTATTTCTGCTACCGAAATTCGTCAGGAACCGATGAAACATTGGGATAAAATCAATCGCGTTTTTCGGAGACATTTTACTAAAAAAGTTTTAATTGCAGGTTCTGCAAGCACAGGTAAATCAACGTTAGTTCGTCGTTTGGCTCGTTCTCTCAATGCTCCATTTTCTGAAGAATATGCGAGACTTTATGAAGAAAAAGCTAATATTACAGATGAGGAACTCACTGTAAGTGACTATGCTAACTTTATTTTGGGACAGAGTGCGGCGAATTATAGAGAAATTTGTAGTCCGTCAAATAGTGGTATCACTTTCTTTGATACGGATGCTATTGTGACACAGACTTATGCGGATTTATATCTTTCTAAGGTGGAAAATGAGCAATTAAAAGATTTATTTGAACTTACGATTGCTAAAGAGAGTTTCGACTTGATTTTGGTTATTCCACCGGTGACAGTTTATATTGATGATGGTTTTCGGAATATGGAATGGGAGGAGAGTCGTCAGGAATATCATAATAAACTTATGGCGCTTTTCATAAAATATGGATTTGAAAATAAAATTGTTTTACTAGATGCACAAGGAAAAACGCCACAAGAAGGATTTTATCTACGTTATAAACAAGCTATTGAGGCAATAAGTACACGATTGAATATAACAATCGCACATTTGAAATAGAAATATGAGGACATATAACATGAACACGAGAAAATTAACTATCTTTATTGAAGGGATTAGAAATAGCTTTAATCCTAAAGTGATTGTAAAAGAATTGACGACACTTACAGGGAAAGATTATCTTTTGCTTACGATTTTACTTGCTTCACAAGTGGTCGCTTATATTTTGTCAGGGACTTTTGATACAATGAGTAATCTGTCACTTATTGTTGGGCTTATTACGATTGTTAACTTGATTTTGGTAAATCGTGGACGACTGACGAACTACACTTTTGGATTAATTTCTACTATCTTTTGGTTTGTGGTTGCTATGCGAACTCATTTGGTTGGTGATATGTTTTCACAGAGCTATTATCTCGTGATGCAATTCATTGGTATTTATGCTTGGCAAAAAGATTTGTCTGAAACGCAGAAAGATGAAGTGACTTCTAAGAAGATTACATTGCCCAAAGCTCTTTTATCAGTTATTGCTTTTGCGATAATCTATGGGATAGTACTTTTAACAAGTCATCATTTGGGAGGGCAACAAATATTTTTAGATGCTTCTTTGCTTCCTCTTGCTATTATTAGTCAATTACTCATGACTTATGGTTATCGTAGTCAGTGGATTGGTTGGATACTTATTGATATGATTAATGTTGTGATATGGTTTAATACTTTGCAGACTACGGGAAGTTCTGTACTTGGAATGTTTATTCTTCAAATTGCTATGCTTATCAATGCTTTCTATGGTGCCTATCTTTGGTTTACGAAAGATTCGGTATCTGATAATAATGATATTTTATCGACTGAATTAGGATGATATGTATTTTGAATAATAATTTTATGTTTTAGAAATATTTCTTTACTTTGTGTATGTGATATAATAAACTAAAAAGAGTGATTTTGATGTCAGGAAGGATGATATGAGTAAATTTAGTTTGGTGATTAGTACTTTTTTTAGTGAAGAAGAAGCACAAAATGTTGCGGATAATCTTGTTAAAAAGCGTTATGCTGCGTTTGCTCATTTGCAGGAAGTGAAAAGTAGTTTTGTTTGGAATGAAAACTTTGAAAATCTAGCCGAATTTAGGCTAGAATGTCTGATATACAGCAGGAAATTTGCTAGTGTAAAAGCTGAAATTAGAGAATTAAGTAGTCATGATTTACCGGAAATCGTGGTTGTTCCTGCAAAGATTGATAATGAAACGGAAAAATGGGTAGATGATTGGCTAGAGGGAGAATTTGAAGATTAAATAAGTCTGGAACTTTCGGGCTTATTTTTTTGTGAAAGAGGGGCGGATAAATGCGAGAAAATATGATAAAATAGGGGCATGGTAAATTTCAAAAAAAATGATGTATTTGAAGCAGATGTGATAGATTTAACACATGAGGGGCAGGGAGTTGTTAAGATTGATGGTTTTACTTTTTTTGTTGATAATGCTTTGCCAGATGAAAAAATTAAAATGCGAGTGACGAAGGTGGGAAAGAGCTTTGGTTTTGGGCGCGTGGAGGAGATGATAAAGTCAACGGATAAACGTGTTTCAGGGCTTAATGTTGATTATCTGCGGACGGGGATTGCAGATTTGGGACATTTGATTTATTCTGAGCAGTTGATTTATAAGCGCCAACAAGTTGTTGAATTGTTGAAAAAAACGGCTCGGAAAGTTGATTTTCCTGTGGCTGAGACTTTGGGGGCTAAAGAAACAGTTGCTTATCGTAATAAGGCACAAGTACCTGTTCGGATGATAAATGGAGAATTAACAACAGGTTTTTATCGGAAAAATTCTCATGATTTGATTCCAATTGAAGATTTCTATATTCAGGCGCCTGAAATTGATGCGCTGATAAAGTTTTTGCGTGATAAGTTTAGAGTGTTGAAAATTTCGGCTTATGATGAAAAAAAACGTCAAGGTTGGTTACGTAATATTGTTGTGCGTCGAGGATTCCATTCTGCTGAGATGATGTTGGCTTTGGTTGTGACTTCTGATAAAATTCCTTTTGATAAGGTAAAATTTCTGAGTGATTTACTGGAAAGTTTTCCAGAATTAAAGTCAGTTCAGTTGAATATCAATCGTTCTGAGGGAAGTTTTATTTTAGGAAAGAAATTTCTTACTTTATTTGGTGAGGATTTCATCACAGATACAATGTTGGGAAAGAAATTTGAGATTTCTGCGGCTGCTTTTTATCAAGTGAATACTGCTCAAGCTGAAAATTTGTACACTATCGCTTATGATTTCGCGGAATTATCATCATCAGATGTAGTGATTGATGCTTATTCTGGAATTGGAACGATTGGGCTTGCCATGAGTGATAAGGTAGCTGAGATTTATGGAATGGAAGTTGTTCCTGCTGCGGTTGAAAACGCGAAACATAATGCTCTATTGAATGGTGTGAAAAATGCACATTATGAAGTTGGTAGTGCGGAAATGGTGATGCCAAAATGGAAAAATGCAGGGATAAAAGCTGATGTTATCTTTGTTGACCCACCGCGAAAAGGTTTGGATGATTCTTTCATAGAGACGGCAACAGCAATGTCTGCACGAGCTATTATTTATATTTCTTGTAATCCTGCCACTTTTGCGCGTGATGTGGTGCGGATTGAGGAACGTGGTTATCTGTTGAAAAAAGTGCAACCTGTGGATTTATTTCCACAAACGCATCATGTGGAATTGGTGGCGAGATTTGAGAGAGTATGAAAAATGAATGAGAAAGAATTAAAATTTATCGAAAAAGCAGGATTTTTAGCTGAAGATTTTCGTGGAAGTTGGGCTTTTGGTGATTCCAAGGGAATGGCGGATGAACTTGCTGAACTGGTACTTGCAGGAAAAAAAACGGCGACGGCGAGTGCAGTTGCTGGTTATGAAGAAGATGAAGAATTTCCTGCGGCGGATGGAAAGTTGGATTTGTTGCTTGATGGAGATGAAAATCCTGTGGCAATTTTGAGGAATATCAAAGTTGAACGTGTGATTTTCAGTGAAGTAAGTAAAGAACAGGCTTTTAAAGAGGGGGAAGGAGACAGAACTTTGGCTTATTGGCGGCGCGTTCATAAGGAATTTTGGCGTGCATTTGATTTATTTTCGCCAGATATGGAAGTGTTGACAGAAGAATTTGAAGTAGTTTATAAGGAAAAATAATGTTAAGAATATCACAAATAAAATTGTCTATTGATGATGATATAACGAAAATTAAGAGTTTAATTTTAAAGAAATTGCGACTTAAAGATGCTGATTTACTGGATTATCGGATTTATAAGGAGTCGATTGATGCGCGTCATAAGGGGCAGATTAACTTTATTTATACAGTAGATGTTGCTGTGAAAGATGAAGAATTCTTTTTGAAGAAAAAGATTTCTAATCTGGCTTTGGCACCTGATTTGACTTATAAAGAGCCTGTAATGGGTGAAAATAAGATGACGACACGTCCGGTTGTGATTGGCTTTGGACCAGCTGGTATGTTTTCTGCTTTGCTACTTGCTCAAATGGGTTATCGTCCGATTGTCTTGGAACGTGGACAAAAAGTGGAAGATCGTGTTGCGTCAATTAACGAGTTTTGGACGGAAGGAAAGCTCAATCCGCGCTCAAATGTGCAATTTGGTGAAGGTGGGGCTGGGACTTTTTCTGATGGAAAATTAACCAGTCGTGTGCGTGATTTGCGTGGACGAAAAGTGCTGGAAGAGTTTGTTGCAGCTGGTGCGCCAGAGGATATTTTGTATCATGCGCATCCTCATGTGGGGACGGATTTGCTTCGTGGTATTGTGAGAAATATTCGGGAGAAAATCATTGAATTGGGTGGAGAAGTGTATTTTGATACTCAAGTTCGTGATTTTGTGATTGAAAATGGACAGTTGCAAGAGCTCGTGCTGGAAAATGGCGAGAAAATAGTGACAAAACAGGCTGTTCTTGCGATTGGACATAGTGCAAGGGATACTTTTTCTGCATTATATGAAAAAGGTGTGAAAATTACGGCTAAGCCTTTTGCTGTTGGTGTGCGGATTGAACATCCACAGGAGGTCATCAATAAGGCGCAATATAAGGAATTTGCTGGTCATAAACGTTTGGGTGCGGCAGAATACCGTTTGACATATAAGGCGAGTAATGGGCGCGGTGTCTATACTTTTTGTATGTGTCCTGGTGGAGTTGTCGTGCCTGCAGCTTCTGAGACTGGACGTTTGGTTACTAATGGGATGAGTGAACATGCACGTGATGCTCAAAATGCAAATAGTGGGCTTTTGGTGCAAGTCTTTCCTGAGGATTTTCCTTCTGAGCATCCTTTGGCTGGTGTGGAATTTCAGCGAAAATTGGAGGAGAAGGCTTTTGAATTGGGCGGTGCGACTTATCAAGCGCCTGCGCAGTTGGTGGGTGATTTCTTGGCTGGACGGGCTTCAAGCGAACTCGCTTCAGTGAAGCCAAGTTATGCTTTGGGAGTTGTACCAACAGACTTGCGGAAGTTATTTCCAGATTATATTAGTTCGGCGATGCAGGAGGCTTTGATTGGCTTTGATCATAAGTTGCATGGTTTTGCGATGGCGGATGCTGTGATGACAGGTGTGGAATCTCGTTCGTCTTCTCCTGTGCGGATAAATCGGGATGAGGAAAATTTTCAGTCGTTGACGGTTGCTGGTTTATATCCGAGTGGTGAGGGTGCTGGATTTGCTGGTGGAATTGTGTCGGCGGCGATTGATGGTTTGAAATGTGCGGAGGCTTTGATTTCAGAATTTGCACGTCCTGAATTGGAGGACTGAGGAAAATGAAGAAACATCAACACAAACATGATTATGAGCAGGAATCGGCAGATTATTATAATCAGATTGCTGAAAAATTTGACCATACTTTTGATGGTTTTCTGTCTGGCTTTTTTAAACGATTTATTGTGAAACATTTGGAATTGGCGGATGCTATGAGTGTTTTGGATATTGGCTGTGCAAACGGAACTTTATTGTCAATGTTGGCTGAACGGGCTAAGATTTTTGGGACAGGGTTGGATATTTCTGAGGGAATGGTGCAGATTGCGCGGAAATTGCATCCTGATTTTACTTTTCAGCAAGGTTCGGCAGAGGTTTTGCCTTTTCAGGATGCGACGTTTGATGTGCTGACTTGTTCGGCGAGTTTTCATCATTTTCCTAATCCTTCTGAATTTTTTGCTGAGGCTGGGCGAGTTTTGAAATCTGATGGACGTTTGGTAATTGCTGAAATTTATATTCCTGTGGTGACGCGCGCTTATAATTGGCGGATTCGACGGTTTAACACTGAGGGGGATGTGAAAGTTTATACACCAGCTGAGTTGGCGGAACTTTTTGCGGAAAATGGTTGGCGGATTGTGAAGCGAAAAATTTTCTTGCAAATTCAGTATTATGAATTGAAAAAAATGTGATTTATGGGTTTTGACAGATTAATTTATTCGAAAAAGACTGCTGCTAAAGCATTCAGGCTTTTTGACAGTTCTGTCAAAATTTTTTGCCTCATAGAAAGAAGAAAAAATGAATGATTTTTCTGATATTTTGCTAAAACAGCGTGAATTTTTTGCGTCTGGACGGACGCGAGAGCTGGATTTTCGTTTGAAAAATTTGACAGAACTGTCAAAATGGATTGTGGCTCATGATGGTGAGATTTTGACAGCTTTGAAAATAGATTTGAATAAGGCAGCTTTTGAAAGTTATGCGACAGAAGTCGGTGTGGTGCTAGATGAGTTGCGATTGACGAAAAAAAGTTTGACAGCTTGGTCAAAAGTGAAACGTGTTCCTGCAAATCTAAAAAATTTTCCAGCATATGGAAAAATCTATCCTGAGCCTTACGGTGTGGCTTTGATTATGGCGCCGTGGAATTATCCTTTTCAGCTGCTGATTGACCCGCTGATTGCTGCGATTGCCGCGGGAAATTGTGTGATTGTCAAACCGGCTGAGGAAGCTCCGGCAACCAGTCACTTGATTGCAAAAATGTGTGCGGAAATTTTTTCTGACAGTTTTGTCAGTTGCGTGGAAGGGGACAAAACGGTAGCTGAAGCACTTTTACAGCTTCATTTTGACAAGATATTTTTTACAGGAAGCCCTGCTGTTGGTAAAATTGTCATGCGTAGCGCGAGTGAATTTTTGACGCCAGTAACTTTGGAGCTTGGTGGGAAAAGTCCTTGTATCATTGATGAAACTGCCAATTTGAAACTGGCAGCGCGCCGGATTGCCTGGGGAAAATTTTTAAATGCTGGACAGACTTGTGTGGCGCCAGATTATCTCCTGATTGACGAAAAAATCAAGAAAATTTTTTTGACAGAACTGTCAAAAACTCTGATGGACTTTTATGGCAATGCACTGACAAATAATGACTATCCTAAAATTATCAATGAGCGCCATTTTGCTCGCTTAGTTGCTTTGATGACAAATGAGCAGATTTTTCTGGGCGGACAAACAGATGAGCTGAGCAGAAAAATTGCCCCGACCATTCTTGATAATGTCAGCTGGGATGCGCCAGTGATGCAAGAAGAAATTTTTGGTCCGCTCCTGCCAATCCTTACTTACAAACAAAAAGAAGAAGTTATTGAACAAATCAATTCCCGTCCAAAACCACTTGCCTGCTATATTTTCACAGAAAATAAGAAAAATGAGCAGTATTTTCTTAAAAATCTCTCATTTGGTGGTGGTTGCGTGAATGATACAGTCGTCCATGTATCCGTTTCCAGCTTGCCTTTTGGCGGTGTCGGAAATAGTGGAATGGGCGCTTATCATGGCAAGGCAGGTTTTGATTGCTTTACGCATTACAAATCAGTATTGTACAAATCTAAAAGAGTCGATATTCCCCTGCGTTATCCGCCATACAAAGAAAAATGGCTTCGTTTATTAAAAAAATTATGAGAAAAAATCAGACTTTAGCCCTTAAAGTTTGAGCTAGATTTATGCTATAATTAAGACAACGAAAGTTCTAGTGCAAGAGATTTGACGAGGATAAAAAATGGAAAAAGAACCTAAAAATTTTAAAGCAAGTATTTTTTTTAAATGGTTTGTCAACAATAAAGTAGTGACAATTCTCGCGATTATCTTGCTTTTTTTACTCAATGTGATGTTGCTGGATAAAGTTGGTTTTTTATTTCAGCCAATTGCTGATTTTATAACGATTGTTTCGCTTCCTCTAGTACTTGCTGCTGTTTTTTATTACCTGCTCAATCCCATTGTCAATTTTCTGGAAACGAAAAAAATTCCGCGGATTGTGACGATTATTATTCTCTTTTTAATCATTGCAGCGTTGATTGTTTGGGGCTTGGTAGTTGCTATTCCTAACATTGCCAATGGTTTGGAGAAATTTGCAGCTTCTGTACCACATTATGTGGATTTGGCGCAAAAGCAGATTAATTCTCTCTTGCAAAATCCTCGATTTGCACAATTTCGCCCACAGTTGGACAATGTTTCAGATTCTATCGCCAAACAGTTGATTGAATGGTCCAAAAATTTCTCCACTTCGGCTGTAAATTCAATCACAGATATCATTGGGAAAACGACAAGTGTCTTGATTTCATTGGTAATCTTTCCCTTCGTTCTCTTTTATCTCTTGCGTGATGGTAATCGCCTCAATGGTTATGTTTCACATTTGCTTCCAATTAATTGGCGCGCTGATGTATCAAAAATGCTCCATGAAATTAACAGTCAACTTTCAAATTACGTGCGCGGACAGGTTTTGGTCGCTTTTGCAGTTACCATTATGTTTTTGATTGGCTTGCCAGTGATTGGACTACGTTATGCTGTGGCTTTAGCGATTGTCGCTGGATTTTGTAATCTCATTCCATTTTTGGGATTTTACATTGCCTTAGTTCCTGCGGTGATTGTGGCGCTGGCAACTGGCGGACCTTTCATGCTTGTCAAGGTACTGATTGTCTTTATTATTGAGCAAACGATTGAAGGACGGTTGGTTTCTCCGTTAGTGCTTGGGAAATCCTTGGCAATTCACCCGATTACGATTTTATTTGTCTTGCTCACAGCAGGAAAAATCTTTGGCATTTGGGGCGTTCTATTGGGAATTCCATTTTACGCAACGATAAAAGTTATCGTCGTGCGTATTTACGCGTGGTACCGCGAAAGTTCTGACTTCTATCAAGAAAAAAATGATATAAAAATTGAATAAAAGTTTTTGACAAAACTGTCAAAAACTTTTAAAGTGAAAAAATGATAAGGAAAACATAAAATGTCTTATTCAGAAGATACAATAGATTTTTTACACAAGGGAGATTTGGTTGGAATGCACAATAGCCTTGCCAAAGCCCTAAAAAATGACAGTTCAGAATTGCTCGCCGACCTCGCTGAATATCTGCAAATGATGGGCTTCATTGATGAAAGTCATCAAGTTTATGACAAGATTTTGGCAGATAATCCAGCCACAACAGATTACTTAATCAATCTTGCTGAGATTGCGGAAGATGATGGCGACCTTGACCAAGCACTGGACTATCTCTATCAAATTCCCGCCAGCGATGAAAATTACGTCGCAGCGCTTGTCAAAATTGCCGATTTGTACCAGTTTGACGGCGATTTTGACACAGCTATCAGTAAACTTGAAGAAGCGCGCGCACTTTCAGATTCTCCTCTTGTTACATTTGCCCTTGCCGAATCATATTTTGAACAAGGTGATTATGCCAAAGCAATCAATGATTATGCAAAACTTTCCGAACGTAAAATTTTGCATGATACAAAGATTTCGATTTATCAGCGGATTGGCGAAAGTTATGCGCAATTAGGAAATTTTGAAAATGCCATTTCTTTCTTAGAAAAATCTTATGAATTTGATAAAAATCCTGAAACACTTTATAAAACAGCGCTACTTTATGGAGAAATTCACAATGAAACGCGCGCTCTAAGCATTTATAAACGTCTTGACGGCTTGGATATTGACTTCCTCAGCTACGAACTTCCCTACGCTCAAACTCTCGAAGTTGACAATCAATTTGATAAAGCGCTAGAAATCGCTCAAAAAGGACTTGTCAAAACACCCAATTCCGTTCCTTTATTGCATTTTCTCTCAAAAATAAGCTATAAACTTAAACAGAAAGAAGAAGCCGAGCGCTATTTGATGCAAGCATTGGATTTCCCAGAATTGCATGATGAAACTGTTTTTTTGCTTGCCAACCTTTATTTTGCCGAAGAAGACTACGAAGCAGTTCTCAATCTTGTTCCTATGCTTGAAGACGAACATTTACTTGCAAAATGGCTGTTTGCTCAAGCGAATGCAGCGTTGGAAAATGATGCTGAAGCTCTTGCACTTTATGATGAATTAGCAAATTCTTCCCTGATAGAAAATCCAGAATTTTTATCAGACATGATTCATTATCTCTTAGAAATTGGACAACAAGAAAAGGCGCAATCCTTTATTTATCACTACTTAGAATTAGAACCAGATGATGAAAATATGAGAAGTTTACTTGATGAGTAAACTTTTTTCTTTTCAAATTTTTTGACAGAACTGTCAAAAATAGTGTTAGTAAAAAAGTCAAACATTTTTTACTAAATTTATTTTATTTATGAATTTTCAGATAATTCTTGCTTTATTTCCGAAGAAGTGATAAACTAATATCATTAAAAAATTCTATGAAGGTGATTAAGAATATGGAATTCAAGTATAATGGCAAAGCAGAAGAAGTTGAGCTAAATAAATACTCAAAAACATTGACACAAGATGAAACCCAACCTGCCACACAGGCAATGTTCTACGGCATTGGTTTTAAAGACGATGATTTCGCAAAAGCCCAAGTCGGTATCGTCAGTATGGATTGGGACGGAAACCCATGTAATATGCACTTGGGACAGCTCGGCGGACAAATCAAGAAATCAGTCAATGCGACAGATGGACTTGTTGGCTTGCAATTTCACACAATTGGAGTCTCAGATGGGATTGCCAATGGGACAGACGGAATGCGTTACAGCCTCGTCTCACGTGAAGTTATCGCCGATTCGATTGAAACAAATGCTGGCGCAGAATACTATGATGCTCTCGTAGCTGTACCAGGTTGTGATAAAAATATGCCAGGCTCTATTATTGGCATGGCGCGCCTCAATCGCCCGTCCATCATGGTTTACGGTGGCACGATTAAACCAGGTAAATACAAAGATTATGAATCCCTGAATATCGTCAGTGCCTTTGAAGCCTTGGGTGAAAAAATCAAAGGCAGTATCTCTGATGAAGATTATCATGGTGTGATTTGCAATTCAATCCCTGGAGCAGGTGCTTGTGGCGGGATGTACACGGCAAATACCTTGGCATCTTCCATCGAAGCACTTGGTATGAGTTTGCCATACAGCTCATCAAATCCAGCTGTCAGTCCTGAAAAACAAAACGAATGTGATAATATCGGCCCAGCAATCAAATTGCTCCTCGAAAAAGATATCAAACCAACAGATATTATGACGCGCGAAGCTTTTGAAAATGCGATTACGATTGTCATGGTTCTTGGTGGCTCTACCAATGCCGTCTTACATCTTCTTGCTATGGCAAATGCCGTTGATGTGCCACTCACGATTGACGATTTCCAAAAAATTGCAGATAAAACACCAATGTTAGGAAATTTCAAACCTTCTTACAAATACATGATGGAAGATATGCACAAGATTGGTGGTGTCCCACGTGTGATGAAATATTTGCTTGATAAAGGAATGCTTCATGGCGAATGTTTAACCGTCACAGGAAAGACAGTTGCCGAAAATCTGGCGGATATTGAGCCACTTGAATTTGAAACACAAGATATTATTTTCCCACTTGAAAAACCAATAAAAGTAACAGGACATTTGCAAATTCTTTATGGAAATCTTGCTGAAGGCGGTTCTGTAGCGAAGATTACTGGTAAAGAAGGTGAAAAATTCACTGGAACAGCACGTGTCTTTGATGGCGAACAACATTTCATTGAAGGAATTGAAAGTGGACGATTGCACGCAGGCGATGTTGCAGTCATTCGCAATATCGGTCCAGTCGGCGCTCCGGGAATGCCTGAGATGTTAAAACCAACATCAGCCTTGATTGGTGCAGGACTAGGTGAATCATGTGCCTTAATTACAGATGGACGCTTTTCTGGTGGAACTCATGGTTTCGTCGTTGGACATATCGTTCCTGAAGCCGTTAATGGTGGACTGATTGGACTTGTTGAAGATGATGATATTATTGAGATTGATGCGGTCACAAATAAAATCAACCTCCTAGTATCCGATGAAGAAATCGCCAAAAGACGTGTGAAATATGTCCTACCAGAACCAAAAGCAAAACGTGGTGTACTTTATAAATACGCGAAAACAGTACTTGATGCCAGTCATGGATGTGTGACTGATGCTTAATAACAATTATTTTATGGAAAATTATTAAATATACAGAGGGGAGTGTCCATGTGAAAAAAATTAAATTAGAAAAACCAAAATCAGGTTCTCAGCTTGTTCTTGAAACCTTGAAAGAACTCGGTGTGGACATTATCTTCGGTTATCCAGGAGGAGCAATGCTTCCACTCTATGATGCTATTCATGGTTTTGAGGGTATTCAGCACATTCTAGCGCGTCATGAGCAGGGAGCAACACATGAAGCAGAAGGATATGCTAAATCTTCTGGAAAAGTGGGAGTTGTTGTTGTTACAAGTGGACCAGGAGCAACCAATGCAGTGACAGGAATTGCTGATGCTTATCTGGATTCCGTTCCCTTGATTGTCTTTACTGGACAAGTTGGCAGACCTTCGATTGGTAAAGACGCATTCCAAGAAGCAGATACGGTTGGAATTACCGCGCCTATCACGAAATACAATTATCAAATTCGCTCAACAGAGGATATTCCTAGAATTGTCAGAGAGGCTTATCATCTCGCAACAACTGGACGTCCGGGACCTGTTGAGATTGACTTACCAAAAGATGTCTCCACGATAGAAGTTGATGAAATTAACGACCCTAGCATTTTCTTACCAAATTATCATGAAACAGAACATGCAGATGAACAATCATTAAAAGAAATTCTCACAGCACTTTCTCAAAGTAAAAAGCCAGTCATCATCGCAGGTGGCGGTATCAACTATGCTGATGCAACAGAAGAATTACGGACTTTCGTTGAGAAGTATCAAATTCCAGTTGTTTCAACCTTATTAGGACTTGGGACTCTTCCGATAACTGATAAGTTACAACTTGGAATGGGAGGAATGCATGGTTCTTACGCGGCAAATATGGCACTTGTTGAAGCAGACTACATCATCAATCTAGGTTCTCGTTTTGATGACCGTCTAGTTTCCAATCCTTTACGTTTTGCTGAAAATGCGAAAGTTGCTCATATTGATATTGACCCAGCAGAGCTTGGAAAAATTGTAACAACAGATATTCCAGTTGTTGGAGATTTGAAAGAAGCACTTGCAAAACTTAATGCTTACGATAAAGTTCCTACAGATTACGCTTCATGGGCAAGTCATGTTTTGAAGAATAAAGAACGCGCACCTTTTGCCTATGAAGATACGAATGATTTTATCAGACCACAGAAAATGATTGAATTGATTGGCAAATACACAGATGGTGATGCGATTATTGTCACAGATGTTGGGCAACATCAAATGTGGACTGCGCAGTATTATCCTTATAAAAATGCACGTCAGTTGATAACTTCTGGTGGTATGGGAACGATGGGCTTTGGGATTCCGGCAGCTATTGGTGCAAAACTTGCCAATCCTGATAAAAATGTCATTTGCTTTGTCGGAGATGGTGGTTTTCAGATGACCAACCAAGAACTTGCGATTTTAAACGGCTATAAAGTCCCCATTAAAATTATTTTAGTAAATAATCATTCACTTGGAATGGTGCGACAATGGCAGGAAGCTTTCTATGAAGAACGCCGTAGTCAATCTGTCTTTGATGAAGAACCTAATTTTCAGCTCCTTGCTGAAGCTTATGGAATTAAACATGTCAAACTTGCCAATCCAGAAACCTTAGAAGAAGAGTTGCAAGTTATCAATGAAGATGTACCAATGTTAGTTGAAGTTTTGATTTCTAAGGCAGAAAAAGTTTTGCCAATGGTTCCAGCGGGCATGCACAACGATGAAATTTTAGGTGTTGTTTTTAAAGATGAGAAAAAGGAGGTGCCTGAATGCGCAGAATGATAGCAGCAAAACTCCACAATGTGACAGGAATTATGAACCGTTTCACCGCCGTCTTCAATCGCCGACAAATCAACGTTATTTCAATCACAGCAGGTGTGACAGAAAGTCAAGAAATGACACATTCAACTTTTGTCATTGAAGTAGATGATTTGGAAGAAGTGGAGCAAATCATTAAACAACTTGAACGTTTGATTGATGTGATTGAAGTTGAGGATATTACAGATATTCCGCACGTTGCTCGTGAAGTTGTGCTGATAAAAGTCACAGCACCACCTTCCAGACGTGCTGAGATTTTTACAATGATTGACCCTTTTAGGGTAAATGTTATTGATGTCAATCGTGACAATATTACCATACAACTTACAGGAGATTCAGCGAAGATTGAAGCATTGATTGATGTCGTTGAACCTTACGGTATTTTGCAAATGGCGCGTACAGGTACAGCTGGTTTTGCAAGAGGTTAAATTTTAACAGTATATTTTTTGATAAGTCTGTCAAAAAATATTTCTGTCAAATTTGATGAGATGATAATCATCTTTTCAGATTTGACAGAAATGTCAAAAGACTTATCTTAATAAAAAAAGGCCCAAAGAGGCGGAAATAGAAAAAGAGGAAACTAAAATGGCAGTAACAATGTATTATGAAGAGGATGTAAAAGTTCCAGCGCTTGCTGGCAAAAAAATTGCCGTTATCGGCTACGGCTCGCAAGGACATGCCCATGCACAAAATTTGCGTGATAGTGGACATGATGTGATTATCGGCGTACGCAAAGGAAAATCATTTGACAAGGCAAAAGAAGATGGTTTTGAAACGTTTGAAGTAGGCGAAGCCGTTGCAAAGTCTGATGTTATCATGGTTTTGGCACCTGATGAACTTCAGCAAGCTATTTATGAAAATGACATCAAACCAAATCTCAAAGCCGGCTCTGCGCTTGGTTTTGCCCATGGTTTCAATATTCATTTTGGATATATCCAAGTACCTGATAATGTTGATGTATTTATGGTTGCACCTAAAGCGCCAGGACATTTGGTACGTCGGACTTATACGGAAGGTTTCGGGACACCTGCACTTTTTGTTTCACATCAAAATGCGACAGGACATGCACGTGAAATTGCTATGGACTGGGCAAAAGGAATTGGAAGCGCGCGCGTCGGCATTATCGAGACAACTTTCAAAGAAGAAACAGAAGAAGATTTATTTGGCGAACAAGCCGTTCTCTGTGGTGGATTGACAGCCCTTGTCGAAGCTGGTTTTGAAACTTTGACAGAAGCAGGCTACGCGGGTGAACTCGCTTATTTTGAAGTGCTGCATGAAATGAAGCTCATCGTTGACCTTATGTACGAGGGTGGTTTCACAAAAATGCGTCAATCTATCTCAAACACTGCCGAATTTGGCGACTATGTGACAGGACCACGTATCATCACTGACGAAGTTAAGAAAAACATGAAAGCAGTCCTTGCTGATATTCAATCTGGTAAATTTGCTCAAGATTTCGTTGACGACTTCAAGGCTGGACGTCCAAAATTGACAGCTTATCGCGAAGCAGCTAAAAATCTTGAAATTGAAAAAATCGGTGCTGAACTCCGCAAAGCAATGCCATTTACGCAATCTGGTGATGACGACCAATTTAAGATTTATCAATAAAATATTAGTTGCTCTAAATTTTACTTTGACGGTGCAGAAGATGTGCCGTCAATTTTGTAAGTGTTAGGAAAGGGAAAATTATGCTTACAGCAAAAGATGTAGAAAATGCTTACCAAGTTCTAAAGCCCGTTGTCCTAAAAACAGCTCTACAACGGGATAAATATTTATCTGAAAAATATGGTGCAGAGATTTATCTCAAACACGAAAATGAACAGCGTGTGCGCTCTTTTAAACTTCGTGGAGCATATTATGCGATTAGCCAACTCTCAGATGAAGAACGAGCAAGAGGAGTTGTTTGTGCTTCCGCCGGCAATCATGCTCAAGGAGTTGCTTATGCAGCAAACGAGCTTAATTTGACAGCGACGATTTTCATGCCTGTAACCACACCCAATCAAAAAGTATCGCAAGTTCAGTTTTTTGGTGGTGATTACGTAAAAATCGAATTAACAGGAGATACTTTTGATGAAGCAGCAAAAGCAGCAAAGGTATTTGCCAAAGAACATCATAAAACTTTTGTAGACCCATTTGATGATGAAAATGTCATGGCAGGGCAGGGAACAGTTGCTTTAGAGATTTTTGAACAAGCAGCTAAGCAAGACATCAAAATTGATAAAATGCTGATACAAATTGGTGGAGGTGGTCTCATCTCAGGCGTATCAACTTACAGTAAAGAAAAGCAGCCAAGTGTTGAAATCATTGGTGTAGAAGCAACAGGGGCAATGAGTATGCGTGCTGCTTTTAACGCTGGACAACCGGTGACTTTAGAAAAAATTGATAAATTTGCCGATGGGATTGCCGTAGCAACAGTTGGCGAGAAAACATATGCAACTTCTAAAGATAAGATTAACCAACTCGTTGCCGTCGATGAAGGCTTGATTTCACAAACAATTTTAGAACTTTACTCCAAGCTGGGAATTGTTGCCGAGCCTGCCGGAGCGACATCTGTTGCAGCATTAGAAATTATCAAAGATGAAATCAAAGGAAAAACAGTTGTTTGCTTGATTTCTGGTGGTAATAATGACATCAATCGAATGCAAGAAATCGAAGAACGCGCTTTGGTATATGAAGGAGTGAAGCACTATTTTGTTGTAAATTTTCCACAAAGACCAGGAGCTTTGAGAACTTTCGTTACAGATATCTTAGGACCAAATGACGACATTACACGATTTGAATACATCAAGCGCGCAAACAAAGGAAAAGGACCAGTACTGATTGGCATCCTCCTCACAGACCCAAATGATTATGAACCACTCCTTACACGCATCGGACAATTTGATAAAACTTTTGTCAACTTACGTGGCAATGAAAGCTTATATAATTTACTTGTATAAATCTACAAAAAGGGAATAGAAAAAGTCTATTCTCTTTTTATATTTTCATGGACTAAAAATTAAAAGATAATGTATTTTGGATGGTGACAAACAATAAAATAGAGTTTATAATAAAAAACAAGCATGCAAACGATTGCATAAGAAAGGGAAAGTTTAAATTTTTCTTGATGTAACAAACATCTAATAGGAAAATACCATAAATACTAATAGTTTTCGAGAATTTTTATTATAAAAATATGGAAAAGTTGCGAAAAACTATCATTTATTTTTTAATTGTTATATAATGAAATAGAATTTAATTGTTTGAAATAAAAAACGTTTATAGAACATAGAATGGAGAACAATGATAAAGCGTAAGATTGCGTTATTAGTTATGAGTTTTGGCTCACCAACAAATATAGAAGATATTGAGGCTTACTATACTCATATTCGTAACGGAAGAAAACCAACAGATGAGTTACTTGCAGAATTAAAAGGACGTTTTGAGCTTATTGGTGGAACTTCACCACTGGTGAAAATTACCGAGGAGCAAGGTAAAGCTATTGAAGAAGTACTCAATGATAAACAAGATGAAATTGAATATAAACTTTATATTGGATATTTACACGTTGCTCCTTTCATTAAAGATGCTGTTCAACAAATCTATAAAGATGGCTTAACAGAAGCTGTTTCAATCGTTCTTGCACCACAATTTTCAGGTGTAAGTTTAAAGCTTTATAATGATGAAGCACAAAAAGTAGCTACCGAGTTGGGAATTCAGATGAAATCTATTGAGAGTTGGTATCAGGCTCCAAAATTTATCGAAGCTTGGGCTGACAATCTTAAAACGACATTAGCTGAAATTCCAGTAGAAGAACAAAATAAAGCGGTTGTCGTTTTCACAGCACATAGTATTCCTTTGAAATCCGCACAATCAGGAGATTTGTATGTTCCTCAAGTTAAAGAGACAGCAAAATTAATTGCTGAAAAAGCTAAACTTACCCATTATGAAGAAGCATGGCAGTCTGCTGGACGAACACCTTTTCCATGGGTGGGACCAGATGTCTTAGAGTTCACAAAAAAACTCCACTATGAAAAAGGCTATATTCACTATATTTATTGTCCTGTTAGTTTTGTGGCAGACCACTTAGAAGTGTTGTTTGATAATGATTATGAATGTAAAAAGTTGACGGATAAATTGGGGGTGCATTATCATCGTCCGGAGATGCCAAATGTTAATCCTAAATTTATTGAAGCTTTGGCTGGCGTTGTTGTAGCTAAAGTAGCAGAAAATTGAGGCATTGATTTTGGTAAAAATACTAAATGATAGTTTTTTACGAGCAGCACGTGGCGAAAAAACAGACCATGTTCCTGTCTGGTATATGCGTCAAGCAGGACGTTCACAACCAGAATATCGGAAAATCAAAGAAAAATATTCACTTTTTGAAATTACACATCAACCAGAACTTTGCGCTTATGTCACAAAAGTCCCCGTGGATAATTACGGTGTGGATGCGGCAATCCTTTATAAAGATATTATGACGCCCATGCATGCAATGGGGGTAAATGTTGAAATAAAATCTGGAATCGGTCCAGTCATTGAACATCCGATTAAAAATTTGTCAGATGTTCAAGCACTTGAAAAAATTTCACCTAAAGATGATGTCCCTTATGTACTTGATACTATAAAACTCTTGACCGAAGAGCAACTAGCAGTCCCACTTATCGGATTTTCTGGTGCTCCGTTTACTCTTGCAAGTTATATGATTGAAGGGGGACCATCAAAAAATTATAATAAAACGAAAAATTTGATGTGGTCTGAGCCAGAAACTTGGTTTGCTTTGATGGATAAACTAGGTGATATGATTATTGCTTATTGTCAAGCACAAATTGAAGCAGGTGTATCAGCCATTCAACTTTTTGATTCTTGGGTGGGGGCATTGGGACAAGAAGATTATCGAAAGTTTATAAAACCTGTGATGACACGGATTTTTACAGCTCTACAAGTAGAAGAGGTTCCTCTTATCTTGTTCGGTGTGGGAGCAAGTCATTTAATAAAGGAATGGCAAGAGCTTCC
Organism: Lactococcus nasutitermitis; assembly: GCF_018403765.1. GTDB lineage: Bacteria > Bacillota > Bacilli > Lactobacillales > Streptococcaceae > Lactococcus > Lactococcus nasutitermitis. Next base: position 242,206 of record NZ_BOVQ01000005.1, read on the forward strand.
AGTGAATGTTATTGGTTTGGATTGGCGCTTGTCTATAAAAGATGCGCGTCAGTCAGGTTTGACAAAGGCTATCCAAGGAAATTTAGACCCATCAGTCTTACTCGCACCATGGAAAATTATTGAGCAAAAAACAAAAGAAATTTTAGATATGGGGATGAAAAAACCAGGGTTTATTTTTAATCTTGGACATGGTGTTATGCCAGAAGTTAATCCTGAAACTTTAAAAAAACTCACGGCCTTTGTCCATGAGTATTCATATAAGAAAGGGATTTTGTGAGTTATTTGAAAAATCTTATGGTAACTCAGCAATAATTTTTTAACTCATGAAAGTTCATAAAAAGGAGATTTAAAATGTCAGAAGAAATAAAAGTTGTTAGTCCTGAAGCGGTAATTCAATTTCCAACAGGTACAATCAAAGCGAGTACTTTGAATTTAATGTTAAAGAAAATTTCATTTGAATTGGGCTATTGTGATGAAAACAATCGTTTTCGTTGGTTCTCAGATAAACCCAATCGATTGCGTGCACGTCGGATTGAAACGATTGGTGAACCTGTGTTACAACTTCATCCACGGATTGCTGATAAAGTAGAACGCCTACTTAATAGCTTTGAAAAAGGTGAAATGGATAGCTGGGTCTTACGTTTTCCTAATCCAGCAGGTGAGCCAAACAAAGGATATAAGAAATTCATTGCTGTTTATGATGATGAACAGCATTATCTTGGCAGTATGGATGCAACCGTTGACATTGCTATTTTTGAAGGAAAAACAGGTAAACGTACACCGGATACTTTGCCAGAATTTCCTACGGAAAAAGGTAAACTTGATATTCGTGAAGAAAAAGTGGCCGGACCTTCAGAAGTTGTTGGAACAGATGTTGTGATTGACTTTCCAACAGGTGCGATTAAAGCGAGCACTTTAGATACAATTTTGAAACTTTGCCCTTTTGAAATGGGCTTTTGCGATGCAGAAGATAATTTTCGCTGGTATACAGATAATCCAAAACGTGTCCATCATCGGAGAACATCAGCGATTGGTGAATCTGTCTTGAAATTACACCCAAAAGTGGCTCACCACGTAGAAAAACTTTTGGAAGACTTTCATGCTGGTACAAAAGATGAATGGGAATTTTGGTTCCCTAAACGTGACGGCTCGCAAGGTCAAATGTATCAAAAATTCATGGCGGTTCGTGATGAAGAAACTGGGGAATATCTTGGTTGTATGGATATTACAGTCAATATCGACCAATTCTTTAGCGAAGAAGAGTTGGCAGCGATGAATTTAGGACCAAAGACTGGTATGGGAGACCACCCAGCAGGACATCCAGAAGCAGGTAAAAAATAATGAAACACATTGCAATTATTGGCGGGGGGATTACAGGACTTACAGCGGCATTCTATTTGCAAAAAACAATTGAAGAACAGAAGTTAGATATTGATTGGAAATTATTTGAAGCGGATAAACGTTTGGGCGGTAAAATCGAAACAGTACATCGGGACGGTTATATTATTGAACGAGGTGCAGATTCTTGGTTGGCACGTAAGTCATCAATGGTAGATTTAGCAAAAGAACTAGGGATTGATGACCGTTTGGTACATAATGCAACAGGTAAGGCTTATATTCTTTTGAATGATAAGCTACATCCAATTCCTGCAGGTTCTATCATGGGTATTCCAACTAATAAAGAGAGTTTTGATTTGAGTGAGCTTGTCTCTGAAGCTGGGAAAAAACGTGCTTATGAAGATTTGATTATTGGAAAGTCACCAGCTAATACTGACCAGTCAATGGGACAGTTTTTCCGTCGTCGTTTAGGAGACGAAGTCGTTGAAAATTTGATAGAACCTTTGCTTTCTGGGGTTTATGGTGGTGAACTTGACACGATGAGTTTACTTTCGACCTATCCACAGTTTTATGAAGTTGAGCAGAAATATGGAAATTTGATTGATGGAATGCGTCTGCAAAATGAAATGAATAAGAAAAATACACCATATACAGGTGGAAAACAAGGGATGTTTTATAATTTCAATACAGGTTTAGAAACAGTTGTTGATAAAATAAAAGAAAGATTACCTTACTCGCAGATATTTGAAAATACAACTATTGAACATATTGAAAAAATTGGCAATCAGTATGAATTGACACTCGAAAATGGGGATAAAGAGATATTTGATAGTGTGATTGTGACAACTCCACATTATACAATGCAAAAAATGCTCAGCCAATATGACTTTTTGGATGAATTTAAGACAATACCTGCGACTTCGGTTGTGACGGTTGCTCTAGCTTTTGATAGAAGCTCCTTACCGCAAGATATTGACGGGACGGGTTTCTTAGTTTCAAGGAATGCGCATTATTCGATTACGGCTTGTACTTGGGTGCATAAAAAGTGGGCACACTCAACACCTGAAGGTAAGATTGTTCTACGTTGTTTTATGGGAAAACCAGGTGATGAGCGTTATGTAAATTTGTCAGATGATGAAATTGTAGATTTGGCATTGACTGATTTGCGTAAAATTATGGATTTACAAGGAGAGCCCGAATTTGCTGAAATTTCGCGCTTAGCGAACTCTATGCCACAATACACAGTTGGTCATAAAGAACGCTTAGTAAAAGTTTATAATGAACTTGAAAAAGAAACTCCAGGTCTGTTTATTGCTGGTATGTCTTATACGGGTGTGGGTTTGCCTGATAATGTAACAGCAGGAAAATTAACAGAAGAAAAAGCTCTTGATTATTTGAATAAAAAATAAGAGTTTAACTCTTGTTGAGTGAGAAGGGAACGTAAGTTTCCTTTTACTCTTTACTTTTAAGGAAAATCATGCAATTATTAGTGATTAGTTTAAATTATAAAAAAGTACCGATAGAAATACGTGAAAAACTCTCCTTTTCTGAGGAGGAATTAAAAACTGCGATGCAGGCTTTAAAAAATGAGCAAGGTATTTTAGAAAATGTTATTTTATCAACTTGTAATCGAACGGAAGTTTATGCACTTGTAGATCAGGCTCATCGCGGAGAGGATTATATCAAGCGTTTTTTGGCAAATTGGTTTCATTTAAAGCTTGATAGTTTTAAAGATTATGTTGTTATCTATCAGGAAAAAGAAGTTGTAAACTATTTGTTTCGTGTGACTTGTGGTTTAGAATCTTTGATTGTGGGAGAAGAGCAAATTTTGCGGCAGGTGAAAGCAAGTTTTGCTTTAGCACAGGATAATAAAGCGACGGGAAGCATTCTTAACCGCTTGTTTAAAGAGGCGATTACTTTGAGTAAGAAAGTTCATACTGAAACGGCTCTGAGTCATAATTCGGTCTCTGTGGGGACGGCAGCGGTTCAGCTGGCAAAACAAGTTGATGTGAACTTTCATGAAGCTACTTGTCTTGTGATTGGTGCTGGGGAAATGAGTGAACTTTCTGCAAAATATCTTTCGGCGCAAAAAATTGGGCAACTGATGATTAGTAATCGGACGTATTCTAAAGCAGAAAAATTAGCAGAAAAATATAAGGGAAAATCCATAGCTTTGTCTGACTTGAAAAAAGCTTTAATAACGGCGGATGTGGTATTTAGTTCTACTTCCGCAAAGGATTTTGTGATTACGTCAGATTTGATGTCAGAAGTTAAAAAGCAACGAAAAAATAGTTCACTTTTTTTGATTGATCTCGCAGTGCCACGAGATATTGACCCTGATATTATCAAATTTGACGGAATTGAATTGTATGATATTGATGATTTGCAGTCCTTAATAAATAATAATGTTGAAGAACGTCATAAAGCAGAAAAAATTACTGAAGAGATGATTCTTCTTGCAAGTGAAGAATTTCAAGATTGGTTGACTGGTCTTGAAGCTGTACCTATCATCAGCCGTTTGCAGGATAAGGGAATGAGAATTCAGCAACAAATCTTACAAACTTTGGAACGCAAACTTCCAGAGCTTGATGAACATGAAAATAAAACTGTCAATAAGTTGACAAAAAGTATTGTCAATCAGATATTACGAGAACCTATTTTAGTAGCAAAAGAACTAGCGCATGAAGAAAATGCAAAGGAAAAGCTTGAGTTATTTCAAAAAATTTTTGATTTAAAGCAAGAAAATGTGGAGGAAAAATAGAAATGAATATAAAATTTGCTCGTCATCGTCGTTTACGCCAAAATGCGACAATGCGCAAAATAGTACGTGAAAATCAAATAAATATTGCTGATTTGATTTATCCGCTATTTGTTGTGGAAGGTAAAGGTATCAGGAATGAAATTCTATCAATGCCTGGTCAGTATCAATTTTCACTTGATAAGTTGGAAGTTGAGATGCAAACAGTAAATGCGTTGGGGATTCCAGCAGTTATCTTGTTTGGAATACCTGAGTATAAAGATGCTGTGGGTTCAGAAGCTTACAATGATGAAGGAATTTTGCAACAAGCGATTCGGATGATTAAGGAAAAGTTTCCGAAGATTTTAGTGATTGCGGATACTTGTTTATGTGAATATACAGATCACGGACACTGTGGTGTAATTGAGCATGACTGTGTTTTAAATGATGAAAGTTTGGAGTTGTTGGTTAAGACGGCGGTTTCTCAAGCGAAAGCTGGTGCTGATATTATTGCACCATCAAATATGATGGATGGTTTTGTTGTAGCTATTCGGACTGGACTTGATGAAGCAGAATTTGAAATGGTGCCTATTATGAGCTATGCAGTCAAATATGCTTCGGCTTTTTATGGACCATTTCGAGATGCGGCTGATTCTGCACCACGGACGGGTCCAAAAGACCGCAAAGGCTATCAGATGGATTCTGCAAATAGCCGTGAAGCAATGCGTGAGGCACAATCCGATGTTGAGGAAGGTGCAGATTTCTTGATTGTTAAACCTGCCTTGTCTTATCTTGATATTACACGTCAAGTGCGCGATCGGTTTGATTTACCGATTGTTACTTATAATGTTTCGGGTGAATATAGTATGGTTAAGGCAGCGAGTCAAAAGGGGTGGATTGATGAAAAAAGGATTGTTATGGAGCAACTTGTCAGTATGAAGCGTGCAGGTGCAGATATGATTATCACTTATTTTGCCAAAGATGTGGCGACCTGGTTGACAGAAGGATGTGAGGAGTGAAAAGATGTTTGAAAAATCAATAAAAGCTTATGTGGAAGCACAAAAAGTTATGCCTGGTGGGGTTAATAGTCCTGTTCGTGCCTTTAAATCAGTAGGGATGAATCCTGTGTTTATTGACCATGCTAAAGGCTCAAAACTTTATGATATTGATGGGAATGAGTATATTGACTATGTTTTGTCATGGGGGCCTTTGATTTTAGGTCATGCAGATGACCAAGTAATTGGAAAATTGCAAGAAGTGGCCGCGCGTGGGACGAGTTTTGGGGCACCTACGGAAATTGAAACAAAGCTTGCGGAACTTGTCATTTCACGTGTAGCTTCTGTGGAGATGTTGCGTATGGTAAATTCTGGAACGGAAGCAACGATGAGTGCGCTACGGTTGGCACGTGGTGCGACAGGACGTAATAAAATTGTGAAATTTATTGGTTGTTATCATGGTCATGAAGATTCTCTATTGGTTAAGGCTGGCTCAGGCGTTTTGACGTTGGGCTTGCCTGATTCACCAGGCGTACCTGCTGGTGTAACCGAGGATACTTTGACAGTAAATTACAATGATTTAGAGGCGGTGGCTGAGCTTTTTGCAACTTATGGCTCTGATATTGCGGCGGTGATTGTGGAGCCTGTGGGAGGAAATATGGGCTGCGTTCCTCCAGTTGCTGGTTTCTTGGAGGGATTACGTAAGATTACTGCTGAAAATGGTGCTTTATTGATTTTTGATGAAGTTATGACAGGTTTTCGTGTGGACTATCATTGCGCGCAGGGGCTTTATAGTATTGAACCTGATTTAACTTGCTTTGGCAAGATTATCGGTGGTGGTTTGCCAGTTGGTGCTTATGGTGGAAAGCGCGAGTTTATGGAGCAAGTAGCGCCTGTTGGAAGTGTTTATCAGGCAGGAACTTTATCGGGGAATCCATTAGCGATGACGGCTGGATTTGAAACGTTGAGTCAGCTAACAAAAGAATCTTATCAAGAATTAGAGCGTTTGGGGGATAAACTTTTGAATGGCTTACAGGATGTGGCTGATAAATATGCTGTGCCTTTTGTGACACATCGTGTAGGTGCGATGTTTGGAATTTTCTTTACTAATGAGAAGGTAATTGATTTTACGACGGCAAAAACTTCAGATACGAATGCTTTTGCATTATTTTTTAAGACAATGCTTGAAAATGGAATTTATCTCGCACCATCACAATTTGAATCAGGTTTTTTATCAACGGCACATTCTGATGCAGATATTGAGAAGACTTTAGCAGCAGCAGATGTTGCTTTTAAAGTGGTAAGTGAGCATAAAAAATGAGAAAATTACGTGTTGGAACGCGGAAAAGTCCGCTGGCAATGAGACAAACGGAACTTGTGATTGAACAACTTTTGAGGGGGAACCCTGATTTGGAAATTGAAGTGGTGGGTTTGTCAACGCAAGGAGATAGAGATCAGAAGTCAGATTTATCAGTTATTGGTGGCAAGGGGATTTTTGTTACGGAGGTTGAAAAATCTTTACTGTCTGGTGAGATTGATTTTGCGGTACATTCTTTGAAAGATATGCCTGCCCTTTTACCGTTAAATTTGACTTTGGCTGCTTTTCCTAAACGTGCTAATCCATTAGATTGTATTGTCTATGAAGGAGAAAATCCGCTGAATAAATCTGGTTTGATTCGCCTAGGAACGAGCTCGGTAAGGCGTGAAAAGCAGTTGAAAAATCTGTTATCAAATGTGACGATTGCTCCTATTCGTGGGAAAATTGAAACGCGTCTTGAAAAATTAAAAGGTGAACAGCTAGATGGTATTGTTTTGGCATGTGCTGGACTTGAGCGTATGGGCTATGAGGCAAATCTGACGTTGGAAGTTTTGACGGCAGAGCAATGTGTGCCAGCTTGTGCGCAAGGAATTTTGGGCTTAGAATGTCGGGAAGATGATTTAAAAATGCTGAGCTTGCTTAGAAGTTTGAATGATGAAGAAACAGCGGAAGCGGCTCAAGCGGAGCGAAAATTTCTTGCTTTGATGAATGGAAACTGTGATATTCCACTTGGGGCTTTAGCACAAAAATCAGGAGATAGCTGGATTTTCCATGCTTTCTTGGCAAAATCACAAGAGGATGTTGGACGGAAAATTGCGTTAGAAGGTGCTAATCCGTCTGTTTTGGCAGAGGAAGCTTTTGAGCAATTAAAATGAAAAAAATTTTATTGTTACGTGAGGATAATCGCGCGGATAAATTATTTTTTAAAAAGCGAGCTTATCAAGTGCTAGAGGTGCCTTTGAGTCGTTTGCTTGTTAGAAATTTGACAAAAAAAGAATGTGCGGATTTGACAGAAGCTGATTGGTTGTTTTTGACGAGTCAAGCTCCTGTCAAAATGTTGTTTTCGTTTTTGACAGAATTGTCAAAAATTCCAAGGATTGCTGTGCTTGGGAAAAAAACGGCACAAGTTGTTGAAGAAATTGGTTTGACGGTTGATTTTATACCAGATGTGGCAACAAAGGAAGCTTTGATAAAGGAATGGCAGGCGAAATTTCCAGCAGAAGCTAAAATTTTTTATCCAAAAAGTAATTTGGCAGATGATAGTCTGAGTCAAAAATTGCTCAATTGTCAGGTGACATCTGTTGTTTGCTACGAGAATCAATTTTATGAGGAACATCAGTTAGTATTGGAAAAAATCTTGCGTGAAAAGGAAATTTCGACGGTTTATTTTGCTAGTCCGTCAAGCTGGGCACGGTTTTATTCTTCTTATAAAAAAAATTATTACCCACTTGAATTTATTGCGATTGGTGCAACGACAAAAGCTGCGATTGAAAAATTGGGTTTTTCGGCAAAAATTAAAAAGTAAAAAACGAGTGATAGCTCGTTTTAAATTTGTTTGTAAATTATTGTTTGCATTTTTTTCTCTAAAAAATGAGCAATATCAGATAACTTTTCTTCGATTTGAGATTGATTTAGAGGAAGCCAATGCTCAACTGTGAAAGTAATTTTTTTAGCAGATATTTTATAATGCCACTTGCCAACGAGCTGATTGTCAAAAATAATCGGTGCCATGAGAATGCCGTTTTTACTCCACATTTCTGGAATTTTATCTTGGGAAGTGAGCCAAGTTTTATCCGCGTAGCCTGTCAAAAGACTGTCAAAACGTGCAGCAATAAAAGTTTTTCCGCCAGTGCTTTCAATATTTTTGACAGAACTGTCAAAAATTATTTTTTGCCAAATGGGGCGGACGATGGAAATTTTTAAGCCAGACCATTTGATAAAATCTTCTAAAATTGCTGGCGCAAAGCCTGTCATGTAGCGTTGAATGAGAAGTTCAATTGCTCGCTCGGCAGTTGTTCGCTGGAAATGTTCGGCAAAAACAAGGCGATAGGCTCTGCTAGAAATTCCAGCATCAAAATAGCAAATTCCTTGTTGCATCATCGTTTGCAGGACGGCTTGGAGTAAATAGCTTTTGAGATTAAAGTTCGGAAAATCTTGACTAATTAGAGCTTCTATTTCAGATTTTGTCAATGATTTCCGAACTTTCAATAAGTCAGTCAGAAAAGTGATAACAGCTAGAGCAAGTTCTTTTTCACCTAAAAAATAAGAATTTGGTAAGCTTTCATTTTGCCGTGCATTGATGAGTAATTCCCAATCTTCGTAGGTCAAAAGGTGCAAAGTCCAGCGATTTGCCCAACTACGAACGATTTTTCCTTCTTCATAAAGTTTTGACAGTTCTGTCAAAGATAAATCTTGGCTGCGTAGAGCGAGATTAAGTTCGGCTTCGCGCTGTGCTTGAGCTTGAATACCTATAGTTTGACGCAAAACGTCAAGAACATTCGCTTTTTTCATGAGAAGTCCATGAGAATTTAAACGCTCAGATAAAATTTCTTTTTCTCTCATTTTCTTAATAAAATTCCAATCAATAAGGTCACAGCAAGTCCGCCATTGTACAAAACAAGGTTGCGAATTTGATAAACAAAGGTTTCAGACTTAACCTGTTTTGCTAAGAATTTTCTCATGTTCATGATAATTATTGGGGCTTCAAGCAACATCAACAAACACCAAATTGGTAAAATTCCAAGAATGATTGCCAGCAGAACACAGGCTGCAGCAAAGATGTACATTGCAATATAAAGTACCAAACTAGCAGGCGTTTTAAGGTAATATGGCAAGGTAAAGCGACCGTTTTTGACATCTTGCTCCAAGTCGCAGATATTATCAGAAAACATGACGTTGAAATTTTGCGCAAAGCACATCATTCCCACAAGGACAATCGGCAAAAGTGCTTTAAAATCCCAAGTCCAGAGCATTTTCCAATCAATAAAATGAATAACGAAATAAGCTTTATCAAAGGAATTGATATAGACAGCTAAGCAAAAACCGAACAATCCACCACAAAGTCCAGCCAACACTTCACCCAGCGGAAAACGACTGAATGCAAAAGGGCCAAAAGTGTAGAAAACCGCGACAATAAAGCAAATTCCGCCAATCGGCAAAATCGCCAGATTTGTCAAGAAAACAACGGCAATTCCAACGATAATGTCAATTCCAAGAAAAATGAGGCAAATTGCCAGTGCCAGTTTTGGATTGATATTGCGGTTGGCAATAATATTGCCGCGCTGTTTGTACTCTGGATCAAGTGCCTTGTAATAGTCCATCAAATTGTTCCAAGCTGAAACAAAAAGATTGATTGAAATGAGACCAATCAAAAATAAAATAGTTGGTAAAAGATGAAAACTGTGAAAATACCAAATAGAAAATAAAATTCCTGCAACTGGCGAAAAAGCTTCGACAGGCAAGGTTTGGATTCTCACAAAATTAAGAAAAGTTTTGAAGTTCATAAGAAAATTATAACAAAAATAATCACAAATTTCCTTGACAGCAGAAGTGAGATACAAAAATGTAAGGAAATACCGAAAATTAACGAAAAAATTCTGACAATTTTGAATGAAAAGAGAAGAATGCTTAAAAAATATGATATAATAGAAAAAATTATTACTTTGAAATCAAAAGGAGACAAAAATGCGTGCAGTAGTAACCGTTGTCGGAGCAGATAAGATTGGGATTGTAGCAGGAGTGACAACAACTTTGTCGGAGCTTCAAGCAAATATTATAGAAATTTCACAAACTTTGATGAGTGGCGCTTTTACAATGATGATGATTGTTGAAACTTCAGATACAGCGGATTTTGCTAATCTAAAAGATACTTTGCAAAATAAAGGAAAAGCGCTTGGAGTTACCATTCACGTGCAAAATCAAGCAATTTTTGACGCAATGCACAAGCTTTGATAGACTTGTCAGCAACTTTTTATGATAAAAATTTTTTGACAGAACTGCCGTAGGGGCTAGAGAATTTATTCTCAGCCTTCTCGGACAGGGTGAACTTATAACGACGTTGTAAGTTTGTAGCCCTGTCAAAAATAAATTTTCAAGTGAAGAAAGAAAAAATGGACATTCAAAATATAAAAGAAACAATCACGATGATTGAGGAGCAAAATTTCGATATTCGGACAATCACAATGGGCATTTCGCTCCTTGATTGTATTGACCCAGATATTGACAAAGCAGCTGAAAAAATTTACCAAAAAATCGTCACAAAAGCGGGCAGACTTGTTGAAGTCGGCAACGAAATTTCTGATGAACTCGGCATTCCGATTGTCAATAAACGCGTTTCTGTCACACCGATTGCGATTATTGGCGCAGCGACAGACGCGACGGATTACACACCGCTCGCGCTTGCGATGGACAAAGCTGCCAAGGAGATTGGTATTGACTTTATTGGTGGCTTTTCAGCGCTCGTGCAAAAAGGTTATCAAAAAGGCGACAAAATTCTCCTTGATTCCCTTACAAATGCGCTCTCTGTGACCGACCGTGTCTGTGCTTCTGTCAATGTCGGCTCAACCAAAGCTGGGATTAACATGACCGCCGTTCGCGACATGGGCGAGATTATCAAGGAAATGTCCACAAAAGGCAAATGGATGTGTGCCAAACTTGTCGTTTTTGCGAATGCTGTCGAGGACAATCCGTTTATGGCGGGCGCTTTTCACGGTGTTGGCGAAGCTGATACGATTATCAATGTCGGAGTTTCTGGCCCAGGTGTTGTCAAGCGTGCGCTCGAAAAAGTCCGTGGTGAAAGTTTCGATATTCTCGCAGAAACGATTAAAAAAACAGCTTTCAAAATCACACGAATTGGTCAACTCGTTGGTAAACTCGCCAGCGAACGCCTCAATGTTGAATTTGGCATTGTTGACCTTTCGCTCGCACCAACACCAGCGATTGGCGATTCTGTCGCGCGCGTCCTTGAAGAAATGGGACTGGAAACAGTGGGGACACATGGCACAACAGCGGCACTTGCCATGCTCAACGATGCTGTCAAAAAAGGCGGTGTCATGGCAGCAGAGCGTGTTGGCGGACTTTCTGGGGCCTTTATTCCCGTATCTGAGGACGAAGGAATGATTGCCGCGGTCAATAGCGGAGCGCTCAGTTTTGATAAACTCGAAGCGATGACTTGTGTCTGTTCCGTTGGTCTTGACATGATTGCCATTCCCGAAGCCACACCGGCAACAACGATTGCAGCAATGATTGCCGACGAAGCAGCGATTGGTATGATTAACCAGAAAACAACCGCTGTTCGTGTCATTCCACTTGGAAAAGAGGGCGACCAAGTCGAATTTGGTGGACTGTTTGGTACTGCTCCAGTGATGCGAGTCAATCAAGCCAGTTCAGCCGATTTTATCGCTCGTGGTGGACAAATTCCAGCTCCCATTCACTCATTTAAGAACTAAAAATTTTTTGACAGAGATACAAACTTACAACAGTCTCTATGACAGTTCTGTCAAAAAAATTTATAACAGGAAAAACAGGATTTTTCAAAATAAAATTCTGTTTTTTGTTACATTCAAATAAGACAGCTGAAAAATAGACTTTATGATATAATTTATATAAAGAAAATCACTGAAAGTGAAGAAAAAATTCATGATAAATATTTATCTCGTCCGTCACGGAAAAACAATGTTCAATACAATCGGTCGCGCTCAAGGCTGGTCTGACACACCATTAACCGCAGATGGAGAACTTGGTGTTACCGAGCTTGGCATAGGCTTTAAAGAAAAGAAAATCAAGTTTGATAGAGCATATTCATCAGACTCAGGACGCACCATCCAAACAATGGGATTTGTCCTCAAATACTCTGACAATGAAAATATTCCCTATAAATTTGACAAACGTATCCGCGAATGGTGTTTTGGCAGTTTTGACGGCGGCTATGATGGCGAACTGTTTGATGGTGTTCTTCCACGTATTTTTGCAGAAAAAGGCAAAAGTGGTAAAATAAGAAGTTACGAAGAAATCGCAGAAGCTATCTACGAAGTAGATACAGCGGGCTGGGCAGAAACCTGGGAAGAACTTTCAGGACGTATTATGACAGGTTTTCATGATATTGCTGCAGAATCTGAAAAAGTAGCTGCAAAAAATATCGTTATCGTTAGTCACGGAATGACGATTGGTACCTTCATCAAGCTTTTGCGTCCAGACCTTCCTAGAGCATACGGATTAGACAATGGTTCAGTTACTCATTTAACCTACGAAAACGGTAATTTCACAGTAGGAGAAGTTGGTGACATGAGCTATCGAAAATTAGGACAAAATTATTTAAAGCATGAAAAGTAAAAGAAAAACAATTTATATCATATTAAGTTTAATAGGAATCGCTCTCGTCATAGGAGTAACCCTTATTTTACCAAGTAATACCTTTCACAAACCAGAAAAAACTAAAGCATCAACATCTCAGCTAGAAAAAAATATAGCAAGCAGCATCAAAAGTTCTGAAAGTTCCACAAGCAGTAGTAGCACAGGAACAGCTCTCCCTATTGCTCATCGCACCGATTGGGATTTAGTATTAGTCAATCGCCAACATCCAAAAGCAGAAATGAACCCACAGCTCACAACGGTTGACGGAAAACAAGTAGATGTTCGGATTGCAACAGCAGTAAAAAATTTCTTAACCGCCGCCCAGCAAATTTCACCAGAGGAACATCTCATTTCAGGCTATCGTTCAGTTGCTTACCAAACTCAACTCTACAACCAGTATATCGCAGATGAAATGGCAGGAGACGGAACCGTCAACACAAACGGAACAGCAATTTCCAAAGCACAAGCCATTCAAAATGTCCAAACTTACTCTCAACCGCCAGAATGTTCCGAACACGAAACAGGACTTGCGATTGATATGAGTAACGTCAATAGTTTAAATGCAAGTCCGCTTGCTATTTCTTCAAAAGTAGCAGCACTTGCTCCCAAATATGGATTTGTCCAGCGTTTTACAAGTTGGGGCGAAAACAGTACAGGAGTACATCCTGAAGATTGGCATTTTCGCTATGTCGGTGTCCAAAATGCGGAATACATGACAAGCCATCATCTCACCTTGGAAGAATACTTACAGCTTTTACCAGAATAAATAAAATCAGATTTCTTAGAAAATAAAAAAATATTAAGAAATCTGATTTTATTTCCCCATTTTTTATGGTTTTTTCGTATAATAGTAAGGATATGAAAATTTCACAAGGGGAAACAAAATAAAATGAAAAGAACCTATCTATTTTTATTAGTAAATATTGGATTATGGCTATATACTATCAATGGATTGATAAAAGCATTAACAACACCAGTCAATAGTTTAGACACAAAAGTAAAGAGTGCCTTCACAGGAACAAATAACTTTCTCACAAGCGAATGGAAAGAGGTAAGTCACTTCATTTTCGATTGGGAAACGATTATCTTTATTCTTCTTGCGATTGTCCTAGTCGTTTTGATGGTTGTCTTTTGGCGAATCACATTTATAGCATTAGTCGTACTTACATTTCTTGTTGTCGTTTGGTTGACTTATTATGCAGTCAATGGACGAATTTTATTAGAAAATTATTATCCAGTTGTTGTTTTAATTATCACAGCAGGAAATATTTATCTTGCAGCCAAAGTATCGAAACTACTATAAAGGAATATAAAAGATGAGATTACCTAAGAATATGACTGCTTTTTCCAAAAAATATAAGCTAGGACATCATTTACTCCCATTATTGGGAACATGGTTAGATATTAAACATTTTGGACTGATTAGAGAAGCATTACTTGATGATGAGGAAGTAGCGATTGCTTTTGAAGGCAGATTTCAGCCAGCAAATTCCATTCAAGCACAAGCAGGAAAAGAAAATAAAGATAAAGTAAAATGGCGAACTACAAAAGGTTATTATGCTTTTGCAGTAACCAATCGTCAACGTCTCATTTATGCTCACTGGCGACCTTTTCATCACACCGTTGAAAGTATCCGTTTTGACCGTATGACAGATGTAAAAATAGCCACAGGAGTTTTTATGGGACGAACACGAGTTGGAACGCTGGAAGATGATTTTTATATTTATTTCTTCTCAGGAACGATTAAACGTATCGGAAAAATTTTACAAACAGCAGCGATTGAAAAACGCGTGGTTGACATGATTTGAATTAAAAATTAGCACTCGTATAAAAAGAGTGCTAATTTTTTGTAGTTTTTTCTTGACAGCTCTAAATAAAAGAGATATAATAATTTTAGCACTTAGGAAGTACGAGTGCTAATAAAAAAAGAAAGTGAGCAAAAAATGATTACAGAACGTCAACGACAGATTTTGAATCTGATTGTTTCACTTTATTCCAGAGACCATACACCGATTGGTTCAAAAGCACTTCTTGACTCAATACACGCATCAAGTGCCACTATCCGAAACGATATGAAAGTTTTGGAAGAACTCGGCTTTATTCAAAAAGAACATACATCAAGTGGACGTATTCCAAGTATTTTGGGTTATAAGTATTTTGTTGATAATGTTCTCACTCTTGAAGAATTTAGTCAAAATGACCTTTTTCAAATCATGAAAGCTTTTGATGGAGAGTTTTATCGCTTATCAGATTTATTTGAAACTGCGAGTAGAACATTATCGAGCTTAACAGGTTTGACGAGTTTTGTTTTAAATATTCCTCAAAGAGAACAGCAACTGATTTCATTTGAACTTGTGATGTTGGATAGTCATTCCGTTCTTGCCGTGGTGACACTTGCTACTGGAGAAGTCAGGACCAATCAATTCATCATGCCAAAAAGCATGACTGAAGCAGATTTACAAGTATTCTCCGATGTAGTCAAAGAACGTCTAGTAGGTAAAAAAGTAATTGATATTCATTACTCCTTACGTACAGAAATTCCTCAAGTTGTACAGCAATATTTTAAAGTCGTGAATGATGTACTACAACTTTTTGATACAGTTTTCTCAGATTTATTTAATGATAAACTTATCAGTAGTGGGCGTCAAAATATTTTTGATTATACGACAGAAAATCTCTCTGAACTTTATAAAATGCTCAGCGATGACACACGTATGGTACATGAGATTAGACAAGCCACAGATAATGACGAGATGCGCTCTGTTGAGTTCAAGAAAAAAGATTTTCTTGAAAATCTAACCATTATCAGTCAAAAGTTCATTATTCCTTATCGTGGTTTAGGTACTTTAACGGTTATTGGACCAGTTGAGATGGATTATCAACGGATATTATCAATTCTCGATTTAGTAGCAAAGGTTTTAACAATGAAACTCAGTGATTATTATCGTTATCTTGACGGCAATCACTACGAAATTAGGAAATGATAAGAAAAATGAAATTTTTCAATAAAAAAGGGGGTCACATGACCGAAGAAAACAAAGAAGAATTAAAAAAAGACCAAGAAGTTCAAGAAGAACTTACAGAAGAAGCGCTTGAAGATATTGTAGAAGATGAAATCAGTGACCTTGAAGAAGCTCAAAAAGCTGCTGATGAATGGGAAAATAAATTTCTACGTGTTTCAGCTGAAATGCAAAATATTCAACGTAGAAGCAACGAAGAACGTCTTTCTCTTATCAAATATCGCTCACAAGATTTGGCAAAAAAAATCTTGCCAAGTTTGGATAATATTGAGCGCGCTCTTGCTGTTGAAGGTTTGACAGATGATGTTAAACGCGGACTTGAAATGGTACAAGAGAGCTTAGTAAATGCCCTCAAAGAAGAAGGAATCAGTGAGATTTCAACGGCAGATGAATTTGACCCGAACTTTCATATGGCAGTTCAAACTGTTCCAACAGACGACGAACATCTGGCAAATAGCATTGTTCAAGTTTTTCAAAAAGGTTATCAACTCCATGAGCGTGTATTAAGACCAGCAATGGTAGTTGTTGCTCAATAAAATAAAACATTGTCCGCAACGACAAAAAACTATGAAGAAGCAAAAAATGTGCATGGCACAAAGTAAAAATAAAAAAGGAAGTATTAAATATGTCTAAAATCATCGGTATTGACTTAGGTACAACAAACTCAGCAGTCGCAGTTCTTGAAGGCTCTGAATCAAAAATTATTGCAAATCCAGAAGGCAATCGTACAACACCATCTGTTGTTGCTTTCAAAAATGGAGAAATCCAAGTCGGTGAAGTAGCAAAACGTCAAGCAATTACAAATCCAAATACAATCATCTCAATCAAACGTCACATGGGCGAAAATTACAAAGTCGAAGCTGAAGGGAAATCTTACTCTCCACAAGAAATCTCAGCAATGATTTTGCAAAACTTGAAAGCTACAGCTGAAGCTTACCTTGGCGAAAAAGTTGATAAAGCAGTTATCACAGTTCCTGCTTACTTCAATGATGCCCAACGTCAAGCAACAAAGGATGCTGGTAAAATTGCTGGCCTTGAAGTAGAACGTATTGTCAACGAACCAACTGCAGCTGCACTTGCTTACGGACTTGATAAAACTGACCGTGATGAAAAAATTCTTGTATTTGACCTTGGTGGTGGTACATTTGACGTCTCAATCCTTGAACTCGGTGACGGTGTCTTTGATGTCTTAGCAACATCTGGTGATAATCATCTTGGTGGAGATGACTTTGACCAAAAAGTTATTGATTATTTAGTTGCTGAATTCAAAAAAGAAAACGGCATTGACCTTGCAACAGATAAAATGGCTTTGCAACGTTTGAAAGATGCTGCTGAAAAAGCGAAGAAAGATCTTTCTGGTGTATCTTCTACACAAATCAGCTTACCTTTCATCACAGCAGGTGCTAATGGCCCTCTCCACTTGGAAAATACATTGACACGTGCAAAATTTGATGAATTGACTGCTGACCTTGTTGAACGTACACGCCGTCCGGTTCGTGATGCTCTTGCAGAAGCTGGATTGTCAACATCTGATATTGACGAAGTTCTTCTTGTTGGTGGTTCTACTCGTATTCCAGCCGTTGTTGAACTTGTTAAGAAAGAAACAGGTAAAGAACCTAACAAATCAGTCAACCCTGACGAAGTTGTTGCAATGGGTGCAGCAATCCAAGGTGGTGTCATCACTGGTGACGTTAAAGATGTTGTTCTTCTTGATGTTACACCACTTTCACTCGGTATCGAAACAATGGGTGGCGTATTTACAAAACTCATTGACCGTAATACAACAATTCCAACATCTAAATCACAAGTCTTCTCAACCGCTGCTGACAATCAACCAGCTGTTGACATTCATGTCCTCCAAGGAGAACGTCCAATGGCCGCTGATAACAAGACTTTGGGACGTTTCCAATTAACAGATATCCCTGCAGCACCACGTGGTATTCCACAAATCGAAGTTACATTTGATATTGATAAGAACGGTATCGTTTCTGTAAAAGCCAAAGACCTTGGTACACAAAAAGAACAAACCATCGTTATCAAATCAAACTCAGGACTTTCTGATGATGAAATTGATAAGATGATGAAAGATGCCGAAGCTAATGCAGATGCAGATGCAAAACGTAAAGAAGAAGTAGATACACGTAATGAAGCGGATGCGCTCGTCTTCCAAACTGAAAAGACAATCAAAGATCTTGAAGGAAAAGTTGATGAAGCTGAAGTGAAAAAAGCGGAAGATGCGAAAGAAGAACTCAAAAAAGCACTTGAAGGCGATAATATCGAAGATATCAAAGCCAAATCAGAAGCTTTGTCTGAAATCGCTCAAAACCTTGCTGTAAAACTTTACGAACAAGCAAATGCTGAACAACAAGCTGCCGGTGAAACAGGAGCTACTCAAGAAGCACCAAAAGATGATAATACATTTGATGGTGAATTTGAAGAAAGTAAATAAGTTTAGAATAAAAAAGCTTTTATATTTGTAAAAGCTTTTTTTGTGTAATGAATGGCTGCAATTTAACAAAATTGAATTTGAAGTAAGAAAATATATAAAAACTTTTAATAAAAATACCGCAATAAAAAGACCAGCTTATTATTATTTTTTGTTATAATAATTCTTATGATAGAAAAAACATTTGAAAAAGAACTCACTGAAATTCGACATTATTTACATCAACATCCAGAATTGTCTGAGCAAGAAGTGGAAACAACAAAATTTTTGCTAGAAAAATTAAAAAGTTGGGGAGTTGAAATTTTAGACAGTAATTTAAAAACAGGGATTGTTGCTAAAATTGGACAAGGAAAGCCTGTCATTGCTTTGCGTGCTGATATTGATGCTTTGCCAGTAAAAGAAGAGACGGGATTGGATTTTGCTTCAAAAAATATTGGAGTGATGCACGCTTGTGGGCATGATTTGCATATGACGAGTTTACTTGGTGCTGCAAAGATTTTAAAAGAGCGTGAAAATGAACTTCGGGGAACAATCAAACTTATCTTTCAACCATCAGAGGAGCATGGAACAGGGGCAAAAATGGTGCTTGAAAGTGGAACGGTAGATGATGTCCAAGCTTTTTTGGGTTATCATAATATTCCAACCTTAGGGACAAGTGTGATTGGTTTACGTGAAAAGGGTGTGATGGCAGCCGTTGAGCAGTTTTATGTTAGAATAACGGGCGTTGGAAGTCATGCAGCCTATCCGCATGAGGGAATCGACTCCATTCTTGCTTTGTCGGGAATTGTTCAAAATTTACAATCCATTGTATCGCGTAATGTGCCACCTTTAGAGGCAGCAGTTGTTTCTGTGACTCATATTGAAGCTGGAAATACTTGGAATGTGTTGCCAAATTCAGCAATTTTTGAGGGAACAATCCGAACTTTTGATGATGAAGTACGTAAAATGACAAAAGAACGATTTATCGAAATCGTTGAAGCGAGTGCAAAAGTTTATGGAGTGAAAATTGAGATTGAATGGATTATGGGTTCAGATTTGACTTATAATGACCCTGAATTGACAGAAGTTCTATCTGCTATGGTTCAAAAAAACTTTGATAAAGTAACTTTGCCTGAGCCTTCTAGTGCTGGTGAAGATTTTGCAAGTTATCGTAAGCAGGCTCCGTCAGTTTTTGCTTTTATAGGTTCTAATGATGCGGGAACGGCAGGACTTCATGCACCAGATATGATTATCCAAGATGAAGCATTGCCTGTAGCTATTGATTATTATGTGAAAAGTAGTTTTGAGATGTTGAAATATTTATCCGAGAAATAGGATTTTTTAAATTCTATTTTTTTTTTTAGTATTTTTTGATAGTTTTTGGTTGACTTTGAACGAAAATGATGTATAATGTAAAATGAAAGCAATTACAAGGAGAGGTGATATGTTAGTAAATGAGCGAAAGTTAAAAATTATTAACTTACTTATGCAACAACGTAGAGCGACATTGGAGGAACTAATAGAGGTAACAGAAAGTTCCATATCCACATTACGACGCGATTTGAATGATTTAGAAGAAGAAAAAAAGTTGCGCCGTGTACATGGTGGTGCAGAACTTATTCAAGACTTATCTAAAGAATTATCAATTTTTGAAAAAACGTCTAAAAACGTTCATGAAAAACAAATAATTGCTAACAAGGCTTTAAAAAAAATAAAAGAAGGAGATGTTATTTTCCTTGATGCGGGGACCACGACGGGTAGTATGATTGCAGGAATAAAACAGTTGAAAAAGGAATTGACGATTGTTACAAACTCTGTAACTCATGCTTCTAATCTTGTAGCTGAGCATTTGACGGTCTATATCCTTGGTGGATGTGTAAAGAAAACAACGGATGCCATTACTGGAAGTGTCGCTTTAAGTCAGTTGAAAAATTATCGTTTTAATCTTGCTTTTATTGGTGCAAATGCTTTTGTTGAGGAAAGTGGAGTGATGACGCCAGATAGTGAAGAAGCAGCAATTAAAAGACAAGCGATACTACAAGCAGATGAGGCTTTCGTTTTGATTGATTCGTCCAAAATCGGTCAAACAAGTTTTGTTAGATTTGCGCAAGCAGATGAAGTGATAATGATTACAGAATTGGAGAAAAAATGATTTATACGGTGACTTTAAATCCTGCGCTGGACTATTTTATGGAATATAATCAGTTTGAAGAAGGGAAAGTAAATAGAACACGATTGACGAAGATGCTTCCAGGCGGAAAAGGGATTATGGAAAGTCGGATGATGAATCGTTTAGAGGTTGAAAATACAGCGCTGGGCTTTATTGGTGGCTTTGCAGGACGATTTATTGATGATTTTCTTAAAAGTGAGGGAAGTCAAACAGCTTTTACTCCTATTTTTGCTGAAACACGTATCAATGTAAAGATTAAGACGAGGTCAAATGAAACAAGCCTTGATGCTGCAGGACCAAATTTAACAGATGATGATGTTAAAAAGTTTAGGAAAGAATTTGAACGTTTGAGCGAAAATGATAGTGTTGTCTTTGCTGGGACCATTCCTAGAGCTTTGGGAGAGACTTTTTATCAACGACTTATTCGAGAAGTTAAATCTTATGGGGCTGAATTTGCGATTGATGTTGATGGGGGGAAGTTGCTAGAAACATTGAGCGCAGGTCCAATTGTTGTGAAACCAAATTTGGAAGAATTAGAAGAAATTTTTTCTGTGAAATTTGAGAAAACAGAAGAAGTTATTCCTTATGGGAAAAAAATGCTTGCAATGGGAGCACAAAACGTTATTGTTTCTATGGCGGGAGATGGTGCTTTGCTTTTTACTGATGATAAAGTTTATTTTGCTGAACCTGTTAAAGGAATTGTGAAAAATTCAATCGGTGCAGGAGATTCAACAATGGCTGGTTTTCTTGCTGAATGGAGTAAAAGTCATGATGCAATAGCAGCTTTCAAACGTGGTATAGCTTGTGGTACGGCGAAAGTATTTTCAGAAGATATGCCAAGCAAAGTATTTTTAGAAAAGTGTTTTAATCAAATTAAGATAAAGGAGATTTCTAATGGAAATTAAGGAACTTTTGAAAAAAGAAGTCATGTTACTTGACCTCAAAGCAACGGATAAGCTATCCGTAATTGATGAGATGATAGCATCACTGGTTGCTCACGGCTATGTAAATGATTTTGACGCATTTAAAGCAGATATTTTAAAGCGGGAAGCACAAACTTCTACTGGACTTGGGGATGGAATCGCGATGCCTCATGCTAAAAATTCGGCAGTGAAAGAAGCTGTTGTTCTTTTTGCTAAATCTGAAAGCGGTGTCAATTATGAGGCGCTGGATGGAAAAGATGTACAGTTGTTCTTTATGATTGCTGCACCTGAGGGAGCTAACGATACACATTTGGAAGCTCTAGCCAATCTTTCTAAATATCTTTTACAAGGTGGTTTTAAAGAAAAATTGCTGAGTGCAAAGACGGCTGATGAGGTGCAAGGATTATTCAGTCAAAAGTTAGAAGAAAGAGTAACTGATGTACAAGCGGATAAGTTTATCGTAGCTGTGACAGCTTGTACCACTGGGATTGCGCATACTTATATGGCAGAAGAAGCTTTATACAAAGCAGCAGCTGAGTTGGGTGTTGGTATTAAAGTTGAGACAAATGGTGCGCGCGGTGTAGATAATAGATTGACAGCGGCTGATATAGCCAAGGCTTCCGGTGTATTGGTGGCAGCAGATAAAAAAGTAGAGATGGCACGTTTTGCAGGAAAATCTTTGTTAAGTAAGCCTGTCGCAGAGGCTATTCGTCATCCAAAAGAGTTGATTGAGGCGACTTTAGCTGGAACTGCTCCTATTTTTGAAGCAGATGGAGAAGTTGTTCAGAATGAAGAAAGTGCTGGTGGATTTGGAAAAGCTTTTTATAAGCATTTGATGGGGGGAGTTTCTGCTATGTTGCCTTTTGTTGTAGGTGGTGGAATTTTGATTGCTCTTGCTTTCTTGATTGACCAAGCAATGGGGGTGCCACATAGTCAGTTGGCAAATCTCGGTGTTTATCATCCGCTTGCGGCTTATTTTAAGAATATTGGTGGTGCTGCTTTTGCCTTTATGCTTCCTGTTTTAGCTGGTTTCATTGCCAACTCTATTGCGGATAAACCAGGGCTTGTTGCTGGATTTGTTGCTGGTTCTATGGCAGCGAGTGGATTGGCTTTTGGGAAACTTGATCCTACAAAAATGATTCCTTCTGGATTTTTGGGTGCTTTAGTTGGTGGATTTTTAGCTGGTGGTGTGATTTTATTGCTTCGTCACTTGACAAGAAAAATGCCAAAATCTTTGGACGGTTTAAAAGCAATCTTGATTTATCCTTTGATTGGAACGTTCATTACTGGATTTTTGATGCTATTTATCAATATTCCGATGGCAGATATTAATACAGCTTTGTCAAATTTCTTGAATGGTTTATCAGGCTCGTCTGCTGTGTTAATGGGGCTTGTCATTGGCGGAATGATGGCGATTGACTTGGGGGGACCAATAAATAAGGCGGCTTATATCTTTGCAACTGGAACTTTAGCAGCAACAGTGGCTCATGGTGGTTCTGTGGTTATGGCGGCTTGTATGGCGGGGGGGATGGTTCCTCCACTTGCGACTACGGTTGCAGTATTACTTTTCAAAAATAAATTTACTAAAGAAGAACGTAATTCTGGTTTGACTAATATTGTAATGGGATTTAGTTTTATTACAGAGGGTTCTATTCCTTTTGCGGCAGCTGACCCTGCGCGTGCTATTCCTAGTTTTATGATTGGCGCAGCTGTGGCTGGTGGTTTGACTGGACTTGCTGATATTAAACTGATGGCTCCTCATGGCGGAATTTTTGTTCTTGCTTTAACCGATAATCCTATCTTGTATCTTTTGTTTATCGTGATTGGTGCTATTGTTTCTGGTGTTTTGTTCGGTGCTTTGAAAAAGACAAAATAATTTTAATTTCGTGTTCCTTCGTCACTTGTGGCGAGGGATTTTTTTGTTGGTGGAATGAGTATTGATGGTGTTTTTTTGTTATAATATGGTAAGGAGAAAAACAATGAATTTCAATTTTCTAGCTATTTTTGAACTTTTTATTTTTACTTTGAATGTTTTGCTGTCTTTTGTTATTATTTTTCGGGAGCGAAAAAGTACGGCTGCAACGTGGTCGTGGCTCTTTGTGGTTAATGTTTTGCCTGTATTTGGTTTCATTTTGTATGTTTTAATTGGTCGTGGGATATCACATTATCGAATTTTTAAGGATAGAAAAAGATTTCAAATTGGCTTTGAGAAGCAGCTTAAACGGACAGAGGTTACTTTGCAAGACCCAAATTTTGTGAAGAAAATGCGTAAGAATCATGCAATCGGTCAAATGATGAATATGCTTTATGCTGAGGAAAATTCGATTATTTCGGCAAATACAGATGTTAAGATTTTCAGTGATGGGCGTAAAAAATTTGATGCACTTTTGGCAGATATTGCTCAGGCGAAACATCATATTCATTTGGAATATTATATTTTTCGGATGGATAATCTGGGGCAGGAGATTTATCAGGCATTGATTGAGGCGCGTAAACGTGGTGTGGAAGTGCGTGTTTTATTTGATGCTTGGGGGTCAAATCGAACAAAATTAAAATATTTTAAGGAATTGATTGATTTGGGTGGTCATGTCGTGGCATTTTTCCCATTGATTTTGCCACTTATCAATCCGCGGACGAATTATCGTTTGCACCGTAAAATTGTTGTGATTGATGGTGTGATTGGTTATACGGGTGGTTTTAATGTTGGAGATGAATATGCGTCGGTGACGAAGAAGTTTGGTTATTGGCGGGATAATCATTTGCGTTTGACGGGAGATATTGTTTATTCTTTGCAACATCGCTTTATTTTGGATTGGAATAGTCAACATCATTTTGAGATTACGCAGGGGGAAGGTTATTTTCCTGATTCGATTGGCAAGGGGAAAGTGGCTTCGCAGTTTGTGACTTCGGGGCCTGATGAGGCTAAAGAGCAGATTAAGTTGACTTATATGAAGATGATTTCTGGAGCTGAGCGGGAGATTATTATTCAGACGCCTTATTATATTCCTTCGGATGCCTTGCATGAAACGCTGAAATTGGCGCTTTTGTCGGGTGTTCAGGTGAAATTATTGATTCCGAATAAACCGGACCATCCTTTGGTTTATTGGGCGACTTATTTCTATTCTGCGGATTTGGTGAAAGCTGGTGCGAAAGTTTATACTTATGAAAATGGCTTTGTGCACGCGAAAACGTTGATTATTGATGGGGAATATGCGTCTGTCGGTTCAGCGAATTTTGATTATCGGAGTTTGCAACTTTGTTTTGAAGCAAATGTTGTGCTGTATGATTTTGATATTGCGCAGGATTTGCGACGGAAATTCTTGGAAGATTTGAAATTGAGCAAAGCGTTAACTCTGGAGCGTTATGAGGAGCGGAGTTTCTTTATTCGTTTTAAAGAAGGATTGGCGCGTTTGATTTCGCCGATGTTGTAAAATTATTTTTGACAGACTTGTCAAAATGAAAAATATATGAAATTTTAAATTTGACAGTTCTGTCAAATTTAATTTAATGAGGTTTTGATGAAATTACCTGATAAATTTTTAGAAAAATATGAGAATATTTTGGGAGATGAGTACGCAGATTTCCTGGCTTCATTTGATGAAGAAGCTGTGACTGCTTTTCGGATAAATCCTTTGAAAAAGTTAGCAGATAATAGTTTTGACAGTTTTGTCAAAATTGAAAATGAAAGTTTTGGCTATTATGGAAAAATTTCTGGGAAATCAGCTGAACACGTTGCAGGAATGGTCTATTCGCAAGAACCTGCTGCGCAAATTGTAGGGGAAGTGGCGGTGCCTAAACCAGGAATGAAAGTTTTAGATTTATGTGCAGCACCTGGAGGAAAATCAACACATCTACTTAGTTTTTTGGGCAATGAAGGATTATTAGTTTCAAATGAGATTTCTCATAAACGAAGTAAAATTCTCACAGAAAACATTGAACGTTTTGGCGCAAAAAATGTTGTTGTGTTGAATGAAAGTCCGGCACATTTAGCGAAAGTTTTTCCTAGATATTTTGATATGATTGTTCTTGACGCTCCTTGTTCTGGTGAGGGAATGTTCCGTAAAGACCCGAGCGCTGTGCAGTATTGGAGTGCTGATTATCCTGAAAAATGCGCGCAACTTCAACGAGAAATTATTGCGGAAGCTCTAAAAATGCTTGCTCCTGCTGGTCAGTTGATTTATTCCACTTGCACTTGGTCGCCTGAAGAAAATGAGAATAATGTGAGTTGGATATTAGAAAATTATCCAGATTTACAGTTGGTCAATATTCCTAAGACGAATGGATTATCATCAGGCTTAAATATGCCCGAAGTTATCCGTTGTTGGCCTCATAAATTTCGTGGAGAAGGTCAATTTGTTGCCAAATTTATTGATAAAAATGAGGAAATAATTTTTGATACTTCTGTCAAAAAAAATGATAATAAAAAGAGCAAAAAACAAGGCAAAAATAAGTTTGACAGCACTAGCAAATCGCAACTGACGAGCGAGCAAATGAGACTTTGGCAAGAATTTTCTAAGAAAAATTTACTGACAGACTTGTCAAAAGGAAAATTACAAGTTTTTGGAGAAGCACTTTATTTGCTTCCGATAGATTTACCTGATTTGTCAACTTTAAAGATTGCGCGTAATGGACTTCATTTGGGGACTTTCAAGAAAAATCGTTTTGAGCCAAGTTTTGCACTTGGACTTACTTTATCAACAGAAGAAGTAAGAAATTCATTAGAGATTGATGAAGAACAATTCAAAAAATATGTTGCAGGTGAAGAAATAAAAACTGATAAAAATATTAATAATGGCTGGGTTCAACTCGCAATCAAAAATAATGGAATTGGCTTTGCAAAAGTAACTGACAGAACTGTCAAAAATTATTTTCCAAAAGGTTTAAGATTTTTTTCATAATTATCAAAGAAAATAAGATTTGACAAGTCTGTCAAAAATTATTTCACATAAAATTTTCATAAATGAAAGGAAAAAATATGCAAAAAGATTTAAATATAGTGATTATCACAGGAATGTCTGGCGCAGGGAAAACCGTTGCTATTCAGAGCTTTGAAGACATGGGCTATTTCACGATTGATAATATGCCACCAAGTCTGATTGAGAAATTTGTCGAGTTGTTAAACACAGCGACAAACACGATTGATAAAGTCGCAATGGTTGTAGATATGCGCTCTCGCGTCTTTTTTGACCATATGCGTGAATTGATTACCGAACTGTCCGATCAGCCAAATGTCAGTTTCAAACTTCTCTTTTTGGATGCAGGAGATGAGGAACTTGTTGCACGCTACAAAGAAACGCGCCGTAGTCATCCACTTGCTATTGATGGGCGTGTACTTGATGGCATTCAGCTAGAACGTGAAATTCTCAATGATTTGAAAAATCTTGCAGAAGTTGTGATTGATACCTCAGATTTGACACCGCGTAACCTGCGAGGACTGATTTTACAAGAGTTTTCAACAAATGAAAATTCACCTTTTCGGATTGAAATTATGTCATTTGGTTTCAAATATGGTCTTCCATTAGATGCAGACCTCGTTTTTGATGTGCGTTTCTTACCAAATCCTCATTATGTTCCTGAGTTACGAAATAAAACAGGACAGGATTCAGAAGTTTATGATTATGTGATGAACCACAAAGAATCAGAAGATTTTTATCAAAATCTCATGAAACTCTTAGAACCTATCTTGCCAGCCTATCAAAAAGAAGGAAAATCTGTGCTGACGATTGCCTTTGGCTGTACAGGAGGACAACATCGCTCCGTTGCTTTTGCTGAACGAGTTTCCAAAGCATTAAAAGATGATTGGCATCTCAATACCAGCCATCGGGATAAGGATAAAAGGAAAGAAACGGTAAATCGCTCATGAGTAAACCTAAAATAGTCGTTATTGGCGGAGGAACAGGCATTCCTGTGATTTTAAATTCTCTGCGCAGAGAAAATGTTGATTTAACAGCGATTGTGACTGTTGCAGATGATGGCGGTTCGTCAGGTCGCTTGCGCTCAGCCGTCAATATCGCACCTCCCGGAGATTTGCGCAATGTTTTGATTGCAATGAGTGATATGCCACGTTTTTATGCCGATATTTTGCAGTACCGTTTTGATGAAGCAGATGGGCCGTTGGCTGGTCATCCTCTGGGAAATCTTATTATTGCTGCTGTCGGTGAAATGCAAGGCTCCACTTATAAAGCCATTCAGACCTTATCGCGATTTTTCCATATTGAAGGTAATATTTATCCTTCCTCAGACAGTCCACTCACCCTTCATGCTGTTTTCAAAGATGGTCATGAAGTCGCTGGAGAGAGTCATATTGCGGATTATGTAGGAATTATTGACCATGTTTATTTGACAGAAACTGAAACAGGAAATGCACCGATTGCCTCAAAAAATGTTGTGAAATCTATCATGGAAGCAGATACAATCGTACTTGGCCCAGGTTCATTATTTACTTCTATTTTACCAAATATCGTCATTCCAGAAATCTGTGACGCTCTTTTAAAAACAAAAGCAAAGATTGTCTATGTCTGCAATATCATGACGCAGCGCGGTGAAACCGAGCATTTTACAGATGCTGACCATGTACGTGTCCTGCACGAACATATCGGTGCATCAATTATTGATACCGTTTTGGTAAATATTGAAAAAGTCCCAGAAAGCTATATGAACACTAATAAATTTGATGAATATCTCGTACAAGTTGAGCATAATTTCAAAGGATTAAAAAATGAGAACGTCACAGTGGTTTCTAATAATCTTCTAAAATTACGTGATGGTGGCGCATTTCATGACGGAGAAGCAGTTGCTAGAGAGATTATTGCTATCAGTCACAGACAAGAGGTAAAAATTTGAGTTTTACGTCAGAGACAAAAAAAGAACTGACAAAAAATCTAGCTACGACAGGGACATTATTAGCGCTCATTCGTATGAATGGTTCTCTTGGAATTTCGGGCAATCTGACTTTGTCTATTACGACAGAAAATGCAGCTATTGCCAAGTATATTTACCAAATGCTCTTAGAACTTTATGGTTTGCGCGCTGAAATTCGTGTGCATCAAAAAACAACTCTCTCCAAAAATCGCGTCTATTCCGTTTTTATTGATGAAGAAGTAGAAAATCTTTTAGATGAATTATCTCTTGCGGATTCTTTGATGATGGATAGTGGGATTCCAGACTTTGTAAATACAGATGAGCGAATGCAAATTGATTATCTACGTGGCGCTTTTTTGGCGACAGGTACATTACACAATCCTGAAAAAGGAGAGTATCAACTCTCAATTTCCAGTGTTTATCAGGAACACGCAGAAGATTTGCAACAGCTTTTCAAAAATTTTGAGTTAAATGCAAAAGTTATTTCTCGAAAAAATCGTTACATTGTATATTTGACAAAGGCAGAAGAAATCATAGATTTTTTAACCTTGATTGGTGCAATTCAAGCACGCTTAAAGTTTGAAGAAGCAAAGATTTTTCGCGAAATGCGCGGTTTAGCTAATCGACAGTCAAACTTTGAAAATGCAAATATAGCGAAAACCGTCAGTGCTTCACAAGAAGCAATCACAGCTATTGAATTTCTGATAAAGAAAAAAGAACTGGAAAATCTAGCTCCAGCCTTGATTGATATAGCAAAATTACGTCTCAAAAATCCAGAATTAACAACACAAGAACTAGGAAATCTCCTTGAACCACCACTTGGAAAGTCAGGAGTGAATCATCGCCTACGCAAACTCATTGCCACAGCAGATGAACTAAAACAGATTGAAAAATAAAAAGAGGAATTATTCCTCTTTTTTAAATCCATTGAGAAAGAAACGCGTTAAAAATTCTGCTTTTTCAAATAAAAAATTCGCTTCAATCCCTTTCATTCCCTCGGTAAAGATATGTAGGATAAATAAAAAATCTTCTTCAGTGACATCAGCTGCGATTTTCCCTTCCGCATATCCTTTTTGAAATAAACTCCGATAAATATCAAGTTGCGTCATCTGGATATTTTCCATCTCAAAAAAATCAGGACTTATCGTATATTGTGTCATCAGATTTTCCTGAAAAATAAGGCTAAATCGCTTCACTTGTTCAAGTTTCATCGCTGTAATCGCGCGATAAGTAGCTTCAAAATCAAGACTGCTTCCAATAATTTCTTGAATTTGTTGCGTCATAAATTCAAAAGCATTTAAAATAACAAGATTCATAAGATAATTCTTATTTTTAAAATATTTAAAGAGTGTAACCTTTGATACCACAGCTTTTTGAGCAATTTCATCAATGGTAATATCTTTAATTTCTTTCTCATTTAATAATTGAAATGTTGTCTCTAAAATAGCTTTTTTCTTTTTTTCTGTCTGATTCATTTTCTTAACCTTTTCTACTTTAAATTATAACTTTTTACTTGAACTATTTCAAGTAAAATAGTACAATATGAACTATAAATATAAGAATAGTTCAATTTATGAGAAAAATCTCATATCAAAGGAGAAAAATATGGCAAAAATGGTTGAAGTAAAAGGTCTTCAAAAAAACTTTGGCAAATTTCAAGCCTTAAAAAACGTCACATTTGATGTAAATGCTGGAGAAGTGTTGGGTTATATTGGACCAAATGGTGCAGGAAAATCAACAACAATTCGTACACTTTTGGGCATTATAAAAAGTACAGGGGGCACAGCTAAGATTTTTGGAAAAGATGTTTGGAGCGATGCGATAGAAATTCACAAATCTATCGCTTATGTTCCAGGAGATGTTTATTTGTGGGGAAATCTCACAGGTGGAGAAATCATTGACCTTTTCTTAAAATTGCAAGGAAGTCCTGACATAGCAAAACGTGATGAATTGATTAAGAAGTTTGAACTTGACCCAAAGAAAAAAGCGCGCAGCTATTCTAAGGGAAATCGTCAAAAAATTGCCTTGATTTCGGCACTTGCGAGTAAAGCTGAACTCTACATTTTCGATGAACCAACTTCAGGAC
This sequence comes from Lactococcus nasutitermitis, assembly GCF_018403765.1. GTDB lineage: Bacteria > Bacillota > Bacilli > Lactobacillales > Streptococcaceae > Lactococcus > Lactococcus nasutitermitis. The sequence continues at coordinate 272,430 of NZ_BOVQ01000005.1, forward strand.
TGGACCCACTGATGGAATCTGTGTTCCAAGAAGAAGTAGGCAGACTAAAAGCTGAAGGAAAAGCCATTCTTTTATCAAGTCACATTTTATCTGAAGTTGAAAAACTAGCAGACCGAGTAGCGGTTATCCGTGCGGGCGAGATTGTTGATACAGGAACCCTTGAAGATTTGCGACATTTTACGCGAGATACATTTCATGTGGAAACTCTACAAAATCCTGAAACTTTAAAAGAAGTTGAAGGGATTTATGACCTTGAAATCACAGGAAATACAGCGACTTTTCAGGTAGATTCGGATAAGGTACAAAGCATTTTGACTTATTTGACAAAACTTGGTGTGGTTAAGCTTGAAAGTACGCCACCAACACTTGAAGAACTTTTTATGCACCATTATGAAGAAAAATAGGGAGGTTTGAGATGAAAGCTTTAACAAAGAGCTTTTCGATGTTAGCAGCACTTTTAAAAAGAGATTGGCTCAAACTTATCTTTTGGCTCCTTGCTGTACTTGCGTTTGCAGCTTCTGGTGCTGGCAAGTTTGTGACTCTGATGCAATCTCCGGCACAGTCAGTGAGTGTGTTTGATATGTTCCAAAATCCTGCTTTGGTTGGACTTTTTGGTCCGACAACTGTTAAACATCCTACAGATTTTACGGCAGCCGCAGCTTTTGGAAATACCATGCCTTTGATTACATCCATTACTTTTATCATTGTTTCGGTTATTTATGTGATAAATCGTACACGTAAGGAAGAAGATGATGGAATTGCTGAACTTTTTCGCTCTTTTCAAGTTGGGAAATTGGCAAATACGACAGCTGTTATTATTGAAACTTTTGCTTTGCAAGTTCTGATTAGTTTTGTACTTGCATTGGTTATTCAAGTACAAAATATTGCTGGAATGACGGATTTTTCTAGTAATCTACTCTTTGCGAGTTCGATCGGCGTACAGAGTTTTATGTGGGGCATGATTGCACTTGTTTTGGCGCAGATTTTCTCAAATGCTGGCTCGGCAAAAGGAGCGACTTTCGGACTTCTGGGAATGCTTTATATTGTTCGGATGGGAACGGATATTGAAAATGTCAGTGCTGGTTGGTTTAATCCTTTGTCATGGTCATATTTGACGGATGTTTTTGTCAAAGATAACTGGCTGCCGATTGTTTTATCGCTTGTTTTGAGTTTTGTGTTGATTGTATTTGCTTATCTTTTAGAAAATGCTCGAGATGTCAATGCGGGTTACATTCCAGAGGGAAATGGTAAAGCAAGAGCTTCAAAAACTTTACTTAGTTTTCCTGGTTTAGTTTTGCGTCAGCAATGTGGCGCAATCATTGGTTGGATAGCAGGTTTGTTTATTCTTGGATTTGTGTATGGTTCTATGATTGGGCAAATCAGTAAGTTTATCAAGAGTTCTACAACAGTGAGTCAAATTTTTGCGGTCAGTCCTACAGCTGGTGCGCTGATGATGACAAAACAATATCTTTCAACATTATTTGTGATTATTTCGGTGATTGTGACTTGCTTTGCGATTACTTCATTGTCACGCATGGTTTCTGAGGAGCGTAAAAATCGGCAAGAGCAGATTTATGCGACAGCACTTAGTCGTTATAAAGTTTATCTGACTTATACGCTTATTGCTTGGATTTTGGGGGCTTTAGCAATGTTTTTGACTTCGCTTGGTATTTATCTGGCGCAGTTGGGAAGTAGTCATGCGCTGAGCTTTGCTGAAGTGATGAAGCCGGGAATGGTTTATGTTGTTGCAATCTTCTTTGTCTTGGGCTTGCTTGGCTTACTCATGGCATTGCTACCACGATTTTCAGCTTTTATTTGGATTTATGTGGCATTTACATTTTTCATGAGTTATATTGGTAGTATTATTAAGTTTCCTGACTGGGTGCATGATTTGGACGTTTTCTATCATATTCCAAAACTTGCGACTGAGTCGATGAGTTGGGGAAATGTTTCTGTGATTGCAATATTGGCTGTTGTCTTTGTTCTCATTGGCTTGGTTGCTTATCGGAGACGGGATTTGATTGCAGGATAAAGAAAAAAGCTATTTTGGTAGCTTTTTTTATTGCCTTTCTGACTTTTTTACTTTTTTGTGATAAAATAAACGAGTTGTTATTTTTACGACATTATATTATCTTACTTTAGGAGTATTTTTCGAATGATGAATCCAGCAGAGATTTTAGCCGCTACTATCCACCACGGACAAGAGAAAGTGAAGCGTCCGTTAATAGAAAAAGCGGTACTTGGTTTTATTGGTGGCGCAATGATTTCTTTTGGCTACTTGCTTTATATCCGAGTGGTAGCAAGTGTTGCTGAGCAACTTGGAAGTTTGGCGAGTTTTATTGGTGCGAGTGTTTTCCCAATTGGACTGATTGTTATTTTGATGGCTGGCGGGGAATTGATTACGTCAAATATGACCGCTGTTTCAGTGTCATTTTTTGCTAAAAAAGTGAAGTTCACTGATTTGGTAAAAAATTGGTTGGTGATTACTTTATTTAATGTTCTTGGGGCGCTGTTCGTTGCTTTTATTTTTGGACACTTGCTTGGACTTACGAGCGCTGGCGTTTACAAGACAGAGTTGCTCAATTTGGCGAATACAAAGCTGTCTGTCAGCTGGTATCAGGCGATTTTGTCAGGTATCGGTTGTAACTGGTTTGTTGGACTTGCGATGTGGATGAGCTATGGAGCAAAAGATGCAGCAGGCAAATTGTTGGGAATTTGGTTCCCTGTCATGGCTTTTGTTGCGATTGGTTTCCAGCACAGCGTGGCAAATGCTTTTGTCATTCCTGCGGCGATTTTTGAAAATGGTGCAACTTGGCTTGATTTTATCCGCAATTTCCTTCTCGTTTATAGTGGAAATGTGCTTGGTGGAGCTATTCTTGTGGCAGGTTTTTATACACTTGGTTACCGTCGTCAGATGAGAGAAGCGCAAGAGCTTGTTCAGGATTAAAAAATTTTTTTGACAGAACTGTCAAAAATGCTAGAGAATTTATTTTACCCTGTCAAAAAATTTACAAGAAAAATAGCCTGTCAAAAGGCTATTTTTTTAATTGATGATAACGATTGTACCAAATATCAACGTATTCTTTGGAAAATGGTCCTTTTTCATTGTTAATCCAATCAACAAGAATTTTGACATTTTCTTTTAAAATGTGGTCGATTTCTTTTGGATAGTGCATTTGACGTCGGTGGCGCTCGTATTCTTCAACGTCAAGAAGTTTTTTCTCGCCGTCTTTGAAAACTTTTACGTCAAGGTCGTAATCAATGTATTTCAGCGCTTCGTTATCAAGGACGAAGGGACTCGCTAGGTTGCAGTAGTAGCTGACGCCTTCCTCACGAATCATAGCAATGATGTTAAACCAAAACTTTTTGTGGAAATAAACAATCGCAGGCTCACGTGTCACCCAACGACGGTCGTCAGATTCAGTCACAAGTGTGTGATCATTTACTCCAATAATTGAATTTTCATTTGTTTTTAGAACCATGGTATCGCGCCAAGTGCGATGCAGGCTCCCATCATGTTTATAGCTTTGAATCGTGACAAAGTCGCCTTCTTTGGGTATTTTCAAGGCTGTCTCACTTTCTCGAATTCAAAGTTCTCATTTGATATTATACCACTTTTTACGAAATTTTGACAGAGGGAAATTTGTTTTTTATGAGTTTTTGATTAGAATTTTTTGACAGAATGAGAATAAATTCTTTAGCCTTGTGGCAAAACTGTCAAAAAATAATTTTAATCAGATAAGTCGAAAAATGTGAGAGCAGATCGAAATTCCTCAGCCAAATGTTTTTGACGGAAATTTTGCCAGTCTGTCAAATCTTTGACAGCTTTGTATTGCTGACGAAGTTGCCAAGCTTCATCAATTTGATAGTGAGGAAATTTTTGTAAAAAAGTTCTGACTAATTGCCATTCGTAAGGATAACCTAGCGGACGTGCATGATAGTTGATTGCGTGCTTATTCTCAATGATTTTTTGCGGGGGCATCCGATGATGCGCATGACCAAAAACGACATCTGTGATTTCTGGAAATCTCATGAAAATCTCATGAAAATGTTCAGAACCGAGATAAGCATTGAACCGTGCAAATTTTTCGTAGCGTGTATTGATGATAAAATGTTTTTCTGGCACAAAGTGCATCGCAATGATAATTCGCTTAGCAGCAAGACCTGACAAGATTTTTGACAGTTTTGTCAAAATATTTTCTGTCGTGATAATATCATCAAAATCACGATGAATTTTTCTGTCAAAATAAAAATTGTGTTTAAATTGTTCGATTTTTTTGACATCAATTTTTTCCATGAAAGAATAATCATACCAGCCATGAAAACTGACAAAAGCGGTATTTCCAAACCATTTGACCTGAAAATCTGACTGTTCAATTTCATTTTCTGACAAAGTAACCATATCATGATTTCCCAGATTAAAAGTAACTGAAAAAGTTTTTGATAGTTCTGTCAAAAAAGGTTCCGTCAACTGATGGAAATCATTGGACATATCACCAGCAAAATGAACATCTGTCACAGCATTTTCCAGCAAAACATTGCGAAAAACCGCCAAATCATTTAACGAAAAATGGTTGATATCCATATGAAAATCTGATATAACAGCTAATTTTTTTCTCATTTAATCATTTTAGCAAAAAGAGCCAGTCATTGAAAGTCAAGGCGACTGATAAAAAAATTCAAAATGCTATATTTACTACGTAAATACCGCATTTTCTTTTGACAAAGTCAAAAGAAAACACTTGGAGG
>NZ_BOVQ01000006.1 GCF_018403765.1 Lactococcus nasutitermitis
TTGGGGAGTTTAGCTCAGCTGGGAGAGCATCTGCCTTACAAGCAGAGGGTCAGCGGTTCGATCCCGTTAACTCCCATGGTTTAAATGAACCAAAAATTGTATAATTTGGAAGGGTAGCGAAGAGGCTAAACGCGGCGGACTGTAAATCCGCTCCTTCGGGTTCGAGGGTTCGAATCCCCCCCCTTCCATATTTTGTACGGGCATAGTATAAAGGTAGTACAAAGGTCTCCAAAACCTTTGGTGTGGGTTCAATTCCTGCTGCCCGTGTTGCACTATGGCGAATGTGGTGAAGTGGTTAACACACCAGTTTGTGGCACTGGCATTCGGGGGTTCGATTCCCCTCATTCGCCTATTTTGGGATATAGCCAAGCGGTAAGGCAAGGGACTTTGACTCCCTCATGCGCTAGTTCGAATCTAGCTATCCCAGTTTACTTGAATAGTTTGTTTGCCCGGATGGCGGAATTGGCAGACGCGCCAGACTCAAAATCTGGTTCCTTCACGGGAGTGCCGGTTCGACCCCGGCTCCGGGCATAAGAATAAATCAGCTTAACCTTTTGGTTAAGCTGATTTTTTATAATAGTATTTTAATTAGGTATAAACCTTGGTATGAAAGGAATGACAAGAATTTTGTCAGAATTTTTTACGGATGTTTGTTTTATTATCTAGGTTTATGAGAAGATTCTTGTTAGAATTTATGGAGAAAGGAGTTATATGGAATTATCTGAAAAACTAAAACAGCTAAGGGCTGATAAAAAGGTAACTCAAGAGAAACTTGCTGAGCTTTTGCACGTTTCGAGAACAACAATATCTAGCTGGGAAACGGGGAGGAGCTATCCTGATTTGCAAATGATTGTAGAAATCAGTGATTATTTTGAAGTTCCTCTTGATTTTCTTTTAAGAGAGGATGAAAAAATGATTAAAAAATTGACTTTTGATACACGGAATAAACGGAGATTAAAAAGTTTTATTTTGGCATTAGTGGTTCTGGTCATTGTGGTTGCGGGAGGAATTATTTCTATATGGAATAATCAGATTAGTGTAATGAATCCTAGAAATGTGAAAATTATAAAAGTAGAAAAAGTAGCAATTAATTCAAGGATTGTTGATGGAAAAGAAATTGGTAAAGATTATAAATACTATGTTTTTGTTAAAATGAATGATCCATTACATACTTTTGATATGGTAGTTGATGGGGGAAATATCTATAAGAATAATGATGTATATGTTGATTTTCAAGTAAAAAATTCGATTAATATATTTAGTAATTTACGAAATAATAAAAACTTGAAGAAATTGGTAATTCATAGTTTTGTGGGACAAAATATCGTTAATGGGAGAAAAGAAAACTATAATATACATAAAAATATCTTCTTAGGAGGTCCTGAATCAAATAAAAGATTAATTCTGGATGCTGAAAGTAATAAATAGGTGTTGATTTTCTTTAAAATATAAAATTCCCTCCTATCAACATAGGAAGGAATTTTATATTTAGTTTGATTTAGCCAATGAAATTTTTTCCTTGTTTATTGAGAATAAATTTGGTGATTTCTATGGTTAGGATACTGATGAGTGAGAGGCTAATGGCTATTAGCCAGTGAATAGGACTGAGACTTGTGATTTCCAAGATGTTCATGAGGAATGGTGTTTGAGTAAAGATGATTGTGATAAGGAGTGAAAGAAGTGTTGTACCAAAAATCATTTTGTTATTTGTTAGTCCGTTTTTGAAGATTGATTTGTTACTTCTTGCATTATAGACGTTGATTGTTGAGGCAAGGGTTAAGATGACAAATGCCATTGTTTGTCCTAAGGTGTGGCTTGGAGTGATTCCGTTTATTTCGATGAATTTTCCTATGTAAAAGCCTATGAGAGAGATGATAATGAAAGTACTGGAGCAGACTGCTATCCGTTTACTTACTCCACGGGAGAATAGACTTTCTTTAACACCGATTGGTGGTTGTTGCATGAGGTGAGCACCAGCTTTTTCACGTGAGAGGCCAAAGCCAGGAATACCATCAGCTAGTACGTTAATATAGAGGAGTTGTAAGCCTGTAAATGGAAGTCCCCAACCTGCAAGTGCGCTGAGAAGCATGATTAGGATTTCGGCCACATTAGCAGAGAGAAGGTAGTAAATCGTCTTTTTGATGTTTGCATAGACACGTCTTCCTTCGCGAATGGCGCTGACGATGGTGGCGAAATTGTCATCTGCTAAGACAATATCTGAGGCGGATTTTGCAACTTCTGTGCCAGCTATACCCATAGCTGTTCCAACGTCTGCTGCGCGGAGAGAAGGAGCATCATTGACACCGTCACCCGTCATTGCGACAATCTCACCCTTATCTTGCCAAGCCTTAACGATACGTAACTTGTCTTCGGGGCTGACACGGGCATAAACGGAGATTTTTTCGATATTTTCTTTGAGTTCATTATCTGTGAGATTGGATAATGTTTTGCCATCGACAACATCATCTCCTGAACGATAAATATCGAGTTCTTTGGCAATTGCTTTGGCAGTGAGAGCGTGATCTCCGGTAATCATAATCGGTTTAATACCGGCTTCTCTAGCTTCTTTGACGGCGGCTTTAGATTCTTTTCTTGGTGGGTCAATCATGCCGATGATGCCTAAGAAGTTGAGATTTTCCTCGAGTTCTGCTAGGTTTTTTGGTATTTCATCAATGATTTTGTAAGCTAAGGCAAGGACACGGAGGGCATTATCAGCGAACTCATCATGGATTTGTTGGGCTTCAAAGAGTAATTCTTCTTCTGGATTGGCTTGTAAGGCAGAAGTGCCATCAATATTGAGAATAGGATGGTGAGTTGCGTGTTGACTGCTTGGAGCGAGGCGGTCAAAGGCGCCTTTAGTAAGAACTAGATAACGTCCGCTATATTGAGGATGAGGAATAACAACGGACATTTTCTTACGGCTACTATCAAATGGTAATTCGGTAATTCGTTTTGGCGCTTTTTCTGGATGATAGATGTCATGAGAGATGAGAAAACGGATAATTGCTGCTTCTGTTGGGTCTCCGTGAATTTCCCATTTTCCATCTTTTAATTGAGCTGTGGCATCGGATGCGTAAGCAAAATTTTGCATGAGCGTTGCTTCATGGTCAGATAAATGTCCACCAGTCCAGATGTCTTTTCCAGAGAGCCAGAGTTTTTGGATGGTCATTTGATTTTGCGTGAGTGTTCCTGTTTTGTCAGAAGCAATCACGGTGGCATTTCCTAGTGTTTCTACGGCGGGAATGTTTCGGATAATCGCTCGTTTATGTGCCATATTTTCGACGCCATAAATGAGGCTGAGAGTGACGATGACAGGTAAAGTTTCGGGAACGGCGGCAATTCCGAGGACAACGGCAGTCATGAGGTTGTCAATGAGTGGAATATCAGCAAGAAGAATATTGACTACGAAAATTAAGACGCCTGCACCAAAGGCAATCGCAGTCAGACGTTTTGCGAGTGTGTCAATTCTTTTTTGAAGTGGCGTTTTACCTTTTACTTGTTCTTCGATGAGTGTGGCGATTTGTCCCATCTGTGATTGATTTCCGACAGCAACGATGATACCTTGAGCGGTACCGTTGAGGACATTTGTTCCTGAAAAAACCATATTGAGCTGGTCACCAAGCGGAACTTCTTCGGTAATTTGGATGGTTGCGTCTTTATCAATCGGTTCTGATTCGCCGGTTAATGAGGATTCGTCGATTTGCAGGGAATTTGAACTGAGGAGGTGGATATCAGCACCAACTTGCATTCCTGCGTTAAGTTGGATAATATCTCCGGCGACTAGTTCTGTTGAGGGGATTGTTTGTAAACGTCCGTCACGTAGAATGGTTGAAGTTGGTGAGGAGAGTTTTTTTAAGGCTGAAAGTGCATTTTCTGCTCGATTTTCTTGAAAAATTGATATACTTACGTTGATGATAACGATAAGTAAGACGACAACTGTTTTTGTGTAATTTCCGTTGCTGATGAAAGCTAGGTAGGCTGAAAGTAAGGCTACAAGTAGGAGGATGATGTTCATCAGTTCAAGAAGATGATGACCTATTTTTTGAAATATATTGGCAGTTTGTTGTTCGTTAAATTCATTTTTACCATAGATATTACGGTTTTCTTGGACTTGTTGTTGAGATAAGCCTGTGTTAATATTTACTTGGAAAAAATTTTTGATTTTTTCTGTGGATTCGGTTTTGAAATTCATATTTTGTCCTTTCCTTTTTAAGTGTTTATAATTTAATTATAATTTGTTTTTCATTTATTTCTTAATAATATACTAGAAAAATTTAAAAATATTGTTGAAAATCGTAGAAAAAGACTGTTAAAATGGTAGGAAATATGGTATTATAGAGCATATGGAAACAAAAACAGTAAGTGAATTGGCAGAACTTTTTGGAGTGACGCGACAAGCAATGAATAAACGAGTGAAATCGTTGGATAGTCAGTTTGTGGAAAAAAATGAGAAGAATGTTACGGTTGCGAATGCTGAGGGAATTCGTGAATTGGAACATCTTTATGGAAAAGTTGTCACGGCGGAAGCGGAAGTTGTGGATAACGAGAAAAATGAAGCTACAACTGAACTGGCGCTTCAAAATGATGATGCAACCTCGGCGGCTTATGAGATGATAAGTGCTTTGATGAAGGATAAAAATGCTGAGATTGATCGTTTGAATCAGCAACTTTTGTCAAAAGATGAGCAGTTATCTGTCAAAGATGCGCAGATATCTGAAAAAGATTTACAAATCAAAAAGCAACAAGAATTGATGGAAAAAGCATTGATGGACCAGAAATCTTTTTTTGATGAGCTACAAACACAGATGAAATCTGAAAAAAATCATGGTTTTTTTGCTCGATTATTTGGAAAATAATTTTTGACAGGAATACAAACTAATAACTCCGTTATAAGTTCACCCTGTCCGAGAAGGCTGAGAATAAATTCTCTAGCCCCTACGGCAATTTTGTCAAAAATATAAAATGTCTAACAAATTCATGTAATCATTTTCATACTGATAACGGCACATATCCGCTAACTATAGGGATTTTAGGAAGTTTTTATTTGCAAAATTTCCAAAAAGTGTTAAAATAATAATGTAAGTTAAATGTTTAACTTAATCAATTAAAAGGGTATCCTTTTATAAAATAAAATTCCTATAAGGAGGCAACTACTCATGGTAGTTAAAGTTGGTATTAACGGTTTCGGTCGTATCGGACGTCTTGCATTCCGTCGTATTCAAAATGTTGAAGGTGTCGAAGTTGCAGCAATCAACGATCTTACAGATCCAGCAATGCTTGCTCACTTGTTGAAATATGATTCAACTCAAGGTAAATTCGATGGTACAGTTGAAGTTGCTGAAGGTGGATTCAAAGTGAACGGTAACTTTGTAAAAGTTACTCAAGAACGTGATCCTGAACAAATCGACTGGGCTGGCGAAGGCGTAGAAATCGTGCTTGAAGCAACTGGTTTCTTTGCAACAAAAGCTGCAGCTGAAAAACACTTGCACGCTAATGGCGGAGCTAAAAAAGTTGTTATCACAGCACCTGGTGGATCTGATGTTAAAACTATCGTTTTCAACACTAACCACAGCGAACTTGATGGAACTGAAACAGTTATTTCAGCTGGTTCATGTACAACTAACTGTCTTGCACCAATGGCTGACGCTCTTAACAAGAACTTCGGTATCAAAGTTGGTACAATGACTACAGTTCACAGCTACACTGGTGACCAAATGCTTCTTGATGGTCCACATCGTAAAGGTGATTTCCGTCGCGCACGTGCTGCTGCTGAAAACATCGTTCCTAACTCAACTGGTGCTGCTAAAGCTATCGGTCTTGTATTGCCAGAATTGAACGGCAAACTTCAAGGTCATGCTCAACGTATCCCTTCTCCAACAGGATCATTGACTGAACTTGTAACTATCCTTGATAAGAAAGTTACAGTTGACGAAATCAATGCAGTTATGAAAGCTGCTGCAAACGATTCTTATGCTTACACAGAAGATCAAATCGTTTCTAAAGATATCGTTGGTGAAAGCCACGGTTCAATCTTTGACGCAACACAAACTGAAGTTACAACTGCTGGTGACGATCAACTCGTTAAAACAGTTGCTTGGTATGACAATGAAATGTCTTACACTTCACAACTTGTTCGTACTCTTGAATACTTCGCTAAAATCGCTAAATAATTTTAGTAAATTGAGTAAAAAACTGTCTTCGGACAGTTTTTTTGTGTTAATAAAATATAAAAATGCTATAATGATGGTAGAAAATACTATTTTAGGAGAAAACTTTTATGGAAAAGAAAATGTCAAAACCAAAATTATGGGCCTTTATAGGTGCGATTATTGCTTCTGTTGGAGTTCTGATTAGTCTGATAAGTAGTGCAGTTTCAAAGCCTGTCATACATAAAGTTTATGAAAATGCGGGGATAGATTCTCAATCTCAATCGCTTGCTCAATCAATTTCTAATGCTACGCTTGTCATTTCAGTTATTATAGGGCTTATATTTCTTGTTCTTTACTGGTTGGCTTTTGTGAAAATGGATAAAAAATCAGGTTATGGTTGGTCAATTTTCTTACTTGTCATGGGAATTTTTTCAGCTATTGGCGTTCTGTTTGCTTTAATTGGTTTTGCTTCGCCTAATACACGTGAATTATTTGGAACTTCTATTGCTTATATGATAGTTGATATTTTGGGTGTTATTCTTTCGGCAGGTAAAGGAGTGAGCTTTATCATGACTTTTGTAGCAAAACATCAAGAACATAGCGAACAAATCGAAGATTGAATGAAACGATGGAAACATCGTTTTTATTGTATAAAAAGCACTGCCCGTAAAGCAACAAAGTCGCTAACGGTCAGGCGGAAGTCACTATGGCGGACTTCCTAGCTTTCTTATTAGCATACCATAAAGCGAAATATCGTCGCTTTATGGTATGTGTTATAATAGAAATATGAAACTCACAGATAGTATTCAATATTTAAAAGGTGTTGGTCCTAAATCTCTGGAAAATTATCAGAAGTTGGGGATTTTTACGGTGCAAGATTTACTTTTATATTTTCCATTTCGCTATGATGACTTTGCGAGCCGTAGCGTTTTTGAGTTGCTTGATGGAGAAAAAGCGACAATTATTGGTGAAGTTGTGACACCTGCAAATGTACAGTATTATGGCTTTAAGCGCAATCGTTTATCTTTTAAAATTAAGCAAAATGATGCAATTATTGCGGTCAGTTTTTTTAATCAGCCTTATTTAGCAGATAAGGTTGAAGTTGGGAAAGAAATTGCTGTTTATGGTAAATGGGAACTTGCCAAACAGCAGCTTTTAGGAACAAAAGTTGTGGCGCAAGCAGATGATGGTTTTTCACCTGTTTATCATGTGAGTGCTGGTGTGAAGCAATCAACACTTGTAAAACTCATTCAGGCAGTATTTGATGCAGATATTTTGAAAGATTTATCAGAAAATTTGCCAGACTATCTGATAAAAAAATATCGTCTTATGCCACGTCAAGAAGCAGTTTATGCAATGCACTTTCCACAGGATATGCAAGCTCATAAACAAGCATTACGACGGATAAAGTTTGAAGAATTATTCTTTTTTCAGTTGAAACTTCAAGCGTTGAAAAATAAAGAAAAATCTGGACGTGAAGGAATTTCCGTTATCATTGAGCAGAAAGAAATGGATGAAAAGATTGCTGAGTTATCTTTTGAACTCACAAAGGCTCAACAGTCAGCTTTAACAGAGATTTTGTCGGATATGAAAAGTCCTTATCACATGAACCGTCTCTTGCAAGGAGATGTTGGTTCGGGGAAGACGGTTGTTGCTGAACTTGCGATGTATGCAGCTGCTTTGGCAAATTTTCAGTCGGCAATCATGGTTCCCACAGAAATATTGGCAAGGCAACATTTTGCCAATCTAAAACAACTTTTTCCAGAGTTGAATATTTCTTTGCTTGTATCAGGACTAAAAGTTGCTGAACGTCGAGAAGTGTTGGAAAGTCTTGCTTCTGGACGTACTCATATGGTTGTTGGGACGCACGCATTGATACAAGAAGGAGTGGAGTTTTATAATCTGGGACTTGTGATTACTGATGAACAGCATCGTTTTGGAGTTAATCAGCGAAAAATTTTGCGGGAAAAAGGGCAAAATCCTGATGTATTGATGATGACTGCAACCCCTATTCCGCGGACGCTTGCAATTACTGCATTTGGTGATATGGATGTGAGTATTATTGATGAATTGCCAAAAGGTCGTCAGCCGATTACGACACGTTGGGTTAAGCATCAGCAGTTGCCAGATGTTTTAAAATGGATTCACAGTGAGCTGGCGGATGGCGCTCAGATTTATTTTGTGAGTCCGTTGATTGAAGAATCTGAAATGCTTGATTTGAAAAATGCTGAGGAACTATTTGCAGAGTTGTTAGCAGAATTTCCTAAAAGTACAGTTGCTTTGCTGCATGGTAAAATGAAAAATACTGAAAAAGATGAGATTATGCAGACTTTCAAAGATGGAAAAACGGATATTTTGGTGTCAACGACAGTGATTGAAGTTGGTGTTGATGTGCCAAATGCAACGATTATGGTAATTATGGATGCTGATAGGTTTGGACTGTCGCAACTTCATCAGCTGCGCGGTCGTGTAGGACGAGGAATGAAAAAGTCTTATGCTATTTTGGTGGCAAATCCGAAGTCTGATAGTGGAAAAAAACGGATGCAAATCATGACTCAAACGCAAAATGGCTTTACGCTTGCTGAGGAAGATTTGAAAATGCGTGGTTCAGGTGAGATTTTTGGAGTGCGTCAATCTGGGATTCCTGAGTTTGCGGTGGCTGATATTGTTAATGATTATAATATCTTAGAAGTCGCGCGTGCTGAGGCTGTGGAAATTTTTAAAACACCAGAAAATTATCATGAGCTGATTGCTCAGGTTCAAGTGGGTGATGGTTTTGATTGAAAAAATCGTGAAATATCACGATTTTTTTGTTTTAATACGAACTAAGATGAGAAAAGCAATCAATGCACCTAGAGATGAAAACCAGCTTACTCCGAAGAAATGCGGGAAACTGATAAATAATGTACCGCCTGCAATACCGCCGATAGTGGAAGCGAGATAAACCGTGGCTGAAAAGAGGCTTGAAGTTGTACCCAGCGCTTGTGGGGAACTTTCTTGAATGAGGGTCATCCATTGTGGAAATTGAATACCGCCAAGAAGGAAAAAGATGAAAAGTGTGGCTATTGCAAGGACAAGATGAGTTGAAAAAGGGACGAAAAAGAAGACGATGGCGATAGTGAGTAAAACGAGACTTAGAAGTTTACTACTTCCAAAATGTAGGGTAAGTCGTGGGCTGAGAATGGAGCCTAAAAGTTGTCCGACACCGAGAAAAAGCATGGCAAATCCGATAATTTCTACAGGGAGATGAAAACCTTTTGCTAACCAAGTGCCGATGAATGTTGTGTTGCTGTAAACACCAATGAAGAAGATAAGGAGTGCGAGAAAATAGAGTCTGGTACGTTGATTGCTAAAAATGTGTCGATAAGGGCTGAAAAATGAGTGGTTGATTGGTTTTGGCGTTTGGATAGTAGGTAAAAGTTTGGCTAAAATGATAAAAAGAATGGCAGATAAGAGGGCAATAATAATAAATGGAAATTGCCAAATGATAGAAGCAAGGACTGAGCCGATAGGAACACCGGCAATAGCTGATACGGATACACCAGCGCCAATCGTTGCCATGAGTTTTATCCGATTTTGTCCATCAACTAAAGTGGGGACGGCGGCATAAATTTGTGGCATGATGAAGCTTGCGGAAATTCCGGCAAAGAGACGAAAAATAATCATCCAAGCAAAATTTGGCGCAAAAGCGCAGAAAAATGTGGAGAGTCCAAATCCGATAAGTCCTGCAAGAATGATGTGCTTGCGATTTTTTCCTTCGGATAATGGACCTGCGAGCAAGGCAAAGATAGCATATCCTAGTGCATAAGCGGAAACCATCCATCCTGCAATGGCGAGGCTAATGTGATAATTTTGGGCGAGAATGGGTAAAAGTGGGGAAATCAATAGAGAATCTGTGCCGATGAGAAAGATAGTTAAAAAGAATGTTATAGAAAATTTTTTCATGTTAGATGACCTTTTTAGTTAATTATTTAGTTAAAAAATATCTTTATTTTTAACTTTCTCATGTAGTTTATCGCTTTTGGTTAAATTTGTCAAGAAAAAATAACTTTTTTGGTGAAAAAAGTGGTAAAATGAGGAGGAAAGGAATTGAACAGGTCTTGAATTTATTATGAAAACAAAAGAAAAAATTTTGCAAGTGGCGGAAAAACTAGTGATGGTGAATGGTTTTGGGAATGTGACTTTGAGCGAAATTGCGCAGAATGTGGGAATTAGTGCAGCTGCGTTGTATAAACATTTTAAAAATAAGGAGGAACTTTGGCTGGCGCTGGCAAAGAATTATACGGATAAGATTTCGGCAAAGTTGTTTCCTTTTGAGGTGGCTGATGGGGCAACGCAGGCTCAGATTGTGCATGATTGGCTGTGGGCGCTTTGTGAGGGGAAATTTCTTGCTTTGCAGACGGAACCGGAAATGTTTGCACTTTATACGGAGTTTCTGGAGGATAAGACTGTGGCAAATCAGGAACATTCGCGTGAATTGATGGCGAGTTTTGCGCAGGCAACGGGGATTGAAAATCGTAAGGAAATTCGGACGTTGTTTGATATTTTTGCGAAAGTGATGAATCCTTATTTTGTGGCGGAATGGGACGAGGACTATCAGGAAAAATTTGAGCGGATTTGGATGGTTGTCAAAGGATTTTATGAATAAATTATTTTTGACAGGGTACAAACTTACAACTTCATTATAAGTTCACCCTGTCCGAGAAGGCTGAGAATAAATTCTCTAGCCTCTACGGCAGTTCTGTCAAAAAAAATCGTGAAATTTCACGATTTTTTTATTTTCCAAGGCAGAATTGACTAAAGAGTTGAGTGATGAGTTCGTCAGGTGCGGCGTCACCAGTGATTTCTCCGAGAAGTTGCCAGCAGCGCGTGATGTCAACTTGGACGAGGTCAACGGGTAAGCCAGCTGCAAGGCTCGCATTTGCCTCGCTGAGTGCTTGAAGTGCTTGTTCGACGAGCGTGATGTGGCGGGCGTTCGATAGGACAATGTCATCGGTACTTGCGGACAGGTCGCCGGCAAAGAAAAGTTCGGAAATATTTTTTGACAGGCTGTCCAAACCTTGATTTTTCAATGCAGAAATTTTGACAGTTTTGTCAAAAAGTTCGGAACTGTTGATTTTTTCTGGTAAGTCAGTTTTATTTAGCAAAATGATGCGTTTTGTGTTTTTTGACAGTTCTGTCAAAAATAAATCTTGCTCTGTCAGCGCTTCTGACGCGTCCAGCACGAGCAAAACAAGGTCAGCTTCTTGCATGGCTTTGACCGAGCGCTCGACACCGATTTTTTCAACGATATCATCTGTTTCACGAATACCAGCGGTGTCAATCAGCTCAAGGGGGACTCCACCGATATTGGCAAACTCGGAAATTGTGTCGCGCGTTGTGCCTGCAATATCAGTGACAATCGCTTTTTCCTCGCGCAGTAGCTGATTGAGCAGGCTTGATTTCCCAACATTTGGACGTCCGATAATCGCTGTTTTTATACCTTCACGCAGGACTTTTCCGCGTTTTGCAGTCGCGAGAAGATTTGCCAGAAGATGTTCGAAATCCGCTGTTTTCTCACGTAACATCTGACTGGTCATCGTCTCAACATCGTCGTACTCAGGATAGTCGATATTGACCTCGACTTGTGCCAGCGTTTCGAGAATTTCCTGTCGAATGTTGCCAATCAAATGTGACAAGGAACCGTCCAGCTGTTTAACCGCAATCTGTGCGGCTTTGTCCGTTTTTGCGCGAATCAAATCCATGACAGATTCTGCCTGTGCGAGGTCCATGCGGCCGTTCAAAAACGCACGTTTGGTAAATTCGCCAGGCTCAGCGAGGCGTGCACCTTGCCGAATGAGAAGTTGCAAAATTTCTTGTGTGACGGCAATTCCGCCGTGTGTGTTGATTTCGACAATATCCTCGCGCGTGAAAGTTTTTGGCGAACGAAAAACGCTTGTCATCACTTCATCTAGCAGATTTTCTTTATCAACAATGTGTCCATAATTTATCGTGTGACTGGCGACTTTTGCCAAGTCTGTTCCACGGAACACACGATTTGCAATCGCCACAGCATCGCTTCCGCTCATGCGTACAATCGAAATTGCGCCTTCACCAAGAGGAGTCGAAATCGCAGCAATCGTGTCAAATTCTTTTGTTATCATTCATCTATTTTACCTCATTTTCAAGAAAAAAAGAACCATCTGTACCTGCAAAAAGAAGATTTGTCTTACAACGAAATATTATTTTTGTGGTTTATATTTTTGACAGAACTGTCAAAAAATTTTTTCTCTCAACTTGTAAAATTCTGCTCTTTATAGGCTTTTATTGTATAATAAGAGCATGAGACTCGATAAATATTTAGCAGAAAGTGGTTTGGGAACGCGTTCCGAAGTCAAAACTTTCATCAAAAAAGGGCGTGTCAGGGTAAATGACAAACTTGTCAAAACAGATAAATTTCAAGTAGATGCCAATCAAGATATTGTCAAATTTGACGACAGTTTGGTCAATCATCAAACCTTGTTTTACTATATGATGAATAAACCTGCTGGAGTGGTCAGCGTCACACAGGATAATTTGCACAAAACCGTGCTAGAATTATTGTCAGCCGAGGATTATCGGACAGATATTTTTCCTGCTGGACGGCTGGATAAAGATACGGAGGGTTTGCTATTTTTGACCAATGATGGCGGGCTGGCGCATGATTTGCTCAGTCCACATAAGCACGTGGAAAAAGAGTATTTCGCGCGGATTGAGGGACGAGTGACGCAAGAAACGGTTCTGCGCTTTGCAGAGGGAATCGAACTTCACGGAGAAAAAGGAAATCCTTTCACGGGCGAGCTTTTCATTGAAAAATCTAGCGAAATTTCCGAAATTCGCCTGATTATTCATCGCGGTGTTTATCATCAAGTCAAGCGAATGTTTCTCGCACTTGATATGAAAGTTATCTATTTAAAACGCCTGCGCATGGGGACTTTGGCGCTTGATATGCGACTTGAAGCTGGCAATTATCGTGCATTGACGGCACATGAATTAGAAGAACTTAAAAATTAAATAAAATTGATAAATGGAGGGATAAAATGAACCCTGTTTCAGTAAAAGAACTTGTTGTCAAATTTGACAAAAGCATCATTTTAGATAAGTTGTCCATCGAACTCAAAGAAGGCGAAATAGTAGGTCTGATAGGTCCGTCAGGTGCTGGAAAATCAACATTTATCAATAGTTTGCTCGGAATGCAAGCTGTCAATAGTGGAAAAATTGAGATTTTTAATACAGAAATACCAAACAGAAAAATGATGAGTAAAATTGGTTTTATGGCGCAGTCTGATGCACTTTTTGACGAACTCACAGGACAACAAAATCTGGAATTTTTCGCTAGTTTACAAGGAATTTCTCATCAAAATTTTTTGACAGAACTGTCAAAAACCGCAAAAACAGTCAATTTGACAACTGACCTCGGAAAAAAGCTGTCAAACTACTCAGGAGGAATGAAACGTCGTCTGTCTCTTGCGATTGCGTTGCAAACAGATGCTCCCTTGCTCCTCTTAGATGAACCGACAGTTGGAATTGATCCAGAACTGCGCCAGAAAATCTGGGAAGAACTGCGCGCGCAAGCAAGTCTCGGAAAGACAATTCTCATGACAACACACGTGATGGACGAAGCTGAGCGCTGCGACAAAGTTTTGCTCCTGCGCCAAGGACATTTTGTCGCCCAAGGCAGCCCAAGTGAAATCAAAGAAAAATACAATAGCACAAGCATTGAAGAAGCCTTTATCAAAGCAGGTGAAGAACTTGAAAGTGAGGATTTACTATGAGAATTTTTGCTATTTTTCGTCGCATTCTTTTGCAACGTCGAGAAGATAAACGCTCCCTTGCCTTACTATTCATCGCGCCACTTTTGATTTTGACCTTGATGTATTTTCTCATGCAAACACCGTCAAATGTCAAATACCGTGTGGGAATTGATAATCGTGCAGAAAATACAGAACTCGTGAATGCTCTCAAAACGAGCAAAAAACTCACGATTTTTCATGTCAATAATAGTCAGCGCCACACGATAAATTCAAAAAATCTTGATGCTGTGATTGTCATTGACAAAACGCGCGTAGATACCACTTTTTCCAATCAGTCAATCGCTTCAAGTCGCGTGATAGATGGACTTGTCACACAAGCTGTCCAAGAAACACAAGCAAAATTCGCCAGTATTGCCACACAAAATACACTCAAAAAACTAACTGCTCAGCTCGTCACAACAAATCCCACACTTGCCCAGCAAATCAAGACAAAGCTGAACAATCTGCAAAATCCGACGAGCTTAAGTCTGCACACACATTATCTCTATGGAAATAGTAATCCGTCCACGTTCAATGATTTAGCACCAGCTTTCATTGGCGGATTTGTCTTCTTCTTTGTCTTTCTGATTTCTGGTATTTCGCTGGTCAATGAACGCACGAGCGGAACTTTGGAGCGAATGTTGACAACACCTGTGAAACGAAGTGAGATTGTTGCAGGTTATACGCTGGCTTACGGACTTCTTGCTCTGCTACAAACAGCCGTTATCGTCAGTTTTAGTCATTGGGTGCTTGCTGTTCAGGTCAATGGTAATCTTATCTGGGTTTTCATCATCAACTTTTTGCTCGCGCTCATTGCGCTACTGGCTGGACTGCTTTTTTCTACTTTGGCAAAAACCGAGTTTCAGTTCGTCCAGTTTATCCCGATTGTGATTGTGCCACAATTCCTCTTTTCAGGAATTATCAATGTTTCCACAATGTCTGAACCCTTGCAATGGATTGCTCATGTCATTCCAGTTTATTATGCCATCCAAGCCTTACAAGTCGTGATTAAACGAGGCGAAGGATTTTCCAATATTGTGGTTAATTTACTCATTCTCCTTGTGATTTCTCTCCTTCTTTATCTCCTCAATATCCTCTCACTGAAACGCTTGAGACATACCTGATAACTAATTTTAGTGTTATAAGTATCACTGCCCGTATCTCCGCTGATTTCATCAGCTACGCTGTTCGTTTTGACTATCCGCTAAAGCGAATGCAAAAAAGGCAAGCCACTATCTGCACTGCGCTACGAATGTCCGTTTGCTTAGGTGCTGAAGCACCAAGAGCAAAAGGCAAAGTGTCAATGGTCAGACGGAAGCCACTTTGGTGGACTTCCTAGATACTTCATTCTCAAACGCATTATCATGCTGATTGGAATTTTGAAAAGTCGTCTTCCGCAAAAGTTTTTCATGTGGATAAATATTGTCAGTGGCTTGGTCGTCCTTATTTACGGAATTTATCTGCTCGTTCAGGCGCTGATGATGATTTTTTGAAAGATAAATGTAAAAAAATAAAAGTAAATGCAGAATATCTGCATTTACTTTTTTCGTGTTACACTAGATTTATCAAATAAATGTGCATAGAATACTATTGTCACAATATTGCTAGTATGAATATAAAAGTATTGGATAGGATAAGAAAAAATGAAAATAAACTTAGAAAAATGATGACTTTAGCTGTTTTTATCATATTAGAAACGATTTATATTATGTATTTGTATTCGGGAAATTTAGGAAGCATTATTGTTGTAACAATTTTTTGTTTAATTATTGCTACGATGTTTAATTTAATTTGGAGATTAGTTGCCTACGCCTTGTGATGGATACCGAAAAGCCAGGGAAACAAGATGTTGTGGAACTTATAAATATTTGAAAAGTCACTATAAAAAGTAACTTTTTTCTCCAAAAATTATTTTTACCCCAAATAAGCTGTTAAAATTTTTTTAGCTCGCTCTGGGCTATATTTTTGGGGATTTAATGTGATGAGATTGCCAGTTGCATCAAAAAATTGTCCTGTGATGGTTGAATTGAGGAGTTGTGAGATGTCCGTCAGCTTCTCATTTGTGAGGGCGCGCGTGTAGGGCATCAAGTCACTTTTGATGTCGCCTGGGAAAAATGCGTTGATGCAGATTTTATGGGCTTGTAGTTCTTCAGCTAGTAATTTGACAAGTAACGTTTTGTGTGTCAAAAGCCATATTCCGCGCGTGATTGTAGTGTTTTGTTGCTCAAAAATGGGAGCGAGACGAATGACTTGTGGTAAGCCTGTGATGATGAGAATTTTTGCATTGCCAGAAGCGGTCAACTCAGGCAAAAGCTGCTGTGTCAGCTGATAATGACTGCGCAGGTTGACAGCAATATTTTCCTCAGCGGTTTTTGCAATGTTTCCAGCAGAATGTATGAGGACATCGAGTTTTTTGTGTTGCAACTTGAATTTCTTTGCAATTTGGCGATTTTGTTTGGGAGCTGATAAATCACCGAGAAGATAGGAAATATTGGGATTTTGCGTACTTTCTTGGATTTCTCTCACAGCATTTTTGGCTTTTTCCTCATTTCGCCCGACGATGACAAGCTCTGTTTCTGGGAGTTTTGCGAGATTTTTGGAAATTGCTTTTCCAACACCAGACGTTCCGCCTGTGATTAAGATTGTTTTCATGGTTTTTCCTTTATTCAGTTGTTTGTATTTGGACATTTGTCCAAATCCTAAAACCATGATACAATAAAATACATCTTGAAAAAAGTGTCAAATTTTGACAAATGTAGTTATCTGGACACTTGTCAAAATTTGACCAAAAGGAAAATAATGAAACAGAATTTGACAAAACCATTAACACGCGGCAATCAGCGCGTTCTCAAAGATTTTCAGACGCAACTTATTGAATTACTGAAAAAACAGGATTTTGAACATATTTCGGTCAATCAGCTCTGTCAGCTTGCGAATTATCCGCGTTCAACTTTCTATAATTATTTTGACGACAAGTATGATTTGCTTGAATTTTTTTTGACAGAACTGTCAAAAAATTTGACAGCCCAAAATCTGCCTTTCGTCCCTGATTTACCTACACTTATCGAACATTTTGACAAACTTTATGACCTGCTTTTGGAAAATGAAAATTCTGTCAAAAAAATCGTCCAGCACAATCGCGCAGACGGTTATTTGCAGGCAGCGCTCAGAAATTATTTTTGGAAAATCTCGCAGCAGCTGATGAAAGAAAGTGATGTTGAAAGCTCGGATTTACCACTGGAATTGGTTTCTGAGCATTGTTTGTCAATCTTGCTGTCTGTCATTGATTGGATTTTTTTGAAACATCATTTTCTTGATAAAATGACCGCACATCAGTATTTGACAGCCTTGTATGGCAATAAAAAATATTTTTGACAAAACTGTCAAAAATATTTTTTAATTTTCCCGATTGATATTCACACCCAAAACAGTCAAATGACCATTAGAAATCAATTTGATAATCAAGTGTGCAAAATCCTTCGCCCGCATTGTGTTTGACGGACTAATCCACCATTTCAAAGTGCCTGTCAATATTGATAAAATATAAGCCAACACAAAATCAATGGGCACTTCAACATCCTGTTCGCGCACTTCCAGCTTCGCAAAAAGTTCCGCATAACGCTCCGACAAAATTTCTAAAAACCGATTGATAATTGCCTGATCTTGCGCTTTATCAATCACAATTTGCGCAATTTCTGGATTTTTGCGCACAAAATCATAAAATCGTGTCAAAAGTGCCTCGATATCTTTGACGTGGACATTATTTCCCTCAATCGGCGAAATATCATCCAAAACCGCAACAAAATCCGTCAAAAAATCATCAATCAAACTATCATATAAATCCTGTTTATCCGCATAATGTGCGTAAAAAGTTGCACGATTAATCATTGCACTATCCGCAATTTCCTGAATACTGATTTTCTCAAATTTCTTACTTCTAAGCAATGCGAAAAATGCCTGTGTAATCAATTTTCGCGTCCGTTTCACACGTAAATCTTCTGTTTTTGCCATTTTTTAAAACCTTTCTAATAAACATCATCAGACAAAATGTTAGATATCCAACAAGTTAAGCAGTTTCGTTGTTTATATTATAGTATAACTTTTTGTAATTTACATATTAGAACCATGTCAAACATCTTTTCCATAATCAACACAATACAAAAAAACGTTGTTTAACTGACAACCACAGCATTTTTGAGGGTTGCAAAATTTTTCAAAGGTGTTAAAATGAACATAAGATATGATAAACAACAGTCTGTCAAAAAATATTTCCAGATTTTAAAAATAAATTGACTGAAAACATTTTTGACAAAACTATCAAAAAATTTTTAACAGAAAAAGTGAAATTTCTCGCATAACTAGGAGACTCTCATGACAAAAACTTACAAAGCAGGGATTGACGTTGGCTCAACCACCGTCAAACTCGTCGTTTTCAATGAAAATTTAGAACTAATATTCAGCCGCTACGAGCGCCATTTTTCTGATGTCAAAGCAGCAACTGTTAAAGTTCTCAATGACCTCATCGCAGAGCAAGGAGACATTCAGCTTGCCCTTGCGATTACAGGCTCTGGCGGTATGGGACTTGCCGACGTGATTGACGTACCTTTCGTTCAAGAAGTCATCGCCAGCTCGATTACCATTGAAAAGTTCATTCCCGAAACGGACGTCATGATTGAGCTTGGTGGCGAAGATGCGAAGATGACTTTCTTTGATAATGGCAGCCAAGAACTCCGCATGAACGGCACGTGTGCCGGTGGAACAGGCGCATTTATCGACCAAATGGCAGCCCTTCTCAAAGTGGATGCGAACGGTGTCAATGAGCTCGCCAAAAATTACGAAAAGATTTATCCGATTGCCAGCCGTTGTGGCGTTTTTGCAAAAACGGACGTTCAGCCACTCCTCAACGAAGGTGTGCGCAAAGAAGATATCGCGGCCAGCATTTATCAAGCCGTTGTCAATCAAACCATTGCAGGACTTGCCAGCGGACGCAAAATCAAAGGCAATGTCGCTTTTCTCGGTGGTCCTCTCTATTTCATGAGTGAACTCCGCAAACGTTTCATCGAAACGCTCAATCTCCAACCTGAAAACGTGATTTTCCCAGAAAATCCGCAACTTTTTGTTGCCATGGGCGCGGCACTTTACGAAGAAACACGCACAGAAACAGCCAATCAGCTTATTCACAGTCTCGAAAATGACAACTCAGACAGCTTAATTCCCAAAGACACGATGGACAGACTCTTCAACGACGAAGCAGAACTTGAAGAATTTCGCGCGCGCCATGCCAAAGCAGCAGCCAGCTACAAAGCGCTCTCAGAACATCACGGCGCAGCTTATCTTGGAATTGATGCCGGCTCAACGACCACAAAAATCGTCCTGATTGATGCTGACGGTAATATTCTCTACGACCACTATGGCTCAAACAACGGCGAACCGCTTGAATCTGTCATTACCGTCCTCAAAGATGTGTACAAAAAACTCCCAGAAGATGTCTATATCGCCAAATCAACCGTCACAGGCTATGGTGAACATCTCATCAAGGCAGGACTTCATGTGGATTACGGCGAAGTCGAGACGATGGCGCACTACAAAGCCGCTGATTATTTCAATCCAGGTGTCGATTTCATTCTCGATATCGGCGGACAAGATATGAAAGCCATGCGGATTATTGACGGTGCCCTCAGCTCTATTTCGCTCAATGAAGCTTGTTCATCAGGTTGTGGTTCCTTTATCGAAACTTTTGCCAATTCTCTGAAATATGATGTCAAAGATTTCGCGCAAATTGCCCTCCTTGCAGAACACCCTGTAAATCTCGGCTCGCGTTGTACCGTCTTCATGAACTCAAAAGTTAAGCAAGTCCAAAAAGAAGGTGCCACAGTTGGCGACATCTCCGCAGGACTTTCTTACTCCGTTATCAAAAATGCCCTCTACAAGGTCATCAAAGTCAAACGTCCCGAAGAACTCGGCGAAAAAATTGTTGTTCAAGGGGGAACTTTTTACAACGAAGCCGTTTTGCGTGCCTTTGAAAAAATCAGCGAACGTGAGGTTGTTCGTCCAAGTATTGCAGGACTTATGGGTGCTTACGGTTGTGCGCTGATTTCTCTTGATAATGAAAAAGCGGGCGAAGAAACCGCCATGTTGAAACTCGAAGCACTCGAAAACTTCAAAACGCAAAAAGAATTCATGGTCTGCGGACTTTGCGAAAATAACTGTAAAATGACCCTCACTGTTTTCAATGACGGCTCAAAATTCGTCACAGGAAACCGTTGTGAACGCGGTTCAGAAAAAGCCACACAAGTCAAAATCCCTAAACGTGATAAAAAAGTCAACCTCATTGACTACAAATACAACAAACTCTTCAAATTCCACAGCCTCAGCAAGAAAAAACAAACAATGGGCGAAATTGGCATTCCTCGTGTCCTCAATATGTATGAAAATTATCCCCTTTGGCACACCATGTTGACTGACCTTGGTTTCCGCGTCGTTCTCAGCCCTCGCTCAGATAAAGAACTTTTCGAGCAAGGGATTGAAACAATCCCGTCAGATACCGTTTGTTATCCTGCGAAAATGACACATGGACACATCATGGCGCTGATAAATTCAGGTGTCAAGACGATTTTCTACCCATCTGTCCTCTTTGAACAAGAAGAACAAAAGAGCGCACAAAATCACTATAACTGCCCGATTGTCCAGTCTTATCCAGAAGTTATCAAAAACAATATTGATGAAATCCGAAACGGCGAAGTCGGCTATCTTCACCCTTATCTTAACCTTGCCAATCCAGCAGGAGTTGCTGAAAATATTGCCAAGGCACTGACAAATGCAGGCTATGATATTCCAGTAGAAAAGGTCACAGAAGCTGTCAATCACGGTTATCAAGCCCTTGAAGATTTCAAAGAAGACCTCCGCAAAAAGGCAGAAGATTTGCTGATGCAAGTCAATCTGAACAATGAAAAAGCGATTGTTCTCGCTGGTCGTCCTTATCATCTTGACCCAGAAATCAACCACGGTATCGCTGATATCATTACGCAGGAAGGTTTCCATGTTATTCCAGAAGATGCGATTTCACATCTTGAAGACGTTGCAGGACTTCGTGTTGTCAATCAATGGGTTTATCACAGCCGTCTTTATGCAGCTGCACAATTTGTCTGTAAAAATAAAAATCTTGAACTCGTTCAGCTCAACAGTTTTGGTTGTGGACTTGATGCCGTTACGACCGACCAAGTCGAAGAAATCATGCGCGGTCATAACAAACTTTATACTGTTCTCAAGATTGACGAAGGTTCAAACATGGGCGCTGTCCGCATTCGCCTGCGTAGCTTAAAAGCTGCCGTTTCCGAACGGACAAAACACAATATCGAAGCAACGACTGAAATCAAAGAACTCGTCCAAGAAACACCAATGTTTACCAAAGAAATGAAGAAAAAGCATACACTTCTCATGCCAATGCTTTCTCCAATTCACCAAGAAGGTCTGCTTGATGTGGCGCTTGCTGAGTCCGGTTACAATGTCGTTGTGCTTCCAGAAACACAAACTTCGGTCAATAACGGACTGAAATTTGTCAATAACGACAGTTGTTATCCAGCGATTATCACGATTGGTCAGCTCATTGAAGCCCTCCAGTCGGGCGAATATGATGTCAATAACACCTCCGTCATGATGAGCCAAACAGGTGGTGGTTGTCGTGCAACGAACTATATTCCATTGCTCCGTAAAGCCCTGATAGATGCTGGCTTCCCACAAGTTCCTGTTGTTTCCCTCTCAATGGGAAATAAAGGAACTGAAAAAACGGAAGGCTTCAAGTTTACTGTGCCAATGGTCACTCGCTTCATGATTGCCGTCCTTTACGGTGACCTCTTTGAGCGCGTTGTCTATCGCACACGTCCTTACGAAGCTGTCGCAGGTTCGGTCAATGCTCTTCATGCAAAATGGCTTGAAAAAGCGAAGCACAATGTCAAATCCGCTTCTATCTTTGAATTTAACAAAAATATGAAACGGATTATCAAAGAATTTGATGAGATTGAACTCATTGACGTGAAAAAACCACGTGTCGGTGTTGTCGGCGAAATCCTCGTCAAGTACAGTAAAACGGCAAATAACGACATCGTCTCTATCATTGAAGAAGAAGGAGGCGAAGCGGTTGTTCTTGATTTGATTGGCTTCATGAACTACAGTCTTTACAATCAAATCTGGCGTACAGATGAAATCGGCTTTGCTAAGAAAAATAAACTCTTTGCCAAAACTTTCCTTGGCATCATCAACATGATGGAAAAACCAATGAACAAGCAACTGATTGCATCCAACCGTTTTGATGGTATCGAAAGTATTTATGAGATTGCCGCAAATACTGAGGATATCATCTCTGTCGGTAACCATACAGGTGAAGGTTGGTTCTTGACAGGTGAGATGATTGAACTCTTGCAAAAAGATGTCAAAAATATCGTCTGCCTGCAACCATTTGGTTGCTTGCCCAACCATATCGTCGGTAAAGGGATGATGAAAGAACTCCGTCGTCAATATGCAGGCGCAAATATCGCCCCCATCGACTATGACCCAGGCGTTTCCGCTGTCAACCAGCTCAACCGTATCCGCCTGATGATGGCAACCGCAAAAAAAGCAGTCAAACAAGAAGTTGAAGCAGAAAAAGCTATGGAACTTGTAAATGTTTAAAAAGTCACTGTAAAGTGGCTTTTTTGCTATAATATTTTATAGAATACACAAGCTTGGGAGATTTAAAAGATGGAAGAAAAATTTTCAAAGGAATATGGAGGAACTTTTGCAAGATTGAGGGAACAGCGTCGCTTTTTATTAACTGATTTCAAAGAGGTAGGACTTAGTGTGTCAACTCTTTCACGCTTTGAAAATGGCGAACAAATCTTGCGCTACCATCAACTTGATGCTGGATTAGAATTGATGAAAATTGAAGTTGGAGAATTTGAATATTTTACAAATGGTTTTGAGTCAGATTATTATATTGAGATTTGTGAACAAATTGAAGAGGCAAATTATCGAAAAAACCATGAAAAGTTAAGGGAAATCTATAAAGAAAGCACAAAATACAATCAACGATTGATTTCATTAGCGATAAAAAATCTTTTGGGAGAATTGACGGCACTCGAAAAAGCAGAAATTAGAGATGAACTTTTTGAAATTACAGAGTGGAGCTTTTTTGAACTATCCATTCTTTCTTTCTTTCGTGATTGAGCAACTCTCAAGTGTGATGCGTGCTTCTATCTTGAAAGATTTTTTAAAGAATAATGTGCATTATATGAGTGTTCCCAAGTATCGAGAAAAAATTTTTCAAATTATTTGTCGCGCTGCTGTGGGAGAAATCCATCATGGCAATAGAGAAATTTCACAAAAACTTATTGAAAATGTGGAAATTCGTTTAAATATAAAGGACGTTTTTCCTCGTTGTATGTATCTTTTTACAAAAGGGCTGTGGAATTATAAGTTTGGAGAACAAACTTCTGGCAAACAAGAAATGGAAGATACAATCGCCGTTTATAAAACGTTGGGGAATGATGTTTTAGCAGACTATTATCAGGAAATTTATAAGCAAGAAACTAAAGTTTTTAAAAAGAAAAATAAAAAATAAAATATTTTTTTCAGTTCTGAAAACGGTTGTTTTTGCGTGGTATAATGAAATTATAAAAGATAAGTCAATCCATGGAGGACAAAAATATGGATAAAAAAATAGTAAAAATGTCTTTAACGGTTGTTTTATCAGTATTGTTTTTCTTTCTTTTTATAAAATTCTTTGTTTTATTTGGTGAGCAACTGGTCGGAATGTCCAGAACCCAATTTCTGTTTAATCATGTTGGATTATTATTTACTTTTTATTTTGCTATAACTTTATTGTTTGCTGTCAATCTTTATCAAGTGTTGATGTTGAAATTCTATAGAAAGTTTCTTGTTTCTGAAATGTTGATATATTTCGTGTGTACTTTTTTAGCAATCATGTTTAAATCAATTGGTATTCGCGGAATTAATTTAAACCCTCTTAATTTTTTTAGTATGTATAATCAAGGGTTTGTGGTAAACGTATTGAATATCATTGTTTTTATTCCATTAGGAATGTACTTTTATATTAAGATAAAATCAATGAAAAAATCGCTTTTAATTGGGCTTGTTATCATACTTGGAATGGAAGTGAGTCAATATATTTTTAAGCTAGGTATTTTTGATATTGATGATATTTTGACGAATTTATTAGGAATTTACTTTGGATTTATTATCTTTGAAAGTTTGTATCTCTTTGGGGTTCATGGAGAGAAGACTTCAAAATTTATAATGATTACTTTAAAAAGAAAAAATGCAACGCATAAGGAGGAAGTATCATGAATAATTTCAAGATTAAATTAAACATTGCAAGTCTTGTTGTATTGCTTTCACTAACTGGAGCAATGGTTGTTCAAGCATCAACAACACTCTTTACTTATCAAGGGTGGGGGATAAGTTATGTTGGACTATCGAGTTTAAGTAAAACTTATCTTTCTAAAACAACAACAATTACAGTCCATCATAAACAACAAGTTTGTGAGCAATATTTTGGTGTAGGATTAAAAGTTTATATAGAAAAATCAGCTTGGTATGGTTGGGAAACTGTTGCCGAAAAAACTTTTTATGGAACGGCAAGTGGAACGTTATCTACGAAGGCAACAAGCGGAACCTATAGATTAGAATTTGATGCTGCACACAAGGGACAAACGTACAATATTCAAGGCTCACTTACAAAATAGTTTTTTCTTAAAAGAGGTAGCTAAAATGAAAAAAATAAATCATGATATTAGTTTAGTTTTATTGTTATCTGCTGTCCTTTTCACAATAGGAGGCTTCGTCATCGGCTTCATGCTATTTCCTTTTGGTGTAGATGGAACTGGTATGCCTAAAATTTTACTTTGGATTGATGGCTTTTTCAATACAAAAATACCATTTTTGTTAATTCCAGTTATTATGCTCTGTCTGGCTTCTGTCATTGCTTATAGAAAAGAAAAGTTATTCAGTAAGTAATAAGTATTCTAAAGTAGGAGGATTTTCTAATGAAAAAAGCATCAAATTATTCGGCAAAAATATTTTTTACTTTAGGTTTGCTTATGGCTTTTATAGGCTTGGTGATTGGTATTGAGGGGCGACCTTTGATTTCAAATTATGCCTATGCTTATACAAATCCAGTAAGCCATTTGCTTCAAGCGTTACTTCATAGTGGAACATTTTATTTAATATTGCCTTCTCTCATTCCGTTTTTGATTTCTCTCTATTTTTACAGAAAAGAAAGAATCAAAAAATGAAAAAGTCACTGTGAAGTGGCTTTTTTTCTGGTTGACGTGCTATAATAAAGTTAAATTTGAATTTGGAGAGAAAAATGGAAAATCTGAAAAAAATGGTGGGTGTTAAGGCGGCGGAATTTGTGAAAGATGGTATGATTGTTGGGCTGGGTACAGGTTCGACGGCGGCATTTTTCGTAGAGGAGTTGGGACGGCGCGTGGCTGAGGAAAGCTTGCAAATCGTTGGTGTGACGACATCCAATGTGACCAGTGCTCAAGCGCGTGAGCTGGGAATTCCGCTGAAGTCGATTGATGAGGTTGATTTCGTTGATGTGACGGTCGATGGTGCCGATGAGATTGATGCACAGCTCAATGGAATTAAGGGTGGTGGCGCGGCATTGCTCATGGAGAAGATTGTGGCTACTTATTCGCGGGATTATATCTGGATTGTGGATGCGTCGAAAATGTCGGAAACGCTGGGGACTTTTAAAGTGCCTGTTGAGGTGGTGCCTTATGGTGCTGGACAGGTTTTCCGCAAATTTGAGCAGGCGGGTTATGCGCCCACTTGGCGGGAAAATGCGGACGGTTCGCGTTTGCTGACAGATATGCAACATTATATTATTGATTTGCATATTGATAAAATCACCGAGCCTGAAAAATTGGCGCGTAAGCTGGATTTGACAGTTGGTGTGGTTGAACATGGCTTGTTCAACAATATGGTCAAAAAAGTTATCGTCGGAGGAGCTGATGGTGTGGATATTTTGACAAAATAATTTTTGACAGTTTTGTCAAAAAATTTATGAAAATAAAAAACGATTTGCATCAGTCAAATCGTTTTTTCCAAGTTTCAATACCCCATTTGTGGCTGCCACGTTTGAGTTTATCAATCGCTTCTTCGCTGTCAAACCAGCAGATTTTGTTGAAATCTTCCAATGGCGTATGGTCAAATTTTACAGAAGCTAGAGAATAAATATAGGCAGGATTATAATAGTAGCGATTGCGGTGCGAGCTGTAAAAATATTCGTCCGCCTGTCCGAGGAAATCGCCAATTTCCATGTCAGCGCCGAGTTCTTCAATCAGTTCACGTTTCAGCGCAATTTCCTGATTTTCACCCGCTTCAATTTCGCCGCCAGGTAAATAGAATGCGCCATTTGGTGTCTGTACGAGACAGATTTTACCGTCCGTTTCCCGTGAAACCACAGCATAAACGCCATAACGCGCTTCATAATTTTTTCCGTCAATTTTTTCACCAAAAGTTGGAATTTCTGTCATTTTTCATTCCTTTTCTCATTAAAAATTTTTTTGACAGACACAAATTTGCTTTTGACAAAGCTGTCAAAACTAAAAAATTCTGTCAAAAAACGCTTACATATAATTTTCTTTGTCACTATTCTATCAAAAATTCGTTAAATTTGATAAAATAAGATACGTATGCGAGTAAATGAGTCAAAGAAAAAATTTTACCAGACTATAAAAATTACTCAGCTAGTCCTCTAAGGAGATTACATTGAAAAAATTCAATCTTAGTAAAATGATTATTATCGCCCTGATAATTGTAATTGCTGCACTCTCAGCGATTGCTATTTCTGCACGTAATTTCACAACTGACAGAAGTCCAGCAGCCATGACACAAACAATCAATGACGGTACGAGCTTTTTTGACAAAATCATTGGAACACCTGTCAATTTTGTTCAAGACAAAGCCAATGAAGTGTCAAATCTCATGAACACTTACAAGCAAAATGAAAGTCTAAAAAAACAACTTTCAAGTTTAAAAGATGATAAAAACCAGCTAGAAAGTACCCAAGCTGAAAATAAAGAACTAAAAAAAGAACTCGGACTTCAAGAAACATTAACAGACTATGAAACAGTAAATGCTAATGTCATCACAAGAAATCCAGCATCATGGAGCGACACACTCGTCATTGACCGTGGCAAAAAAGATGATTTAAAAGATGGCATGGTCGTCATGGCAAACGGAGGCATTATCGGCAGAATTATCCAAGTCAACCAAAACAGTGCAAAAGTCGCCCTTCTTAGCGCAACCAAAGGAATTGCCAACAAAATCCCAGTTCTTCTAGGTTCAGCAAGTAACCCAACCTACGGCATTCTCTCAGGTTACGACAGCAAACAAGGCACTTACATTGTCAATAATGTAGATAGTCAAGTCAAACTCAAAAAAGGAAGTCAAGTTTTTACGAGTGGACTTGGAAGTGGTACAACAGACAGCATTGTTAGCAGCCCCAAAGGACTTCTTGTCGGAACAGTTGTCAGCACAAAATATGACGACCAAGGACTTGACCATATCATCTATGTGAAACCATCAAGCAGTCTTTATGACATAAGCTTCGTCTCTGTCGTTAAACGCCAGATTGGAGGCAATGAATGAGTAGATTCACTTTTCAATTTTTCAGTCCAATTCTCCTCTTTTTTCTCCTCCTCTTGGATGGACAGCTCACTCACCTCTTTACCGTGCTGAGTGCTGGGACATTGACTCCAGTTTGCCATCTCACCCTGATTTTTCTGGTTTATACCTCTACGCAACATCGTCATAGCTATATGGTATTTCTAGCGCTATTTTTGGGAATTGTGTACGACAGTTATTTTCTGGGGATTTATGGCATAGCAAGCTTGCTGATTCCATTGATTGCTCTTTTCGTTTACAATATACAAAATGTTATCTTCACAAATCGTTGGACAAGACTTTTCTCAATTATCATCATTGTAACTACTTTTGAAGTGGCAAGTGCTATTATTGTCAGCGCATTTGGCTTTTCACAACTCAATTTTAGTGATTTTGTCGTTTATCAACTTGCCCCAACTCTTTTGCTGAATATCCTACTAGCAGTAGTTCTACAATCACCATTAGAACATCTTTATAAGTTGAATAAAAGAAAATCCAGAGTTTCTGATATAAAAATTTAACATGAAATGACTGAAATAGTATTAAAAAAATGATATCATACATAAGATACTATTAAAAGGAAATAATAATAAAAGATTATATGAAAAACAGAACTCTCTCAGCATTCTTGGTGTCAACAGTATTTTTAACGGCAACTGCAACAGTAACAAAGGTTAGCGCCAATGACAGCACAGATTCACAGATTGCTCAACAAAATCCAACGATTTCTAGCGCTCAAAGTGCTTCTGCGCAAGCACAAGCCCAAGTTGATTCTCTATAATCAAAAATCAATACTCTCAAATCTAGCCAAGCAAAAATAAAAGCACAAATGGCAGATTTGCTAGCTACAGATAAAAAACTTACAGCAGATATAGCCAGTCTTCGCGAAAATATTCAAGAACGAAGCAGCTTCCTAGAAGCTCAAGCTCGGAGCGCTCAGGTAAATAATTCAACCATGAATTATTTAAATGCTATCATCAACTCTAAATCTATCACTAATGCCATCCAAAAAGTTACCGCAATGGCAACAGTAACAACTGCGAATAAGAATATGATTGAGCAGCAACAAGCTGACATGACTTCCGTCACAAAAAAACTTGAACAAAGTCAAAAAGATGAAGGCAAAGCAGTTAAAGCTCAAAATAAATTAGCTCAACAGAACCAAGCACTTTTAACGCAACAAGCTCAGTTAAAAGTCGCACAAACGAATTACCAACTCACGATTACAACAGCAGAAGGTAAAAAATCAGAATTACTAGCTCAAAAAGCAGCCGAGGAAAAAGCAGCCGCAGCCACTGCAGCCAAAGTCAAAGCAGAACAAGAAGCTGTAAAAGCTGCAAATAGCAAACCAATTCCTCCAGCTCCTTCATCTTCAAATAATACAAGTTCATCAAATGCAGCTACAGCTACAGCTAGTTCAAATTCTTCAAGCAATAGCTCAACTCCAGGAAGTTACAGTTCAACTAATATTGCTCATTATATGGGGTGTACAGAGTACGTCAAGGGAGCATTTGGTAGTCGTGTAGGGGATGTTTGGGGAGATGGTAAAGATTGGGCTAATTCTGCACGTTCGGATGGATTTACAGTTGACTTTAATCCAGTAGCAGGTTCAACAGTCGCTGTATTTGGACCAGGACAACGTGGCGGAGACCGTGGTCACGTCGCAGTAGTCGAAAGTGTGGATAAAGCTGCTGGAACAATGAAAATCGGAGAAGCGATAGATCTCGGAAATGGTTATTTCAACACAGAAAGTGACGTTCCAATTAGTTTAGCAGATTTAGGTTTTATCCACGTTTAAGGAATAGAAATTACAGATACAATTTGATATCAAATTGTAACATTAAAGTAAAATAAGAGTATCATAAGAATGTTATACTAAAAAGCATAGACCGATTTCATAGAGAGGAAAATATCAAAAAAACAATCATATGAAAAAAAGGATTATATCAACAGTCTTACTGTCAACAGTACTTTTAGCAACAGCAGCAACATTCACAAGTGTCAATGCCGATGAGAGTACAGACTCAAAAATCGCTCAACAGGACTCAACTATTGCATCAGCGTCAAGTGCAAAAGCACAAGCGCAAACACAAATGGATAGCTTGCAAACGAAAGTTGATGCTCTACAAACACAGCAAACAAACGCAAAAAATAAAATTAATAAAATCAAGAGTCAAGCGCAAGCGCTTAATAAGCAAATGGCAACCTTGAATCAAAATATTCAAGAACGGACATCAACATTAGATGCTCAAGCACGTTCAGCGCAAATCAATTCTTCTGCTACAAGTTATCTTGATGCTGTGGTAAGCTCTAAATCAATCACAGATGTGGTTCAAAAAATCACAGCAATGGCAACAGTTACAAGTGCTAATCAACAAATGTTGAAACAACAAAAAGCAGACCAAAAATCTCTTGAACAAAAATCAAATGAGATGAAGAAAAATTATCAACAATTCTCAAAACTGTATGATAATTTAAATGCACAAGCAAAAGAAATCGCGACAGAACAAGCGAATCTTAAAGTTGCAACATTGAACTATCAAGCAACGATTGCAACTGCTCAAAGTACAAAAAATTCTCTTGAAGCACAAAAAGCAGCAGCTCAAAAAGTAGCTGAACAAAAAGCAGCAGCTCAAAAAGCTTATGATGCACAACAGGCAGCGGCAGCTCAAGCTGAAAAACAAGCGGCAGCCGCACCAGCAGTACAAACTCCAGCTTCTTCAACAAGCTCAGCACCTGCTGCTTCAACCCCATCTACACCAGCAAGTAGCTCAAGTTCATCTAGCAGTAGTTCATCAAGCAATTCAAATTCAACTACAAATTCTAACTCGAATTCGAATTCAAACAATGATGTAACATATGGCGGTGGAGGTTCAGGCATCAATAGTACTCCTATCGCTAACCCTTATGCTGGTGGTGGCTGTACAGATTATGTATGGCAATACTTCGCTGCACAAAGAATCTATATCAGAAATATCATGCCAGGTAATGGTGGTCAATGGGCAACTAATGGTCCAGCACAAGGAATTCTCCATGTAGTATCTGCGGCACCAGGTGTTATTGCTTCTGGTTTCTCTACAGCCTTTGTAGGCTATGCAGGTTCTCCTTATGGTCACGTTGCAATCGTCACAGCAGTTAATTCTGATGGTACGATTAACGTTATCGAAGGTGGTAGTGGCTTCGGTTGGGGACATACTCGTGATAATGTGAGCGCCGCTGGTGTAACATTCTTGATGCCAAATTAAAGTAAGCTAGTTAAAAAATAAAATAAAAAAAGATTTTGCGCGGGGAAAGCAAATTTTCCTAACGCAAATCTTTTTTTGCTTATTGTGATATAATAAAACAATAAAATGAAGTAAAGGAAAATGAAAAAATGTGTGGAATTGTCGGCTTCGTCGATGACATGAGTCAAGAAAATAAAACAAAAACACTGGAAGAAATGATGAATACAATCATTCATCGTGGCCCTAGTAGTTCAGGAGAGTTTATTGATGATAAGGCTGCGATTGGTTTTAGACGTCTTTCAATCATTGACCTTGCTGGTGGCGACCAACCTATTTATAATGAAGATAAAACAAAATTGATTACTTTCAATGGGGAAATTTATAATTTTCAAGTGTTGAGAGAAGAATTGATTAGTAAAGGACATATCTTTACAACACACGCAGATACTGAAGTTTTGCTTCATGGTTATGAAGAATACGGTGTAGAGCTTCTACAAAAAATCCGCGGAATGTTTGCTTTTGTTATCTGGGATAGTGAAAAACAAGAACTTTTTGGTGCGCGCGATCATTTCGGTATCAAACCACTTTACTATGCTCAGATGAACGGCACTTTTATGTACGGTTCAGAAATCAAGAGCTTTTTGAAACACCCAAATTTCAATAAAGAGTTAAATAAAGAAGCATTGAAACCTTATATGACTTTCCAATATTCAGCACTTGATGAAACTTTCTTTAAAGGTGTTTACCGTATTAAAGAGGGGCATTATTTCACATATAAAGATGGTGTTTTGGATATTAAACCTTACTGGGATGTTAATGTTCATGAGGAAAATCTTTCACTTGAAGAGTCTATTGACTTGATTGATAAAACAGTTTTGGAATCTGTTGAAGCACATAAGTTCGCTGATGTTGAAGTGGGTGCTTTTGTATCAAGTGGTGTGGACTCAAGCTATGTAGCTTCAACACTTCGTCCTGACCACACTTATTCTATTGGTTTTGGTCAAGGAACATTTAATGAGTCAAAACAAGCAAAACAGTTGACAGATATGATTGGTTTGAACAATACTTCGCGTGAAATTCATAGTGATGAAGCATTTAAGTATTTTTCACAAATTCAATATTATCTTGATGAACCAGATTCCAATCCTTCATGCGTTCCTCTTTTCTTCCTTGCTGAACTCGCTGCACGTGATGTACGTGTTGTCATGAGTGGTGAAGGTGCTGACGAACTTTTTGCAGGATATGAAGCTTATGGTTTTAACACAAATTCTCGTGCGGTTCGTGTTGTTGCTGAAGGATTGAAAAAATTGCCAAAATCTATGCGTTATTCGATTGCAAATGGTATTAAAAATAAACATTTTCATGGGCAAACACATCTTTATCGCTCACTCGCTCGTGCTGAAGATTTCTTTATTGGACAAGCAAAAGTCTTTGAAGAATCAGAAAGTACAACATTCTTGAAAAAAGAATATCAAACAGCCCCTACTGTGAAAGAAATTGTAGAAAAAACTTACAAAAAAGCACCAAAAGGTTCTGAATTGCGTAAAATGCAATATTTGGATGTTCATCAATGGATGCCGGGAGATATTTTGCTCAAAGCAGATAAGATGTCAATGGCGCATTCGTTGGAGTTGCGTGTTCCTTTGCTTGATATTGAGTTGATGCACACAGCAGAACAAATTCCTACGAAGTATTTGCTGAATGATAAAAATACAAAATATGCTTTCCGTCAAGCGGCAAAACGTCATTTGCCAGAAGAGTGGTCAAATCGTAAAAAACTTGGTTTTCCTGTACCGATTAAAGACTGGTTAAGGGAAGAAAAGTATTATAAAGTAGTTCGTCATTTATTTGAACAAGAATTTGTTTCAGAATTCTTTGACCAAGAGAAGATTTTGGAACTTTTGGATGATAATTTCCAAGGAAAAAATGATGAACGTCGTAAGATTTGGACGATTTATACATTTTTGACATGGTATGATGTTTATTTTGTCAACAATGGCGAAAAACCTGAGGCAGTTGCAGTTTAAATAAAAAAGTTTATAAGGAAAAATATTTAAGGAGTTTGTCGTGGTAGATTTTCAACCGATTTTATTGGGAAGTGATATCAATGTTTATGGAATGGCGCGCTCATTTCATGAAGAATTTGGAATTACTTCGATTGCGCTGAGTGCATTGCAGTTGGCACCAACGAAATATTCTAAAATTGTTGATGTGCAATGTCATTCGGATTTTGATCAGGAAGAAGTGTTTATTAAAGTTCTTCGAGATTTTATAGCTCAACATAAAGAGGATAAGAAAAAGTATCTTTTAGTGGCTTGTGGTGATGGTTATGCACAAATGGCTTCTAAATATAAAGAAGAACTTTCTAGTTTCTTTGAAGTACCATATATTGACTATTCACTCTATCAACAGTTAGAAAATAAACCTGATTTTTATAATATCTGTGAGAAATATAATCTTCCTTATCCAAAAACTGTTTTAGTGACTCCTGAATCTAATATTGAGGAATTAGTTGAAAGTCTAACTTTCCCTTATCCGATGATTTTGAAACCAGGAAATTCGATTAGTTATTTGGAAGTGCATTTTGAAGGGCAGAAAAAAGCTTTTACAATCCGTGATGAAGCTGAGATGAAACTCATGCTGACACGTTGTTATGAAGCTGGCTATCCTGATGAGATGATTATTCAAGATTTTATTCCGGGAACGGATGAAAATATGCGTGTTCTTAATGCTTATGTCGGACAAGACCATAAGGTGCGTATGATGTGTTTGGGACATCCTTTGCTTGAAGATCCTAGTCCAAAAGCGATTGGTAATTATGTGGCTATCTTGCCTGATTACAATGAAAAAGTATATCAACAAATTAAAGAATTTCTTGAAACGATTGAATATACGGGATTTGCGAATTTTGATATGAAATATGACCCACGTGATGGAGAGTATAAACTCTTTGAAATCAATCTGCGTCAGGGAAGAAGTAGTTTTTATGTTACTTTGAACGGTTATAATTTGACACGCTATCTGGTTGAAGATAGAATTGAGAATGTGCCATTTAAAGAGACGGTTTATGGTAAAGGAACAAAGCTTTGGCTTGGGGTTCCTAAAAAGGTTTTATTGACATATGTTAATCCTACTTTTAAGGCGGAGATTGAAGAATATATTAAGACAAAGAATTATGGAACAACTCTTTTTTACGGAAAAGATGCTTCGCCAAAGCGTTATATTTTAATGAAATACGCTTTTCATCGCTATATTGGTGCGTTTAGGCAATATTTTTCTCAAAGATAAGAAAAGATGATATGATTAGGTAATGGAGGTAATAATGGAGAATTTCTTTACGATTATTGGTGGAATGGGGACTCTAGCAACGGAAGCGTTTGTTCATACGTTAAACCGTCGAACGGAGGCACACCAAGACCAAGATTATTTGGATTATATTGTGGTCAATCATGCGACAATCCCAGACCGCACGGCTTATATCAAAGATAATTCACTAGAAGACCCAGAAGAAAGAATTATTGAGGATTTGAAGTTGCAAAGTCAGCTTCAGCCTAAGTTCTTTGTTATTCCTTGCAATACGGCGCATTATTATTTTGAAGGTTTACAGGCGGCGACGGAGATTCCTATTTTACATATGCCACGAATTGCTGTCGAGGCTATCAAGGAACGTTTTCCTGAGAGTAAGCGCATTGCAGTTCTTGCAACTGAGGGAACTATCTTGACGGATGTTTATCGACATGAACTGGAAGCACAAGGTTATGAATGTATCGTTCCTAATCAGGCGTTGCAAAATAAGGTAAATGATTTGATTTACCATGAAGTCAAGGAAAATAAAAACTTGAACTTTGAACTTTATACGGAGATTTTGGAAGAAGTTGCTGAAACAATGAGTTGTGAAGTAACGATTTTAGGTTGTACGGAGCTTTCGTGCCTTTATGAAGAGTATAATCTTGATGATAAATATAATATCATTGATGCACAAGCTGAAACTGTTGGGAGAACATTGGAGTTAATGGAGAAAAAGAAGTAATGACAGTATAGGAAAGGATTGAGTGTTGAAGATAAAAAAAGTTATAATGATACTTTTTCTGAGTGTAATAATAGTAGTAGTGGTATTTGGGTTTATTATCCATTTTAATGGTGAGGCTATTGACAATCAGAATACTAAAAATTTATCTAAAAACATTACCTATAAGTCAAATATTAGTGGAAAACATTATTATATCTTGATGGACACAGGTTCTGTAAATCAAAATAAAATAGGTGCTTATCAAGGCTGTGAGACGGTTTCGCTTTATAATGCTCTGGTTTATCTCGGAGATACAAAAGGAGAGAGTGTGACAACAGTTATCAATTCTCTACCTTTTGTTGATTGGGGAGCCAATCCTAATACGGGCTATGCTGGAAATCCTTGGATAACTGATGCGGATATACCAGATGGTGGCTATCCAACAATTTGGCCAAATGCTATGATAGAATTTGCTAAAAATTATGACCCAGCTGTAAAAGATATTTCTGGAGCAGATATGAAAACAATCGAAAATGCTATCATGGCGGGAAATCCTGTAGAGATGTGGGTGACGATTGGACTTGCGGCTCCTCAGATTACTTATACAGATTATTATGGACATAAAGCGTTGAATAATACGCACGCGGTACTTCTGGATGGCTATAACTCTAAAACGGATGAATTTCATGTAACAGACCCTATTGATGGGAAATATTGGAAATCAGTCAGTGTTTTGAGTTCGATTTATTATGGGACAAATCAATTTGCGATTGAATTGGTGAAATAAAAATTAGCACTCTATATAAATGAGTGCTAATTTTTTTGCTAAAATAAGAAAAACGTGATAAAATAGTCCTATTGAGAAAAATGATTTTTAAAGGGAAATATTATAAATGAATAATAATGAATTTTACGAGCGACTAGGCGTAGATAAAAATGCTAGTCAAGATGAAATAAAAAAAGCTTATCGCAAGATGTCTAAAAAATATCACCCAGATGTGAATAAGGAAGCAGATGCTGAAGATAAGTATAAAGATGTGCAAGAAGCTTATGAAACACTGAGTGATGAGCAAAAACGTGCGGCTTATGACCAATATGGAGCAGCTGGAGCTAATGGTTTTGGTGGTGGCGCTGGTGGTTTCGGTGGTCAAGGAGGATTTTCTGGATTCTCTGGTGGCGGAGGTTCATTTGGTGGGTTTGAAGATATTTTCTCTAGCTTTTTTGGTGGCGGTGGGGGACAAGTTAATCCTACGGCACCTCAACAAGGAGATGATTTACAATATCGAATTAATCTGAAATTTGAAGAAGCTATCTTTGGTGTGGAAAAAGAAGTAAAATATAACCGTGAGGAACTTTGCCACACTTGTGGTGGGAATGGCGCTAAACCAGGTACTCAACCGATTACCTGTCAAAAATGTGGTGGTCGTGGCCATATCCAAGTAGTACGTGATACACCGCTCGGTCGTATGTCAACCAACCAAACCTGTGATGTTTGTCATGGAACAGGTAAGGAAATCAAAGAACCCTGTACAACTTGTCGTGGTATAGGACATGAAAAAGCTACTCATACAGTGAAGGTGACAGTACCTGCTGGTGTTGAATCTGGTCAACAAATGCGTTTGCAAGGTCAGGGGGATGCTGGTGTGAATGGTGGCCCTTATGGAGATTTGTATGTGCGTTTCCAAGTCGCTGCTTCGGACAAATTTGAACGTGATGGCAGTGAAATATTCTATAAGATGCCTGTAGAATTTGTTCAGGCTGCTTTGGGAGATGAGGTTGAAGTGCCAACTGTTCATGGAAATGTTAAGTTAAAAGTCCCTGCTGGAACACAGACTGGTGCGAATTTCCGATTGAAAGGAAAAGGAGCGCCCAAATTACGTGGTGGTGGAAATGGAGACCAACACGTTATCATCAATATCGTGACTCCTAAAACTCTCAATCCTGGACAAAAAGAAGCTTTGCAGGCATTTGCTAAAGCGAGCGGTATTTCTGTAGATGAGCAAAAAGCTGGTTTCTTCGATAAGTTGAAGAAGGGATTTGAATAAGGTCGAAAAAAGTGAGTGGATTGCTCACTTTTTTGTTATAATAAATGGTATGAAAATTGATAATTATAAGCCAGATTTTATGGTTGAGGCGGTTTATCAGCTGGAAGCTAAGAGTTTAATGGCGCAGGGAATTTCTGCTGTGATGGTGGATTTGGATAATACGTTGATCGCTTGGAATAATCCTGATGGTACGCCAGAATTGCTTGATTGGCTTGATGAGATGCGTAAAAATGAGATTAAGGTGATTGTGGTATCAAATAATAATCATGAACGTGTGGCACGGGCTGTGGAAAAGTTTGATGTTGATTTTATCAGTCGGGCGATGAAACCTTTTGCTTTGGGGATAAATAAGGCGCTGGCACGATTTGATGAGAAGCCTGAACAGGTCGTTATGGTAGGCGACCAGTTAATGACGGATATTCGTGCGGCACATCGTGCTGGTGTGAAGTCAATTTTGGTAAAGCCGTTGGTGACTTCGGATGCTTGGAATACGCAGTTTAATCGTTGGCGCGAACGTCGTGTCTGGAAAAAATTGATTGCGCGTGATGGGGAGCCTGTGTGGAAAGATAAATTGGATTAGAAAAAATTTTTTGACAGGGCTACAAACTTACAACTTCGTTATAAGTTTCAAACCTTGTCCGAGAAAACTGAGAATAAATTCTATAGCCCCTACGGAAGTTTCGTCAAAAAATTTCTTGTGGATAAGTTTAATTTTCTGATAAATAGGCAGATTTTGTGTATTTATGGGGAAAATATTGATAGTTTTCCACAGTTTTACACCTAGTTTCCACAGTTCTGTGGAGAAATGTGGAAAAAATTGTGGATTTTGGGGATAATTTTTTTC
Organism: Lactococcus nasutitermitis; assembly: GCF_018403765.1. Classification (GTDB taxonomy): domain Bacteria; phylum Bacillota; class Bacilli; order Lactobacillales; family Streptococcaceae; genus Lactococcus; species Lactococcus nasutitermitis. Next base: position 37,751 of record NZ_BOVQ01000006.1, read on the forward strand.
ATTGAGACTTGACAAATGTAAAAAAGAGTAAAAAAAGTTTTTGACAAAGCTGTCAAAAACTTTTTATTTTTATCAGAGCATTCCGTGGTCAATATACCAGAGATCTGGTTGCCAATTCCAAGTGCGTCCATCTTTTTCTAGCAGGTCAAATGCTTCTTGAGGCCCCATTGTACGGGCTTTATATGTTGGAAGTTCGGAACTTGTATCGCTGCCCCAAGTTTTGCGGATAACGTCAATAAGTTCCCAAGCACGAGCGGCTTCTTCCCAATGTGAAAAGTTAGTACCGTCGCCGTTAAGCACATCAAGGAAGAGTTTTTCGTAGGCTTCAGGAGAATTTCCTAGAAATTCACTGTCGTGGCGGAAGCTCAGGCGCATTGGGTCAAGATGGAAACCTTGTCCAGCGGCTTTGCCATTGACCGAGAGTGAAAAGCCTTCGGTCGGTTGGATGTAAATGGTTAGGACATTTTGCTCGGGAGTTTCATCATTTTCGGCGAAAAGGTTATCCACATCTTTTTTGAAAATGATGTTAATCCTTGTGCCTTTTTCGGTCATCCGTTTACCTGAACGGACGTAGAAAGGAACACCAGCCCAGCGCTCATTGTCAATCAAGAACTTGCCAGCGGCGAAAGTTTCGGTGCGACTTGTTGTGGAAACAGAATCTTCGTCGCGATAGGAAATGTAATTTTCTTCATCAAAAGTTCCAGCAGCATATTGCGCGCGAATAAAGTTGGCTTGTGCTTCGTCAGCTGTGTATTTGCGGATAGCTTTGAGTGCTTTGACTTTTTCTTGCACGATATGTGTTTCGTCAAATTTTTCAGGTTTTTCCATAGCAATCAAGCTCAGCACTTGCAATACGTGATTTTGAATCATATCTTTTAGCGCACCAGATGTGTCGTAGTAACCGCCCCGGTCTTCAACACCGATACTTTCGGCAAATGTAATCTGGACATTGTCAATATGGCGATTGTTCCAAAGAGATTCAAAAATTGGATTGGCAAAACGGACGGCACTGACGGATTGAATCATTTCCTTGCCAAGATAGTGGTCAATACGGAAAATTTGCTCTTCGGTGAATGATTTTGTCAGGCTATCATTGAGTTCTTTGGCTGTGTCGTAGCTTGTGCCAAAAGGTTTTTCGATGACGATACGTTCAAAACCTTCGCCAGTCAAAATATTTTCAGATTTGAGATGTTCAGTAATGGTGCCGAAAAATTGCGGTGCCATAGCGAGGAAAAAGACTTGATTGCCTTGTGTGCTGTATTTTTCGCGAAGTTTTTCGCCAAGATTTTTTAAAGTCACATAATGCGCAACATCGCCGACATCATGACTTTGATAATAGAAGTGGCTAATAAAATTGTCTGCTTCACTTTTTGATTTCATCAAGTCCTTGATGGAAGTCAGGACGACATCACGGTAAAAATCGTCTGTCCAAGGGCGGCGAGCAGTCCCAATCACGGCGAAGTTTTCAGCAAGCTCGCCTTTTTTATATAAACGAAAAAGAGATGGGTAGAGTTTGCGCTTTGCCAAATCTCCTGTTGCCCCAAAAATTGTGAAAAGGACAGATTTACTTTCGGTCATGTTTTCTCCTTTTGTAGTTGATAATTTTAATTATAAATGAACATTCACTTAAAGTCAAGGAAGTCATTTTATCATGAAATAACTTGTCATTGAACATTTTGACAAAACTGTCAAAAGCCCTAGAGAAGTGGATTTGACAGTATTGGTAAACTTAGAGTGTCAATCAAGTTTACAGGTACTGTCAACCTTTTTGACAGGGTACAAACTTACAACTTCGTTATAAGTTCACCCTGTCCGAGAAGGCTGAGAATAAATTCTCTAGTCCCTACGGCAGTTCTGTCAAAAAATTTTACACGTCATTTTCGGCGTAATCAATGTAAGTGTCGATGTAATCCATATATTCTTTGGATAATTCGGCTTTCATTTTTTGAAATTCCATTTCGCTGTAATCGCGTTCGGCGATTTTTGCGCGGTAAAATGGCAAATTTAATTCTTTTTGTAAACGTGCTTCTAATTCTACTCTGGTCATCGAGACCTCCTTTTTATATCTATGTCTTACTGATAATTATAGCACAAGCCGGCAGGCAAAAGTAGCATAAAAAACCGTCTGCATGAGACGGTTGATTTTTATTGCCAATAGTCTTCGTCACCGTAAGCTAGATGTGTCGCGTCTGCTTGATGTGCTTCAAATTCGGCGAGGGCTTCGCGGTAAGTTTTTGTTGCCATTTCATGAGCATCTGCGCCAAATAGTGCGTTTTGCGGTGGTTTTTCCATGCTTGCGAGTTTGATAAAGTATTTTGCGGCAAGTTCTGGTGAACCTGCTTGACTGTGCGTTGCACCGCGTGTTTCACTGACATTTTTTGCTTCATGGACAAGCTGATAATCAGCGATTTCATTTTCTGGAGCGACAGCGAAATGTGAACCTGCCGCCCATTCAGTTGAAAATCCGCCGGGTTCAACGTTGGTCACGTAAATACCGAGTGGTTCTACTTGTTTGCGCAAGGATTGGAAAAGTCCTTCCATGGCAAATTTTGAAGCGTGATAGTAGGCAAAAGTTGGGAAAGTTGCCAGTCCGCCGATAGATGTCACGTTGAGAATCCGTCCGCTGCGCGCTTTGCGCATTTGTGGAAGCACGGCGATGGTCATATCATTGGCACCCCAAAAATTCGTGTCCATCATGTTGCGGACTTGTGCTTGGTCAGATTCTTCCATTGCGCCAAAGTAACCATAGCCAGCGTTGTTGACAAGAACGTCAATTTTTCCAAAAGCATCATTTGCTGATTTGACCGCTTTGTCAATCGTTTCTTTCTTTGTCACGTCAAGCGCGACTTTCAAAACGTTATCTTTTTCAGGCAAGTAATCGAGACTTTCTAGTTTGCGCGCTGTGGCAACGACAGGATAATCTTGTGCAATCAGCTCCTCAACCAGCGCCCGACCAAAGCCTGAGCTTGTTCCTGTGATGAACCAGACTTGTTTTGTTGTGTTTTCATGTGTTGTCATATCAATTACCTTCTTTCTGAAACCATTATAAACCTTGGAGTGCGGACGAATGCAAGAAAAAAGTTTGACAGTTCTGTCAAAAATTATTTTTCTTTTGACAGCTCGCCGAGAATTTTTAAATTCGTGTCATAAACGCCAATTTTCCAATCCAGATAATCCAGCGCATTTGACAGTTCTGTCAAACGTTGTCGTGCATCTTTGGCTTGCTCAATCAGCATTGTCCGAAGCTCTGCATCATGTGATTTGCCATCAGTCGCGTCGAGCAACGCGCAATATTTTCGCAAAAAATCAATGCCAATCCCTGCACGTCGCAGTTTTGTGATATATTCCAAACGACGTTGATTGGCAGCAGAAAAATCACGATAACCAGATTTATTGCGTGGAATTTTGAGTAATTTTTCTTTTTCATAATAACGGATAGTGTTGGCACTCAGCCCTGATTTGGCACACATTTCTTTCATATTCATACTGATATTATAACACCTTTGAGTGCGCACGACGGCAAGTAAAATTTTTTGACAGAACTGTCAAAAAATTCTCTTACCCCTACGGCAAAACTGTCAAAAATAATAAATGCAATTTTTTTGCTAAAAATCCTATTTTAAGTTGACCAAATCAAAAAATAGTGGTAAAATTTAGATAATTTAAAATAATAACTAAAAGGTAAAAAAGTAATTAAATTGTTGTTTGTATAGAGAGTCTCGTAGCTGGAAAAGAGATCAAACTCATTTGATGAAACACACTTATCATAATTTTTCGTGCCAAATCACGGACGTTTGTTCACGTTAAGACTGGAGTTTCCCACAACTCACCGAGGTGTATTTTGTGAAAAATACACGAAAAAAGGTGGAACCACGTCCCAGCCGTCCTTTAAGCATAGCGCTTTTAGGCGGCTTTTTTGTCTAAATTTTTGCGTAATGTACTGAATTTTAATAAAAAATAAATGGACAATAAAGTCAAAGGAGAAAAAAATGACTTGGAAAGATAATTTAAGAGATGTTGAGCCTTATGTTTCAGGTGAGCAGCCAAAACTCAGTAACATGATTAAACTCAATACGAACGAAAATCCCTATCCGCCATCTCCAAAAGTGGCGGAAGCTCTAAAGACAATCGACAGCGAGAAACTGCGCCTTTATCCCAATGCGGATGCGGAAGACTTGCGAACAGCTTTGGCGGCTTATTATGGTTTAGCTGAAAATCAGATTTTTATTGGAAATGGTTCAGATGAAGTACTTTCACTCAGTTTTTTGACTTTTTTCAACAGTAAAAAACCAGTATTCATGCCAGATATCAGCTATTCTTTCTATCCTGTCTATGCAGAACTTTATAAAATTCCGATTCGTACAATTCCCGTGCAGACTGATTTTTCTCTCAAAAAAGAAGATTATTTTGCAGAAAATGGTGGTGTAATTTTCCCTAATCCTAATGCACCAACAGGAATTTTGACAGGACTAGATTTTATTGAGGATATTTTGCGTCATAATCCTGATGTGATTGTGCTTGTAGATGAAGCTTATATCGATTTTGGCGGGAAAACAGCCCTTCCACTTCTTGAAAAATATGAAAATATCGTAATCACGCGAACTTTTAGTAAATCTCGAAGTTTAGCTGGTATTCGCCTCGGACTTGCTTTTGGCTCGCCTGATGCGATTGCACGACTTTATGACGTGAAAAATAGTTTCAATAGTTACACGATTGACCATGTGGCACAAGCTGTGGGACTTGCGAGTTTGTCTGATGAAAGTTATTTTCAGAGTACTTTGGCGAAAATTGTCAAAACACGTGAGACATTTATAAAGGATTTGAAAAACTTGGATTTTGAAGTGCTACCTTCGATGACAAATTTTGTTTTTGTAAAGCACGCAAAATTATCAGGACAAACACTTTTTGATGCACTTTACGCTGAAAAAATTATCGTACGCCATTGGAATCACCCGCGGATTAAAGATTGGCTGCGGATTACGATTGGCACAGACGAAGAAATGACGAAAGTCATTAGATTTTTGGAGAACTACTTAAATGGAAAATGAAAATATTTTATTGCCTGAAGAAGCAGGCGAGATGACCATCGCTGGCGTATCAAAATTGCGAGAGATTGAACAGCAATTACGTCAACTTTTTGAGAAAAAGGATATTCAAGAAGTGATGCCACCAAATTTTGAATATGCGTCACTTTATACTAGACTTGACGCTGGTTTTGAGCAGGAAAAGATGTTTCAGTTCATCAATCACGAGGGCGCACCGATTGCGCTGCGTTATGATTTCACAGTGCCACTGGCTAGAAAATTTGCACTATCAGGTGAAAAAACGGCACGTTACAGCTATTTTGGCAAGGTTTTTCGTAAGGAAAAACGCCATAAAGGAAGACGGACAGAAAGTTATCAGATTGGTACGGAATTGCTTGGTACGTCTGAAATAGAAGGGGATAATGAGATTTTAGCTCTAACATTCGCCAGTTTGCAGGAACTTTCTTTAAAAAATACCATTTTAGGAATTGGTTCGGCGGCATTTTACAAACGCTTATGTGAAATGGTCGGAGATGAAGCTGGCTGGTTGACAGATATTTTATCTAAAAAAGACTTGACAGCAATGGACTCATTTGCAAAAGAAGGTAACTTTCGTGAAGGATTTCAAAACTTACTTTTGGCACTTCCAACGGTGACAGATGTAGAAACTTTGGATAGGCTGGTATGGCTGGCGGGAGATAAAATCTTAGTGGGCGCATTTACTCAGCTGAGCACACTTTACAAGAATTTACCAACGCAAGAAAATGTTATTTTTGACCTTGGAATGGTGCCTGCGATGGGTTATTATACAGGTTTAATGTTTCAAGTTTATGCAGAAGGCGCAGCGCAACCGATTATTTCGGGAGGTCGATATGATGAGCTGATAAAGAAATTTGGTGCGAAAACAGGTGCTGTCGGATTTTGCGTGCATATGGATAATGTACTGAAAGGACTGGATAATGATTAAAATTGCGATGACCAAAGGGCGCATTCAAAAGCAGGTAACTGAGTTGCTGGCGCAGGCAGGATTTGATGTTCAGCCGATTTTGAAGATGGATAGGGAGCTGCAGGTTGTGACCAAAGACGGTTTTGAACTCATTTTTGGTAAGGCAAATGACGTGGTGACTTTTTTGGAGCATGGAATTGTTGACATTGGTTTTGTCGGTAAAGATACGCTGGACGAGAGTGATTTTGATGATTATTATGAGTTATTGGATTTGCGAGTGGGAGAGTGCGATTTTGCGCTGGCGAGTTTTCCTGACTATGCGGACAAGGTTTTTCAGCGCAGGAAGCGAATTGCAAGCAAATACACGAGCATTGCGAAACGCTATTTTGCGGAGCGTGGCGAGGATGTTGAAATTATCAAGCTTGAAGGCTCTGTTGAGTTGGGACCAGTCGTTGGGCTGTCGGATGCGATTATTGATATTGTCGAGACGGGCAATACTTTGAAGGCGAATGGCTTGGTCGTGATTGACCGATTTTTGCCAATTTCTACGCGGTTGATTGCGGGAAAAACGAGTTTTAAGTTTAAGAAAGATGAGATTTTGGAGTTGGTTGCGAAGTTGGAGCAGGTTAAAAAATAGTTTTCAAGGAGAGAAAAATGGGATTATTTGAGCGTTTTAAGCAAGAGAAAGAAAAAGAAAGTCCGCAAGAAACTTTTGAGCGTCTGATGACTTTTATGAAAAGCAATCAGGTCTGGCACGGTTTGCGAGTGGACAAAAATGGTCAGACAGGTGAAATTGGTTTATTTGTCTTTACGAGTCAGGAAGAAATGCAGCGTAACAAAAACTGGTGGGATGAGGGACGTGCGCTTACGCAGTCGAGTTTTCAGGAGCTTGCGGAAAACTTCTGCGCCAACAGCCTGAAAGAGAGAGAATTGTGGTCAATCCTTTTCATGAGGTTTGTAGCGTGAAACGTGGCTATTTTTTGGATACGATGCGTTTGCCGAATTTCTTTGATTTTTCTGTGCGTGACAATGAAGGTGTGCTCAAGGTTTATCAATGGTTACGCAATGGGCATTCGTTTCTCGTTTTGTGTGATGATAAGGGGGTGCTGATTTTCAATAATGCTTGCATTGCGCATACGGATGAGGCTTCTATCAATCATGAGGTGACAGGAAATGAGAAATATGTCGCGATGGATTTTTCTGAATTAAAGCAAGTTTTCCTTGCACATCCGAATTTACTTCGATTGAGTTTAAATCCAAATTCTGATGCTGTTACGTTTAATCGAGTAGCATTTACGGAAAATGATTAACTGTTTTTGACGAACTTGTCAAAAAATAGAAAGTGTGAAAATATGAAAAGAATGTCTTTATTACTGCCTCTTGCTCTCTTTTTGATAATTTTGACAGCCTGTCAAGCCTCGTCAAAAAAAGGCTTAGCACCTTATCCTTTGAAATGGCAAGATAATATAACAGTCGCACGCTCAATTTCGGGAGTTGGTGGCGAGAGTTATCAGCAGCTGGTCTCAAAAATGGGGAAAGCGGTACTTGACGAAAAACAAGACCAACAAATTGAAGGGAAAACTGTACATTTGCGACGCATTGCTTATGAAACCTCGAACTATGAAGCAGATTTTATTTTTGCGAAACAAGCCAACGGTAACTACCTCCTTATCCGTTCGAATGGCTTGAATCAATCAAAAAAGATAACGACTTTGAGTGATGATACGGTTGATAAAATCAAGCAAGGCACGAAATTAACAGACTTACTCAAAAAATATCCCTATCCAGTCGTTTTTTCTAAAGGTACTTCTGATAATTTGAGCATGAAACAGGTCGTTATTTTGGTAAAATACGCACAGTACGGAGAGCAACTGAATTTCAAGCAGGTTGGTAAAAATTGGGTGCTCTTTGATAAGTCCCCAGATGATGCGTAAAGTTTTGTCAAAAAAGAAAGGGTGAAAAAATGGGATATATCGAAGATTTACGTGCTGACATCGGGCATCGTCCGATTATTATGGTTGGGAGTTTGCTGATTTTGGAAAATGAAGCGGGGCAGATGTTGCTGCAAAAGCGGACTTACACGGCAGGCAACTGGGGATTTCCAGGTGGGCTGATGGAATTTGGCGAAAATACAGAAGAAACGGCTGTGCGCGAAATGCAGGAGGAGACGGGCTTGATTGTCAAAAATCTGGAACTTTTCGGCGTTTATACCAAAAAAGAAATGACTCATCTTGCCAATGGCGACACCTATCAGGGTGTCAATGTGGTTTACCGGAGTCATGATTTTCAAGGAAAAATGAAAATTGATGAGACGGAGAGCCTGCGCTTTGACTGGTTTGACCGTGATAAATTGCCAGAGAGAATTGTGCCAATTAGTCAGCTGATTTTGGCGGATTTGCTGGGGAAAGGAAAAACAATATGAAAATCATTAGAAATCTCCTCTTTATTCTTTATGGTATCCTGCTCTACGCAATGCTCGTCTTGTTTAGTATTTCAACCGTTCTAGCTTTGACAGGGAAAAAGCCACTTGATATACCCGCTCATTTCTACCCACTCATGATAGAGCTGTGTCTTGGGATAGCCATTCTTTTATCGCTCCTTTTCATTTATTTTGGAAGAAAAAATGAGCCACAAAGTAACACAAAACTTGCGCTTGTCGTCAAATGTACAATGATTCTATTTTTCCTAGGTGGCTGGTTGTTGGGGCTTGTATTTGACACGGAATCTGCTTTGGTTGGACTTTTTATGATAATTTTTGCGGGAATATTTGGTCCTATTCTTGGCGGTGTTGGAATTTTCGCTATCGGGCTTATCAGTGTTATTCTCGGCGAAATTTTTATCCTCCCAAGTTCACTCTATTCATGGTACGGCTTGCGTGCGCTTAGGAAAACGGGAAAATTGAATAAGGCAGTTTATGCGATACTCTCCATTTTGAACTTTGTGCTTGTAGCAGATGTGGTCATCGCCATTGTCACTCATGTCCTTGTCAAAAATAGAAAGGTTGAAATATGATACGAAAAGCAACATTAAGTGATGTACCAAGTTTGACAGAACTGTCAAAAGTTCTGGGCTACACACTGCCTGAAAAAGACTTTCTGTCAAATTTGACAGCGGTGCTGGAAGGTGAAAATTGTCTCTTTGTGGCAGAAATTGATAGTAAAGTTGTTGGTTATATTGAGGGCAGTATTTATCGCAGCATTCTCGTGACACTTGGTGTGCGGGTGATGGGAATTGCGGTCTTGCCTGATTTTCAGGACAGAGGAATTGGTGGTGAACTTCTCGAAGCGCTTGAAAATTGGGCGCGTGCGAAAGGATTGGCACAAGTAAGTCTGACATCAGGCGAACAGCGCCATTTAGCACATGATTTTTACCGGAAACACGGCTATGAAGAGTATCATAAACAGTTGAAATTTGGGAAATGGCTATAAATTTTTTTGACAGAATTGTCAAAAAAGAAAGGACAAAAATGGAAGCAACGGAGAATGATAAAACCTGTATTTCAAAAGTTCTGCCTATTTTAGTGGAAAATTTGTCAAAAGATGAGTCTGCGAAAAGGATTAAACCAATTTTGGAATTTCATTGGGGGAAAGGCTCAAACGGACTTGTTTCAGCAGTCCTTCTGGATTTGGAGTGTCATTTGGAAATATTCCCCTTGCAAGCTGAGCATGACGAAACTGGCTGGTATAGATTTTCTGACAAAGCTGTCAGCTATGAAGCGGGGATAAAGTATTTGCTGGAAACTTTGCAGAAAATATTGACAGCACACGATATGAGTGAACTTAAAGATTTCAAATCTATCTATGAACTCTATCCTCGTTGGGAAGTTGTAGAGGATGAAAAGTTTGAAATTGAAGTGATTGCCAAAAAAAGCTGGGATTATATTCTTGAAAAAAGAGTTGGAACCGAGAACTATTATTTGAGTTTATATTTTGATGGTATTGCAAGTTTTGACCATTTATATCGGGTTCAAGAGGAGGATAAAAACTTGATAAATGCTGAAAATTTTGATGCTTTGGCAGATAAATACCGGAAAAAATCTTTTGACAAAACGATAAAAGATGTCAGATATTAACGGTAAACGTTTTTAAAATTTTTGACAGAACTGTCAAAAAAAAGAAAGGATAAAAATGGGTCTATTTAAGAAATCAAAAAAAGAAGAAGCACCAGCGAACTTTTTCAATGTTCCGAGAAATGACGAAGGCTTCCAAAAAGTCGTTGATTGGGTCAAATCAGCAGACGAGCTGATTGTTGGGCTAGAGGAAAATGGCAACTGGAAAATTGGGAAAGATGCAGAAGGCAGATTGTTTATTCCAGTTTATACAGATGTCCTGAGTATGCGTCCGCTCCCGAAAAAAGGCGATAAATTTGCAACCGTAAAATTTGACAGCTTGCGTGAGATGTTTGAGCATTATTCAGAGCTTGATTTCGTCTGGCTTAATCGAAATTCAGACAGTGTCCAGCTTAACCGTACCACTTTTACTCACCGCTATCAAATGCCAGCAGGAGTGAAGATAAATATTGGCTTACCGGCAAATCCACCTCAGAAGCTGATTGATTTTCTAGTGACTTATGGCAAGCAGCACGATTTCGTGGATAAGATATATCTAGCGCTGATAGAGCGCAATCAAGAATTTAGTTACTTGGTCTATGTGCAACATCATGCGGATTATGATATTGTGCCAGAAATTGGGACTACTGCAGGAAAAGTTGCCAATACAGAACATTATCCCTATCCAGTTGATTTCGCGCAAAATGGAGAAATCTTCAAAGAAGATGAAAAATATCTGATTTATGAAAAATAATTTTTGACATAGGATAGCCGTGTGAGCTTGCTCACTTACGGATATGCTAGTTTGTTTATCTAGAACTATCAAAAATTAAAATAAGAAAACAGGAGAGCAAAAATGATACATTACACACTTGACCCAGTTAAAAAGTCAGAAAAGGAAATTCTCCGTAACTTGTTAGAGAAATATCTTTACGAGTTTTCGCAGTATTGTGATGATGAGGTCAATGAACTTGGACTTTATGGTTATGATTATTTGGATTGTTATTGGACGGAGAAAAATCGTTTTCCATTTTTTATCCGCGTGGATGGAAATCTGGCAGGTTTTGCGCTGGTCAATGATTATCCTGAAATCAAAGCAGAGACAGATTTTACTATGGCAGAATTCTTTGTCATTTATAAATATCGGCATACTGGGATTGCACAGGCTGTTGCCAGAGACCTTTTTGAGAAATTTCAAGGGAAATGGCAGTTGATGTACAATCCCAAAAATGTGATTTCACAAAAGTTTTGGACGAAAATTGTCACAAAGATAGACGAGAAGTATCAGTGTGTGACAAACTCACCACAGGCGATTTATCATTCTGATATTCAAGGACACGTACTGATTTTTAAGAGTTAATATTAAAAGATAAGGAAAAATAAAATGACATTACTAAACAAACTTGCATTCACAGCAGACATCGCAGAAAAATTTCAAGGGCGCAAAGCCTCCGTTTCTAAAGAAGTTTCAGACAGTGTGGAAAAAATCATCGCAGACATTCGTGAAAATGGCGATGCCGCACTTTTCAACTACGCCGAGAAATTTGACGACGCAAAACTTACCTCGTCAACGCTAACGGTAACACCCGAAGAATTTGACGAAGGCTTGGCACAGGTGGACGCGGACTATCTCCGCATTTTGGAACGTACAAAAGCACAAATTGAAGAATATCACGCGCACCAGCTGGAAACGAGCTGGATATTGCCGAAAGAATCCGGCGAGATTTTGGGATCTATTGTTCGTCCCTTGCAGCGTGTTGCACTCTACGTGCCAGGTGGCACAGCCGCTTACCCTTCGACCGTCATGATGAACGCCGTGCCTGCCAAGCTTGCGGGTGTTCCTGAGCTTGTCATCATCACGCCCGTCAAATCTGACGGCAAGGTCAATCCTGTCATTCTTGCAGCGGCGAAAGTCGCGGGCGTGGATACTATTTACAAAGTTGGTGGTGCGCAGGGTGTGGCAGCAGTGGCTTACGGCACTCAGTCCATCAAAAAAGTCGATAAAATCGTGGGGCCGGGCAATATTTTTGTCGCCACAGCGAAAAAGCTCTGCTACGGCGCGGTGGATATTGACATGATTGCAGGGCCGTCCGAAGTCCTCGTCATCGCAGATGAAGCTGCCAATCCGAAATATGTCGCGGCAGATTTGATGGCGCAGGCTGAGCATGACAAGCTCGCCAGCGCGATTTTGGTGACCACGTCTGACGCGCTTGTTGATAAGGTCAATGCAGAACTCGACCGTCAAGTCGTAACGCTTGAACGTCGTGAAATCATTGAAAGCAGTATTTCAAACTATGGTGCGGCGATTGTCGTTGACACACTTGAAGAAGCCTTTGACGTTAGCAATGACCTCGCACCAGAGCATTTGGAAATCTTGACCGACGAACCTCTCGCGAAACTCCCATTTGTCAAAAATGCAGGTAGCATTTTCCTTGGCGAATACACGCCAGAACCGCTCGGAGACTATATGAGTGGCACCAACCACGTCCTGCCGACAGGTGGCACGGCGAAATTCTACTCTGCTCTTGGTGTTTACGATTTTGTGAAACATTCTGCTTATAGCTATTATCCAAAATCTGTGCTTGAAACGTTCAAAGACGACGTGCAAACATTTGCCAAGTCTGAAGGATTGACAGGTCACGCCAATAGCATAAAGGTAAGGTTTGAATAAAATAATCTAACCAATAACAGGAGTAATATATGTTAAAGAGAATAATCATCATATCCAGTATCATCACCGCATTTATAATAGCAATAACAATAGGGATTAGTTGGTATCTATTCAACCAACCAACAGTTGCAGTATCAGGTGTTATCAAGGATAAGGCAGGGAAAGTATATGTAGATAAAACAGTTCAAATCGCTGGGCAGAATATTCGGACGGATGCTTATGGACAGTTTTTTACACATCTGATACCAAACAAAAAATATCAAATTACTACGAATGAGTTGAATTTATCTTTACAAGCGGATAAAAACGGAAAACTTGTGACGAGCAATAATGGTTCAAGCAGCTTGGAGCTATCAACACCAAAAAACACCGTGCAGATGTCCATTCGATCTGGAGCGGCTTATCTTGACCAGACAAACAATGTCGCATACAATTCAAATAGACAAACGCTGACTTTTAACTCAATTTTTCAGTTTGATAAGGGTGATAAGGTTGTTATTCCGCCAGACAGCACTAATCCTAACGGCTTAGCATTCAAAATCACGAGCTTAACCGAACAAAATGGAAAAATCTCGGCAAAAGTTAAAACTGCTAAAATCCAAGAGGTATTAAACTCGCTGAAAATTCACACAGGTGAAATCACTGGCGACAAGCTAACAACAACACGTACTCAAAACTATGCGCTTAAACCAACTGATTTTCAAATCGGTGACAACAAGACAACAAAACTAGTTCATGCTGAAATCCCAACCCTTCAGTTTCCAAAAGATAATGACAAATCTTATAGTGCAACAATCAAAGGTAGTGCAGATATCTCAGGCTCTTTTCAGCTTGATGTGAACTTGGATTTTTGGAATTCAAACAATGATTCTATTGAAGTTCAAAATTCTTTAGCCATATCCCAAAATTTAACAGCAACTTTGAAGGCAACTGCAAAAAGTCAGATTAAAAATAAACTTTTCACTTATGACACACCAGTTCCCTTTGTTTCTGTAACAATTAACTCCTACATGAACGCCAGTGCAAAAGTAACTGCCAGTGAAGCTACGTCATTCAGTCCAGCAGTAAAAGTAAGCGCAACGCCACAAAAAGGAATTTCAATGTCTTATAACAATGCTGTTCCCCAGGCTTCGCTTGCTTTTGACGGTCAAGCAGATGGTGCCTTTGGATTTGAAATTGGACCTAATTTGACCGCTTATTTAGCAGATTTGTTCACAGTTGGTGCAAAAGTTGGTTTTGAAGGAAAAGCAACTGTTTCTGGCAAACTTTCGACGACTGGAGATAACAGCTTCTCTGGTTCAGGAAAACTTGATTTTGTGACCTATCTTGAAGCAGGTTCACCGTTTTTGAACTTAAGCAAAGAAATTGAAGTGATTCGCAATCCACTTTTTAGCGCAGAAATACAGTCTGGACAGGCAGATGTGAAAGCAGCGACAGATGCAGTAACCGCAGCAGAGAAAGCAAAATCAGATGCGGAAGCAAATGCGCAGAAAGCTGCACAATCACAAAGTATGAATTTGCAGCAGATTGCACAAGGAGATTTTAGTAGTATTTTAGGTACTTGGAAAAATAATGCAGGTGAATCAATGACTATAACCACGACCTTGATAGGAAATTTTGAACCTCATAATACTAGTAAAAATGGAACTAGCGGTAGTTTTTATATACTACCTGGGAAGTTCTCCTCTAATACTTTGTTAATCATGTTTGATAATTATAGTGGAGCTGGAGATGGAGGAATCTGGTTTATTTCAAAAGGCCAGACTTTACCGATTAGCGCCTTTCAAAGTGGAAGTTCATCTGATGCAAAATCTGATAGTTCAGATTCAACAAAAGATAGAATAGTTATCGGAGACGGAGCTGGTTCATGGGTTTATATGCCTTCAAAATCTGCTTATTATAAAGTGAATTCTACACCTCAGCCCACTATTTCAACAGCTGACCAAGCAACAATCACTTCTTCCGTCCAAACTGCCCAAGTCTCCATCAATAATCTCACACAAAGTTGGGAAGCAACAACTAAAACAAGTTTACAAGCACGACTAGATAAAGTAAGAGGCTAAAATCTATTTAAACAAAAAATTATCATAACATAAGGAGAATACCATGCGCACAGCACAAATCACCCGAAACACAAAAGAAACACAAATCACGCTTAGCGTCAATCTTGACGGCACAGGGCAAGCTGACATCACGACAGGTATCGGTTTTCTTGACCACATGCTGACGCTCCTCGCTTTTCACAGCGATATGGACATCGCGCTGACGGCGCACGGCGACCACGAAACGGTGGGCATGGACCCGCACCACGTAACCGAGGACATTGCCATTGCGCTGGGCAAATGTATCGACGAGGCGCTTGGCGAGCGGCGCGGGATTACGCGTTACGGCAGTTTCACGATTCCCATGGACGAGGCGCTGGTCACGACCAGCCTCGACATCAGCGGGCGCCCTTATCTCGTTTTTAACACGCCAGAGTTTGCTAATCCCAAGCTCGGCGGTTATGACAGCGAAATGACCGAGGAATTTTTCCGTGCGCTGAGCTACAACGCGGGCATTACGGCGCACATCAACGCACATTATGGTAAGAACACGCACCATATCATCGAGGGGATGTTTAAGAGCTATGCCCGTGCGCTCAAAGAAGCTGTGCGGATTGATGAGGAGAAGAAAAACGAAGTACCAAGCAGTAAAGGAATTTTGTGAAATGAAAAATCTTTATCTGATTGGTGGACCAATGGGAATTGGAAAGACGACTGTTGGACATAATTCAGCGGATAAACTGTCGAATGCTGTTTATTTTGACGGCGATTGGGCTTGGGACTTGCACCTTTTGTAGTCAATGAAGAAACTATCAACATGGTGGATAAAAATATTGCCTTTCTGCTGAAACAGTTTTTGACGAATATGCAGATTGAAAATGTCGTATTCACTTGAATCATGCACGAGCAGGAAATTATTGATAGAATTTTGACAGACAACGGTCGCAATCTTGACAGTTTAGCGGGAGCGCTTAGCTATTTGCTAAGGTATGAGAAAATAAATACTGTCAAATTTGATAGGACGGGTAAAACACCCGATGAAACGGTTAGCGAGATTTTGCAGCTTTATCAAATTTGACAAAACTAACATTAAATTAGAACGACTATTTAGAAAGACAGAAGAAATTTTGGATAAAATGAAGAAAGAATTTTGGAAAAACACAACAGAAAATGACTTTCTTGGTGTATATTTAGAAGTACCATATTCAGAAAAAGATGAGGCGAAGCGCCTTGGAGCTTGGTGGGACAAAGAGAAGAGAAAATGGCAAATAGACGAAAATGCGAATCCTAGTAACTTTGAAAAATGGTTGACAGGCACTGATGATGCTGTCTTTATATACGATTACGCTTTTATTCTTGAAGGGAAAAGAGAATGTTGGAAATGCCATCGGCAAGTGCCAATTTATGCATATGCAATAGATAACTTTATTCCTGATAATTTCGAATATTACATAAATCATGATGATATGATTGTTATTCCAATTTCAGGAAACCTTCCTCAGGAAGCTATAAGAATATTATCAGACAAATTTAATTGCCAGTATAGGTATTCTAAAACGGCCAATAAGAAATATTTTGCGAATATATGTGATAATTGTAATGCATTGTTAGGGGATTTTGATACCTATGATGAATTAGAAGGACCATTTAGTTATTATTATAACGAAAAACTTCAAGCCTATATTATTAGGTTTTATCATGATGATAGGGAACTTAGCATGAGTTCTGATTCAATTTTTTACCCTAATTCACCGATAAATTATCATGAAAGAATAAGTAGAATTATAGATTTGGAGACAAATAAAGTTTATGGAAATGATATGTTCGGCTAGATGATACATTGTACTAAAAACTTATGATAAAGAGTCAAATTTGACAAGAATCAATTTGTCCATCTGACAACGTTTGAAAAAGGAGCAATCACACCATGAAATTTCAAAGGTCTACATCCGCTTCCTCGATCCAGAGAATCTGAGTTTTGCGATTTTTGAAAATGAAAAATCGATTGCAGCGGCTTGTGTTCATCTTGGAAAGGAATATAACGAACTGGAATCTTTCTTTGTTGCCGTTGATTTAGAAAATAAAGGCTACGGCTCAGAAATTTGGAATTGTTTGGAAAATAAATTTCCTGCGCAGCGCTGGTGTGTTTCAACGCCAGTCTATTCCACGCGAAATCATTATTTTTACATGAAAAAATGCGGTTTTAAGCATATTGAAGACCGCGAGAATATCAGTTATTTTGAAAAGGAGAATTTATGATTAGTATCATCGACTACAATGTCGGCAACCTCCAGTCCGTAGAGGCAGCATTCGCACGGCTCGGCATGGAAACCACTATCACACGAGACCCAGCAATCATCAAAAAGTCGAACGCCATTGTCTTACCAGGCGTTGGCGCTTTTCCCATTGCCATGAAAAATCTACAGGAATTTGGCTTAGTTGAACTTTTGCAAGCAGAAGCCGCTTCAGGCAAGCCGTTTCTTGGTATTTGTCTTGGGATGCAGGTGCTGTTTGACGAAGGCACGGAAAATGGCAAAACACAAGGTCTCGGACTGTTGACAGGTACGGTTGACCCTATCAGAACGGACGAAAAGCTTCCCCACATGGGCTGGAATCAGTTGAAATTTAATCAACCCAATCATTCACTTCTGTCAAAAATCACAGAGGGAGACGAAGCCTATTTCGTTCATTCCTACCAAGCAAATTGCCCGTCAGACGAACTTATCGCGACGACCACTTACGGAAACATGACCATACCCGCAATTGTCGGACGTGATAATGTCCTCGGCTGTCAATTTCACCCTGAAAAATCAGGCGAAGTCGGACATAAGATTTTGACAGCTTTCAAAGAAATAATAGAAAAATAACTCAAACTATCTATCTCTGAGCTTTTTTCCAGGGGTCTATGATGTTAATTACAAGCGTCAAAAGTAACAAAATAAAACTTATCCAAGCTAATTTATGCAGACCATCAAAAAGAACTTGCCGTAAAGGAACTATTAAATTTGACGGAATACTTTTCAGCGCATTACTATCAGCTATTTTATTGATAAAGTTGAGCGTGAGCCGTTTATCGGTAGCGATAGCCGCTACAAATGTTTGATTGAGTGCAACGGACATCGCAGAGAGAATGATCGTTGCTCCTAAAGTTCGGATGAGGGTGTTGAGCGCAGTCGCAGCGCCCAAATGCTCTATTTCCACGGATTCTTGTACGGCGACAGTCATACCAGGATTGACAAGTCCAGCTGAAAGTCCCATTATTCCTCCTAAAATGAAGAGCCAAAGGATAGAAGCTGTCTCGGGCAATAGGATAAGTCCCAACGCTCCCGCAGCCATTAAACCAACTGCAAAGCTGACCGCCATTTTTTCGCCAAGTTTTTCGGTCAACCAGCCAGCCGAGCGCGCACCCAGCATGAGTAACAGTGAACCTGGTATCAAAATCAAACCGCCGATTAAAGCTGTGACACCGACAACGCCTTGTCCCCAAGTCGGAAGATAGTTGGTATAAAAAGCAAAGAAACCAAAAGTCAAGAAAGTCAACGCATTTTTAGCCATGAGTGATGGATTTTTAAAAAGAAGCAATGGGATAATCGGAGCTTGCGCCCGACTTTCTGCAAAAACAAAAGCAATGAGCAAGAGAAAAGCGCCAATAAGCAAAAAACTAATCACTTTCCAGTTAATGACAAGGTTTCCCATCATCTGAAAAGCAAGCATAATCCCAATGACCATCAGACTTAATAAAAAAGCACCAAGATAATCAATCGCTTGTTTTGCCAAATGCAAATCTATTTTAAAATGACGCGCAATTTGAGAAATCATGTAAAGTCCGATAGGAATATTGATGAAGAAAACCCAGCGCCAATCAAGGAGAGAAACGATGAGTCCGCCCACAAGAGGCCCTGCAATCGCAGCGAGTGAATAAGAAGCGACCAATTTCCCAATCGCTCGTCGCCGGTCTTTCGCAGCAAATAAGTGTCCAAAAATCACGTAAGGAAGTTGTTGCATCGCACCAGCACCAATTCCCATAAAGGCACGTGCAACAATCAGCATAGGCATATTGACAGACATTCCTTCAAATAAAGAACCAATAATAAAAAGGCTCGTGCCAGTAATAAACATTTCTTTGAAACCAAAACGTTCAGAAAGTTTGTTCCAAATAGGACTTGTGACGGCTTGTGTCAGCATGAAAATCGTGACCACCCAGCTCATGAGTTGAATGCCGTGTAAGTCAGCCATCATGGAGGGCAACGCCGTTGCGACAATCGTTCCTTCAAGACCTGCCATCACTGTAGAGAGCGAAAACGCCCGTGTACTCAGCTTTTTTTGCTGTTCATTCATGTTTGAAAATCTTCTTTCTTTTTGTTAATATATCCATATTATACAAAGTTAAAGTTACTTGAAGTCAAGCAACAGATACTAAATGTTTTATGGAAAATTTGGAGAATAACATGGCTAAACATATTTCTAAAATCGCTGAAAGTCTTGGTATATCAGCACCGACACTTCGTTTTTATGAACAAAAAGGACTGTATAAAGCCCCACGTACACATTCAGGCATTCGGACTTTTGACGATGAAACCTTGCGTCAAATTTATAGTATTGTCCAGTATCGCAAAGCTGGCGTTCCTGTTGATGATGTGAAAAAAATTGTAGATACACCTGAAGCGCGTGAGATTCATTTGAACATTTTGAAAGAAAATCAGCAGAAAATTCAAATGCAAATTGAGGAATTACAACAAACACTAGACTTTTTAGAGTTCAAAATCGGCTGTTATCAAGGAGAAAATCCCGCTGGTCAATACTATCGCTTGGAAAATGAATGGTTGCAAGCTGCTAAAAATTGATAGCCTTGAATTTGTTGCTGATTAGGAAGATAATTTCAACACATAATTTTTGACAAAACTGTCAAAAAATTTCTGTCAAAAATGACAAAGGGGAACACATGCAAACAACATTTACTAAGCAACAAATTCGTCATTTTCTCATTTCTCATTACGGACTTGACAAGCTGGACAACTTTGGCAGAGGAAAAAGTGGTGTTCTGGCTTATATTACCCACGTTGCCAGTCTTCAGCAAGACCCGCTGAATATCATCGGGACAAATCCTGACATTATCCTTGCGAGTCGGATTTCTGACTATCGCCCTGAGCTGCTCCGCGAGCTACTTTACAGCGACGGCAAGCTCATGGAGGGCTGGGACAAAGAGTTCAGCATTTACCCGACGTAGGAGTGGGCGGCATTTGCCAACATTCGTGAAGCTTCTGGCAATGGCGCACTTGCAACGATTCGCTATCGTAAGCAAGATGATGCACTCGCCTTGATTGAAGAGGTTAAAAAGAAACTCGCCACAAGCGATATTCCCCTTTCAGCCCAAGATTTCCAACTTGGAAAATCGACTACAAGCCGCTGGGGCTCTGCTAACCTTGGCAACATTGCCCTGAGCTATCTCTGGTCAAAAGGCGAAGCTGTCATCGCTGAGCGCAACGAACGTCGGAAATTCTACAAAAGTTCAGCCCATTTACCGCAAGAAAATGCTTTTGACAACTTTGACGATTTCCTTGACTGGTATGTCCTGCGCCGTTTGTCAGGACTGGGCGCTTATTGGGCAAAAAATGGCGCATCTTGGCAAGGACATTTTTTGACAGATCGAAAAATTGCCCTCGAACGTCTCGAAAAATTTGACAGAATTGTCAAAATTACTGTGGAAGACCTGAAAACACCACTTTATCTGACCAGAGAAAATTATCAGAAACTTGTGAAAATCTGTGCAGATGATGAAACACACAATCAGCTCAGA
Source organism: Lactococcus nasutitermitis (assembly GCF_018403765.1). Classification (GTDB taxonomy): domain Bacteria; phylum Bacillota; class Bacilli; order Lactobacillales; family Streptococcaceae; genus Lactococcus; species Lactococcus nasutitermitis. Next base: position 58,279 of record NZ_BOVQ01000006.1, read on the forward strand.
TTTATCGCCCCACTTGATAATCTCATCTGGGACAGAAAATTTATCAAAGAAATTTTCGATTTTGACTACGTGTGGGAGGTTTACAAGCCTGTCGAAAAACGACTTTTTGGCTATTATGTGCTGCCTATTCTCTACGGCGACAGCTTTATTGGTCGCTTAGAACCCGACCGTGATAAATCTCGAAAGAACAAGCTTCAAATCAAAAAGCTTTGGTTTGAAAATGAAAGCTACGATACAGCAGAAATCCGAGCGAAGATAGAAAAAGAAGTTGCACGATATAACCAAAGATTTACCAGAAAGGATACAAAATGACACACATCATCCCCGCGATTGACCTGCAAAATGGTCAAGCCGTCCGCCTATACAAGGGCGACTACGACCAGAAAACGATTTACAGCGACAAGCCAGAAGAACTCGCTGCACGATTTGAAGCAATGGGTGTAGAATATCTGCACCTCGTTGACCTCGACGGCGCCAAAGCAGGTACAACAGCAAATCTCGCAACCATTCGCAAGATTAAACAAGCGACCAATCTCAAAATAGAACTCGGTGGTGGGATTCGTGACCTCGAAACGCTTAAGCTTTATCTTGATGACGTCAAGCTTACGCGCGTGATTCTAGGCACAGCAGCCCTTAAAAATCCCGACTTCCTGAAAGCTGCATTGGCAAAATATGGGGCAGAGAAAATCGTCGTCGGCGTTGACATCAAAGATGGCAAAGTCGCGACTAGCGGCTGGCTCGAAACTTCCAGTACACCCTATTTGAACTTTTTGCATGAGCTTGAAGCAATCGGTGTGACAACGACAGTTATCACAGATATTTCCAAAGACGGCACGCTGACAGGACCAAATTTTGCACTCTACGATGAAATTGCCTGCGAAACAAAGTTAAATTTCGTTGTTTCAGGTGGTGTCAAAGATGCAAGCGACATCAAACAAGCACAGAAATCCGACTTTTACGGCATTATCGTCGGCAAAGCTTATTACGAAGGGAAAATTGACCTAGAAAGTGTCTTCAAATGACAGAAGGAAAGCCAGATTATATCAAGTGGCTCCGCTCGAAAGTCGGGCATGACAAAGTTTTTATGAATTTTGTGGTGGCGCTAATTCGCAATGAAAAGGGTGAAGTGCTGATGCAACAACGTGGAGATTCTGATTTGTGGGGCTTTCCAGGCGGTTGCATTGAGTTGGGAGAGAGTTTTGAAGAAGCCTTGCACCGTGAAATTTTTGAGGAAACGCAGATTCGAGAGTTTGAGATTGTTCGACAGCTTGGCACCTATAATTGGCGTGAATTTACCTATCCGAATGGTGATGTAGCGCAGCCGATTGATATTTGGTTTATTTGTAATCTGCATGGGACGGTTGATTTGACCTATCGTGACGAAGAGACGGAGGATTTGCGTTGGGTCGATTTGAAAAATCTGACAGTAGAATTGTTTAACAAAAAATTCAGCACAGCGATTGCGGATTATTTGGCATTTGCAAAAAATGAAAAGGAAAAACTATGACACTCACAAAACGAATTATCCCCTGTCTGGACATCAAGGACGGGCAAGTGGTAAAAGGTATCAATTTCGTCGGTTTGCAGGCGGTTGGTGACCCCGTGGAGCTTGCAAAGCGCTATGAAGACCAGTCGGCGGATGAGGTTGTCTTTCTTGACATCACGGCAACTTACGAAAATCGCGCGACGATTTATGAGCTGATTTCGCGGTCGGCAAGAGAGCTCAGTATTCCCTTGACTGTAGGCGGTGGCATTCGCACGCTTGAGGATTTCAGGCACATTTTGCAATCGGGGGCAGATAAAGTCGCGATTAACAGCTCTGCGATTGCCAATCCACAGCTGATTGCGGATGCGTCAGCCGAGTTCGGTGTGCAGTGTGTCGTTGTGGCGATTGATGCAAAGCAGCAGCCTGACGGACATTGGACGATTTATGTCAAGGGCGGACGCGAGGACACAGGCATTGATCTGATTGACTGGGTCAAGAAAGCCGAAAGTCTCGGCGCAGGCGAAATCTTGCTCACAAGCATGGACAAAGACGGCACGAAATCGGGCTATGACATTGCCCAGCTCAATACCGTTTGTGATGCGGTTAATATTCCTGTCGTTGCAAGTGGTGGTTGTGGCAGTATTTCCGATATTGTCGATGTGTTTGAAAAAACAAATGTTGATGCAGCACTTGTCGCCAGCCTTTTCCATTACGGCGAAGCAACGGTTGATGAAGTGAAAAATGCCATGCAGGAAAATGGGATTCCGGCACGGCGCTTGTAGAACTGATGAATATTATTTTTGACAGAACTGTCAAAAAATTTTTCTGATAGACTAGGCCTATCAGTTCTATCTTGACAAGTCAAGACAGACACTAATCAGCAAAGGAGCAATGATGGTTGAAAACATGATTACGGTCAATCACTTACAGAAAAATTTCAAGAAAACCCTGAAGCAATCAGGCCTGACAGGTTCTGTCAAGTCGCTTTTTCATCCACAGTTTGAGATTTTTGAAGCCGTCAAGGATTTGACTTTTGAGGTGCCAAAGGGCGAGATTTTAGGCTTTATTGGGCCAAATGGTGCAGGAAAATCAACAACGATTAAGATGCTGACAGGCATTCTCACGCCAACATCGGGCTTTTGTGAAATTAACGGAAAAATTCCGCAAAAAGATAGGAAAAACTACGTCAAAGATATCGGCGTTGTTTTCGGGCAACGCACGCAGCTCTGGTGGGATTTGCCCTTGCAGGAAACTTACGGTGTCTTGAAAGAAATCTACAAAGTTCCTGACACGAGTTTCAACAAGCGAATGGCTTTTCTGAACGAAGTTCTCGACTTGCAGGATTTCATCAAAGACCCTGTGCGCACCCTCTCCCTCGGTCAGCGGATGCGCGCGGACATTGCAGCGAGTCTCTTGCATTCGCCAAAAGTCCTTTTTTTGGATGAGCCAACGATTGGGTTGGATGTTGCGGTCAAGGACAATATCCGTCAGGCAATTCAGCAAATCAATGCGGAGGAGCAAACGACGATTATCCTGACAACGCACGATTTGAACGACATCGAGCTTCTGTCAGACAGGATTTTCATGATTGACAAAGGCGCTGCGATTTTTGACGGTTCTGTCAAAAATTTGAAAGAAAAATACGGTAAAACGCACACGCTGACGATTGAGCTGTCAGAAAATGTCCCTGTCAAATTTGAAAATATTTCTGACAAAGCTGTCAAAATCACACAAAATGACACAATGGTCTCCGTCAAATTTGACAGCAGCCAAATCACTGCACCAGAGCTGATTTCACAAGCTTTGACGAATGCACCTGTCAAAGATGTGTCCGTCGCAGGTGCCGACATTGAGGACATCATTCGCCGCTTTTTCAGGAAGGAGGACTTGTCAGATGCCGAAACTTTCTAATTTACGAGCTTATTTACCTTTTTTTCACGCAGGATATCGGCAATCGCTCGCCTATCAGGGAAATTTTTTAATTTACAGACTGGCAGATGCGACCTTTGCGCTGGTCGCCTATTTCCTCTGGCGCGCAGTATTTTCCAGTAGCACCTCACCAAATCTTGGCGGTTTTACCTTACCTGAGATGATTATTTACGTCTTTTTGAGTTTCTATCTGGCGACATTGACAAGTTCTTGGGCAAGTGGTAATATCGGACAAGAAATCAAAGATGGCTCGATTGCGATGCGACTTTTGAAGCCTGTCAACTACTCACTGACCTATTTTTTCGAGGAAATAGGCGCAAAACTCATGCAAGTTGCCTTTATGACAGTGATTTTGCTCGGTGGGATTGTGATTTTTCAGCTCACGCATCCGCATGTTCTCGCTTTTCATCTCGGGAATTTCCTGCTTTTTGTTATGAGCAGTCTGCTCGCCTATCTCATCAGCTATTATTTTGACCTTTGTTTCGGCTTTACGGCTTTCATTTTTCAAAATCTCTGGGGCGCAAACAACATGAAAAGCACGATTGTCAATTTTTTCTCAGGAAGTCTGATTCCATTGGCATTTTTCCCGCCACTTGTTGCAAGTATTTTCTCATTTTTGCCTTTTGCATCACTGATTTATACGCCCATCATGATTTATCTTGGACGTTACAACCCGCAACAGCTCACACTTTCGCTCGTCTTACAGGTTTTCTGGACTTTATTTTTCTACGTCCTCTCAAAAATCATCTGGCGCGCCGTGATTGGTCATTTGACTGTGCAAGGAGGCTAACATGAAACGACTTTTCAGACTTGAACGTGTCTTTATCAAGCAATATTTCAAACAACTCATGGAGTACAAGGCAGATTTCATCACAGGACTCATCGGATTTTCGCTGACGCAAGGGCTCTCGCTCCTTTTTATCGGTGTTTTGATGAGCAAAATTCCGTCCCTTCACGGCTGGACACTCTCACAAATTTATTTCATTTACGGTTTTGCCCTCATTCCGCGCGGTATTGACCACCTGCTGACGGACAATCTCTGGGCTATCGGGCAGCGTCTTGTCTATAAAGGCGATTTTGACAAATACATGACACGTCCCATGAACCCGCTCCTTCATGTCATGATGGAAGTTTTCCAGCTGGATGCGCTGGGCGAGCTCATTATTGGGGTTGTCTTGCTCATCACGAGCGGGTCAAGCATTGACTGGACAGCGATGAAGATACTTTTATTCATCGTCAGTATTCCTTTTGCAACCCTCATCTATACCGCCATCAAAATTGCAGCTTCAAGCGTTGCTTTCTGGCTCAAACAGTCCAATTCCGTGACTTATCTGGTTTATTCGATGAACAATTTCACACAGTATCCGCTCACGATTTTCAACCGCGGTGTGCGCTTCGTTGTCAGCTTTATCATTCCCTTTGCCTTCACTGCCTACTATCCCGCCCATTATTTCTTGACGGGCAACAATCCTTTGTTCAACATTGGCGGACTGATTATTGTGTCAATTATTGCTCTGACTTTAGCCTTACTTTTGTGGCAAAAAGGTCTGTCAGCCTACGAAAGCGCAGGGTCGTAAAAAGAACACAGACGTGATAAAATAGAAGCAGAAAGAAGAAAACGATGATAGAAGATTTTGATTACAATCAAATGCTCGCAGGTGAGCTTTATCTGGCAGGAGGAATTTTACCCGAAAACCGCTCAACTGCAGGAAAAATCATTGCCCAAAAGCTAAATCAGACACCGTTTGAAAATAAAGCAGAAATAGCCACACTCACCCAGCAACTTTTTGGCAAAATCGGGAAAAACAGTGTTGTCACACCGCCTGTCTATGTAGATTACGGACGGCACGTAGAAATTGGCGATGATTTCTATGCCAATTTAGATTGTCTTTTCCTTGATGTCAATAAAATCATTATCGGCAATCATGTCATGCTAGGTCCGCGCGTCGCACTTTACACAGCAGGTCATCCCACAGTTGCCAAAGTCAGAAACACAGAACTTGAGTTTGGTTTGCCGATTGTCATCAAAGATAATGTCTGGGTTGGCGGAAGCACAACGATTTTACCAGGAGTCACTATTGGCGAAAATGCGGTCATTGGTGCAGCTTCGGTTGTCACAAAAGACGTCCCAGCAAATACGATTGTCGCAGGAAATCCTGCCAAAATCATCCGTCAAATTGACGAAAAAGAAAAAGTCTATTGGCAGCAAAAAATGGCTGATTATCACTTAAAAAAATCTCAACAAAACTAAACAAAATAAGAAAGAAGAACATCATGAAACCCGATTTTGAAAAACAAGCGCTCATTCCTGTCATTGTGCAGGATTATCGCACACGACAAGTCCTAATGCTCGCTTACACCAACGAAGAAGCTTATGAAAAAATGCTCGCAACAGGTGAAACTTGGTTTTACAGTCGTAGCCGTCAAAAACTCTGGCATAAAGGCGAAGAATCAGGGCATTTCCAACATATCAAAGGTATGAAACTGGATTGTGACAGCGATACCTTGCTTGTCTTTGTAGAGCAGATTGGTGCTGCTTGCCACACAGGCGCTTACAGTTGTTTCTTTAATGATGTGCAAGCTTTTGATGATACAGATATTTTTGCAGCATTAGAAGACCAAATTGCTGACCGCAAAGCAAATCCAAAAGAAAAATCCTACACTAATTACTTACTAGACCAAGGAATTGACAAGGTTTTAAAGAAAGTCGGTGAGGAGTCTGCTGAAGTCATCATTGCCAGTAAAAATCCTGATAAAGAAGAACTCCTTGGCGAAGTAGATGATTTACTCTACCATCTCTTTGTCCTCCTCAATCAGCGGGATATCACACTTGAAGAAGTCCGCAGTAAAGCAAAAGAACGCCATCAAATTCAAGGAAATAAAAAAGAATTTCATACACGAACGGCAGACTAATATGAAAAAACTAGATTATCATTGTCACAGTAAATTTTCCGCAGATAGTGAAGAAGAACCTAGAAATCACGTATTAGAAGCGATTTCGCACGGTTTAGACGAAATCTGTTTCACTGAACACCGAGATTTTCATTTTCCAGGAGAATTAAAATTTGACTTAGATGTTCCAAGCTATTTCACTGCCATTGGGCAATTACAAGAAGAATTTGCTGGACAACTCACAATAAAAATTGGACTCGAAATGGGATTGGATAAGCACTACCAACAAGAAATTGAAGCATTTGTTGCTGCCAGTCCTTATGATTTTGTGATTGGGTCAGTTCATGAAATTCATGATATCGAAGTTTACGATGATACTTCTTACTATGAAATTCCACGGAAAGAAGCACATCAACAGTATTTTGAAGCCATTTTAGAAGCTATCACAACTTTTGACTGTTTTGATACGCTTGCGCATCTAGATTATGTCGCTCGTTACGGACCTTACCCAGATAAAAGCATTATTTGGCAACATCATAGCAAAATTTTAGAAGAAATTTTGCAAACGTTAGTCAAGAAAAACAAAGCCTTAGAAATTAATACACGTCTTTTTCAACTTCCTCAAACACAAGATTTTTACCACTATCTCCTCACAACTTTTCGCAACTATGGAGGAGAAAAAATCACCCTTGGAACAGATGCTCATAGTGTGGAACGTGACTGGACAAGTCTTGAAAAGGCAAGAAAACTCATAGAAAAAGCAGGCTTTACTGACCTAGCCACCTTTACAAAAAGAAATCTGGATATTTAAATCTTAGATTTTTTTGTTGACAAACAACAAAAAAGAATATATAATGTTGACTGTAAACAAAAAAGAAAGAAGAATTTATAAAAAATGAGTACATTATTAGTTATTTTATCACATCCACATACGACAGATTTCAGTTATTCTCTTGCCACAGCCGACAAATTTATTGCAAGCTATAAATTAGCAAATCCCAATGATACGATTATCATACGCGACCTATTTGATGAAGAAAATCCTGTTCCAGCTTTGAGCAATGAAGTTTTTAGCGCATGGACAAAACAAAAATTTACAACAGAAGCTTTAACAGCCGTTGAAACGAAACTACTTGAAGCACACACAGAATTTTTAGATGAGTTTCTCGTAGCAGATAAATATGTTTTTGTTAATCCAATGTATAACCATTTCCTTCCCGCAGAACTCAAACAATATATTGATGTGACAGCCGTTGCTCGCAAGACTTTCCGTTATACAGAAAATGGTCCAGAAGGTTTGCTTAAAGGAAAAAAAGCGTTACATATCCAAGCAGCTGGAGGTTATTATCATGATGAAAATGGTATGCCTTTAGCCAATTCACATGATTTTGGAAGTGCCTATTTACAAGCAACAATGCGCCTTTATGGACTTGGTACACCTGAGAGCTTATATGTCGAAGGTTATGCTCGTTACCCAGAACGTGCCGAAGAAATCAAAGCAGCAACGTTTGCAAAAGCAGAAGCTCTTGGAAAAACTTTTTAAAGAAAGTTCTCGTCGAAAGACGAGATTTTTCATGTTATAATAAAAAGAGAGGCTAAAAGATGAACCTATTAAACGAAAAAATAGCAGAGCAATTACAGTTGTGGCGTAATCATCGTGAACAGGCAACAGATGAACGGCGCTGGATTTTAACACATTTAGAAAATAGTCTATCCGAAAAAGAAGCAGGTAGCTTATCAGTTGTCAGTTTTCATATCTTATCAGCATTAGTCACTAGTGAAAAAACAGGAGTAGAACTTGCAGAAATACTTCATGTCACGCGGGGAGGTATTACTCGAGCTACAAGAAATTTATTAAAATTTAGTCTTATCACAAGTTTTCAATCCGCGGATGACCGTAAAAAAATTTTTTATCGACTGACAGAAAAAGGACAAAAATTTGCAACTATACACGACCAAATGCACCAAGAAATGACACAACTTTTTGAAGAAAACTTATTTGATAAATATAATGAAACAGAAAAAAATTTAATTTTGAAATTTTTAACAGATGCAAATAAAGTTGAAGAAAAGTTAAATTTATAAACAATAATAAGTGTTAGGTAGTTTTAAGCTTAACATGATACACTCAGTAAGTTGACATCATTTATTTAATCTTACTTATGAAAGGAATTAGAACTTATTATGGATGCTTCATGGATGGTAAAGTATGTTTCTGAGTTTTTAGGAACAATGTTTCTTGTCTTGCTTGGTAATGGTGCGGTTGCAGCAGTTACTTTGAAAGGCTCAAAGAATAAAGGTGCTGGAGGATTAGCAGCAGCTTGGGGATTTGGAATTGGTATTATGATGCCTGTTCTTGTTTTTGCAAATGTTTCTGGAGGGCAGATAAATCCAGCGATTACGCTTGGAATGGCTTCAGCAGGACTTTTCCCTTGGGCGCACGTGGCACAATACATTCTTGCGCAAATTTTGGGTGCAATAGTTGGTCAGCTTCTCGTTGTTTTGATTTACAAAGAATATTTTGTAAAAACAAACGATGGGGCAGTAACTTTGGGAGCTTTTGCTACAACAAGCGCTCTTGAAGAACCTCAAAGACACGGCAGAGCAGTATTAAATGGCTTTGTAAATGAAGCAATAGGTACATTTGTTTTTGTATTTGGTATTCTTGGCTTTACAACAAACTTCTTTGGTGCTGAGTCTATCAAATGGTATGCTAAATATGCAGCTTCGCAAGGTCAATCTACATCAGGTTCAGACTTTACAAGTGCAGCATGGGCTTCTATATCAGGAGCTTCAGCTTCCAAAATGGTAGGCGCATTGGCGATTGGCATATTATTTGTTGGTTTGATGATCACTTTTGGTGGTGCAACAAATACAGCACTCAATCCTGCGCGTGACCTCGGTCCTCGTATCGTACATAGCTTTTTACCAAAATCAGTTTTAGGAGAGAATAAATCTGATTCAAAATGGTGGTATGCTTGGGTACCAGTGGTTGCTCCAATCGTTGGTGGTGTTCTTGCAGCATTACTTTTTAAGCTTATATTTAAAAACTAGGAGAATGCTGAATGACTGATGTATAGCGCGCAAATTCTTGCAAAAATTCCCTGAAACTGGTATCATAGTAAGAAGTTGGGGAAGTGGCGGAATGGCAGACGCGCATGCTTCAGGTGCATGTACTCGTAAGGGTGTGAGGGTTCAAATCCCTTCTTCCCCATAGCACAAAAAAGTCGGTTGGCTGGGAAGCTAATCGTTTTTTATTTTGGATAATAAAGGAGTAAAATGAATAGAGTAACAAAAGAACAACTGCAAAAGATGATTGATGAACAACCTTTTCATTCTCTGGCGCAGCTTACAAATCAAGTAGGATTATCACGAACAGCACTAGAAAAATTATTAAAGAATTATAAATTAGTTGATTATCGTAATCAAAAAATAAAAACTTTGCGTCGTCGAGAGAAAATGCAACGACAGTCACAAAAGAAAGAGGGAGAATAAGATGACAAAGATAGGATTTATTGGTACGGGTGTGATGGGAGCTGCGATTGCAGGACATTTACTTACTGCAGGTAACGAACTTTATGTCTATAATCGAACAAAGTCAAAGACAGATGAATTAGTAGCGAATGGAGCAATTTATTGTAACACCCCAAAAGATGTCGCCGAGCAATCTGAGATTATCTTTTCAATGGTCGGCTATCCCAAAGATGTACATGAGATTTATTTTGGCGAGAATGGAGCTTTAAAAGCAGAAGTATCAGGAAAAATCTTTGTTGATATGACGACAAGCGAACCAGCTTTAGCAGTTGAAATTTATGAAGCAGCAAAAAAATTAGGCGCAGAAAGTTTAGATGCTCCAGTATCTGGAGGAGATATTGGTGCGAAAAATGCCACATTGACTGTTATGGTAGGCGGCGACGAAGCGACTTATAATCAAGTTCTGCCGTATTTTGAAATCGCAGGAAAAACAATTATGCTTCAAGGTGGCGCAGGTGCGGGACAGCATACAAAAATGGCGAATCAAATTGGAATTGCGGGTACAATGACAGCAATGTCTGAGTTGATGGTCTACGCAGATAAAGCTGGTCTCGATATGGATAAGGTACTTACAACGCTTGGCGGAGGTGGAGCATCAACTTGGTCACTAAGCAATTACGCGCCACGTATCCTGCAAGAAGACTTCACACCTGGATTTTTTGTGAAACATTTTATCAAAGATTTGGGTATTGCCCTTGCTGAAGCAGAAAAAATGGGCATTGAACTACCCGCAACAGCAGAAGCCAAAAGACTTTATGATAAACTGGCGGATAAAGGCTTTGAAAATGATGGAACACAAGCTTTGATAAAACTCTGGTGGAAAGATGGCAAACGTCCTGAATAAATAAAAATCACAACCAAATTGGTTGTGATTTTTATTTATTATTGGATTTCAATACGGTGGTCTGTACTATCTACTTTTAATTTTGGTAGTTCAAGTGTTAAAACACCACCGTCATATTTTGCGGTAACCGTTTCACGTTCAACATTTGGTAAGCTATATTGGCGACTGTAGCTGCCGTAATATCGCTCACTGTGAATGACTTCGCCAGCATCGTTGCGAGCTTCATCTTCGCGTTCTTGTTTACCACTCACACTAAGGATTCCATCATTGTAATCAATTTGGATATTTTCTTTTTTCAAACCTGGTAGGTCTATCTTCACTGTATATGCCGTGTCAGACTCTGAAACATCTGTTTGCATCGTCATCTGACGGGTAGAGTCAGGAAAACCAAAGCCATTTTTGAAGAAATTCCGTCCAAAATTGTTAAAGAAATCATCTCCGAAATCCATCCAATTATTTTGACTATTCATTAAATCGTTTGACATTGTAATACCTCCTCTATGAAAGGTTTTTGTCTTTTCTTACCTTTCACTTATTATTATAGTCAGTATTGGTCAGATTGTCAAGCTTTTTCACTCAAAAATTAGCACTCTTTTCAATAGAGTGCTAATTTTCATACTTTAGTCTGATATTTTATAATTTTTCTGACGAATTAAAAATTATTTAAAGAATAGTCGCAAGATAATCACTGATAGCTGGCAAATACTCATGACCGTATTCTGGTAGGACATAGAGATGTTTTGGTGCGGTTATTTTATTATACGTTGCCATTTGAGTTATCGGAGGGACAATGGTATCCATTCCACCATAAATCCAGAAAACCTCGGCTTTAATACGTGTTGCGAGATTTTGAACGTCAATATATTCGAGTTGGTTGAAGAACCAATCTTCTCGTAGGTGGAGTGGGTCTTGAAATTGGAACCAATAGGGAATTTCTTCAAAAGCAGACGTTTGTGCGCCTAAATCATAAGCTTTACGATAGTCAGATAAAAAAGGATAGGTCGCAATAGCTCGCTTTATTTCAGGAACAAGCGCTGCACAAGCAATCGTTAGTCCACCTCCTTGTGAAGCACCACGAGCAGTAATATTTGTCTCATCGACATAGTCAAGCGCCATGAAAATTTTTGCAGCACTCGCTAAATCCATGTATTGACACACATAATAAAGGTTTTCATAACCTTCTTCAATACCACGAACAATCAAACCTTTCATCGTCATGCCTGAGGTTTTTGTATTATCTTCACTTGGTCCGCCTTGCCCACGGCAATCAAGTGCAAGAACGACATTTCCCTCAGCAACAGCACCGACTTTATCAACCCAATCGCCACTGTCACAATGATAACCGTGAAATTGAAGAATACCGGGATAGCGTTGTGTTAAATCTTTTGGTGTGATGAGTTGCGCGTGAATTTTTGCCCCATCAATGGCGATGAACCAAAGGTCATAAAAATTTGCTACTTTTGATGGGAGAGATTTCTGGGTAATTTCTACTTTGAAATCATGATTTTTGATTTGTTTTAATTTGTTATCCCAAAAAAGATCAAAATTGTCTGGTTTTTGCGCACTGCCAGTATAGTTTTTTAATTCATTTGAAATTCGCATTTGATTTACTCCTTGAATTTTTTCTAAGAAAGGGTTACAATAATTCTAAAAATAAGTATATACTTTATTTGGATGAAAAGCAAGGAGAGATAAATGAAAAAAATAAAAGGCACGAGTTTTGGTTATATGGCAAAACCAGGGGAACTTAATGATGACTATGCAAAATGGTCTTTGAGAACCTTACAAGAACGTACAGGTATCAATACGATTATTCTGACGATTGTTGCAGAACAAGATAAAGCACAATCTACAGAGATTCATTGGCGAGATGAGACAAAAGTGCCAAGTGATGAGGAAATTGTAGCAACCATCCGCTATGCACAAAGCTTAGGTTTAGATGTTATTTTGAAACCGATGGTAAATTGTGCTGATGGCACTTGGCGCGCTCATATCAACTTTTTTGATGAAGATGTCATTTGTGAGCCAAAATGGTCGGATTGGTTCAAGAATTATACGGAATTTTTGCTTCATTATGCGAAGGTTGCTGAAGAAAATCATTGCACTATGTTTGTTATTGGTTGTGAACTGGTCAATACGGACCGCCGTGAAGCTGAATGGCGTAAACTGATAAAAGAAGTGCGTGAAGTTTATAGTGGTTTATTGACTTACAACTGCGATAAATATCAAGAAGACCGTCTGAAATGGTGGGATGCGGTGGATGTGATTTCTAGTTCTGGCTATTATCCTTATGATACATGGGAGGAACAACTGGCGAAAATTGAGCTAGTCGTGAAGAAGTACCAAAAACCATTTTTCTTTTGTGAAGCGGGCGCACCAAGCTGGGTAGGTGGAGATGTTCTGCCTAATGACTGGACATTAGTGGGTGATGTCAGTATGGAGGCACAAGCGCGCTGGTATCAGGCAATGTTTGCTGCTGTTGAAAAAGTTGATTTTGTCGATGGTTTTGGACTGTGGGATTGGAAAGCTCATGTTTATCCAGAGCAAGAAGCGCTGCAAGATAAGGATTATGCTTTCTTTAATAAACCGGCAGAAAAAATAATTAAAAAATTTTATAAAAATTTTTAGTTTGAGCTTGACAAGGCAAAGTTAAAAGTATATACTTTATTTAGAAATAAAAAAGAAAACGTTTTACTAAAGGCCTAGGTCTTTCACTTGTGTGTTACACAAGTGAAATTCATAAAGGAGGAAAAGAAAACGCAAAAGGAGATTTCAACCATGAAAAAACGTTGGATTGTTGGCGGTACTGCGGTAGCAATGCTTAGTGTAGCTGTTTTGGCAGGATGTGGCAACTCATCTAAAAGTGCAAGCTCATCAGGAGACAACAACAAGAACATCAAAGCAAGTATTACTTTGGTAGATGACAAGACTGACTGGGCATCAAACGGTACTTGGAAAAAGTACATTGCTGAATTTAACAAAGAATATCCAAATATCAAAGTTAAAGAAGAAGCACTCAATAACTACGACCAAACCGAACAAACACGGATGTCATCAAAGAACTTTGGTGATGTTGTGATGCTTCCAGCAGCGGTCGCTCCAAAAGATTATCCTGCTTTCTTTACTTCACTTGGTAAAACGTCAGCCTTATCTAAGAAATATCAAGGAACAAGCGACAGAACCTATGGCGGACAACAATATGGACTGCCATCAGAAATGAATGCGACAGGTATGCTTGCAAATATGAATGTCTTTAAAGCAGCTGGTATTGATAGCTGGCCTACGACAACTGCTGATTTTATCAAAGATTTGCAGGCAATCAAAGCGAAAGAACCTGGTGTCATTCCACTTTATACAAACTATGCTTGTGGTTGGGCGTTGGTTGACTGGGACTTTACACGTAATGCTGTTTCAGGAAATCCTAACATGGATTATCAAGAATTGGCAAATAATACATCGCCATTTAGCAAAGGTAAGACGATGTACACGATTTACGATACCTTATATCAAACAGCAAAAGATGGCTTGATTGACCCAGACCCTACAACAGATGATTGGAATACTTCTGTCACAGATATGGCGAAAAATAAAGTGGCTGTGATGGTTCTTGGCTCATGGGCTGTTCCTCAAGTTCAATCTCAGATGAAGTCAGGTCAGTCAAATATTAAGATGGAAGCTTTCCCTCAAGCTGCGCCTAATGGTAAAACTTATATGCTTTTAGGTGGCGACTACAACTGGGCAATTAACAAAAATAGTAAATCACAACAAGCTGACCGTGATTTGGTGGATTGGTTGGTGAATAAATCTAACTTTGCGAAAGATAATGGTGGAATGTCTCCTGTCAAAGGTTCTAAAGCACCAGCAGACTTTGACCTTGAAAATGGTGTGAAGTTTATCCAATCAGGCACAACACCAAAAGCAAAAGCGGATTGGTTCTCTAATGTCAACAATACAAGTCAAGTTGGTATTGGTACAACGCAAACGGTGAAACAACAAATTATTGATGCTGGTGATGGCAGCTCAAAGAAGAGCTTTAGTAGTATTATGTCAGGCTTAAATACTTCTTGGGGTAAAGCTGTTAAACAATATGGCTACAATAAGTAAAGTTGAATAAAAATGAATGGAGTTGGGAGGGAAAGAAACTTTCTCCCAACTTTTTTGAAAGGAATGTCTATGTTGAAGCATTTGTCTCAAAAAAATGAAAAAAGATTAGTGATTGTGGCGTTTACGATTGTCCCATTGGTACTACTTTTGACATTTTCTTATTTTCCGCTTGTGAAGATGATACAATATTCGGTGACGGATTGGGACGGGATTAGTCCAGTATCTAACTTTGTCGGGCTAAAAAACTATGAAACGATTTTTACCAATCCGAACTACTTTGGTGTTTTTAAAAATAGTTTGTATTATTTTGCTTCGAGCTTCCCACAACTTGGCTTAGCATTGCTATTTGCAACGATTTTGAGTTTTAAAGTTCGCTTTGGAAATTTTTGGAAAGGAGTGCTTTTCTTTCCTTACCTTTTGAATGGTGTTGCGGTTGGTTTTATTTTCCTATATTTCTATAAACTAGGTGGCTCACTTGATACCTTGCTTGGATATATTGGAATTCATCATACTCCTCTTTGGTTGGGGAATCAATCTATCAATAATATTTCTTTATCGTTTACTTCGCTGTGGCGCTATATGGGCTTTAACTTTTTAATCTTTCTTGGTGCAATTCAATCTGTGGATCCTGAGATTTATGAAGCAGCTGAGATGGACGGTGCCAATCGTTGGAATCAATTTCGTTATATTATTGTTCCGGCAATCAAAAATATTTTGTTTTTGAATATCATTTTGAGTGTTTCGGGTGCTTTATCGGTCTTTGAAGTGCCTTATATCATGACCGGTGGTGCGAATGGTACGATGACTTTTGTTATTCAAACGGTGGATACGGCATTTCAGTATAATCAAGTAGGACTTGCTTCGGCAATGGCTGTTATTTTGCTTGCGATTGTATTGATTGTGTCATTAGCACAATATCTCTTAACACAAGATAGAGGGGCTAAAAAATGAAAAACAAAAAAAGATTTAAAGCAAGTTCTCTTCTAAAATATATTCCGCTTGTGATTTGGACATTGATTACCATCATTCCATTGTTGGTGGTGTTCATTGGCTCGGTGAAGTCAAATCATGAATTTATGAATTCTGGTGTGCTGAGTTTGCCAAAACATTGGGATTTTCATAACTATGTGCAAGCTTTTAATCAAGGGCAGATGTTGACAGGTTTTAAAAATACCTTTATTATCTTTGTGGTTTCAATGGCGGGACAGTTATTGATTAGTTCATCGTTTGCTTATGTGATGAGTCGTTTTGAGTTTCGCTTGAAGAAGGTGATTATGTCACTTTTCATGTTTGCAATGTTGATTCCAGCGATTACAAGTCAGGTGGCGACTTTTCAGATTATCAATGGGCTGGGCTTGGTAGATACGATTTGGTCGGTGATTATTTTGTATCTGGGAACGAACATTATTGCGGTTTATATTTTCATGCAATTTTTGCAAGAAATTCCTGTGTCGTTGGATGAGTCGGCTTATTTGGATGGGGCTTCTTATTTTCGGATTTTCAGGTCAATTATTTTGCCTAATCTGAAAGCACCGATTGTGACGATGTTGATTATTTCTGGTGTGGGTGTTTATAATGATTTTTACAATCCTTATCTTTATATGCCAGACCCTAGTTTGAAAGTTATTTCGACGGCTTTGTTTGCTTTTAAAGGGGCGCATAATACGCAATGGCCTTATATCTTGTCGGCGGTTATGATTGTTATCATACCTATCTTGATTTTGTTCTTGGCTTTGCAGAAATATATCTATAATGGTGTGACGGGTTCAGTCAAATGAAAACAAATCGTTTTACTTGGCTGTTGCAACAGTTTTATATGATTGTGCTGGCATCGTTGATGTTTTGGATAAATCTACTCCGTGGTTTTGTGCTTTTTGGATGGACTTATAGTTTTACGAAGACTTTTGCTTATTTGCGCGCTTCATATTATGATAAGTATCGTGAAGCCACGCGAGGTGCGAAGGTAAAGTTTGATGGAAGTAATCTTATGGCATGGCTCATGCTGTGTCTGGTGGTGTTCATCGGGCGCTTTCCCTTGTCGAATATGACAACTTTTATTTTAGTGGTTGCTTTGGCTTACTTTATTTTGTTGATGATTTATATCATTTTTAAGAGTTATTTTGGACAGGTGCGTTTTGTTGATGTGATGCAAAAAATCATGACGAACTGGTCGTTGGCTTTTTATGTGTTGATGTTGTTGATTTTGGCATTAATCTTGACAGGATTTAGTAAGATTATCTTTATTATTTTCGTGCCGGGATTTTTATGTAAAATGCTTGTTGTTGTTTTTCAGAGGTTGGATAAAAAGAATATAAAACGGGAAGAATAATTGTTTAGGAAGTGGGAAAGAGATGAAATTAGAATTTTTAAAGGATTTTTTGTGGGGAGCGGCGACGAGTGGACCGCAGACAGAAGGACGTTTTAAAAAGAAACACGCAAATATTTTTGATTATGATTTTGAGAAATTTCCTGAGCATTTTTGGCATGGGATAGGTCCAGATACAGCGAGTAATTTTTACAATGATTTTCGAGAAGATATTCGTTTGATGAAAGAGGCTGGGCTTAATTCTGTGCGGACGAGTATTCAGTGGTCGCGTTTGATTGATGATTTGGAAGAAGTGACGTTAAATGCGGATGCTGTGCGCTTTTATAATGCGGTAATTGATGAATTTCTGGCTAATGGTATTCGTCCGATGATTAATTTGCATCATTTTGATTTACCTGTGGAGTTGCTGCATAAATATGGTGGCTGGACGAATAAAAAAGTCGTGGAATTGTATGTGAAATATGCGGAAAAATGTTTTGAATGTTTTTCTGACCGGGTGACGGACTGGTTTACGCACAATGAGCCAATGGTTGTGGTTGATGGTGGTTATTTGTATCAATTTCACTATCCGGATATTGTGGATGGAAAGTTGGCGGTACAGGTGGCTTATAATCTCCAACTGGCTTCAAGCTTGGCGATTCAAAAATTTCGGGAAGTCAATCGTAATCCTGAGGGGAAAATCGGGATTGTTCTGAATTTGTGTCCGAATTATCCAGCTTCAAGTGAAGCAGAAGATGTGGCAGCCGCTCATTTTGCGGATTTGTGGCAAAATCAACTCTTTATGGATGCATCGGTCAAGGGTGAATTTCCCCATGAATTAGTGGAAATTTTGACGAAAGATGAGGTTATCTGGGAGAGTACGGCAGAAGAATTGCAAATTATCAGGGAAAATACGGTTGATAATTTTGGTGTGAATTTTTATCATCCTAATCGGGCACAACGTCCGTATTATTCGAGTGATAGTTTGGCGGTGGATTGGTTGCCGAATAAATATTTTGATGATTATAGTCTGCATGGGGCGCGAATGAATGTGGATAAGGGCTGGGAAATTTATCCGCAGACCTTGTATGAGATTGCGAAAAATATTCAGGAAAACTATGGGAATATTCCTTGGTATGTATCGGAATGTGGCATGGGAGTGAGCTGTGAGGAGCGTTATTTAGGTGATGATGGGGAAATCAAGGATGATTTTCGGATTCAGTTTATCACGGAGCATTTGTATTGGTTGCATAAGGCGATAGCTGAAGGAGCGAATTGTTTTGGTTTTCATCTGTGGACGCCGATTGATTGTTTTAGTTGGCGGAATTCGTATCGTAATCGTTATGGGTTGATTTCTTTAAATGTGCATACGCAGGAAAAACGCTTGAAAAAATCGGCTTATTTCTTTAAGGAATTGGCAGATAGCTCTCAATTAGAAGTTTCTGAAGAAATTTTTAGAAAATTTCAATGAAAATAAAGAGCGTTTTTAGGAAATAGTGTTATGATAGAGAAATAATCCTATTTTGAGAAAGTTACCTATGAATAAGTATCTAAAAATAAAAAATGATGTGAGAAATAAAATTATCTCTGGTGTCTATAAGCCGGGTGCAATGTTGCCTGGGGAGAATGATTTTATTGGCCTCTATCATACTTCAAAAATGACAGTGAAGCATGCAATGGATGAACTTGTGCGTGAAGGATTGATTATTAAACGGCGAGGAAGTGGAACTTTCGTCAAAGAATTGAGCCAAAATGAATTAGAGAATTTTAAGGTAATCAATCAGTTTCAAGGTTCCACGGCGCTTTTTTCGGATAAAAAAATAATGAGTGATGTGTTGACTTTTGAAGTTATCTCGGCAACACCTTTTATCATGAATAAATTGGGTGTTGATGAGAAAACTAAAATATATCATGTAAGACGCTTGCGTTTTGTAGATGATGAACCTTATGTGATTGAAAATAGTTTTATGCCAACGGAGATTGTTCAAGATTTGACGTTGAAAATTTGTCAAGGTTCAATTTATGAATATATCGAAGAGAAGTTGAAACTTGCCATTGGTAGCGCGCATCGGCATATTGAGGCACGGCGCGGTACGGATGAGGAGACGAAGTTGTTGGATCTTGCTGAGGGAGATCCGGTAGTCATTGCTTCGCAGACGGCTTATTTAACGGATGGACGTGCGTTTGAATACTCAGAAAATGTACATCGTTATGATAAGTATGGTTTTGAGACGGTGCTGATACGGAAGAATTGAAAAAAGCCTGAGGTTTCAGGCTTTTTATGATAGGAAAAGTTTTGCGTAGTCACTTTGTGTAGGGAGTAAATCAATAACTGTTACGGTTTTTTCATGGATGTAGTACAGGAGAATGTACTTGCCATTAACAATAGGAAGCCCAAATGTTTTATGATTTGGAAGAAGTTTTGTACCAATTTTTTGGTCGGCGTCAAAACCACGTTCGGGAAAATTTTCAAGTTGTCTGATATCAGAAAGAATTTGATTTTTTCGTTTTTGTGCGGCATCAGGAGCTATGAGAATATTTTTTATATATTTCGTTATCTCGATAATTTGTTCATAAACGGGAAGTTTAATCTCAACATCATAAGTCTGCAAGGCGTTGCTCCATTTCGTCAAGTGATAATGAAGCTGTGTTTAGATTTTCTTTGAGACGTTGTTGAAGATTGGATATTAAAAGTTCACGTTCTGCTTCGTCTTTGTCCAAAAAAGGAAGTACTTTATTAGTCGCAACAAATTGTAGAAAATAGTTAAAAGCACTCGTTGCATCAAGATTTTTTTCTGAAAATACTGCGCTTGCTTGCTGATAAAGTTCGGCATTCGTTTTAAAATTGACTTGTTTATTTTTTTCTAAAGTAGACATTATAGCCCCCTATATAGTTTTATAACTATATTATATCATAAAAATAACTATTTTTTGAACTTACATTTCTTCTGGAGCTTGGACTCCGAGGAGGCGTAGGCTTTCTTTGAGGACGATGGCGGTTGCGTTGGCAAGAGCTAGGCGACTTTGAAGACCTTCGTTTTCTTCGAGAATACGAACGTGTGCGTAGTATTTGTTGAAGGCTTGTGCGAGTGAAATTGCGTATTTGGCGATGATGCTAGGTTCGTATTTGTCAGCGGCACGTTTGATGATGTCGGGGAAACTTTGGAGGAGTTTGACGATTTCCCAGCTTTCGGCATCATTGGCTGAAATGGTGAGGTTTGCTTGTGCTTGATAGTTTGCTTTACGAAGAATAGAGCGTATTCTTGCATGAGCATATTGGACGTAAGGGCCAGTTTCTCCTTCAAAGCTAACCATTTCTTCAAGGTTAAAGTCGTAACCGTTGGTACGGTCGGTTTTGAGGTCGTAGAATTTAATCGCGCCCGTACCGACTTGATGAGCAACGTTTTCTTTGTTGGTTAAGTCGGGATTTTTGTCGTTGATTTGCTTGAGGGCGCGTTCGACGGCTTCGTCAATCGTTGGTTCAAGGCGAATGATATTACCTTTACGCGTGGAGAGCTTTTTGCCATCGCGGGTTACTAAGCCAAATGGAACGTGTTCGATATCTTTTGCCCAGTCGTAGCCCATTTCTGTGAGGACGGCTTTGAGTTGTTTGAAGTGTCCTGTTTGTTCGCCACCAACAACGTAGAGAGATTTTGCGAAATCGTAGGTACGTTTGCGGTAGAGTGCAGCGGCGAGGTCACGTGTGATGTAAAGTGTTGCGCCGTCTGATTTTTTAATCAGAGCTGGGTTGAGATTGTATTTTTCAAGGTCAACAATTGTGGCACCTTCGGATTCTTTGAGGAGATTTTTTGCTCCGAGAATATCGAGGATTTCTGACATTTTGTCGTTGTAAAAGGCTTCGCCGTTGTAGCTGTCGAAGTCAACGCCGAGTTTGTCGTAAATACGTTTGAATTCTAAGAGACTTTCGTCGCGGAACCATTTCCAGAGAGCAAGAGCTTCCTTGTCACCGTCTTCGAGTTTACGAAACCAAGCGCGTGCGTCTTCGTCAAGTTGAGGATTTGTCTCGGCTTCTGCGTTGATACGGACGTAAAGTTTGAGAAGTTCGTCAATCGGATGGGCTTGCACGGCTTTTTCGTCACCCCAGAGTTTGTAGGCGGTAATCAGCATACCGAACTGTTTTCCCCAGTCGCCAAGGTGATTGATGCGGACAGGATTGTATCCGATTTTTTGGTAGATGTTGGCGAGACTGTCGCCGATGACGGTGGAGCGGAGATGCCCTATTGAGAATGGTTTGGCGATATTGGGCGAACTCATATCAATCGTGACGTTGGTACCATTTCCGATGGCTTGATCAGCATAAAAGTTTTCCTTTTCGACAATTTCGTTGATGACGTTGGTGGCTACGAGGGGTTTATCGAGGAAGAAGTTGATATATGGTCCTGTGGCGAGGACTTTTTCAAAGCCTGTGGTATCGATGTTTTCGACGATTTCTTGGGCGATGATTTGTGGGGCTTTTCGGCGTGTTTTGGCAAGGCTAAATGCAGGGAAAGCGATGTCGCCGAGTTCAGAGGATTTCGGTTTTTCTAAGAGTTTTTCAATTTGTTCGAGTGTGAGGTCTCCGGAAAGAGCATCAAACAAGACTTTGGCTACTAAATTTTTTTCGTTCATAGGGTCTATTTTACCATAATTTTTAGATTAGCTGTGGGGAAAAATCAGTTTTTTGTGGGAGTTTAATAGTATTTTTAATATATTTATTTTTCTCATAAATTTGGTAAAAAAATGAGAATAAAATGTTATAATGATAAGTATGAAAAGGGATGAACGTTTAGCTTTAATTAAAAAAATTGTTGAAAAACATGAAATTGCGACACAAGAGGATTTGCAGGCGATGCTGGAGGAACAAGGCATTGTGATTACTCAGGCGACTTTGTCACGCGATATTCGTGAATTGAATATTATCAAAAAACGTGAAAATGGGCGGAGTTTTTATTCGTTTTTGCCGTCAGATGTGGCGCAAACGCAGTCAAATTTGCAGGCGCATTTTGCGCGTTTTGTGATTAAAGTGGCTTACAGTAGTGTGATGGTTGTGGTACATACACATTTGGGCGAGGCGGATTTGCTGGCGAATGCGCTGGATGATGAGGGGCGTGAGGATATTCTCGGCACTTTGGCTGGTGCGGATACTTTACTGATTACTTGTGCGAGTGAGCTGGCGGCAGAAAATTTGACGACGGAGATACAAAATGTCTTATGATGATGTTGTTGAGAGCTTAATTGCGCAGCTATTGTCGCTTGATTATGTGCAGAAATTTCAGCAGTCTGAGGGACATTTGCGAGCAGAAGCTGAGCTTTTTGAGAAGCAGTCACGGATGAAAGAATTACAAAAAGAGGCTGTTTTGTACCGGCAGATTGGCAAGATGGAGGCTTTTAAGGCAAGTTCACATGAGGCTCAAAAAATAGAGAAAGAGCTGAAAAATAATGCTTTGGTTGAGGATTATTTTTTGAAAATGCAGGATGTGAATGATTTGTTGCAATATGTGACGGGCGAAATTGAGTCGCGCGTGAATATTTTGTTAGAAAATGATGAGAATTGATTTTTGACAGTTCTGTCAAAGTGGAAAATGGTTTTGACAGTTCTGTCAAAATTTTTTTATTACAAAAATGTTGATTACTTTGAAATCCTTGTAACCATTGGTTTTATTTTGCTCTGAATTGTGCTAAAATGAAAGAAATAATGAAAATATTTTTTGACAGAACTGTCAAAAATTAAAAATAGATAAGAAAAGAGAAAAAATGCCTGAGAAAATTTCGCCAGGAATGCAGCAATATTTGGACATAAAAAAAGACTATCCTGATGCGTTTTTGCTGTTTCGGATGGGCGATTTTTATGAACTTTTTTATGAGGATGCGGTCAATGCGGCGCAGATTTTGGAATTAACGCTGACGAGTCGCAATAAAAATTCAGAGAATCCTGTGCCAATGGCGGGCGTACCGCACCATGCGGTGCAGGAATATATTGACAAACTGGTTGATATGGGATTCAAGGTGGCGATTGCTGACCAGATGGAAGACCCGAAAAAGGCGGTCGGTATTGTCAAGCGCGCAGTGACACAGGTCGTGACGCCGGGGACGATGGTGGATGCAAGCAACGGCAATGATAATAATTTTCTAGTGGCGATTGATAAGAATGCCGGTCATTTTGTGCTGGCTTATCTGGACTTATCCACAGGGGAATTTAAGGTAACAGAGTTGCCTGATTTTCCAACACTTGTCGGTGAAATTGCTTCGCTGCGGGCCCGTGAAGTGGTCGCAGGTTATGAGTTGAACGAAGCGCACCGCACCGTTCTTGCTAAACAGATGAACATTCTCATTTCCGAACAATTAGAAATTGATGAAAAATTTTTGACAGAACTGTCAAAATTGACAAAAGCCGAAAATCAAATTTCGTCAAAACTTTTGACATATGTCAATCGCACGCAAATGCGGGATTTGAGCCATTTACAAGAAGTTGAACATTATGAAATTAAAGATTTTTTGCAAATGGATTTTGCGACAAAATCAGCGCTTGAATTAACGGCAAATAAGCGTGAAGGCAAGAAACACGGTACTTTGTACGGCTTACTTGACCAGACGAAAACGGCGATGGGCACGCGAATGCTCAAGGCTTGGATTGACAAGCCGCTGCTTAAACGTGCGCAAATTGAGCATCGTATGGATATTGTGCAAATTTTCCTTGATAATTTCTTTGAACGTGCGGATTTGATTGAGAGCCTTAAAGGCGTTTATGACATGGAAAGATTGGCATCACGGGTTTCATTTGGTAAAGCTCTGCCAGTAGATTTGATTCAGCTAAAAAATTCATTAGAAAATGTTCCAGTTATTAAAAATGTATTAGAAAGTCTTAATGAAAAAAGTTTGACAGAACTGTCAAAAAATCTCGACCCTATTCCGGAGCTGTCAGAATTGATAAATCGTGCGATTGATACAGCGGCAATGCGTGTCATTACGGATGGTGGGATTATCAAAGCAGGTTACAATGCGCAACTGGATAAGTACCGAGAAGCTTTGGAAAATGGAACATCTTGGATTGCCGAACTCGAAAGTAAAGAAAAACAGAAAACAGGTATTTCGACATTACGAATTGATTACAATCGTAAAGACGGTTATTATTTCCATATCACGCAATCCCAGCTATCAAGCGTTCCAGAACATTTTTACCGCAAAGCAACCTTGAAAAATTCTGAACGTTACGGCTCGAAAGAATTGGCGGAAATCGAAGAAGTCATGCTTGAAGCCCGTGAAAAATCAAGTGTTTTAGAATATGACCTTTTTCTTGAGGTGCGCAGCGAGGTTGAAAAATACATTTCTCGTCTGCAAGATTTATCAAAAACAATTGCGACAATTGACAGCCTACAAGCTTTCGCAACAATTGCTGAAAAAGAAGCTTACATTCGCCCAACATTCAATGACAATCAAGAAGTAAATATTGTTGCCGGTCGTCACGCCGTTGTCGAAGCTATCATGGGCGCGCAAGAATACGTGCCAAACGACATCATTCTCCCTGAAAATACAGCCATTCAGCTCATCACAGGGCCAAATATGTCTGGGAAATCAACCTATATGCGTCAGTTTGCGCTCATCGTCATCATGGCGCAAATCGGCTCCTTTGTCCCAGCAGAACGTGCAGAACTTCCTATTTTTGATGCGATTTTCACGCGAATTGGTGCCAGTGACAATTTGATTTCTGGGGAAAGTACCTTCATGGTGGAAATGAGCGAAGCTAATCGGGCAATCCAGCACGCAACAGCGCATTCTCTGATTCTCTTTGATGAGTTGGGACGCGGGACAGCGACTTACGATGGAATGGCGCTAGCACAGGCAATTATCGAGTACGTCCACGATAAAATCGGTGCGAAAACCCTATTTGCTACACATTATCACGAACTGACAGAACTTGATAAAACGCTGCCTTTATTGACAAATGTGCATGTTGCCACATTAGAAGAAAATGGCAATGTCACATTTTTGCACAAAATCGCAGCAGGCCCAGCTGATAAATCATACGGTATTCACGTGGCAAAAATCGCTGGTTTACCAGAAACACTCCTAGAACGTGCCGATTTGATTTTACAAAAATTAGAAAATCAACCTGTTCCAGCAGTAGAATTAGAAAATAATGACAAACAATTAAGTTTATTTGATTTTGAAGAGAATCATTCAGAACTAATCGCCAAATTAAAAAGTGTCAACGTTGATAATATTACCTCGCGTGAAGCTTTAAATATACTCTGGGATTTAAAAGAAATGCTCTAATATATTTCACATAATGGGATAAAAATAATAATCTTTAGAAAGAAACGATATGGAAGAAGAAAAAAACTCAAATAGTCTTGAAACGACCGTTGATGCCACTAACACAGATGTTCCAGCATTTGTAGAAGATTTTGAGGCTATTCTCCCTAAGACGGAAATTTCAGAAGCTTCCGAAACTGCAGAAACAACAACGGAAAGTTCAGAAAAGACAGAGCCAGTAGCAGAAAATAAAGCATTTCCCAGTCAGCCCAGCGAGCAGATGTTGAGTTTTCCGGATAATGAAGACACATCAACAATGGCTTTCAAAACAAAATGGAATTGGGGTGCTTTTTCAATGCCACTTGTTTTCGGAATTGCACATCGCTCATATCTTGGTTTGCTTGTTCTTTTGGGAATGGTTCCTTTTATTGGTTGGATATTTGGATTTGTTTGGATGATTGTTTTTGGTATCAATGCTGAAAAGTGGACATTGAACAATCTGGACAATCATTATCGAGATGAAGAAGAATTTCGGAAAATAATGGATACATGGAATCTTGCCGGAATAGTTGTCTTTATTATCGGCGTAGTTATAGCTGTTTTAAGTATCTTTTTATTCATTTTTATCATAGTTTCAGCTGTTAATAGCTATAACAATATCTAAATTCAGGACTATAAATCAAAAAGCGGGAAATCCGCTTTTTCTGATATTTTCTCAGAAAATTATCATGAAAGTTCATAACAGCGCTTGTCATCTTATGTTATAATAAATGAAGTGAAATCGGTAAAAAGATAAAAAGGAGGAGAGAAATTATGGGAAAGATTATTGAACTTGACGAAACACTAGCCAATCAGATTGCGGCGGGAGAAGTTGTAGAACGTCCAGCGAGTGTTGTTAAAGAGCTTGTGGAAAATTCGATTGATGCAGGAAGCACAAAAATTATCGTGAAAATCGAAGAAGCGGGATTAAAATATATCGAAGTCACAGATAATGGCTCAGGGATTGAAAAATCAGATGTTGCACTCTCGCTAAAACGTCATGCGACCAGTAAAATAAAATCTCATTCAGATTTGTTTCGGATTAGAACCCTCGGTTTTCGTGGCGAAGCCATTCCCTCAATCGCCTCAGTCAGTGAATTTACGATTGAAACAAGTGTTGCAGAAGAAAAGTCAGGAACAAAATTAGTTGCCAAAGCAGGTGTTATTAGCTCAATAGAGCCAATGGATAAGCGTGTAGGAACAAAAATCACCGTAGCTAATCTTTTCTACAATACACCTGCGCGTTTGAAATATATCAAATCTTTGCAAGCGGAACTTTCTCATATCACAGATATCATCAATCGTCTCAGCCTTGCTCATCCAGAAATTTCTTTCACTTTAATCAATGAAGGACATGAGTTTATGAAAACGGTGGGAAATGGCGATTTGCGTCAAGTGATTGCTTCTGTTTATGGGATTTCCACTGCCAAAAAACTCCGAAAAGTTGAAGCCAGTGATTTAGATTTTGAATTGACAGGCTATATCAGCCTACCTGAATTTACGCGGGCAAATCGAAATTATATCACACTCTTAATAAATGGCAGATTTATTAAAAATTTCTTATTAAATCGAGCAATTTTGGAAGGTTATAGCAATCGACTGATGGTTGGACGTTTTCCTTTAGCTGTTCTATCTATAAAGATTGACCCACAGCTTGAAGATGTAAATGTCCATCCAACGAAACAGGAAATTCGTCTGTCAAAAGAAAAAGAATTGATGGCGTTGATTTCAAAAGCGATTGATAATGCACTCTCAGAAGGTGTACTTATACCAGAAGCTTTGGAAAATCTGCAAAAACGTCCAGCAGTAGAACCTGAAAAAGTAGTACAAACGGATTTGCCTTTGCATTCAAATGCGATTTATTATGATAAAGAGCGCCAAGATTTTTATGTCAAAGAAGAAAAAACAGTTGAAAAAAATGAAAATCAGATTAGAAATTTTAATTCTCAAATCGTTGATTTTCCACAACAAAATTTGACTGTACAAGAGCAAGAATTTGCCAAAGAAATTGTCGAAGAAAATCCTGTATTGGAAAGTTTTCCAGAACTAGAATATCTTGCACAACTTCACGCAACTTATCTCTTATGTCAAGCGCCGGATGGCTTGTATCTTGTTGACCAGCACGCTGCGCAAGAACGTGTAAAATATGAATATTGGGAAGATAAAATCGGTGAAGTGGATATAGATCAGCAACTTCTTTTGACACCTTATCTTTTTAGCTTACCTAAAAATGATTTTTTGACCTTATCTGAAAAGAAAGATTTGCTACATGAAGCTGGTGTTTTCTTAGAAGAATATGGGGAAAATCAATTTATTTTAAGAGAACATCCCGTTTGGTTAAAAGAAAGTGAGATTGAACAAAATATTTATGAGATGATTGATATTATTCTCTCATCAAAAGATTTTTCACTGAAAAAATATCGTCATGATTTGGCGGCGATGGTATCTTGTAAGAGTTCAATAAAAGCAGGACAAGTGCTAGATGATACTTCTGCAAAAGCATTGCTTAAAGAATTAGCAGGCTGTAAAAATCCATATAGTTGTGCGCATGGTCGTCCAACGATTGTCCAGTTTAATAATGGAGATATCCAAAAAATGTTTCGTCGTATTCAAGAAACACATCGCTCAAAAGCAACAATTTGGAAAGATTTTAATTAGAAAAAAGTGAGAGAAAAAGTTAAGCTAAAAGATTAGGGAGAAAAATGATGGCGACAATACTTTATATGGTTGTACCTTGCTATAATGAAGAATTGGTTATTGATGAAACATCACGGCGATTGAAAGCGAAATATGATGCGCTGATTTCTGCTGGGAAGATTAGTAGAAAAAGTCGTGTTGTTTATGTGAATGATGGCTCAAAAGATAAAACTTGGGACAAAATTCAAGAAAAATACCAAGAAGATGAAATGTTCAGTGGTATCAATCTTTCATGCAATCGTGGGCATCAAAATGCTTTACTTGCTGGATTGATGACTGTAAAGGAATTTGCGGACTGTGTGATTTCAATGGATGCAGATTTGCAAGATGATATTGATACGATTGATGCAATGCTGGATAAATTCATTGATGAAGAGTGTGATGTGGTTTATGGCGTGCGAGATAATCGGGATACGGATACTTTTTTCAAGCGTAATACAGCAGGACTTTTTTATAAAATCATGCGTGGCTTGGGAAGTCAAAGTATTCCTAATCATGCAGATTTCCGATTGATGAGTCAGCGTGCCATATATGGGCTGGCGGAATTTCCAGAAGAAAACTTGTTTTTGCGAGGTTTGGTGCCTTTAGTTGGTTATAAGTCAACGGTTGTTTATTATAAACGTGGGGAGCGTTTTGCTGGCGAAAGTAAATATCCTCTTAAAAAGATGGTGAGTTTTGCGATTGATGGGATTACATCGACTTCAGCCACTCCGATGAGAATTATTTTTTGGGTAGGATTGATTACTTTTATTTTTGCGATTATCGGTGTACTTTACATTATCATTCGGCATTTTTCAGCAGGAGCAGATGCAGATGGTTGGGCATCGTTGATTATTGCTATTATTGGTATTGGCGGAGCAAATCTTTTGGCGATTGGCATTGTGGGAGAATATATTGGGAAAATCTTTATTGAAGTCAAACGTCGTCCACGTTATATCATTGAAGATTTTATCAATGAGTAAGAATAAAATTAAAATAAGCAAAAGGAAAATAATAAAATGTACGAATATTTTAATGGAAAATTGGTAAAAATTACACCGACTTATATCGTGGTAGATGTGGCTAAGATTGGCTATCTTATCAATGTGGCAAATCCTTATGCTTGGTCAAATTTGATGAATACAGAGATTGAGATTTTTGTACATCAAGTGATTCGCGAAGATGCACATACCTTATTTGGCTTTAGTGATGCGGCGGAAAAAGCTTTGTTTCTGCGCTTAATCAGTGTCTCTGGGATTGGTCCTAAGTCAGCTTTGGCAATCATTGCAGCTGCGGATAATGTGGGCTTAATCACTGCGATTGATAATAATGATATTAAATATCTGATGAAATTTCCCGGCGTTGGTAAAAAGACGGCGATGCAGATGGTGCTTGATTTAGCAGGGAAGTTTGATGCTGAAGGAAATGCTGAGAAATCATTATTAAATGCAACTTCTGTTGGAAATATCGCTCTTGATGAAGCAATAGAAGCTTTGCAGGCACTGGGTTATCGTGCGACAGAGTTGAAAAAAGTCGAGAAGAAATTGCAGGCTGAAAAAGACTTGTCGAGTGAGGACTATATCAAGGCAGCACTGAAGTTGATGATGAAATGATAAAAAAGGAATATGTATATATTCCTTTTTTAGATACTTTTGGGGGCTATGAATGAGTAGGACTAGTATGTTATAATAAGGCTATGAATGAAAATTTATCTGCTCAGTCTTTTGATGATGAGCTTGCTACTGAGAAGTCGTTGCGTCCGCAGTTTTTCAGTCAATATATTGGTCAAGAAAAAGTGAAGTCACAGTTGGAAATTTTTATCAAAGCGGCAAAAATGCGTGAGGAAGTGCTTGACCACGTGTTGCTTTTTGGTCCTCCGGGACTTGGGAAGACGACAATGGCTTTTGTGATTGCCAATGAATTGGGTGTGAATATCAAGCAAACATCTGGGCCGGCGATTGAAAAACCGGGAGATTTGGTGGCGATTTTGAATGAATTGACACCGGGAGATGTGTTGTTTATTGATGAAATTCATCGTTTGCCGATGAATGTTGAGGAAATACTGTACAGTGCGATGGAGGATTTTTACATTGACATCATGCTGGGAACTGGCGATGGTTCGCGCAGTGTGCATTTGGAATTGCCACCATTTACCTTGGTTGGGGCGACGACACGTGCGGGAATGCTATCAAATCCTTTACGGGCGCGTTTTGGAATTTCGGCGCATATGGAATATTATCTGGAGCAAGATTTGGAAGAAATTGTTAAACGGACGGCGGAGATTTTTGAGGTGGAAGTCGTTGATGATGCAGCGTTAGAAATTGCGCTACGGAGTCGTGGAACGCCACGTATTGCTAATCGTTTGCTTAAACGTGTGCGAGATTTTGCTCAAATCATGGGTGATGGAACGGTCAATCGGGCGATTACGGGACAAGCGTTGCAGATTTTAGATGTGGATAATGAGGGGCTGGATTATATTGACCAAAAAATCTTGAAAACGATGATTGAGATGTATCATGGTGGACCTGTTGGGCTTTCAACGATTGCGGTGAATATTTCTGAGGACCGTGAGACTGTCGAGGATATGTATGAACCTTATCTGATACAAAAAGGTTTTATTGTGCGGACAAAGCAGGGACGTAAGGCGACGGCGAAAGCTTATGAACACTTGGGTTATGCTTATTCTGAAGAAAAATAATAGAAATGTGGTTTTCAGTTGAAAATCACTTTTTTTGTTGGTGTTGATAAAAGTAAAAGGAGGTTAAACGTTTTCATTTTTGCTGACTTGTTGTATAATGAGAGACGAGGAAATGTTGCTATGTTTATATTTGTTGGTTGCGCAGGTGGTGGGACGTCAAGTATGTTTTGCCAGCGTTTGGTAAAGGAAATTAATGAGTATGATGAGAATTTACGGGCGGTTTTTGATGATGTGAGTCATGTTTTTCAAAAACGTTTGTCTTATGGCTCGCATTATGATTTGGTTTTTGCTTATGGTGCGGCGGGAGATATTCGTCCTTATAATGCTTTTGACTTTGGTCAGCTTTTTGATGCGGTACTCATTGCACCACAAGTCAGTTATTTGAAGGCTTATGTGGAAGAAATGCTTGCGAAATATCCTTCAATGGTTATGGATTTGCCGGGGCGTTTGTTTGGGGTGATGGATACTGAGCGGGCTTATGTGATGTTGTTGGACTTGTTGATAAATCTTGATATGCGACGTGGGTATCAATCGCAGCTTCTGTCGGCAAGTAAAGGGACTGATAAAGATATGGAAATCTATGTGGCGGGTGCTGGGTCACAGGAGATTTATTGGAAAAATATGTTTAAGTATCTTGAGCAGGAAAATATTCGCTATTGTGTGACAAGCTATTCTCTTGAAAATCTTTATGATTTTAAGCCAAAGGAAGATTTTGATGTTCGGTTTATTTTTGGGCAAATTTCTGTATTGAGTGAGAATGATTTTGCGCGTGTGGCACGGCGGATTGATGGATTTTTGGTGAATGCAAGTTCGATTGGAGCACTGAGAAGTCGGCGGGAATGGCTGGAGGCTTATGATATTCCTTATATTAAGTTTGACGATGCTCATGTGAAAAAAGATTTGAAAAATGGTAATTTTGTCCAGCAGGAGGAGAAAATTTGGGATTTTTTGGAAAAAGTTCAGATGAAGACGGAATATACACATGAAAAATCGGTCAGTCGTTTTGAGCAAAAGGAGATGGCAAAGCAAAAAACGGCATTGTTTGGTTTGATTTCATGGGAGGAAAATTAAAATATTTTTTGACAGAACTGTCAGCAATTTTTATGAAAAATAAGTTATAATAAAGTATGAATAAAAGAGTATTTATCTGTTTTTAAGATATTTGTTGTACTATTGGATGAACAAGGAGAATGGTGTGAAGATAGTATTTGTATGTTTGGGAAATATCTGTCGTAGTCCGATGGCAGAATTTGTGATGAAAGATTTGTTGGAAAAGGCTGGGCGGGCAGGAGAAATCACGGTAGAAAGTCGAGCAACATCGAGTTGGGAACATGGCAATCCTATTTTTTCAGGAACACAAAATATTTTGACAGAACATTGTATTGAATTTGACAAAAACAAGAAAAGTCAAAAAATTACTAACAAAGAGTTTACGGATTTTGACAAAATCATTGCAATGGATATGAAAAATTTGACAGATTTGTCAAAAATGGCAACTGAAAATGTACAAAATAAGCTGTCTATGCTCTTGGATGAATCTGTGCCAGACCCTTGGTTTACAGGGGATTTTGAGGAAACTTACAGACTTGTCAAAAAAGGTTGTGAAAAATTACTGACAGAAATATAATATATTGTCTATAACGAATAATATAAACAATTTTAATGTTAGATTTTCTACCATAGAGATTGACAGAACGCTAAAAAGAGTATATAATAAACGACATGGAGGGATAATTATAGTGAAAGAACGGGAACTACGACGTTCAATGGCGGTACTTCCGATAGGTACAGTGATGAAATTGACCGACCTATCCGCACGACAAATTCGCTACTATGAAGAACAAGAGCTGATATTTCCTGAGCGCAATGATGGCAATCGCCGAATGTATTCGCTCAATGATATTGATGTTCTCTTTGAGATTAGTGATTTGATTTCCGAAGGTAATAATATCGCGGATATCAAGCGGATTTTTGCGCAAAAAGAGACTGCCAATAGCTCGCAGACACTCTCAATTAACGAAGTGCATCATGCACTGGAGAGAGAATTTGCCCAACAAGGTCGCTTTGATCATTCCAATCCTGTAAACTTTAACCAACCACGTATGTGAAGAATGCGTGAAAGCATTAAGGAGAAAATTCATGACAATCACAGCAGCAGACATCCGTCGCGATGTCAAAGAAAAAGACATTAAATTTTTGCGTTTGATGTTCACAGATATTCTTGGAACACTTAAAAACGTTGAGGTTCCAGCAACTGACGAACAACTTGACAAACTTTTTGAAAACAAGATGATGTTTGACGGCTCTTCTATCGAAGGATTTGTTCGCATCAATGAATCTGATATGTATCTTTATCCAGACCTTGACACTTGGATTGTTTTCCCTTGGGGAGATGAATTTGGTAAGGTTGCTGGTGTTATTTGTGATGTTTACACACCAGAAGGAGAACCATTTGCTGGGGACCCACGCGGTGTTTTGAAACGTAATCTGAAAAAAATGGAAAAATTGGGCTTCAAGAATTTCAACCTTGGCCCAGAGCCAGAATTCTTCCTTTTCAAACTTGATGAAAATGAAGAACCAACACTTGAAGTCAACGATAAAGGTGGATATTTTGACCTTGCTCCAACTGACCTCGCTGGCAACACACGTCGTGAAATCGTCAATGTTTTGACTGACCTTGGCTTTGAAGTAGAAGCTTCTCACCACGAAGTCGCTATTGGTCAACACGAAATTGACTTCAAATATACAAATGCTTTGAAGGCTTGTGATAATATCCAAATCTTCAAGCTTGTTGTTAAAACGATTGCTCGTAAACATGGTTTGCACGCAACATTTATGGCAAAACCTCGCTTTGGTATCAACGGTTCAGGTATGCACTGCAACATGAGCTTGTTCACTGAAGATGGAAAAAATGCGTTCTACGATCCAGCTGGTGATTTGGAACTTTCTGAGGTGGCTCACAGCTTTATCGCTGGTTTGTTGAACCATGCTTACAACTTCACAGCAATCACAAATCCTACTGTAAATAGCTACAAACGTTTGGTTCCTGGCTATGAAGCGCCTGTTTATGTGGCTTGGGCTGGTCGTAACCGTTCACCACTTATCCGCGTGCCTGCATCTCGTGGACTTTCTACACGTGTTGAACTTCGTGCTGTTGACCCAACTGCAAATCCTTATCTTGCTTTGGCCGTGCTTTTGGCAGCAGGTCTTGATGGTGTTGAAAATAAATTGGAAGCACCTGAAGCTATTGAATCTAACATTTACGTGATGACTGAAGAAGAACGTAAAGCTCATGGTATCACTGATTTGCCTAGCACATTGCACAATGCTGTGAAAGCTTTGCGTGAAGATGACGTAGTTATCGAAGCTTTGGGCAATCACGTTTTGACAAACTTTGTTGAAGCGAAGAAAATCGAATGGGCAAGCTACGCTCAATTCGTTACACAATGGGAAATTGACAATTACCTCGAATTGTACTAAAATAGAGGTGAAGAGGGAAATAAAAAAGTGTCCATACGGACACTTTTTTATTTTTTGACAGAATTGTCAAAAAAATTGATAAGCATTTTCTTTGAAAATTTCACAAAGATGTCGTACACTGAAATTATTGACAAAGGAAAGTAGAGTAGATATGGCTATAAATGATGAATTGAAAAGGTCATTATCGGATTTAGATTATGGTAATATTGCGACGGTGGCAATGATTGACCGTGGACCTTATGCAGAAGTTGATGAGCCAAATAGTGTTTCAAAACAAGGAAATAAGGACTTCGCAGATTTTTCAAAAGAAAATTTGACAGACGACGAAGATTTGATTGTAGTTCAGCGCGAGGACGAGTTCACGACATTAACACAGGCAGATTTTGATAATTTTACCGCGTCAATGACTGCTGAGCATCACATTATTTTTGTGGAGTGTATTGAGCTTGGTACGACTGAGATACGTGGATTTTTGATGACACTTTTGTCAAAAAAAATGCTGTCAAACAGTAAAGTGATTTTGCTGGATTTGCCACAACTGGAATATATGATGTTAAAAGACCAGCTGGCAGGACAAATTGAGCTATGAAAAAACTTTGACAAGTCTGTCAAAGCTTTTTGGATTTTTTGACACAGGAAATTCTTATTTTTTCAGTAATTTTTCCTGAAAAGAACGAGAATTTTTCATAATATCTTGATAATTTGTGACAATCGTGTCTGTGTAGGCAGGATTTTTCACGTAGCCAGCGATTTTTTCTAGGACAAGATGTTCGCGCGAACTATCTAAAATCTCAAGATTCTGGCTTTTTTTATATTCTGCAATCTGAAGCACCAAGTCCATACGTGCTTCCATTAATTCAGCGATTTGACGGTCAACTTCGTCAATATTTTGTCTGATTTCATTTAAATTCATAAAATCATTATATCAAAATTGCCTGAAAAATTCTGACAAAAAGTGCTATAATGACATAATATACAGGAGAAAACAAGATGAATATTAGAAAAGCACAGGAAAAAGATTGTCCGCGCCTGCTCGAACTTCTCGATGAAATCGGTAAATTTCATCATGCAGGACGACCAGATATTTTTCGCGCGGATGCAGGAAAACACAGTTTGACAGACTTGTCAAAAATGCTGACAGACCTGTCAAAACCTATTTTTGTTGCTGTTGACGAAAAAGATGCAGTCGTAGGATATGCCATGTGCGAAATCAAGGAAAATGCCGAACATCCAGTGCTTGCGCCTTACAAAATGCTCTATCTGGATGACCTTTGTGTGGCGGAAAATGCTCGTGTTCACGGACTTGGCGCTCAGCTCATGGATTATTGTAAAGCCTTTGCTAAAGCAGAAAATTGCTCACGCATGGAACTCAATGTCTGGGAATTTCCTGGTTCAGCGCTCGAATTTTATGAAAAACAAGGTTTTCGCAATCAGCGCCGCGAACTTGAATTTTGGCTATAAAAAGCCGCACTAGAAATGGTATAATAGAAAATATGGATAAAAAAGAAAAAATTGAAGCCTACGAACTCGTCAATCTACAACTGCGCGCTTTGTTGAGCGAGCAAAATTACACGATTTCCAACCTCGCAAATGCTTCTGCCCTCTTATGGAATGCTTTGCCAGCCCAAGTATATAACGGATTTTACCTCTATAACGGCGAAAAGTTGATTTTAGGGCCTTTTCAAGGTTCAGTTTCCTGCGTGGAAATTTCGCTTGGTGCCGGTGTTTGCGGACAATCTGCAGAGGAAAATCGAACATTGATAGTTGACGATGTGCGCACACATAAAAATTACATTTCCTGTGACTCAAAAGCACTCTCTGAAATTGTCGTACCAATGACAAAAAACGGGAAACTCGTTGGTGTGCTTGACCTTGATGCTTCAGAAGTTGGCTTTTACGATAGTATTGACCAAAAATATCTAGAAGAATTTGTCCAGATTTTGTGTGAACTCACAGACTTTAAATTTTTCAAAATTGGAGAAGAAAAATGACGGAAATAGTTGAACAATTTATTGCAGAACGCTTTAAAAATCAAGCAGGAGAGCCTGCCAATCCCGGAAATATTGGCGACCCCAAAAAACTCGCACGCGACCTTGGTAATTTTATTTTTTCCTTGCACAAGCTTGACACAACAGATGCGCCGAAACCAAGTTTTGAAAATGCCTTTGCTGGAAGTGATTTGCCCCTATTTGAAGCAGAATTTACCGAACTCATCAAAAAATATGAAAAAATAGTGCCAGTTGACCTTTTGGACGACAAGTTTTTGCACGCCACAAAAAGACCTTGGAACAAAGAACCACTCTGGATTCACGGCAATCTGACTGCCAAAAATCTTCGTGTTGAAAATGGAAAATTAGTAGGAATTGCAGAAAGTGAAAAAGCTGTTATCGCTGACCCAGCCTGTGATTTAGCGATCGCGTGGACACTTTTTGATACAAAAGCGCGCAAAATTTTCTTTGCCGCAGCAGAAGCTGACAAATCAACGATTGAGCGTGCGCAGATTTGGGCGCTTATCAATGCTTTGAAAGCTTACGATTCTGATGATATTGATGAACTTATTCAATCGCGAGATGCGCTCACTGAAATTCTCAAAGAGTACGATTATAGCAACGGTACAGACTTTTACGACGGACAAAACTAAGGAAAATCATGGCATACCAAGCATTATATAGAAAATACCGCAGTCAGCGTTTTGATGAAATGGTCGGGCAGGAAGTCATTGCGACAACGCTAAAAAACGCGATTGTCAATCAGCAAATTTCTCATGCTTACCTATTTTCTGGCCCGCGAGGTACAGGAAAAACCTCAGCAGCGAAGATTTTTGCCAAAGCAATCAACTGTCCCAACCAAAAAGATGGCGAACCTTGCAATCATTGTGATATTTGCGAAGCAATTACTCGTGGCAATCTTGATGATGTCATCGAGCTTGATGCAGCGAGCAACAACGGTGTTGACGAAATCCGTGAAATCCGCGATAAATCGACCTATGCGCCCTCGATTGCAACTTATAAAGTCTATATCATTGACGAGGTGCATATGCTCTCGACAGGCGCTTTTAATGCGCTTTTGAAGACTCTTGAAGAACCGAGTGAAAATGTCGTTTTCGTTCTTGCGACGACCGAGTTGCAAAAAATTCCTGCCACGATTATTTCGCGTGTACAACGTTTTGCCTTCAAAGCAATCACGACTAGCGCCATTCGCCAGCATTTAGCAGACGTTTTGAACGATGAAAAACTCGATTTTGAGGCGTCAGCACTTGATGTTTTGGCGAAATCAGCCGAAGGCGGTATGCGCGATGCGCTCAGTTTACTCGACCAAGCACTCAGTTTTTCCGAAGGCTCACTTAGTCTCCAAGCGGCACTTTTAGTGACAGGTTCGATTGCCAATGATGCACTCATCGCTTATGTTGATGCAATTTCTGCTAATGATACACAAACAGCGCTACAAGAACTTGATAAGATTTTTTCTGAAGGAAAAAATATGCTTCGTTTCACTGAAGATTTGCTTGCTTATTTTCGTGATTGTTTATTAAATGATGCAAACACAATCGCGCACGAAACGCTCTATCATTGGATTGACATCGCGATTGAATCGCTCAAAACGCTCAAAGAAACAACTCAGACCAAAATTGCCGCTGACGTGATGACAATGCGACTTGCAGAAGTTTTTGACAGTTCTGTCAAAAATTCTGATAGCCAAAACGAACCATCAGCAGTTTTGACAGGTGAAATTTCCCAACTCAAAGCACAAATTGTCCAGCTTCAGCAGCAATTATCGACCTTGACAAGTCATGCAGCACCAGCAGAATTTTTGACAGAACTGTCAAAAACTTCTAATGAGAAAAAACCGGAACAAAAAGTTGTTAAACAGACAAGTTCCACAGCTGTCAGCCGAGATTTGATTTTTACAGCCTTGTCAGAAGCGACAAATGATGCGAGAAAAACAGTGATGAATGCTTGGCCGGAAATCATTGCCAGCGTTGCCAAACCTGCCGAGCGCGCACTACTCAACAACACCAAGCCGGCTGCCGCCTCAGAAAATTATGTCGTTGTCACATTTCCACATGAAAATCTTGCCAAACGTGTCACGGAAAATCAAGAATTACAGCTCCAATTTGGTAATCTCCTCTCAATGATTGCCGGCTTTTCCCCTGAAATCATCGCCCTCGCGGAGGCAGAATGGCAGGACGTCCGCGCAGAATACGTGGCGAACCTAAAAAACACGAGCGACAGTGCCGAAGAAACACCAACAGCACCGTCAGAACCAGAAACACTCAGTGTTGCCAAAGAACTTTTCGGAGAAAAAGTAGTAGAAATCCACGACTAATTCACGCTCTCAGCTATTGAGAGCTTTTTTTATCCAAAAATTGTCTCAAACTTGGAACAAGTCGCAAAAACGCAAAAATCAGATGTATAATAAAGATAACAAAAATAAAGGAGTGGTAAAATGAAAGCAAAATATGGAAATATGACCGTTGACGTTTGGCAAATTTCAAAAATAAGAAGTGAGGACGCTTGGCTCAAAGAAGCATTTTCTATGGACAGGATTTATTTCACTGCGACGGATAAGCCTCAACTCTATATTCGTGGCGGATTTGGTGGCACGTGGGGCGAAGTTGGAGATTATTTGATTTATAACCCGACTTTTCCAAACAACTACCAGATTATCAGCCAACATAAAGCAAAAAAAGAACTCGCATTTATTCACTAAGGAGCACATATCATGAAAGCAAAATATGGAAATATGACCGTTGATGTTTGGCAAATCAGTCACGACGAAAAGCCCGAAGATTACAAGCCTTGGCTCAAAAAAAGCCTACGACCAAAAACTCCTTGGCTGGTTTTACGAATTTGGCGAAGAAGGACGTGGACTCTTGGGCATTTACTACAACACATTTCTTAAAGGAAAAACTTTTCCTAAAGCCGAAGTTTTTGGCGAAACAACACCAGATTTATTTATCATCGCAGGCTCACCCGCGAAAGGTTATCCAGGAGATTACTTAATTCACAACGACACGATGGTCAATAAATATCGGATTATCTCTGCCTCAGCCTTTAAAAAAGAGTGTAAGGTAATCAGCGACTAAAAAGGAGTAAAAATGAACATATTGATTCCCATTCTCTTGATGTTTCTCGGTCTTTTCATCAGCTTTTGTGGCATTCTCATCTTGCGCAATGGCAAGATTACCAAGAACAAGAGCATTCCAGAGGTTTATATTGCCTATTTCAAAACATCATTTTTTGGCGCTGGCAATAAAATCTGGGGTGGCTTGATTTTGATGATGGGACTGGGTTTTATGTTCAGCGCCTTCTAAGCTTTTTAAAAAATAAACTATGAAAAGGAAAACGATTATGAAAGCAAAACTTGGCAACACAACGATTGATTATTGGAAAATTAGCACCGACAAACCTGAAAATGAACCTTGGCTTATGGAAGCTTTTGAAAAAAAGCAACTTGCATGGAGTGGTAAACTCGTTATGGAACGTGCCGAGCGCCAAAAACTGCACGATAACGACATGGCAGGAAAAGAAAACAACTCGACTGAAGCCGCATGGAGCTGGCTTTTGCTCTATGTCGAACTCGGCAGCTTTGCGAACGCTTATCCTTACAACATTTATCTCCTCGTCAATCAACCACGCATTCCCGCTTTCGGACAAGTCGGCGAATACCTTGTCAAAGCACCCGACGGCAGTTTAGAAGTCTATTCTGAAAAGAAATTTGAACGGGATTTGAAAGTGATTTTATAGCAGATAAAATAAAAGAAAAGAGACAGATAGAACCTATATGAAAATAATACTATCAACAATCGCACTACTAAGTATGCTACTCTATTTCCTTAACATTGCCGACTTGGTAAATGTAAAAATCTACAGAATTTTTCTTGTTACTTCATATGCTCTTTTTTTTATTATGAGTGTCCCTATCTTTATCAACAAAAGAAGAGGTCGAGGTAAATAAAATCGCTCAGTTGAGCGATTTTTTACTTATAATTTCTATCAAGATTCACTTCATCTAGTGGAATAAGCTTTGTGTGATGAATAATTTTATAGCCAAAGTAAAGGATTAAGAACAAGGGAAGTGCCATATAAGTTGTCAAGATTGCTGACCAGTGCCAGTGACTAAAGCCTCCTGCAAAGTTTTTGGTTCCATAACTTTGACCAAGCGCGATAGCAATAGACATAATGAGCGCCAACAATGGGCCAACAGGGAACCATTTTGCATGATACCCAAGCTCTTTTGTGCTGTGACCTTGCTTGACAAAAGCCCGACGGAAACGATAATGAGAAATCGCAATTCCAATCCAAGCGAGGAAGCCAGAAAGTCCAGAAGCGGCCAAAAGGTAAGTATAAAATCCAGGACCAAAGATACTTGTAACAAAGGCAAACAAACCAATAATGGTTGTTACGATGACAGCTGTCATTGGAATACCTTTACCATCACGTGTTTTACTGAAAACTTTCGGTGCAAAACCTTCCAGAGACAAGCTATAAAGCATTCGAGAAGCAGCATAAAGCCAAGAATTAGCAGCGGAAATAACCGAAGTCAAGATGACGGCATTCATGATA
Organism: Lactococcus nasutitermitis; assembly: GCF_018403765.1. GTDB lineage: Bacteria > Bacillota > Bacilli > Lactobacillales > Streptococcaceae > Lactococcus > Lactococcus nasutitermitis. The sequence continues at coordinate 99,085 of NZ_BOVQ01000006.1, forward strand.
GAAGCTGCTGCAGCAAGTCCAGCTTTTTCAAAAATCAAGGTAAAAGGTGAAATAGAAATGTGTGTTTCAGAAGCATTGAGCAGATTTGGATTTTTGTACCAGATGAGCGCACCAATAATGAAAATCGTTGCGAAATAGAAGAGGACAATTCGCCAGAAAACCTGTTTAATAGCAGTTGGAACGGTTTTTTCAGGATTTTCAGACTCGCCTGCGGCAATTCCGACGATTTCAGTTCCTTGAAATGAGAAACCAGCAATCATCAGCACAGCGAGCATTCCGCCGGCACCACCGACAAAACCATGATTGCCACCAGCAGAAAGATTTTTCACGACGGAAAGACCAGGTTGATGGAAAATTCCTACGATGGTGAGGACACCAACGGCAAGAAAGGCAATGACCGCAATGACTTTAACCAATGCCATCCAAAATTCCGCTTCGCCATAAGCGCGCGCAGAAGTTAAGTTGATAATCAAAATCAGCGCCAAAATGACCGCCGACCAAATCCAACTTGGCACATTTGGCAACCAGAATTTCATGATTAAACCAACCGTTGCTGCCTCAACTGCAACAGTAATCGCTGAATTAAACCAATAATTCCAGCCCATAGCAAAGCCAAAAGCTTTGTCAACATAACGACTAGCAAATGTCGCAAACGAGCCAGATAAGGGCAGGTAAGACGCCATTTCGCCGAGTGAGGTCATCAAGAAAAAGACCATCAAGCCAATTACGGCATAAGCAACAAGCGAACCGAGCGGTCCAGCTTGTGAAATCGTTGCACCAGAACCAACAAAAAGTCCAGTACCGATTGTCCCACCAAGGGCAATCATCGTCAAATGACGTTGTTTCAGGCCACGTTTGACCTGATTTTTATTTTGAGAACTGTTTTCCAAAAGTTTTCTCCTAAAATATTTTTATACATTTAATTTGCCGACCATAAAATTTTTTGACAAAGCTGTCAGTCACCATTTTTGTTTTTGACAGAACTGCCGAAGGGACTTAGTGGCTTTGCCACTTAGACTTCTCGGTCAGGGAGACCTTATATCAAAGATGTGAAGTTGTACCCTGTCCAAAAAATTATAACCACAAAAAAAGCAATCTCAAATAGAAGATTGCTAAACGTAAGAAAAAAATTTACTTTTCAACTACGAATAGCGCCCCGCGTTTCCGCGACAGTCTAGTCAGTATCTCCAACTAGCCCAAGATTTGACAGCAAGCCTGTAAAACCTTTCGGCAACGTCTCCACTACCAAGTCTCTCAGCGTGCTTGCGCTCAACTTGATTTCCTATCCGTTGCAACCTCTATCGAATGTATATGGACTTATCTTATCGTTTTTTGAAAAATATGTCAAGCTTTTTTTGACAGAATTGTCAAAAAAATTTGCATAAATATGAGTTCTGACAGAAAGTTTTATGTTATAATGAATAATAAATAAGAAAAAATATTCAGGAGAAAAAAATGGATTTTATCCGCGCCATTATTCTAGGAATTATTGAAGGCATCACAGAGTGGCTCCCCATCTCAAGTACAGGTCATTTGATTATTGCCGAAGAATTTATCAAGCTCAATCAATCCGCAGCTTTCAAAGAAATGTTCGATGTCGTCATTCAATTTGGCGCAATTTTATCAGTTGTTGTCCTTTACTGGCACAAGCTCAATCCTTTCAACGCTTTAAATAAAAAAAATCAGCAAAAATCAGCCCGCGAAGTCCAGCTCACTTGGCGACTTTGGGCAAAAGTTTTTATCGCCTGCCTGCCTGCAATTATCATTGGCTTTCCGTTAAATGACTGGCTCAATGCACATTTTTATAATTTTGTCGTTGTCGCATTGATGTTGATTATTTACGGTGTTGCCTTTATCTACGTAGAGCGTTGGCTGAAAGATAAAACGCCTCATGTCACTGATATTGACCATCTTCCTTATTCAATCGCGTTCATGATTGGACTTTTCCAAGTTCTCTCGCTCATTCCCGGTACATCACGTTCCGGTGCAACCATTTTAGGTGGACTGGTTTTGGGAACAAGTCGCGCAGTCGCAGCAGAATTTACCTTTTTCCTTGGTATTCCTATCATGTTTGGTGCCAGCCTCTTAAAAATTGTCAAATTCTTCATGCACCATGGCTTAACATTCACACAGTTTGGTATTCTCCTTGTCGCTTGTCTCGTTGCCTTTGGCGTTTCCATGCTCGCTATTCGCTGGTTGATGAACTACGTTAAAAAACACGATTTTACATTTTTCGGAAAATACCGTATCGTCCTTGGTATTATCCTTCTCATCTATGCAGTTGTTAAACAATTTATCTAAGAAAATAAAAATCTGGTACAGACCAGATTTTTTTAATTATTCTCAGAAAATTAAGTTGCAAAAACCCTAAAAATCTGCTATAATAGTTCTCTGTGGTAAAAAACCACAACTTACACAGGACTCAACCTGTGTCATTAGTCCAAAAGGAGGAAAAAATCAATGACTAAATACGAAATTCTCTACATTATTCGTCCAAACATTGATGAAGAAGCAAAAAACGCTGTTGTTGCACGTTTTGATACAATCTTGACTGACAATGGAGCAGTTAATGTTGAATCTAAAGACTGGGAAAAACGCAAACTTGCTTACGAAATCAAAGATTTCCGTGAAGGTTTGTATCACATCGTAACTTTTGAAGCAGAAACAACTGCTGAAGCTACAAGTGAATTTGACCGTCTTGCAAAAATCAGCGAAGACATTCTTCGTCACATGATTGTTAAAGTGGAAGGCTAATTCATCATGATAAATAATGTTGTTTTGGTTGGTCGTGTTGTTCGTGATCCAGAACTACGCTACACGCCCTCAAATGTCGCTGTTGCTACATTTACAGTGGCTGTAAATCGTCGTTTTAAAAACGCCCAAGGTGAACGTGAAGCAGATTTCATCAACTGTGTCATTTGGCGTCAAGGTGCTGAAAACTTAGCAAATTGGGCTAAAAAAGGTGCATTAGTTGGTGTCACAGGTTCTATCCAAGTAAGAAATTATGAAAATCAACAAGGGCAACGTGTCTATGTGACAGAAGTTCTTGTAGATAATTTCCAAATGCTTGAAAGCCGTGCAACACGGGAAGGACAAAGCGGTGGAAGTCAGAGTACATACTCAGCTCCACAACAAAATAACCGTCCATCTTCATCTACGAATACAAACGCAAGCAATGCAACACCAAATTTCGGACGTGACGCAGATCCATTTGCTGGAAGCTCACCGATGGAAATTTCAGATGATGATTTACCATTTTAATGCAGTGAAATAATTAAGGCGCAAGCATCTAATTATTTCATGAAAACCGGATAACGGTTTTCTACTCATTCATTTTTTGTTAAAATCAAACAAAAAGAACGAGTAAACAAAGACAAATAATATAAGGAGAAAAACAATGGCACAACAACGTCGTAATAGTTTTAAACGTCGCAAAAAAGTTGACTTTATCGCTGCTAATAAAATCGAAATCGTTGATTACAAAGATACTGAACTCTTGAAACGTTTCATCTCAGAACGTGGTAAAATCTTGCCACGTCGTGTGACTGGTACTTCAGCTAAGAATCAACGTAAAGTAGTAACAGCTATCAAACGTGCTCGCGTAATGGCATTACTTCCATTCGTAGCATCTGACGAAAACTAATAAATAAAAATCCCACATAGTGGGACTTTTTTTATATCTATAAAATTCAGATTAAAAAAGCCAAATCAGATGATTTAGCTTTTTACTATACACTTATTATTTACTATGTTTTGACTTATAGTTACGTTGTTTCCAAGCTTCCAATAAAGCAACTCCAACTAAAGAAAGCGAACCAATTAACACAAGTGAATTATTCTCATTTTCGCCAGTAGCAGGCAAACTTTGATGTTTGCTGACAGTTGCTACTTTCTTTTGAGCAGTAGGTTTATTTGTAGCTTTTTTGGCAATAGGTTTAGGTGTAGGCTTTGGAGCAGGTGTAGGTATCATAGGTGGAGTTGATATTATTTCTCCAGCATCAACTGTTAAATGAGTTGTTGAAGTGATATCATTTCCAGCAGCATTTTGAACTGTATAAGTTACAGTGTAGTTGCCAACTGGCAATACAGCTGCCGGAACAGTTTCATCACTTGTACCTGTCCAAACAATCTTACCATTTTCATCACTAATCGTAACTTTTATTTTTGCACCATTAGTATCCGTCAGACTACCAGCGCTACCATCAGCATTTATTGAACCTGTAAAGTCATCCGCAGGTTTAAAATCTTTACCAACAGCAAGACTATCATTAGGCTTAGTAACAAGAGCAGTTTTATCAGTAGGAGCAACAACATCTTTTTGATTTACAGTCAAGAGTGTTGACTGACTAATAAGATTCCCATTAGAATTTTTCGTACTGTAAGTGACAGTGTATGAGCCTTGTGCTAATTTACTAGCAGGAACAGTATCATCAGCATTTCCAGACCAAATAACTTTTCCATCTTTATCAGTGATGCTAACAGTAATGTTTTGACCATTAGTATCCGTCAGACTACCAGCACTACCGTTCGCATTTACCGAACTTGTAAAGTCGTTTGCAGGTTTGAAATCATCTCCAACCGTGATATTATCAGTAGTTTTTGTAGTCAGAGCAGTATTATCTGTGACCGTCAGTAACGTTGTACTTGTTACGGCATTTCCATTTGAATCCATCGTAGTGTAAGTCACAGTATAATTTCCACCAGTAAAGCTATAATTACCACTGGCATCAGGAGTGACAACTTTTCCAGAACTATCTGTCACAACGACTTGAACAGCTTTACCATTTAGCTTATCAGAATTTCCAGCACTACCGTCCGCATTTGTCATTGTTGTTAAGTCTGTTGTTGGATTGAATGTACTACCAGCATTCAGACTATCGTTTGGTTTAGAAGACAAAGCAGTATTATCTGCCACATTAACAATCGTTGTTGCAGTGACAGTATTGCCAGATTTATCTTTTGCCGTATAAGTTACATTGTAGCTTCCACCTGTTAGATTGACTGAACCACTCACATCACCATCATAAACGACATTTCCTTTATTATTGGTAATAGTTGCGTGGATTGTAGCGCTATTAACCGTTAAACTTGCCAAACCGTCAGAACCATCTGCATTTGTCGCAACAGTTAAGTCCGTAGCAGGATTATAAGCACCAACCGTCGTATTATCAGTAGCTTTTGAAGTGAGTGCCGTATTATCTTTAGGCGCTTGAGCGACAGTCAGTTCAGTTGTAGAACTTACAGCATTTCCATTAGAATCTGTCGTGCTATAAACCACAGTATAATTTCCCTGAGCAAGCGTATAGCTTCCGTTACTATTAGCTTTTACTGCATTTCCGCTCGTGTCAGTCACGGTTACTTTTACAGCTGCATTATTTGTGTTATCAAAACTACCAGCACTACCATCTGCATTTGATGAAGCTGTAAAGTCAGTTGAAGGAGTAAAGTTGACCGTGGTTTGTCCAGTTTCAGGTGTCAATTCATCTGTTGCTTTAGAACTGATTGCAGTCAAATCTTGGCTGACAAGAGTTGTTGTTGCTGAGACAGGATTACCATTGGAATCTTTCACAGTATAAGTCACATTGTAAGAGCCACCGGTCAACACACCAGCAGGAACAGTTTCATCAGCTGTGCCTGTCCAGATAGTTTTTCCTGTACTATCTTTAATCACAACGGCAACTTCAGCACCATTTGTATTTGTCAATGAACCCGCACTAGCATCAGCATTTACTGAACTTACAAAATCACTCGCAGGACTATAACTTTGTCCGACTTTGAGAGTATCCGTTGCTTTTGAGTTGATAGCTGTATTATCTTTTACAGTCACAAGTGTCGTACTCGTGACAGCTGTACCCGAACCATTATCAACTGTGTAAACGACCGTATAACTTCCACCAGTCAGATTAAGAGTATGATTTGCATCACCTGTATAGATAACATCTCCATTTTGATTCGTGACTTTGACTTGCACAGGCTTATTATTTGTTGAAGATAGTGTTCCTGAACTGCCGTCAATATTTGTTGAACTTGTATAGTCTGTTTCAGGATTATAATTGCCAGCATTGATCGTATCAGTGGTTTTAGTAGTTAATGTTGTTTTATCTGCTGTGACGGTAAGTGCTGTTGTACTCGTTACAGGATTACCGTTAGAGTCTTTAACACTATAAGTCACCGTATAATCTCCAGCAGGGAGTTTATCTGCTGGTACACTCTCATCTGCTGTACCAGTCCATACAGTTTTACCTGTGCTGTCAGTGATAACAACATTGACTTTGGCATCATTTGTATCTGTTACTGAACCCGCACTCGCATCAGCATTTGTTGAACTTGTAAAATCAGTCGCAGGTTGATAGTCATTTCCTTCAAGGATACTGTCCTTTTTAACTGAGCTGATTGCTGTATTATCTTTTACCGTGACAGTCGCTGTTGCAGTGGCTAAATCTCCAGTATCTGGATCTGTGTAAGTATAAGTAACTTTGTAAATTCCAGCTTTATTTGTATCAACACTTGTGCCTGTAGAGCCATCAGGAGATAAGACAGACACTGTCAATTCTGGATCTCCCCAAGGAACTTGTCCACCTTCAGAATTTGTCACATCTCCGAGATTATCTGCAGGTGACCAGGTCGAACCAACATTTATTGTAGAGTCATTAGCTGTTGCAGAAACAGGACCATAAACGGTAACAATTCCTGTGTCGGAGACAGTCTTTTCTTCTGTAGAACCATCAGCTAAAGTAATTGTTGCTGTATAACTGTAAGTCACACTATAGTTTCCTGGTTTACTTGTGTCAACCGTTGGGACTTTATTTCCATCTGGGTCAAGGATTTGTGTCACCTGAACACCAGCTGTTGTTGCAGCATTATAGTCTGTAATAGTTTGAGCAGCACCAGTTGTCACACTTACAAAGTTATCGGCAGGAGACCACGTAGGCGTTGTTCCATCATTATTTGGCATGATTTGTGTATCTTGTGCCTCTACATAAGGTGCGCCAATCGTCACAGTAGCTACGGTTGTTGTGATTGCCCCAGTCTTAGGGTCTGTAAATTGATAAGTAACTTTATAAACACCAGCGGGTGTACTTGAGTTAAGCGATAATGCTGAACCATTTGGACCAACAACAGAAGTGATTGAAAGACCCACTTCTCCCCATGTAATGGGATTTCCCATGCTATCTGTTCCACCAGTAAAGTTGTCAGCGGGACTCCAAGTATCTCCTTGGAAAATAGTTGAATCTTTACTAGAAATAGTTGGTTTAGCAAGCACAGTGACAACAGCAGTGTCTGATGTTGATTCTCCGTTTGCATCATTGTATGTATAGACGACAGTATAGTCGCCTGGTACACTAGTATCTACAGTTGTACCAGTATAGCCATTAGGACCAGTAACAGCCGTTGTTAGACTACTGTCATTTCCATTAATAGCAGTATTACTACTATTAGTACCATCGACAAAGTTATCTACTTGTGTCCAAGTTGAACCTTCATTGATTGTTGAATTTTCAACGTTGATAACAGGAGGTGCTTTGACTGTTACAATGACTGTTGTTGTGGCAGCTTCGCCAGTTGCTGGGTCTGTATATGTGTAAGTTACATTGTAGTTGCCCGGTGTATTTGTGTCAACCGTTGTCCCATTTTGAGTGTTAGGATTTTGAGGAGCATTTGTTCCTGTTGCTGGCGTCACGGATACGGTGAGATTTTTATCATTTGCAGGAACGGGATTACCTGAACTATCTGTGACCGTTGTGAGGTTATCACTTGCTTTCCACGTACTACCCGTCACAATAGTTGAATTTTTTCCTTCAATAGCAACAGGTTGATAATATTGCATCTGACTTAAAGTAAATTGTTGCTGATTTTTGGAACCTCCTGTTGAAGCGGAGATAGAAAAATAAGTGCTCGCAGAGCCATTATTAGCAGCTTTTAGTGAATTGACGTAGCTTGTGATGTCCTCAGACCAAGTCATTGTGCCATAAGTTGGGTCTGTATAAGTAACGGTCATCACATGAGTTGTTCCATCGTAGTCAAACTCTACATTGTTAAACTTACCATTAGGGTCGCCAATGCGTTTTGGATTTGCAGTAGCGGATGATGATGAGGTCGTTGATGAGATTTGACCAGAAGCATTCGTTGCGTCAAATGTTCCAAAAGAATAACCTTTTCCTCCTGCAGTATTTTTGGCAGGTTCTGTTACTCCGACGATTGCAGGGTCAGCTGCAGCATTTGCTGTATTATCAACACTCGAGTTATAGTAAGTGTCAAACTTGAAACCTACAGAATTAGGAATACCTCCGAGTCCAAAACCATTTCCATAGTTACCGACGGTTGCTGTGGGTGTGAAATTAAATCCGATACCATCAGCACCACCTTTGGTTTGAGGAGTAGTTCCTAGATTGATGGCCCCTTTCAGAACGAAACTACTATCTAAGCTAATCTGAGTATTTAAAACAGTAGAACCAGCTTGGTTGTTTGTATTAGGTGTCAGTTGGACAGTCCCATCGCTAGGAGCAGTTGCAGAACCAATTGAATTAAAATACTGTCCCATATTGTCTGGTGTAATCGTTACGGCACTCGTGAGTGCTTCTGCGTGGACAACTTGTGTCTGTATCGTTTTGATAATTGTTTGTCCGATTGGACTTGCTCCTACTGCTCCTAAGATAAGTAGAGCACTTGAAGCATATAACCAATGTTTGCCTGATTTCCACGTACGAAAACTTGATTTCAGATGTCTGTTATTTACATCTGCATCGTGTGAAGAATGATATCCCATAAGCAAAAACTCCTTTTTTTCTTGAAAATTACATTATTTTCTTCTAGTTTTTTGATATTGGAGGAAATTTTATTTTCATGTAATTGCTACAGCCTTAATTATAACATAAATGTATTTTATTGAGTACGTATTTTTTAATGATTTATTTTTATTTTGTAAATTTATGATAAAATAAGGAGATGTTAAAAATGATTATTGTTATACTATTACTATTGGGAATTTATGGGATTTTTATTGAACCTCATTTTATGAGAGTGCGAAACATTCAGATTTCTCAAAAACAAGCTTTAAAGATTGCACATTTTACAGATTTGCATTTTTGTTGGCACACGAGTATTCGCCGTTTTCGTAAATTTGCCAAAAATATTGTTAAAAATCAACCAGATATGATTTTGTTTACTGGAGATTTGTTCGATAAAGTGAAATGGGCAAAAAATAAAGATTGGACAGCACTGATAACGATGTTATATGAGTTAGAAGCGCCAATGGGAAAATTTGCAATCGTTGGAAATCATGATTTTGAGGATGATAAGTCTGATTTTGCTCAAGAAATTCTTGAGAAGTCAGGATTTTCAATCTTGAAAAATAATTCAGAACGAGTGGAGAAAATTTCTCTATCGGGAATGGATGACTTGAGAGAAGGACAGCCAGACTTTGATATCGAACCAGAAACTGCAGATTTTTCTTTATTACTTATTCATGAACCGGATACAGTCTTAAAATTAAAAAATAGTGATAAATTTGACTTGATTGTTGCTGGTCACAGTCATGGTGGGCAAATTCGTATAGGAAATTTTCGTCTTCGCAATGAAGGTTCAAAAGCCTACGATAACGGGCGTTATACGCTTAATGATAAAACGATACTTTATGTTAATAGTGGTATTGGTTTAACATTTTTACCCATTCGTTTTGGTGTTCCACCTGAAATTGTTTATTATGAAATATAAAAAGCTATCTACTGGATAGCTTTTTATATATTTAAAGTTCTTTTGGCACCATAATTGTTTCACGTCCTTTATTATCTACGGCGTAGAAAAGACGTGGCCAGGTATTATTAAATGGATATTTGAAATCAATCGTGATTTCAACAGGATTATTTTCTTGTGAAAAACGGATAGAAAGGAATCCATTATGATTTAAAAGTTCAAAGTTGAGAAGGTCATCAAGAGGAAGCACACCTTTTAAATGTTGGTCAATGATGTACCAAAAACTATCAATGATTTCTCCTGGGATTGTTGAAATAGTGCCAAAAGTAGCATATCGACCCGTTGTATTTGTAAATGCCATATTATATACGCTCTTTTCTATTAGTTAGTGTAGGCGAGATTCTTTAATAATCTTGCGGATATTTTTTATCGTTCCTTCTGTTTGGTCCTGTGTTTTCATACCGTACATCATGAAAATCGCATCAAGTAAACTAATCTGCGAAACCGTTGATGCAACAGCTTCAGGACGGAATGAAATTTCTTCTGATATAGAAATCAAAGAAACATCAGCTATTTTAGCCAGTGGAGAACTTGCAAAGGAAGTGATTGCAATAATAGGAACATGATGACTTTGAAGAATTTCTACAATTCTCATTGTATCTCTATTTTTCCCTGTGTGTGAGATAACAAAGGCACAATCTTTATTGGTGAGTTTTGCTGCAAGCATTTGCTGATAATGAAAATCTTGGTGAAAAACAGTTTTTAGAGGCATTCTAAGAAACTTATGAAAGGCAAGATCGGCGACAGCATTTGAACCGCCTAAACCAAAGAAGCCGCAAGTATCTGTTGCAAGTAAGATTTTCATTGCTTTTTCTAAGTCTTGTTCGGAAACGAGATTTAGCGTTGAATTGAGTGATGAAATATTACTATTGAAATTTTTACTTAAAATGTCTTTATAGCTGTCAGATGGCGCTAGTTCACTGAAAAAATCATCTTCTTTGACAGAGTCTGTCACGTGTATCGCAAGTTTCAACTCTTGGAAAGAATCGTAACCAATTTTTTTTGCAAAGCGTGAAATCGTTGCTGTTGAGACATTTGTAGAATTTGCAAGTTCTTGAATGGAAAGGAAAGCTGCGTTGTCAATGTTTTTGAGTAAATAATCCGAAAGTGCTTGGTCTGATTTACTTAAATTATCATAATAACTATTAATTCTTGTGATTAACGATTGTGTCATCTTTCTTTCCTTTCAGTATTTCACATTAATTATAGCACAAGTGATAGATAATGAAAATTTTTTTCGCTTATAGAAAAAGTAAAAAAATTTCATTTTATCTATTGACTTATGAAAAATATTTTCGTATAATATAAATGTAAACGATAACAAGAGGAAAAGGGGAGGATAGATATGAAATTTGCAATGATTGGTTTAGGAAAAATGGGGCTAAACTTAGTGAAAAATGCGGCGGATAATGGTTTGGAAGTTGTGGCTTATGATTTAAGTGCAAAAGCTGTAGATGAAGCAGCAAAACACTCAAAAGCTGTGACAGGCGTTCATTCTATTGAAGAATTATTGGAAAATTTGCCAAGTCCAAAGATTGTTTGGTTGATGGTTGCAGCTGGAAAAGTAACAAATTCACTGATTGAGGAGCTGGGAGCAAAACTTTCTGCGGGAGATATTTTGATTGATGGTGGAAACTCAAATTATAAAGATAATCTTGTGCAAAATAAATGGCTGACAGAAAAAGGAATTAAATTCTTTGATGCAGGAACTTCTGGAGGAATGGAAGGTGCGCGTCGCGGAGGTAACTTTATGGTTGGTGGCGATGATGAAACTGCTTGGGAACAAATAGAACCACTTTTTCAAGCTTTGTCTCAGGAAAATGGCTATCTTTATACAGGCAAACTTGGCTCAGGTCATTATCTAAAAATGATACATAATGGGATTGAATATGGCATGATGCAGGCGATTGCTGAGGGTTTTGAGATTTTGGAGGCTTCGGATTTTGATTATGATTATGAGGCAGTTGCGAAACTTTGGAATCATGGCTCTGTTATTCGTAGTTGGTTGATGGAGCTTGCTGAGGAACAATTTGCAAAAGACCCTAAGTTGGAACATATCGCTGGGCGTGTGCAAGCTTCTGGTGAAGGAAAATGGACGGTTGAGGAAAGTTTGGATTTGCAAGTGCCTGCACCTGTGATTGCTTTGTCCCTTATGATGCGTAATCGTAGTCTGCAAGATGATACGATGACGGGAAAAGTTGTTTCTGCTTTGCGTAATGGCTTTGGTGGACATTCTGTGACTAAAAAATAATGACATTTTTAGTGAGACTTGTGAAAAATAGGGGAAAATGTCAAAATAGAGAGTAAATATATTTTAGAGAAGGAGAAATAATGGATTATTTGATTGGTGTTGATTTGGGGACGACAGCGACAAAAGCGGTACTTTTCAAGACAGACGGAACGATTGTAGCAAGTAGTAGTCAGGGCTATGAATTGTATCGGGACTCTAATGGTATGGCTGAAGAAGAACTTGAAGATATTTTTGAGGCTGTGCTGATTACTATTCGTGAGGTTTCTATTCATTTGAATGAAAATGATAAGTTACTGGCCGTATCTTTTAGTACGCAAATGCACTCTTTGATTGCTTTTGATGAAAAATGGCAAGCCTTGACACGGGTCATTACTTGGGCAGATACACGAGCAGTTACTTACACAGAGCAACTTAAAGCGAGTGGTAAAGGTTTAGAAATTTATAAACGGACGGGAACGCCAATTCATCCAATGGCGCCACTTTCTAAGTTCTTGTGGCTGCGGCAGGAGCGCGCGGATATTTATAATCGTGCGGAACATTATCTGGAGTTGAAAGGTTATATCTTTTGGCGTTTGTTTGGTGTGACGAAGATTGAATTGTCAACAGCGACAGGAACAGGAATTTTTAATATTTTTGACTTGGATTGGGATACGGAAGCTCTTGAACTGACAGGTGTTAATCGGGAACAACTTCCAGAAGTTGTCGAGCCTTATGAGATTGAGCAAGGTATGCGCCATGAATTTGCTGTGAAAATGGGAATTGATGTCGATACGAAATTTGTCTGGGGAGCTGCAGATGGTCCTTTATCAAATCTTGGTGTCAATGCGATACAATCTGGCGTTGCTGCGATTACGATTGGGACGAGCGGAGCAATCCGCGTGGTGACGGATAAACCTCGTACAGATAGTAAGGCACGAACCTTTACTTATGCGCTGGATAAGGAACATTGGGTGGTTGGCGGTCCTGTGAACTCTGGTGGCGATGTTTTTCGTTGGCTCCGCGATGCGGTGCTTGATGGGAAACTGACCTTTGATGAAATCACAGAACTGGCTGCTGGGATTGCTCCTGGTAGTGATGGTTTGCTTTTCCATCCTTATCTTGGCGGGGAACGCGCACCTTTGTGGGATGCGAATGCGCGTGGTTCGTTTTTCGGACTGAATTATACGCACAATCGCAATCACATGGCACGAAGTGTGCTTGAAGGTGTGATGTTTAATCTTTACATGGTGGCACTGAGTTTGATTGAGGTGACTGGAGATTTGACACAAATACAGGCAACTGGCGGGTTCACAAGCTCTGAACTGTGGACACAGATACTGGCGGATATCTTTGAACAACCTATCAATGTGCCAGAAAGTCGTGAAGCGGGCTGTTTGGCAGCAGTTATCATGGCTGAAAAGGCACTTGGATTGGTCGATAGTTTAAATGTGATTGAGCAAATGGTTGGGAGTAATCAGACCTATCAGCCGAATGAGGATAATTTTGATACTTATCGTGCTTTGTCACCGATTTATATCCGACTTTCTCGCTTGTTGCAGAGAGAATATGAGAGCATTGCTGAGTTTCAACGTGAAGAATAAGTGTTTTGAGTGAAGGATTGATTTGGAAATTTTAATTTTCTGGGTCTTTGCTTTTACATAAATGAGAAAGCGCTTAATTTGACGATTTCTTAAATAGTTTAAAACATTTTTTTATAAATTTTATTATTACTAAGGAGAAAAGGTAATGAATTTACTTAGCTCAGGAGTCTTTGCGGACCCCAAAACGGGTTTATTGCAGTTAATGTCAGGTGGCATTAATATTTGGCCTTTCATTATTTTGGTGTTAGGTATTGCTTTGTTGTTGGTTTTGATTTTGAAATTTAAAATCAATACTTTTATATCGCTCATCGTGATTTCGATTTTGGTGGCTTTAGGTTTGGGCATGAATCCTGCGGGAATTGTGTCAACTTTGGAATCAGGAATTGGCGGAACGCTGGGTGAACTTGTGATTGTCTTTGGTATGGGGACAATGATTGCACGTTTGGTGGCTGATGTTGGCGGTTCTTATCGGATTGCATCTACGTTGATTAATAAATTTGGTAAGAAACGCTTGCAATGGGCGGTCGCTGCGGCTTCATTTATCATTGGTATTTCGCTTTTGTTTGAAGTTGGAATGGTCGTTATGATTCCTATCGTATTTACGATTGCGGTGGAAGCGGAAGTTCCTTTGCTTTTCCTTGGTATTCCTATGGCTGCTGCTTTGTCGGCTGCTCAAGCTTTCTTACCTCCTCAACCTTCTCCAACGGCGGTCACGCACATTTTAGGTGCTAATATTGGTGTGGTTTTACTTTTTGGGATTATTGTTGCTGTGCCTTCAATGTTGGTCGCAGGTCCTATTTTCACCCGTCTTATTCGCAAAGTTGCTCCAGATACATTTAAAATCACGAAGAAATTGGATGCTTTGGGAGAAGTAAAAACGTTTAAATTGGAAGAAACGCCTAGTTTTGCTCTGTCTTTATTCACTTCTTTGTTCCCTGTTATTTTCTTGTTGATTTCGACATTTTTCACTTTGATATTTAATGCGGGCAAGCAGGTTTATGGTGGTGTGATTGGTGATGCTGGCTGGTTGGCTTTGACACCTGCGCAACACAAGGGATATTTGCTTCACCCAGATATGTTGGATAAAGTGATTTCACTGTTTGGTAATCCTGGATTTATCATGGTTGTGGGTACATTATTTGCCATCTGGTCAATGGGCTTGAAACAAGGACGGACGATGAAAGAGGTCGGAAATACGATGTCTGAAGCGATTAAGTCTGTTGCGAATTTGTTGATGATTATTGGTGGTGGTGCAGCGTTCAAGGGAATTTTGGTTGCTGGTGGTATTTCGACAGCAATCGCGGCGGCTTTTGCGCATTCTTCTTTGTCACCTATTTTGTTTGCTTGGTTGGTCGCAGTGATTATTCGTTTGTCAGTTGGTTCTGCTACGGTTGCAGGCTTGACGGCGGCTGGAATTGTCGCACCAATCGTTGCTGGTGCTGGCGTTGACCCTGTGTTTGTTGTTCTTGCGATTGGTGCTGGTTCTGTCTTTTGTTCTCATGTCAATGATGCTGGTTTCTGGATGTTTAAGGAATTCTTTGATTTGGATGTGAAACAAACTTTGATGACTTGGACAGTGCTTGAAGGTTTGATTTCTACGACTGGTTTGATTGTGATTTTACTTTTAAATGCAGTTGTTCATTGATTTACTAAAATATGATATTGAAAATGGCTTTGACAGTTTTGTCAAAACCATTTTTTGTCAGAAATGAATGAAAAAACTTTTTGACAGAACTGTCAAAAAATACTAGCATATTCGTATCTCCGCTGTCCACTTGCTCTAAGTGACTAAAGTCACAAGGCAAAATGGCAAGTGAGCAAAGCTACAACGATATCCTATGCCAAAAAAATTATCAGGAAATTAGTCGTCAAATATGATGTCGCGTAGGGCAGATGAAATGTCACTGAAGTTGAAACCTTTGCGGGCGAGCGCTTGGGTCACGCGATTTTTCAGGTCATAACCGCCGTAGTTGCGTGAATATTTTTTGACAGCTTTGTCAAGCTCATTGTAGAGCAGTTCTTGCTCGTTTTCTTCGTTTGCTTCGAGTTCAAGATTGTCAAGAGCAATCGCTGAAATATTATAGGTAAATCCTTTGTTCATCAGGTTTTGTGTGATTTTTTGCTTGAGTTGATTGAGCGGAAGTTGGGTAAATTTATTTTTGACAGTTTTGTCAGCAAGTTTTGTGGCAATTTCTATTTGGACAGTTTCGTCATAAAGTTTTTCTAGGCTGTCTGCGATAATCTCTCCAGAAATTCCTTTTATCATCAGTTTTTGCTTGATTTGAAATGGACCAGCGCTTGCCATTGCAATCTTTCCTTGGATATAATTTTCAGCATAAGCGACATCATTGACCAGTCCATTTTCTGTCAAATTTGACAGAATTTGTTCAATCTGCTCTGCAACAATCTCGTGTTCTACCAGATATTTTCTGACTTCGCCGGCTGTGCGTGACTTGAACGAAATATAATAAAGCGCCAGCGATTTCCCCTGAGCAAAATTATCAAACGCAACTAACTCAGATAATTCCTCATCGCTAAAACTTTTGTCTCGTGTCAACATGAAATGCACAATCGTATCTTCGCAAACATAGATTTTATCTACTTCATCTTGATTTTCAATGCTGACAAAACTGTCAAAAGTAATTTTGTAGAGCCGTTTGAGTTTTTTTATTTCTGTGATTTTTACCATTACCCTATTATACGAAAAAAACTGTGAAATGTAACCATGTACCTGATTTTTTTGTGATATAATGTTATTTATGATAAATTTGAAAATAGGACAAAAAATCCCGCTCAACATTGAGCGCATGGGAATAAATGGCGAGGGAATCGCATCATACCACGGAAGACTCGTTTTCGTGCCTTATGCACTGCCAACAGAGCAAATTCTCGCTGAAATCACAGAAAATGCACGCAATTTTTCACGTGCAAAACTTGTGACAATCACGAAAAAATCGAAGTTTCGCGTGAAACCTGCCGACGAAGTTTACCATGAACTCAGTAGCTCGCATATCATGCACCTTGCCTATCCACAGCAACTTGAGTTCAAACATGATTTGGTGCGTCAGGCATTGGAAAAATACAAACCAGCCGGTTGGAAAAATTATGAACTTCGCCCAACGATTGGTATGGAAAATCCTTTGCATTACCGAAATAAATTGCAATATCAAATCCGCCGGCTCAACTCTGGTGCGGTTATTGCAGGACTTTACAAAGAAAATTCTCATCATCTTGTCAACCTTGAAAATTGTCTGGTTCAAGAAGAAATGACCCAAAAAATCGTCAATCGTGTGTGTGAATTGATTGAAAAATATCATCTTCCAGTTGATGATGAACGCAAAACGCGCGGAATCCGTACAGTAATGGTGCGTCGTAGCCAAAAAACGGGTGAAGTTCAGATGATTTTTGTCAGTTCTGCACGGATTATTTTGGACGGGCAGCTTTGGCCTGAACCTTATGAAGAACCAACAAAACGCGAACGCATGGGATTTGTCAAATTTGACAAAATTCTTTCGGAACTAACATCAGAATTTACAGATATTGTCACTGTTGCAGCCAATTTCCATCCGAAAAAAACCAGCGAAATTTATGGCGAACAAACGCAGATTTTATTTGATGAAAAAGAAACGATTACCGAAGGCGTGCTGGACTACGAATTCGAGCTTTCGCCGCGTGCCTTTTACCAGCTCAATCCAACGCAGGCAAATGTTCTTTACGCTGAAGCAGTCCGCGCGCTCAATCCGAAAAAAGAAGACCGCGTGATTGATGCGTATTGTGGTGTTGGCACGATTGGCTTTGCTGTTGCCAAGAAAGTCAAATCCGTTCATGGTATGGACATCACGCCTGAAGCGATTGCCGATGCGAAAGAGAATGCTAAGCGTCTTGGCTTCAAAAATTGCCATTACGAAACAGGGCGCGCCGAGAAAATCATTCCTGCTTGGGTGAAGTCGGGACATCGCGCGAGTGCCTTGCTCGTTGACCCGCCACGGACGGGACTTGATGTGGCACTTTTGGAGACGATTGCCAAAGTTCAACCGGAAAAAATGGTTTATGTCAGCTGCAACGTCAGCACACTTGCCAAAGACCTGATTGTGCTGGCGCAATTTTACCGCGTTGATTATATCCAGTCAGTCGATATGTTCCCTCACACAGCACGGACAGAAGCCGTCGTTAAGCTGACGCGTAAAAAATAATTTTGACAGGGTACAAACTGACAACTTCGTTATCAGTTCACCCTGTCCGAGAAGGCTGAGAATAAATTCTCTAGCCCCTACGGCAGACCTGTCAAAAATAAAATATGAGAAAAGAATATGATTTATCTAAGAAAAGCAGTTTTGACAGACTTGTCAAAAATTATAAACATCATTGAAGAAGCCAGAATTTTTCTAGGCAAATCAGGAAGTGACCAGTGGCAAGACGGCTATCCAGAACAAAGCAATATCACAGATGATATTGCCAAAGGTCAAGGATATATCCTCGTTGTAGATGATGAAGTTGCGGCATACAGCGCGATTATCACTGGCGAAGAACCTGCTTATACCAAGATTACCGACGGCGCTTGGAGCAATGATAATAAAGATTATGTTACGGTACATCGCATCGCTTTTTCTGACAATTTCCGTGGGCATGCCCTGACGAAATTCCTCTTTTCTAATATCTTTACGCTGATGAATGCGCGAGGTTATCAGGATTTTCGTGTCGATACACACGAAATGAATGCCATCATGCAACACGTTTTTGAACGTGAAGGCTTTGTCAAACGTGGTATTGTTGTCTTTGACGGAGTTCGTCTTGCCTACCAACGAGAATTATAAAAAGTTAAGAAAGAGATTAAAAAAATGACCTATGAACAAGAATTTCTCAAAGATTTCTCAGAATGGCTCAATCAGCAAGTAAATCTGATGGCAAAAGCACAGCAACTTGCTGAAACTGAGCATGAACACGATGCTGCTATTCGCTACGAAAGCCGTTTGGATGCTTACAATTTCCTACAAACGAAATTTGAAAACTATAAAAATGGCAAAAATTTCCATGATATGCCAGATTTAGGTACACGAACATTTTAATAAAGAAAGAGTAAAATGAGAAAAAACATGGCTGGTAACCAAGTGCGAGTACAAGCTCTCGCACTTGGTTACTGTTAAGAAAATTCATCCTCTTAGCAGTAAAACTAAGAAAGGAATGAAAAAAATGTTAAAATCTTACGAATATAATCGCATCAAATATCTCACATTTGACCTGCTCAACGCTTACCATTCGGTCAACGACAGCACGACATTAGAAGCTGTTTATGCACAAATAGTAAATGAAATCAAAAATTTGTCGGAAGCTCCAGAAATTGAACAATTTCTCAATGCTCTCAGTAATCGCAGGCTCTCCACAGCTCAAGCAGAAAAACTCCTAGAAAGCTTAAAAGCTCTCGTTGAGCCGTTTTTGCTCCCTAGCGCCACGCAAATCTCGAAAATTTTTAAAAAAGTAAAAAAGCTCCAACAGCCCAATACAGAAGCTCTCGATTTGCGAAATTACAGCTATTTTGCTTGGAATGAAATCGCCAGTGGACGCAAATACATCATCACGCAAGATGGACAAGGCTTCTACGGAACAATTTCAGGTAGTAGAAAAAATATCTGTAGCATTTGCCAGCAAACATCCCAAGTCACTCAATTTCTAGCTGTGACCAAGTCGAAAGCTGATGGCACCTACACAAAACAGGGCAATTACATCTGTTTGGATAGCGAAAAATGCAACCAACAGATGCAAACTATCGAAGGCTTAGAAAAATTCATTGAAACTATCCGTAAAAAATAAAAAAATGAGAAGAAATTCTCATTTTTATTTTTGACAAAACTGTCAAAAAGTTTTATAATCATTTTAGTTAGTTTTTGTGTATAAAAACTAACTAAATAAACTTTTCCAATTCAAAAGGAGAAAAAATGTCCGAACAAACACAAGCACTCACACCACTCAATCCCCAACTCACAGCCTTTCAAGACAAAATCCGTACCGATTACACCGAAGCCAATAAAACAGCGAAAAAAGGGCAAATTCTCTTTGTCGGCTCCTCACTCATGGAAATTTTCCCCATCGAAAAATGGGAAGAAGAAGGCAAAGTCACATTCGACAAATACATCTACAATCGTGGCGTGCGCGCCACGACAACTGCTGACCTCCTCGCACACATTGACACACTCATTTTTGACCTCGCACCCAGCAAAATTTTCATCAATATTGGCTCCAACGACATTGGTTTTGGTGTCCCAGAAGCCACACGACTTGCCAACTACGACGAAATTTTACAGAAAATCAAAGAAAAACTCCCAGATTGCGACGTTTACCCGATGGCGTATTATCCGATGAACACTAGCGCCGACTTTGGAAATAGCGACACAGAACAGCATTCGCTCTATGACACACGCAACAACGCGACGTTCACCAAAGCCAGCGAAAAAGTCGCTGCTCTCGCTCAAAAATATAACTACCAGTTTATCAATGTCAACGCTGGATTAACTGATGAAAATGGCAATCTTCGCGCAGAACTCACCTTTGACGGCGCTCATATGTATCCCGCCGGCTACGAAATTGTCCTAGAAAATATGAAAAAATATCTTTAAAAATAACAAGCCTTCATACAGGCTTTTTTTGATAAATTGGCAACAGGACCTCATCTACAAGCTCATCCACAAACTGCTCATCCACATCTTCCAAACTATAAATCAGATGATAACGCAAGATATCAAAAGGAACAAGTTTTGCACGAACGGAAAATTCCCCCACAACTTCGCCACGTCTGCGTGCCCGTTCCAAAATAGTAGTCATCGCCTGCAAATTCCCAGAGTGACGATTTTCATCAATCAATGAATTTCCCTTTGCCACCTCACTATTTACAACCGAGATAAACTCTTTCGGATAACGTTTCGCATTTGCCACCATATAATCACACAAAAAATGTAAATCATCTCGTAAATTTCCTTGGTCAGCTGTTGCTTGTGCTAAAGAACGCTTACCATACTGAAACCCCTGAGAAATAGAAGCCGCATAAAGAAGTGCAAAAGGACTTTCCCACTGCCTATAAATCACAGAACGCGAAGTTTTTGCACGCTTTGCCACCTCAGCAAAAGTGACCGCTTCATAACCTTCATTTTCCAAAATATCGAGGGCAACCTTGAAAATATCTTCTTTCAAAGCCTCTCCACGCCGTCTTTGTTGTACCATTTTCAACTCCTCTAAATACACTTGTATCTTATTCTTGCATTTTATCATTTTGTGTGCTAAAATTCAAGATATAAAAAATAAGATACATGTGTATCTAAAAGCAAAGGATAAATAAAATGGCTAAAAAAACAAAGGACGATAAAGTTCCCAAAGAAGTCATGCGCATTGCGTGGGTTTTAGTTATTGGCGCACTTCCTCCAATGCTCGATTCAACAATGGTCAATATTGCCCTTAATAAACTCATGCTTGACCTCCACACAAATCTCAATACTATTCAATGGGCAATCACAGGTTATGTCCTTGCACTAGCTATTGCAGTTCCTTTCAGTGCTTGGATTATGAACCATTTTAATGGTAAACGTGCATTCGCACTTTTTGTTGGACTTTTTGGAGTTGGCTCAATTCTTTCAGGTATCGCTTGGAACGTTCAAGTATTTATTGCTTTCAGACTCATCCAAGGCTTTGCGGCAGGTGTTGTGACCTTACTTTTAACCTCACTTCTCATGGCATCAGCACCGCGCGACAAATTAGGACAAGTCATGGCAGTAGTTACGACTCCCGTGATTTTAGGACCTATCGTTGGACCGATTATCGGAGGTTTTATTGTCCAATATGGTAATTGGCATTGGATTTTCTATGTCAATATTCCCATTGCAATCCTTTCCGTTATTCTCACGCTAAAAATCATGCCAGATTTTAAACCTTTCAATCCAAAATCAAAAATGGATATTATTGGAACACTTTTACTTGTTGGTTTTTCTACAGGCTTGATGTACGGCATTTCCCAAGGTTCATCCGCAAAAAATTTCTTCAAAAGTAGCGAAATGTGGATTTTTTGCGGTATTGGTCTTGCCTGTATTATTGCATACATCATTTACGATATCCTCAAAAAACATAAAACAGTTCTGCCACTCAAATTTTTTGCCAAACGTAATTACTCTGCGGCAAATATCGGTGTGTTCTTAAACGGCGTTGCAATCAATGGTTGTATGCTCATACTTCCACTATTCTTTCAAAATATCAAACATTTCAATACCGTAGAAGCAGCACTGATTATGATTCCACAAGGTGCAGGAATGCTTATTGCCCGACCTGTGATTGGAAAATTAATTGATAATTTTGGTGCAAAACCAGTTGTTCTCGTCTCTCTTGTGATTTCTCTTGTGGGAAGTTTCCCCTTCGTTTTCGTGACAAATTCAACCAGTCTCTGGTGGATTGGCGTTGTCTTATTTATCCGAGGAATTGGTGTTGGCGGGCTAACAATGCCTTTGATGACCGATATTTATACAGGAATTGAAAACAATGAAATCCCAGCAGCCTCAGCCGGCAACCGTATCATTCAAAATGTTGGTTCAAGTTTTGGTTCAGCAGTTATTTCTGCAGTCGTCACCGCCGTTGTCACAAACTACATGACAGACCAAGCAAATGATATCAAATCAAAAACAATGGCAAAAGTAACAGATATCATAAAAACCACAGGTAAGAAACCCTCAGCCGACCAAATAACCGCGATTGGACAAACTATCGCAAAAGCATTTGAAACAAACGGTCTGCTCAACGGCTATCAAATGGGATTTCTTATCAGTTGTATCGCTCTCATCCTCATTTTATTACCCGCCCTATTTTTATCCAGCAAAAGAAAAACAGTTTGAACATAGAAAAAAAGAGTTAATAAATTTTTTATTAGAAAATAGCAAGACAAAGCTGACACACATTGCAAAAACAGAAACTTTCTGATAGAATAGAACTAACTTCGCAAGGAGTAACAAGGCAAGATTTTAAGCGAGACAGCGGTTGGTGCAAGTTGTCAATCAAACCTTGTGAAGGTTGTGCGATTATCAAGTAAATAAAAACGAGTGTCTGCCAGATTTTATAAGTAATTTGGCAGGAATTTAGGTGGTACCGCGCGCAAGCGTCCTATTTTTAGGAAGCTGTGTGCGGTATTTTTTTGCGGAAAGGAGACAAAGATGAAAATTACAATTTTCGGTGACTCAATCACGAACGGCTATGGCACAGAAAATCCCAAAATTCTCAAAAATAAGATTGAAGAAAAACGCTCCGGCATCGACGTAAAACTTTATGGCGTAAACGGCGATGACACATACGGCGCACTCTATCGCATCAAATATGTCAAAGCAGAAAATGCAGATTTTAACTTTGTTTTCTTCGGCGCAAACGACGCTTCACCCTATCATCTGATACGACCAAAAGAATTTCAAGCCAATCTCCTAAAAATCACCAACCAGCTTGGCGAAAACAAAACTATCCTCCTCACCCCACCCTACTATAATGAGCTAGAACCCACACATTACAGCAAACTCTCTGAAGTTGAACTTTTCAGACAGACCGTGCTTGAACTCGGACGAACTCAGAAAATTCCCGTGATAGATATTTTTCAGGCAATGACAAACACACCTAACCCAAATGTACTTTTGAAACCTGATGGATTGCATTTTATGGAAGTAGGATATGAGCTGCTGAGTGATAAAATTATTGAATTTGTTAAGGAGACATGAAATGTCAAAATATAACATAAAGCAATTTGAAGCATTAAAAAGTTATGATGGTACAGTCAATTCTCGAGAGTGTCTCACTTCTTTAGAAATTCTAAAATATTTAAAGGCAACTGCTGGAAAATCAACAAAAAAGGAGTTTATTCAGCATTTGCTAGAAATAGATGATATTATTCCGGCAGAATACGTGACTAAAGAATATCTAGGAAAAAATGGAACGTTTAAATACTTGGATTTCAACTATCAGTTTGCTAGAAAGAATTTAATTATTGCAGGTTATCTAAAAGATGAGCGTGGAGTTATTGAATTAACTCAAAAAGGTTTTGAAGTAGAGTTAAATCACTTTGATTTTCCAGCAATGATGGTTCAAAATGAAGAAAATTACTGGGGACCAACACGTCAAGCGAAGCAGAAAAATAAACAGAAAAAGTTGACATTTCAAGAGGAGACAACTTTTGAAAATGAAGCAGATAATGAAGAATTAGACCTCGAAGATTGGAAGATTAAATTAACGAAGGCACTACAAACGATGTCTCCGAAAAAATTTGAAGATTTTGCACGCCTTTTGGTTAAAAATATGGGGGTTACGATTGATCCTGTAAAAGGTGTACAGGTAAGTAACGATGGTGGAATTGATGGCTTTGGTTATATGGTAGCAGATGATTTTCGGACAAATCGTGTCGGCATTCAAGCAAAGCGTTGGCAAAATAACGTTGGACGTGTTGAAATACAAAATTTTATTGGTGCGCTTTCGACAAATTTGAACCAAGCAGAATATGGTATTTTTGTCACAACAAGCTATTTTAATAAAAATGCGATTGAAACAGCGCGTAGTTCTACAATTCCAATCACTTTGATTAATATCGATGATGTTTGTGATTTAGTCGCTAAATATGAAATTTTTGTAAAGCCAGTCACGATTTATGAACTTGATGATTTCTATTTTAATGAATAGGGAAAATAATATGGAGAATCAAGAAATTATTAGTTTCAACAGCCAAAACGGTGAGGTCCAACTCAATGCTGATTTTGAACATGATACTATTTGGGCGACACAAGCACAAATAGCTGAGCTTTTTGATGTAGATAGAACGGGTATTACTAGGCATATCCGTAACATCTATAAATCGGAAGAACTTGATGAAAAAGTGGTAAGTGCAAAAATTGCACATACCACCCAACACGGTGCTATCACTGGGAAAACGCAAACGCAAGAGTTGACAATCTATAATCTCGACATGATTCTTTCAATTGGCTACCGTGTCAATTCCAAAAAGGCAACCGAGTTCCGCAAATGGGCGAATAGTGTGCTGAAAAAGTATATCTTGCAGGGCTATGCAGTGAATGATAAACGGTTGGCTGACTTAAACCTCGCTCTACAAATCTTGGAGAGAAGTGAAATCCCAGAACTTTCTGGAACAGCAAACCTGATTGCAGACTACACCCAAGCGCTTTTCCTCTTGGACAGTTACGACCGCAAAGAGCTACCAAAAGTGGCAGGAAGTGTGGAAACTTGGAAATTAGAATATAAAAATGCGCGTGATTTTCTCGAAAACCTGCCAGATTTTAAGAAATCTGACCTCTTTGCAAAAGAGCGGACAGGTCAATTTCAGGGGATTTTAGACCAAATTTATGCAGGCTTCGGCGATACGGAATTTTATCTGTCCGTCGAGGCGAAAGCCGCAAATCTTCTTTATTTTATCGTCAAAGACCACCCCTTTTACGATGGCAATAAGCGCTCAGCCGCCGCGTTATTCGTCTATTTCTTGTATGAAAATAATGCGCTACGTAACATCAATAACAACACCCTCGCCGCGATTGTGCTGATGGTGGCACTCTCGAAGCCTGATGAGCGAGAGAATATGACGCTGTTGATTGAGAATTTTTTGGGAGAATAAATAATGACAAATGTAGTTACTGTAGTAAAAAAAGTAAACTATTCCGAAAGTAGTCTTTCCTTATTGAAGAATAATCAATCCGAATTACTTACTGATTTTCCAACTGTTTATTTTGTATATGATAAAAAGAATGAAGAGTATACTGTTTATGTAGGAGAAACAAATAATGTTTTTCGTCGTACAAAACAACACTTCATTGAACCAAGAGATGATTGGCAGCAATTAAATGCTTCTCAATCCGCTCAAATGCTTGTGTTTGGCAATGAGTTTTCTAATAAATCTGTTACTCTTGACCTAGAAAATAAATTCATGAATTATTTCTTAGGTGTGCCTTCTATAAAAAACGATAAGGGAATTAACAATCGAAGAGGTAACCCTCAAGGGAAATATTATCCAAAAGATAAGATAGATGCTATTTTTAAAGAAGGGTGGAAAAGATTAAACCAGGAAGAACCTGATCTTTTTCCTGATATTAAAGTAATAGAAAACTCCGCATTATTTAAATCCTCTCCCTTTAAAACGCTTAGCGAGTCACAACAAAATGCTCAGAATCAAATTATTATGAAGATTGAGGAAGCTGTTTCTCAAGAAAAAGAAACGTTAATACTTGTAACAGGTAGTGCGGGTAGCGGAAAAACGGTTTTATTATCTAATGTATTTTACAACTTACAGCTTGAGTCAAAAGAAGATGATAATGTTTTACTAAAAGGAAAGAAAGCATTTGTATTAGTCAATCACAATGAACAGTTATCCGTCTATCAACAAATATCAAGAAAACTAGGCCTCAACGAAAATCAAGTGATGAAACCTAACTCGTTTTTGAAAAAATATGAAAATGAAAAAGTAGATATTGTTATAGTGGATGAAGGGCATTTATTGGCGACTAGAAACGGTCAAGCCTTTCCCAAAAAGTATGGCTTAACACAATTAGAGGCTTTGAGGAAAATTTCAAAAATTGTGGTCCTAGTTTTTGATGAATATCAAATATTAACTGGCGGACAATATGTGGACCCAAATACAATTTTAGAATTAAAACATGAAGCAAATTTAGAAAATAAATTAATTGAGCTACATGATCAGCATAGAATGCAAATGTCAACAGCTACAAATAATTGGCTCAATGATTTTATTTGGAATCATGAAATTGATCAAATTCCACATGATGACAAGTATGAATTGAAAATATTTGATAATCCTACTGATCTCTATAATGGCATAAAAGAAAAATCAAATGACACTGAATATGGACTTTCAAGAATGTTGGCATCATATGATTGGGATTGGAAATCAGATGGTCAGAAATGGTGTGTTGAAATTAATAATTTCTCACTTCCGTGGAATTATTATTATACAAAAGCAAGTGATAGCACCCCATGGGCTGAAAATCCAGATTCGATAAAAGAAGTTGGAAGTACATTTACAATTCAAGGCTTTGATTTAAATTATGCTGGGGTTATTATAGGACCAAGTGTAAAGTATAATCCTCAAGATAAGAAAATATTTTTTGATGCTGATGGGTCAAAAAACAAAAAGGCGATTGAAAAAAAGCATGGAATTGATGCAATTAATCATAATTTAAATAATGAGCTAAATGTTTTATTAACTCGAGGGGTTCATGGTCTTTATATTTGTGCTTGCGATGAAAGTTTACAAAAAGCTTTACTTGAAGCACAGAAAGGAAATAAACAATGATTATTGATGATATAAATAAGTTTCGAGATGATAGAAATTGGCGTCAGTTTCACAATGAAAAGGATTTAGCTATTTCGATTTCACTTGAAGCTTCAGAATTATTGGAATTATTCCAGTGGAAAAGCGTGACTGAAGGGATTTCAGATATCGAAAAAGTAAAAGAAGAATTAGCTGATGTGTTGATTTATTCATATATGATGGCTGATAATTTGAATTTAGATATTGATTCAATTATTAAAGAGAAATTAATAAAAAACGATCAAAAATATCCAATTAGCAAAAGTAAAAATAGTAATAAAAAATATACAGAATTATAAAAAAATCATGAAATATATGGAGAGTCAAATGACAACAGAATTACCAACAAAATACAACCCAACCCAAACCGAACAAGGTCGCTATGCCAAATGGCTCGAACAAGGCGTTTTCAAGCCAAGTGGCGATAAAAAAGCACATCCTTACAGCATCGTCATCCCACCACCCAACGTGACGGGCAAGCTCCACCTTGGACACGCCTGGGACACGACGCTGCAGGATATTATCATTCGCCAGAAGCGGATGCAGGGCTTTGATACGCTCTGGCTACCAGGTATGGACCATGCGGGTATTGCGACACAGGCGAAAGTGGCAGCACGCCTTGCTGAGCAGGGCATTTTGCCTCAAGACCTCGGACGTGAGAAATTCCTCGAAAAAGCTTGGGAATGGAAGGACGAGTATGCCGAGACGATTCACCAGCAGTGGGCGAAGATGGGCATTTCGGTCGATTATGACCGTGAGCGTTTTACGCTGGACGAGGGACTGAATGAGGCGGTGCGCACGGTTTTTGTCAAGCTCTATGAAAAGGGCTGGATTTATCAGGGCGAGAAGATTATCAACTGGGACCCTAAGGCGATGACGGCACTCAGCGACATTGAAGTCATTCACAAGGACGTGGAGGGCGCTTTTTATCATGTCAACTATGCCTCTGCCGACGGCGAGATTGTGCTGGAGGTGGCAACGACGCGCCCTGAGACTTTCTTTGGTGATACGGCGGTGGCGGTCAATCCTGCTGACGAACGTTATGCGAAATACATCGGAAAAACCGTTATCTTGCCGATTTTAAACAAGGCAATTCCGATTGTCGGCGATGAGCATGCCGACATGGAAAAAGGTACGGGTGTTGTGAAAATCACGCCTGCACATGACCCGAATGACTTTTTGGTCGGACAACGGCACAATCTGCCTATGCCAAATGTGATGAATGCTGATGGTACGATGAATGAGCTTTGTGGCGACGAATATAATGGATTGGATCGTTTTGAGGCACGCAAGAAAGTTGTTGCTGAGTTTGAACGTCTGGGAATTTTAGTGAAAGTTGAGCCAATCCATCACGAAGTGGGACATTCTGAGCGGACGGGTGTGATTGTTGAGCCGCGTTTGTCGAAGCAATGGTTCGTCAAGATGTCAGGTCTTGCTAAAAATGCGATTGCACATCAACGAAAAGAGGATGGAACAGATGATGCGGTCACTTTCTATCCGCCACGTTTTGGAGACGCTTATCTGCAGTGGATGGAAAATGTCCATGATTGGGTGATTTCTCGTCAACTTTGGTGGGGGCATCAAATCCCTGCCTGGTATCGTGGCGAAGAGGTTTATGTTGGCATGGAAGCGCCTGAGGGCGAGGGCTGGAAACAAGAGGAAGATGTTCTTGATACTTGGTTTAGCTCAGCTCTGTGGCCTTTCAGCACGATGGGCTGGCCTGATGAAAATTCGGAAGATTTCAAACGCTACTATCCGACTTCAACACTTGTAACAGGTTATGACATCATTCCATTTTGGGTGGCACGGATGATTTTCCAAGGGTTAGAATTTACTGGAAAATCACCGTTTGAGCGCGCACTCATTCACGGCTTAATCCGTGATGAAGAAGGACGTAAAATGTCTAAATCGCTCGGTAACGGCATTGATCCGATGGATGTCATTGAGAAATACGGGACGGATGCGCTACGCTGGTTCTTGTCAAATGGCTCTGCGCCTGGTCAGGATGTACGTTTTAGCTATGACAAGATGGACGCCGCGTGGAATTTCATTAACAAGATTTGGAATGTCAGTCGCTATATTCTCATGAATAGCGAAGGGGCGTCAAGCGAAATTGACTACGCTAAAACAAACGTGACTGATCGCTGGATTTTGACGCGTTTGAATGATACTATTGCGCGCGTGACGGAGCAAATGGATAAGTTCGAGTTCGGCGTGGCGGGGCACATTCTCTATAATTTCATTTGGGATGAGTTTGCAAATTGGTATTTGGAATTGACCAAAGAGGTCATGTTTGGCGATAATGAGGACGAGAAAAATGTGACGCGCTCTGTCTTGCTCTACGTTTTGGACAATGTGCTACGTCTCTTGCACCCTATCATGCCATTCTTCACCGAAGAAATTTTCGAGAAAATGCCGAATACAACAGGCTCGATTGTCGTGGCGGACTATCCGATCGTTCGTCCTGAGTTTGATGATGAAAAGGCGACCGAAGGTGTACAACTTCTCATTGACATCATCACGAGCGTGCGCAATAGTCGTGCGGAAGTCAATACACCGCTGAGTAAGAAAGTGCCGATTCTCATCAAAACTGACAAAACTGGCTTCCTCAACTCTGTAAAAAATTACATCACACGTTTTACCAATCCGTCAGAACTGACGATTGCACAAGAGGTGAAGCTGACAGAAGAAGCGATGTCAGCTGTCATCACGGGGGCTGAGATTTACTTGCCCCTTGCAGGTTTAATCAACATTGATGAGGAAATCGAGCGTTTGGCGAAAGAACTTGCTAAATGGCAAAAAGAGCTTGATTTGGTTAATAAGAAACTCGCCAACGAGAAATTTGTCACGAATGCGAAAGCTGACGTGGTAGATGCAGAACGTGCGAAGTTGGTGGATTATCAGGAAAAATTTGATGCAGTTGAAAAACGCTTGAGTGAATTAAAAAAGTAAAATAAAAATTTCGCAGTATCACAGTTGATTTTCAAGGACTTAGTCTTACATTGACCAAAATATGGTTCCGAAGGCTGAAAAATTTGGTTATTCGCCTTGTATTTTGCCGGCTATTTGTAATGCACGTGCCTGTGTTAAAAAAATAAAATCAAAAAAAGTATTTTGACAGTTCTGTCAAAATACTTTTTTATGTTAAATTTAGCAAGGAATTTATATCACTTCGTCAGAAGTAATTTTTATATTACAATAAATATATAATAAACAAATGAGAATAAAGGAATAAAAATGAAAAAAACATTAGAAAATCATCTGCTTAGCAAACAAGAAGCACAAAAAGATTATCAAGCGGACTGGAATGCTCATCGTTACTTAATTCGCGGAAAAATGTTTGCCATGCATGGTGGCGATAAAAATGGCAAGGAAATCCTGACGCTTAAGCTTTTACCAGAGCATGGCGAAGAAGCACGTGAACTGCACAACGGGAAAATCATTCCAGGCTATTACATGAATAAAACTCATTGGAATAGCATTTACCTGTCAGAAAATATTTCTGACAATCTTGTCAAAAAAATGATAGACGAGTCTTACGAACTTATCGTCAGCGGATTTAGCAAAAAAATACAAAAGGAAATCGCACAAGGAGAATAAGATGACAAAAATAAAATTTGAAGGCATTCTATTGACAGTAACAAATCTTGAACGAGCGAGAAAATTTTATGAGAATGTATTGGAGCAGGTACCTATCTATGATTATGACTACGACGGGCAGATGATAGCTTACGAGAGCGGAATTACACTAGCGCCTGAATGGGCATATGCGGACTGGCTCTCCGGTGCAGAATTTTCTGTGAAGCGCAGGGCAAACATATCTCAGCTTTATTTTGAAGTCGAAGATTTGGAGGCTATGTTCAAAAAAATCAAGGCAGATAGTGCGATTGACTGGTTGCATGAGCCGATAATGTCAAGCTATGGGGCATATACCATGCGCTTTTACGACTATGACGGACATATCATCGAAATTGCTGAGAGCGTCGCTTTTGTGGCAAAACGATTTTTGGCACAAGGCTTGAGTATAACAGAGATTGCCGAGCGCTTCGGAGATTCTGAGGCAGTAGTTGAAGAATTAATTGCTCAAAAATAAGAAAAAATTCACATAAGGAGAAAGAAATGACAAAAAATATGATTAGAGTTTCAAACGTAATAAAAAGTTTCGGCGACAAAGAAGTGCTGAAAGGCGTTGACTTTGAAGTCAAGGAGGGCGAAGTTTATGCGCTTCTCGGCTCAAATGGTGCGGGGAAGACAACGATGATAAACATTCTTGCCACTTTACTTACCGCAGATAGCGGTACAGCAATGGTCAACGGCTATGATGTCGTCAAAGAGGCACAAAATGTGCGTGACTCCATTGCCTTGACAGGACAATTTTCCGCCCTTGATGAATTCATGACAGGACGTGAAAATTTGCTTCTCATGGCGAATTTATGGAAAGTGCCGAATGCGCGCGAAAAAGTGGAGGAAGTGCTTGACAAAGTTGGCATGACTTCCGCTGCAGACAAGCGTGTGAAAAGTTACTCAGGTGGAATGAAACGGCGCGTTGACATCGCCATGGGTTTGATTAGCGCTCGCTCGGTACTTTTCCTTGATGAGCCAACGACGGGTCTTGACCCCGAAGCCAGATATGAGGTTTATGAGGTCATCAAAGAGCTGAAAAATGAAGGCACGACAATTGTGCTAACAACGCAGTATCTGAAAGAAGCCGAGGAATTGGCGGACAAGATTGCCATTCTACACGGCGGGCAAATCGTCGTCGAAGGCGACTTTTCAGAGCTTCAAGCCCAGCATCACAAAGAACACGGTGAAAAAAATGCAAATTTAGAAGATATTTTTATCAAAGTTGTCAAGAAAGGAAAATAAAATGAACATGAAAGTTTTAAATACAGCCGTCGTGGACGAAAAAAGTCATGCTTTTTTGCAAGAAACAATGTGGGGACCTAACGCAATACGACAATCCGAGGAGTTGGTTTCGTATTTCACAATCACAGAGGAGATGCGAATTCTTGATTTGGGTTGTGGACCGGGCTTGTCATCGTTGTATTTGGCGCAAGAATATGGCGCGGAAGTTTTTGCCACTGACTTAATGATTGAGCCGGCCGAAAATTATGAGAGATTTCAGTCGCTTGGCGTTGCGGATAAAGTTGTTCCTTTGATACTCGATGCTACACAGCCGCTGCCGTTTGCCAAAGGTTATTTCGACGTAATTTTTTCGGTAGGCGCATACAATATGTTTGGCGATAACGAGGAAATGCTACCAAAGCTCGCTTCTTTTGTGAAAAAAGGTGGCTATATTGCCGTTTCATTTCCCGGATTGAAGTATGAGTTTGGTGACAATGTTCCGCCGGAAATGCAGCCTTTTTGGGATGTCCCAGATGTTGCAAAGTACGTTCGTGGTATTGAATGGTGGAAGGACTTGTGGAGCAAGGCAAGGGGCATAGAAATTGTGAACATCAGCGAACAAGCTTGCCATAAGAAAGCTTGGCAAGACTATCTCAACACGCTTGACCCACAAAATAAAGAAGAAAAATGGGATTTAGAGATGATGACAGCGGAAGCAGGACAGTATTTTAATACGATTCAGCTGATTGCTAAAGTTGTCTAGTTTTAATAACTATAAGAAAGAAGGTAAAAAATGAACGAAACACTTGTCTTAATGAAACGAAATTTGAAGAAAAATTTACGTGACGGCGAAGCGATTATCACGAGCCTCGTCATGCCTCTCGTGATTTTCATGATTAACTACTTTGTCGCGCGTCAACAGGGAGATAGTGGCGCGGCACTTGGTCAGATATTTCCAGTGGTCGCCATCGTCAGCGTGCTTCTCGGCACGTCATACACGGCTTTCAGGCTGTTTGAAGATCGCGAAAAAAATATGATGACCCGCCTGCGCAGTATGCCACTCGCAAGAGGTGCTTTCCTCTGGGGACACGTCTTGACAAACGTTATCCAGACGTTCGTGTCGATTTCTTTGATTACTGGACTTGCCTTTCTTTTAGGACTCACATCGCCGGCAAATCTGGGACATTGGGCGCTTTTCTATGTAGGATTACTCCTCTTTAGCTTTTCGACCGCGTGGGCCATGACGATTTTAGGCTTTGTAGCAAAGTCAATGGGTATGCTCTCGGCACTCTTTATGCTGGTTATGGGCTTCTTCATACTCTCCTCTGAGATGATGGGGACGATGATTTTGTTTGAACTTCCACAGTTTGTGCAAAATATCGCCGAATTTCACCCTGCGAATTTCATCATCAATGGATTGTCGCATACGCTCCAACAAGGGACGATACATGCTGATTTTGGGATTGGACTTCTGATGTCGACTGGAATACTCGTAGTTTCATACCTGGTCAGTACACGACTTTATAAGCGTAGCCGGGTTTGAGTGAGGAATAAAAATAATTCTAAATTGGATTTTTTTATGAAATTTTCACGCAAAAAAAGGGGCAGTACGAAAAGAAAGATGTTCTATATCAAAAAGTATTGGACAGATACTGGTCTATTTTGCTAGAGCTTTTTGGGAAAAAGCTGTAAAATAAGAGAGATGATGAGAATAAATGAGATTTTTGCATGGAAAGGTTGTAAAATATGGCTTTGGAAAATTATTTTACTGCGAGTGATGGCACAAAACTTTTTTATTACAAGCTAGGTCAGGGACCTGTTCTCATCTTTTTACATGGAAATTCGGAGAGTAGTTGGATTTTTAGGAAGCAAATTCGTTTTTTGAAAGCAAATTATACTTGTTTGGCACTGGATACAAGAGCGCATGGACGGAGTCATTTTCGAGGGAAAAGAATAAAATTTGAGCAACTAGCGCAGGATTTACTGGAAATTATGAATGCGGAAAATATTGCTGTCGCTAATCTTTTAGGTTTTAGCGATGGCGCGAATACAGCAATGCTTTTTGCAAGCCAATATCCAGAACGTGTCAATAAATTGATTTTGAACGCAGGAAATTTAACGCAACTTGGTTTTATTCGTCCGGTAGGTCTATTGATTAAGCTCATCGGGAAAGTTGCTTATAAATCGCCAGTTTTACGTTTGCTTAGTGAAGAAACAGGATTAAAATTTGATGATTTGAAAAATATAAAGGCAGATACTTTAGTGCTTAATGGACAATTTGATGTGGTTAAATCTCATCATGCACGAGAAATTGCGGCTTCCATTCCTCATTCTCACTTTCAAATCTTATCTTTTGGAACGCATTTGACTTTTTATTTTCGACCAGGTCGTTTTAATACAATCGTCAATAATTTTTTAAAGAATAAAACATAAATAAAAAACTCACTTTAATAAAATAAGTTTTTTATTTATGTATCAAAGTATTATTTCAATCTCTCTTGCAACTTTTCCACAAACTCATAAGCTGCGGGGCAATACAGGGTGTTTTTGATTGTCAAGTTGTTAATCTGATAAATCTTTTTTCGGTCAGTATGCGGAAATTCGCGGCAAGCTTTGGGACGAACTTCATAGATTGAGCAGAGATTGTCGCTCCCTAGAAATGGGCAAGGCATTGTCTGAAAAACTTTGTCACCGTCCTCGTCAACACGCAGATAAGCAGCTTCAAAATCACTCACTTTCATACGCAGATGTTTTGCGACGCGTTCGATGTCGGCTTCCGTCCAAAGTGGCCCTAGAATTTTACAACAATTTGCGCACTTGGTACAGTCAATCTCACAGAAAACTTCTTCATGAACATTTTTGACAATCCTGTCAAGATTTTTCGGTGGTTTTTTCTTTAACTGTGTAAGAAATTTTTGATGTGCCTTATGTTTTTGTTGTGCCAGATTTTTATAATGTTCAATGTCAATAGCCATGACTTCTATTTTAGTATAAAAATCAAGAAATTTCTAGCCATTGTACAGTAAAATTTTTGACAGAACCGTCAAAAAATAAAAGAGGACATTTTGTAGAGAAAAATTTTAATAAGCATCTTGTTATTTATTGAAAATATTTTTGACAAAGCTGTCAAAAATATGCAAAACAAAAAAGGATGTCTAAGTAAACAAATGTAAACTTAAAATAATCTGTCAAAATTTTCAAACAGATAATTTGACGAAAAAAAATACATTTGAGATAATAGAAACATCAATTAATTTGGAGGTATTTATGTCACTTATAGGAAAAAAAGTTGGTGATTTTACAACTGACGCTTACTTAAACGGAAAATTTATCAAAGTTTCAGATACAGATTTTACAGGAAAATGGAATGTTTTGGTCTTCTATCCAGCAGACTTTTCATTCGTTTGTCCAACAGAACTTGAAGATTTGGAAGACCAACACGAAGCTCTTTCAGCACTTGGTGTTGAGATTTACTCATGTTCAACAGATACACACTTTGTTCACGCTGCTTGGCACGAACATAGCGATGCTATTTCAAAACTTAAATATACAATGCTTGCTGACCCTTCAGGAAAAATTTCTCGTGAATTTGATGTTTTTGATGAAGAAGCAGGACTTGCTCAACGTGGAAGCTTTATCATCGACCCAGATGGAGTGATTCAAGCAATCGAAATTACAGCTGATGGTATCGGACGTGATGCAAGTCAACTGATTGACAAAATCAAAGCAGCTCAATATGTTCGTACACATCCAGGCGAAGTTTGCCCTGCCAAATGGAAAGAAGATGGCGAAACATTGACAACTGGTATCGACCTTGTTGGAAGAATCTAATCGCCAGAAGTGAGTGTAGCTCACTTCTTTTTAAATAAAAGGAGAAAACATGATTTTAGATGAAACACTGCGAGGTCAACTAAAGCCTTATTTACAACTTTTGGAAAATGATATTATTCTTAAAGTTGACAGTGATGAGAGTGAAAATGGAGAAAAAATCAGAAATTTTGTGACGGAACTTG
The DNA here is from genome assembly GCF_018403765.1 of Lactococcus nasutitermitis. Taxonomy (GTDB): domain Bacteria; phylum Bacillota; class Bacilli; order Lactobacillales; family Streptococcaceae; genus Lactococcus; species Lactococcus nasutitermitis. The sequence continues at coordinate 134,860 of NZ_BOVQ01000006.1, forward strand.
CGAGTTTGTCTGATAAAATTTCTGTTCAAGAAGCAAAATTACCAAAAAGTCCAGCTTTTGAAATTGCGCGCGAAGGTGTGGTTTCAGGTCTTGTTTTTGCTGGATTGCCACTTGGACATGAGTTAAATTCATTGGTGCTTGCGCTCGTGCAAGTTAGTGGACGCGCGCCAAAGATTGACCCAGAACTCATTCCACGGATTAAAGCTATCAAAAAGTCACTTCACTTTGAAACTTATGTCAGTTTGACGTGTCATAACTGTCCAGATGTCGTGCAAGCTTTCAATGTCATGACTATTTTGAACCCAAACATCAGTCACACGATGATTGAGGGCGGAATGTATAAAGAAGAAGTCGAAGAAAAAAGTATCATGGCTGTGCCAACTGTTTTCAAAGATGGTGAAGAATTTACCAGTGGTCGTGCGACACTTGAAGAACTCTTGGAAAAAATTCTTGGTCCTGCTGGCAGTGAAGAATTTGATGAGAAAGAGCTTTTTGATGTACTCGTCGTTGGTGGAGGACCTGCTGGTGCAGCTTCAGCTATCTATGCGGCGCGTAAAGGTATTCGTACAGGCGTTTTAGCAGAACGTTTTGGTGGTCAACCTTTGGAAACGTTGGGGATTGAAAATCTCATCGGAACACCTTATATCGAAGGATTGGAACTTGGACGTCAACTTGAAGAGCACGTGAAAAAATATCCGATTGACTTGATGAAAACACAACGTGCGGTGAAGTTGGAAAAGAAAGAGCAAGTCGAAGTGACGCTTGAAAATGGTGCTATTCTCAAAACAAAGAGTTTGATTTTGGCAACAGGTGCGCACTGGCGTGACCTTGGTATCCCTGGTGAGCAAGAGTTTAAAACAAAAGGTGTTGCTTATTGTCCACACTGTGATGGCCCATTATTTGCTGGAAAAGATGTAGCTGTTGTCGGTGGTGGAAATTCTGGAATTGAGGCTGCGATTGACCTTGCGGGTGTTGTTAAACACGTGACAGTTCTTGAATTTATGCCAGAACTTAAAGCAGATAAAGTCTTAGTTGATAAAGTTTACAGTTTGGCAAATGTGACGGTTGTGACAAATGTTGAAACGAAGGCAATCACAGGAACAGATAAAGTCAACGGTGTGGATTATGTTTCAAGAGAAACTGGCGAAGCAACGCATTTAGATATCGCAGGTATTTTCATCCAAATCGGACTTGTGCCAAATACAGAATGGCTCAAAGAAAGCAGTATTGAACTCAATGCGCGTGGCGAAATCCTTGCTGATAAAGAAGGTGCAACGAGTGTTGAGGGAGTCTTTGCAGCCGGTGACTGTACAGACAGTCGTTACAAACAAATCATTATTTCTATGGGAACAGGTGCGACAGCAGCACTTTCAGCCTTTGATTATTTGATACGTAATTAAAAAATGATAAAAAAATCAGTACAAAAGTACTGATTTTTTTGACGAAACTGTCAAAAAAATAATTTCTCTTTTTCGTCTTTGAAAATTGATAAACAAGCAAAAAAAGTTTAGAATAGTATAGTTAAAATTATCACAAGAAAAGAGAAGAAATGGGAAACCACGAAAATCTGTTTGAGCCAATTAAAATTGGTAAAGTTACAATAAAAAATCGTTACGCACTTGCGCCAATGCTTTTTGTTCACGAATATGAAGATGGTGCTTTTGGTGAGCGCGCGATTGAATACTATCTTGAACGTGCCAAAGGTGGAGTTGGTGTGTTATTTACCAGCCTTTGTAAAGTAGATAATGACGTAGAAAATGTCAATCTCGGAATGCCAATGCCCAATCAAAATCCAGAATTATTCACAAAACGATTGAAAAAACTGACGACAGCAATGGCGGAATACGACTCAAAACTTTTTGTCCAACTCACAGCAGGTTTTGGACGCGCTGTTTTCCCAATTGTTACGACGAGTGAACAATCTTATGTTGCTCCAAGTGTTATCAGCAATCGTTGGGACCCAGAAAAACAACAGCGTGCACTATCTATTGATGAAATTCACGAGATTATCCGAAAATTTGGGACAGCAGCAAAAATTGCCCAAGATGGTGGCGCTGCAGGTGTAGAAATTCATGCACTCCATGAAGGTTATCTCCTTGACCAATTTTCTATGAGTTTTTATAATCAGCGCACAGATGAATACGGCGGTAGTCTTGAAAATCGTCTGCGTTTCACAAAAGAAATCATTGATGAAATTCATCGTGTCTGTGGGGAAGATTTCCCAGTTGGAATGCGACTTTCACTCAAATCTTTCGTCAAAGATTTACGAAAAGGTATTCTCCCAGAAGAAACAAAAATTACTCTTGAAAAACCAGATGTACTTGAATCTGGTCGTGATTTTGCTGAAGGACTTGAAGTTGCAAAAATGCTTGAAAGTTATGGCTATGCGCATTTGTCTGTTGATGGTGGAAACTATGACAGTTGGTATTGGGCGCATCCACCACTTTTCTTTGAACAAGGGCCTTATTTGCCACTTTCTGAAGAGGTCAAAAAAGTGGTCAATATTCCTGTTATCGTTTCGGGAATGATGGCAAATCCTGACTTTGCAGAACAAGCATTGTCGGAAAATAAACTTGATATGGTTGCGCTTGGTCGTCCGTTGATTGCTGATTCACAGATTGTCAATAAAATCTATGCAGGCAACTATGAAGATATCACACCGTGTCAATATTGCCACGAAGGCTGTTTCAATCAAGTCAATCATCGTAATGCGCATTGTACAGTCAATGCGCGTGCAGGACGTGAATGCGAATTTCCATTAGAAACTGAAAAAACAACAAATGTGAAAGAGATTGCGATTATCGGAGCAGGACCTGCTGGACTTGAAGCTGGAAGACTTCTTGCGGCAAAAGGACATCAAGTGACGATTTACGAAAAATCAGATAAAATTGGCGGACTTTTTAGCTATGGTGTCGTTCCTGAGTTTAAAGAAGCTGGTGTTCGTCTGGTACAATGGTGGGGCAGACAGCTTTCACAACTTGGGGTGAAGATTGAGTTTCACACAGCCATCACAGCGGAAGATACAAGATTGGCGCAAGCAGACGAAATCATCGTTGCGACAGGTTCTTATGACTTTATCCCACCTGTTACAGGTATTGATTTGCCAAATGTTACGATTGCCAAAGATTTCCTTACTGCAGGTGCTGAAAATGCAGGAGAACTCACGACAATCATCGGTGGGGGAACAGTTGGTGTAGAAATTGCTATTTGGCTTGCTAAACATGGTAAAAAATCACAAATCATCGAAATGGCGGATACAGTTTTGCCGAAAGGTGCACCACATCCAAACTGGCAGATGATGTTGGAACTTCTTGATTTTCATAAAGTTGCAAGATATACATCTGCACGTTTAACTAAAATCAATCCAGACAGTATTGAAGTTGAGCAAAATGGAGAAAATAAAACTCTTCCAGCTTCACAAGTTGTTCTCGCTCTCGGCTATCGCTCTGAAAAAACACTTTATGAGGCTTTGAAGGAAGAATATCCCCATGTCACAAATCTTGGGGATTCAAATCAAGTGCGTGATGTGCTTGAAGCTGTTAATGATGCCTTTGCACTCGCACAAACTCTCTAAAAACTTACTTACAAATCAGCCTTTTTCGGCTGATTTTTTATTTTCAAAATGCGGAAATAAAAAAGATGATAAATTTATAGTATAAAAAGAGTCATAGATTGAGTATTTTTCTAAAAAATGGTAAAATAAGTTATCAAAAAATAAATAGTTCACAAGGAGAAAAAATGTCTCATATTAAATTTGATTATTCAAAACTTACACCATTTGTAGCTGATAATGAATTGGACGAAATCCAATGGCAGATTACTGCTGCGGATAAAGTTCTTCGCGAAGGTACTGGCGCGGGCGCTGATTTCCGTGGTTGGATTGACCTTCCTGAAGATTATGATAAGGCTGAATTTGCGCGCATTCAAGCAGCAGCTAAGAAAATCGCTGAGGAAAGCGAAGTTCTCGTGGTTCTTGGTATTGGTGGTTCTTACCTTGGTGCGCGTGCGGCAAATGACTTTTTGAACTCTACATTTGCAAATTATCAAACGCCTGAACAACGCAAAGCTCCGCTCGTTGTTTACGCTGGAAACTCTATCAGCTCAAACTATTTGGCTGACTTGGTTGATTTTGTTGAAGATAAAGATTTCTCAGTGAATGTTATCTCAAAATCAGGTACAACAACTGAACCTGCGATTGCTTTCCGTGTCTTTGAAGAATTGCTTGTGAAAAAATACGGTCGTGATGGCGCGAACGGTCGCATTTACGCAACAACAGATAAAGCCAAGGGAGCTGTTAAAGTTAATGCGGATGCCAATGGTTGGGAAACTTTCGTTGTCCCAGATTCAGTTGGTGGACGTTTTTCTGTCTTGACACCTGTTGGACTTCTTCCTATCGCAGCTGCTGGACATGATATTCAAAAACTCATGGAAGGTGCCAATGCCGCACGTAAAGAATATACTGAGACAGATGTGCGTAAAAATGATGCTTATGCTTATGCTGCGCTTCGTAATATTCTTTATCGCAAGGGAAAATTCTCAGAAATTTTGATTAACTACGAGCCATCATTGCAATATTTCTCAGAATGGTGGAAACAACTCGCTGGTGAATCTGAAGGAAAAGACCAAAAAGGGATTTATCCAACGTCTGCGAACTTCTCAACAGACTTGCATTCACTCGGACAATGGATTCAAGAAGGCACTCGTACTGTATTTGAAACAGCCGTTCGTGTTGAAAAACCTCGTAAAAATATTACCATCCCTAAGATGGACGCAGACCTTGACGGACTTGCTTACATTGAAGGAAAAGATGTTGATTTTGTCAATAAAAAAGCTTCTGACGGTGTTTTGCTTGCACATACAGACGGAAATGTCCCTAACATGATTGTGACTTTGCCTGAACAAGACGAATTCACACTTGGTTATGCGATTTACTTCTTTGAACTTGCGATTGGTATTTCTGGCTACTTAAACGGAATTAATCCATTTAACCAACCAGGTGTCGAAAGCTACAAACGTAATATGTTTGGACTTTTGGGCAAACCTGGCTATGAAGAATTGACAGATGAATTGAACGCGCGTTTGTAAAATTTTTTGAAAAAATAGAGCCTGTCATTTGATAGGCTCTTTTCTTGAAATAAATCAAAAAGGAGCGAAGAATGTCTTTTGCAAGATATGGAGAAAAATTTAGATTTTTAAGAGAACAAAAAGGATTGCCTTTATCCTACTTTCAAAAATTAGGAATTGATAAAACAGATTTGAGCCGTTTTGAGCGAGGAAAAACAATGATGAGTTTGGAACGTGTGGATATGATGCTCCAAGAAATGAATGTGAGTTTAGGTGAATTTGATTTGATTCTTAATGATTTTGTTCCTGATTTTCAAGAAGAGTTCTTGAATGAGATTGAAGAAGCAAATTTCAAATTTGATAAGAAAAAATTAGAAGCACTTTATCAGGAAGCGAGGAATTCAGGCTATATTTTACTTGCCTTAGCTGCAAAAAGTAATGTTGATGATTTAGAGAAAGTGGAAACTGAACAAGTCTTATTATACTTAAAGAAAATAAAAGAGTGGGGATATTTTGAAATTTGCCTCTTTTTCTGTATTTTGAATAGCTTGACGACATCGGAAATCTTGGAATTGATGGATGATTTTGATGAAAAAAGTGAAAATTATTATGATATATTGAAATATAGAAGAAAAATATTGCAAGCCTTTTACCGTGGAGTTTATCTTTTAGTTTCAAGAGGTGAGCGTGATAAAGCGAAACAGGTATTACAAATTATTGAGCAAAAAAAGTTGGTAACCACTGACCTTTATACAGCTACTTTAAAACGATTATCCATTGGGATTTTTGATTATTTTTTTATTCATCAAGGAAATGGAAGGGTTGAGATAGAAACTGCATTAAATGTATTTTCATTTTTAGACAGAGAAGTTTTGGTTCAGTACTATCGCAGAAAATGTGAAAATATAGGGGTTGTTTTTTTGTAGCTTTAAAGCTACTGCTTTTTTAATCATTTAGAACTTTTTAGGTTTATAATAGTTTTAGAATAAAGGATAAGCGCGCATCCTTGAAGTGCAAATATATTATTAAAGAAAGGTTTGCATGATGAAAACAAAATCAATTCTCACAGGTCTTATGACCACAGTTGTTCTTCTTTCTGTTGCAATGCCAGTATTGGCAAGTGCAGATGAAATAACATCAGATTCTTCTCCTCAAGTAACAACTACAATACCATCTTTTGATACAGACACAAATCAGGCAATATCTGAAGATATTGTAGATAGTGCAAGCTCTGCAACTTTTGATTATCAAAATCTACCTAGTACTGGAGAGATTCAGACAATAACTGCTGATGATGGAACTATTACTAATTACTCTATGACACCAGTAATTAATCCGTTGCTACGGGTAGCGAATGGAAAATATAAAATTAATGCTTGGGGAGTTGCATGGAATGTGACATTTTATATTAACGTATCCAGTAATAAAATAACATCTGCTAATAACCTTGACTATATCATTGCGGGCTCAGTTGGCTCGCATACATTAACTGTAGATAGTAGTAAACAAGCAACAGCCCGCTTTGATTTTACTACACCAATTTATAATATAATTTCTTGGACTGGATGGGTACGTGCTACAATTAACAGTTCCAATAAGATTGTGATTACGAATAATTGATTATCTTAAGTATAGTTTTTATTTGCACCATACTTTTTGTAGCATTTGTAATATTTCTAATTGCAAGGTTGGTGTCTAAAATAAAGAAAAATGGGGCTGATAATAAAAAGAAATAGACTATAAAGCGTAAAGAAGCTTAATACAGGCCTATAAAATGTGAAAAACAAGGCTGTCAAAATTTTTGATAGCCTTGTTTTGTTTTTGATAGTTCTATAAAAAAAATAAGTAGCAAAAAAGCTTTTGACAAAACTGTCAAAAAGCTTTTTTAGTCTTCCCAGTTATGAACAAGCGTAAAAGTAACATTTTCATTGCCACCGACGAGTTTGGCGACAGGACAGCGACTTTCTGCGAGGTCAAACATCGCACGTGCTTTGCGCTCATCAACGTCAGCGCTGAGCGGGATAAATACGGTCACGTCCACGAGAAACATCAGACCTCGCTTTTTTTCGTCGGGCGCTTGATAAACGGCAACTTTTACTTTGCTTGTGTGTGCCAGTTGATTGCGTTCTTCGATGGCTTCGAGCGTAGCGTTGAGGCAGGTCGCAAGTGCAAGTCCGAGAAATTTCTCGGGATTTCCAACAGCTTCGGCATTGCTGGGCGCGCTGATTGGGTAAGTTTCTTCGTTTTTGATGTAGGACACACCATTGACACCAGTTTCGTTGATGGCAACGGTTTTGTAGGTCGCCGTAGGGTGCAAATTTTCTTCTGACATGAGAGCCTCCTGAATCTTTGATAGTTCTATTTTACGCTATTTTTGGTAAATTTTGCCGAAATCTGTTTTGACAGTTTCGTCAAAAGCTTAAAAATCAGATAATTTTTGACAAAGTGTAATTTTAAGATTAAAATAAGTTAAAACTGTTGCTGTACAAGGTGCTCTGGCATATTGCTTTCGTGCTTTGTACCATTATTATACACGAAACGAGAGTGCGCACTCGTTTTCATGACTTATTGATTCGCCGAGCGCAGCGAGACGAAATGGAGTTTAAAATGAAAAAGATAAGAATAATCATTTTTCTTAGTGTGATTGCTTTAGCTCTTTCCGCGTGTACATCGAATGCGCTCTCAGCACATCGCAAGAGTGTGTCATCTACTAGCACACAAAGTTGGAAGTCAACCGATTCTACAACAGCTTATAATAGTTTTAACCAGGCGACAGGACAAGCAACAGAAGATTTTTCGGAAATTACTGTGTCAAATATAAAAGGAAAAGAAAATTTTGCTTTTTTACGCCTTCCTCTACAGGCAAGATGGCTTTCTAACGAGGTCGTCACCGCCAGATTATATCTAAGACTGAAGTCGGGGAAGCTCCCCAAAGCGTTGAAAATTGGTGCGGCAACAGGTGCAGCATGGGTTGGACTAGATAGTCGTTTCACTCAAATCAAATCTGATATTGGAAAACCAATTAGCACATCAGTCAAGTCTGGAAAAAATGGGTGGTTGAGTCTTGATGTGACGTCAACGCTTAAAAATTGGCTGGCAGGACATTCAAAAAATAATGGCTTCTCATTAGTGGCGATAAAAGGAAGCACAAGTACCTTTTATACTGGGGATACTGAAAAAGATAATGCCTCAAGACCTTATCTCGTTGTTACGGGGAAACAAAAAGCGCGTGCAAGCAATTATGGTAAATATGCTTTTACCTCGGTTCCAAAAGGAAATTGCTTATCAAACGCGTTGCGAGATACCAATGAAATTTTGCTTACTGATTTAAAAGGCAACCCAGCAATAATGAGCAACATTTATAAAAAATCTGGTGAAAATGGAATTGCTAACTATATCGCTGATTTGACGGAAAAGTATGTCGCTACGCACCAACAGTCTCTAAAAATTTCGAAATTCAGAAGACTGGCTCATTTTGATAGTTCGATTGATGCTAAAAAGGAGTATCGAATTGCGCTTAGGGTAGGCGTAAAATCGTTTGATGGGAGTGTTGATTTCAGAAATCCAGATGATTTTGATTATCACTGGCAAACTGAATTGAGTGATGGACAATGGGCTCAGAAATTTTCAGGTAATACCCCGTCGTTTGTGTTGCCTTGCTCAGGGCCCGGCATTTCTCCGGCACGTTATCCTTGGGATTCTTCTGATACTTTCATTGATAAAACAGTGAATTTTTATACGAGTCAAGCTATCTATTTTGCGGTGACAAAAGATGTCCCCAACTTTACAGCACACTAAATTAAAAACTCTCTTGCTCGGTTAAAGGCAAGAGGGGTTTCTTATTTTTGGTAAATTTTGCTGAAGTCTGGTTTGACAGAGCTGTCAAACGGACGGAATAGAAAAAATTTTTTGACAAAACTGTCAAAAAATTTTCATAGCATTTACTTCAAAATTCCCTCATTTTTACTTTCTTTAATTGCATTTTTCACAGCAGTTTTGATGACAAAATAAAGGGAAAAGCAAATAATTAGGAAAATGATAAGATAAACCAATAGTCCAATAATTGAACCCATTTTGAAACCTCCTTTTATAGGGTACTTTAATGATTACATTATAGCACTTTCTCATTTGAGTGGCTTCACATAAGGTACAATCGGTGTTGTCAATCCAACATTTGTTGCAAATACCCAAGTTTTACTGTCAAGCGTTCCGAAATTTTTGGTTTGCCCTGTCAAAATGATACCGGAAAATTTCGCGCTCGCAAGATTCGGATATTTTTCGACCTGTTTGCGTGCATCTTTGAGGGGATTAAATTCGCCTGTGGATAATGTCTGCTCGGTTGGCCAGTTTTTGACATTTTTGACAAATTCCTTGTAAGAAGCAGCAGATAATTTCCCTGTTAGCTGGTCGGTATTGCCGTTATCAACTGTTTTTGAATCGGAATTTAGCCCGAAATAATCCAGATTATAAGCAGCGTCCAGATTTTTGGACTCAGAATATCCAATCCAGTACCAGTTGATCAGCAGATTTTTCGGCACGAGCGCTTGGATTTGCGCATAAGTCAGTGGTTTTTTAAACGTCACAGCAATTTCTGCCAGTTCATTGGGCTGATTTTTAAAGGTTGAAGCTTCATGTGTTGGTTGCAAGCCATAGTAATCCTTGCTCTTAAAATTCACTTTTGGCTGAAAAAATGAAGCAATTTTTTGATTGTTATTTTGCGTGTAATATCCGTTATTCACGATGTGTGGCGAAGCATACATATCATAATCTTCATGGCTCATATACATCGAAAGCGTACCAAAAGGAAAATCAAGCGGCTTGAACGCTACATGATATCCATCGAGATTTTTGTAAGTATCCAGATGAACGTTTGAGCTGAAAACACCGTAATCATTGATATAAGCATTGTTATATCCCACATTTGGTGCTTGAATATCCACAAATGCATCCGCTTGATTGCTGGTTTTAAAATACAATTTTTCCATCTGCGCACTATTAAGCTGCATGACAATCCCGAAAATCACAACGAGCGCGGTCAGCGTTAGATAAACAGGCAAAAAGATACGTTTCATCCGTGCTTTTCTAGCCACTTGTTTAAAATTTCTCTCCAAGTCTGCGTCAGCACGCGATTTTCTAAAATGTTTCACAATCTTTTTGACCAGCCAGTAAATCCCAAAAATAATCGCTGACAAGACTAAATATGCAAGTATATATTTCATTTTTATCCTTCTTTCTCTAGGAAAATTCAGCTTTCAAAGCCGTCATAACCTTTTTCTTCTAAAATTTTCTTTAATTTTTTGCGTGCGCGGTAAAGATTGACTTTGATTTTACTGACCGAAAATCCTGTTTTCTGCGCAATTTCGTTGACAGACAAATTTTCATAATAAAATTGTGTCAAAAGCTTCGCATCTTTTTTTGACAGTTTTGTCAAAAGTTCTGACAGGTCAATCGTCCGTTTTTCCTCGGCAAATTCTGACAAACCACGTCCGATTTCTTCAATAATCTGCGCATATTTGCTCGCGCGTCGATATTTATTGATGTAATTTCGGATAGACACGCGATACATGAACGCACGTAATTTTCGTGGCTCTATCAACACGTCCAAATCCAGCAGTATCACAATCGTATCCTGCACCGTATCTTCGGCATCTTCTAGTGATGCTCCCCGCGAAACGAGGTACTTCGTGATTTCCACAGCATAATGAGTGACGTCTTGCTCATAATCTTTGATGTTCACTTTTTCCTCCTTTCACATATATAACAAATGAACTTTCAGTTTGGTTACAGTTTATTTTATCAAAAATATGGTTTTAACGTATTATACAAAAACAATACCAGAACAACTATTTTTTACAAGTGTTTTGTGTTATAATTGTTGTACATAATTTAAGAAAATTATAAGTATTTTAAGAACAGGTTTTTAGGAGAATAAATGAAGGAGTTTTGGAGTCTCAATCGGAATCTTCAGTTGAGGATTGTGATAGTATTTTTAGCAGCCTTCTCATATGGGACGGTTTTTTCGTCAATGACGATTTACTATAATCAGCACGTGGGAGCAACGATTACAGGGGCTTTTCTTGCTTTATCAGCCTTGGCAACTTTCGTAGCAGGACTGCTGGCGGGCTATTGGTCGGATAAACATGGCCGCAAACCTGTGATGACTTCCGGCACTTTTATCCAAGCTGCAGGTGCTCTCGTAGCGCTTTTTTCAAATCTTCCTCATCATGTCAATCCTTGGACGACTTTTATCGGTTTTCTGTTGATAAGTTTTGGCTTCAATCTTGATGTGACGAGCGGTTCAGCGATGATTATTGATGATTCGACGGCTGAAAATCGGAAAGTCGTGTTCATGCTCAATTACTGGGCGCAAAATCTTTCAGTCATCATTGGAGCTGCGCTCGGTGCTTGGCTGTTCAAACCTGCATTTTTGGCATTACTTGGAATTTTGCTCACGACGATTATTGTGATGCTCGTGATTATTATCTTCATGATAACAGAAACTTTCACACCAGTGAAAGACAAAAAGCCTGAGAATATCTTTAAAAGTTATCGAAGTGTCGTGACAGATAAAACTTACATGATTTTTATGCTGGCAAATATCCTGACAACGATGATTATCATGCAGTTTGACAATTTTTTACCTGTGCATTTGTCAAATTCTTTCCAAACCTTAAGCGTTTTTGGATTTCAGATTTACGGACAAAGAATGCTCACGATTTACTTGATATTGGCTTGTGTGATGGTCGTTGTTTTGATGACAACATTGAACAAATGGACACACGCTTGGTCGCACCGCAAAGGCTTTATTTTTGGTAGTATTTTCATGACTTTGGGAATGATAGTTGCCTTTATGACGACAACTTTTACACCGATTTTCATTTCGGGGATTATTTACACTTTTGGCGAAATCATCTATACACCAAGCGCTCAATCACTGGGAGCAGACTTGATGGCTCCTGAAAAAATTGGTGCTTATAACGGAGTGGGAGCTATTCGTCAGCCACTTGCCAGTATTATCGCGGCTGGATTAGTTTCTATATCACCAATTATCAAGGCTTTTGGTGTGAGTTTAGTACTTGTCGTCACGGAAATACTTGCGATTACGCTATGTATGCTCGCTGTTGCACGACATCAGCAGAGAAAAGAGGGAGAAAAATGAAGGGGTTTTTTAATCTTCACCCAACGATTCGGGTAAGATTGATGATGAATTTTCTAGGAGCGCTGTGTTTCAGTACGGTCGGTGGCTCAATGACGATTTATTATAATAAATATATGGGCGCAGGTATCACAGGGATTTTACTAATTATTTCGTCCATCATGGTGTTTCTGGTCGGACTTTATGCGGGACATTTGTCAGATATGCGCGGTCGGCGTCCGATTATGCTCTTTTCAACGTTGGTAACAACGATTGGTGCAGCACTGGCAACTTTTTCAAACTCAAGTTTTTATTTTAATCCTTGGACGACTTTTTTAGGATTTTTGATATTGAATTTTGGATTTGGATTTTTTAATTCTGCAAGTCAAGCGATGATTGTAGATTTGACAACGACTGACAATCGGCGCACGGTTTATAGTATCCAATACTGGATTATCAACTTTGCGATTATGATTGGTTCTGGTTTGTCTGGCTGGTTTTTCAGAGATTATTTGGTTTGGCTTTTGCTGGCAATCACGATAGAGGAGTTTATCAGTTTTTTGGTGGTGCTTTTCGGGATTGATGAGAGTTTTAATCCCAAGGAAGTTCATGCAAAAGTAGAAACAAACATTATTAAAGCTTATTTTAGTGTGGCAAAAGATAGTGCTTTTATGTATTATCTGTTTGCTTCGATTTTTATTGCCATGATTTTTAATCAGGTAGATTATTATTTGCCGGTACATTTGAGTGATAGTTTTAAGGCAACACATTTTCTTGGACTTGAGATTTATGGGCAGCGAATGTTGACACTTTTCTTGATTATCAATACTTTTGTGATTGTTTTATGTATGAATGCTATGAATAAACTGACGAAAAATTGGTCGCGCCAAACAGGAATTGGACTTGGAATTGTGCTACAAGGGACAGGATTTGTGATTGCTTTTTTGGGACATAATTTTACTTGGGAAGTTGTCGCTGCGCTGGTTGCCACTTTTGGTGAGATGATTTTGGTGCCATTTTCACAAGCTTTGCGGGCAGACTTGATGGAGGGCGAGAAAGTTGGGACTTATACAGGTGCATTTTCTGTGACACAGCCGATTGCATCGGTGATTTCTGGTGTTCTAGTGTCCTTTTCGAGTATTTATGGCAATGATGGAATGGCAATTTTCATGATTGTGATTATTTTACTTGGCGCTCTCCCTGCGATTAAGGCAATTCGTTTGCATGAAAATTTGGTTTAAAAAAATGCTCAATCTCTGAGCATTTTTTTTAGGGTATCTCGAAAAGCAGTTTTCCGAGATGCCCTTTAGTAAATAACAATCAGCAAATCATTGGGATTAAAACTATCTCCTACTTTGAGAGAGGTCGATGTTGTTGTGTCCAAGATTTCTGTTGTGTTTGTTGTATTATTTGCTGAGCTGTCTTCACTTGCGACGTGAGTAACATTGAGCTTTTTGAGCTGGGCGATGCTTGTAGTGTAATTTTCGTTTAAAAGTCCGTTAGGAAGTTTGACTGATTGCGCTGTGGTTGATGTGCTGGCTTTTGTTTTTTGCTCTTGCGTCTGTAGTTTGTCATTGACTGTTTTGAGATTTTTGCTCTGTGCATTATATTTGCTTTGCAAAATGTTGAGAGATTTTGATACGGCAGCTGATTTTTTATTGAGTGAAGCTAATGTTGCACTGTTTTTCTTGTTAATTGAAGCAATCGCGGAGCTATCTTTGCTTTTTTGTGAAGAAAGTAGAGATGAATTTTGTAGCAGATTTTGCTTATAAGTGTTTTGTGCGTTAGCAAGGTTTGAACTGTCTGCTTTTTTTATGCTAGTTATTTTGTTTAATAATGTACTGTTTTTGCTGGAAAGTGAATGATTTTTATTTGCAGAAAAACCAACGACTACAAGGCTTGTCAGCAGAAAAACAGAGAGTATTCCAATAATGATTTTCGTTTTCATAGTGCAACTATATCATTTTTAGAATACGAAGTCAATGTTATTTTGTTAAATTGGGAAAATGACGAAAACCATGACGTCCCAGATAGCGTGAGAGATGACGATTGTGAGGAGATTTCGGTTAAATTTGTAGAGTAATCCCCAGAATATTCCGCAAATGAGTGCTGCCATGACGAGCATGAAGTTAAAGCTCCAGATGTGAATGCTGGCATAAATGAGTGTTGCGCTGGCAAATCCGAGCCAAGGTCCCCATTTTTCAGAAAGTCGTTCCATGACGAAACCGCGCCAGAAGATTTCCTCGGCAGGACCGATGATAAATAGGAGAAGAAGTGCGATGATGACACTATCGCTCCCAGCTTTTAGCCCATAAATAGCATTGACTTGTGGTGCAGCGAAGTTGAAAAGATGAACAGACAGAAAGTTTCCAATCCAGAAAACAAGCCACATGAACAGTGCTGAGACAAATCCGATGATAATATCGCGAATGGAGAAGTGAATATTTTTCCAGAATTTATTACCAGAAATGAGGCTGAGAATGATGAGGAGACTTCCGGAAATAGTCATCGCCAGCCAAAAATTGATGTGTGTTTTCGTCCAAGGGCTGAACATGATGAACCAGAGAACGGCAGCAGTTAAGATAATGTAGGGAAGTTTAATTTTATTTGTATTTTGCATGATAATTTTTTTGACAGTTCTGTCAAAAATTCTGACAGACTGTTTTTTCTAATTTTGATATTTTTGATAAAGCTATCAAAAAATAATGGCAATGATAATGGCGATAATTAAGGTCAAACTCACGAGGAGTTGAAGCTGAGCAGTTGATTTGTCAAGGTCTTTAATCGCTGAATTATCAGTAGTTGCCTGATTGACCATTTTTGTATTGCGAATGGCGATAGGCAGAGTAATCAATGACAATAAGCTCCAAATCGGAAGTTGCGCAAGAAGAACAGAGATGACAATGACGAGATAAGATAGATAAGTCAAGAGATTATAATAAATAATCGAATTTTTCACGCCGAGAATACTGGCAAATGTATGAACACCAGCATTCGTATCATTTTGAATATCGCGCAAATTGTTGGCATGAAGGACATTAACAGTGATGAAAGCAAAATGCACACTGATAAAAAAGAGTGCTCCAGAAAAATGCTGTGTCATCACATAATAAGTTCCGCCCATAATTATCGGGCCATAAATCAGAAAAATTAACAAATCACCAAGCGCAATCGCCTTGAATTTGCGATAATATACAGAACCTAATGTACCAAAAATTCCAATCGCAAGAAGTGGCAGACCAGATTGGCTCACAAGGAAAAGTCCGAGAAGAATACCGAGCGTCGTCATCGTTCGTCCAAAAATCAGCACTTGTTTTGGCGAGAAACGTCCGCTAGTCAAGATATCATTGCCGACGACAGCGCCCGCCTTATCCACACCACGTTTGTAGTCGTGATAGTCGCTTAGCAGATTGCCACCGGCTTGGTAGATAATCGAACCCAAGATAGCAATCAGTCCTAAAGCCCAGCGATTGCTGTATTGAGGCTCTTCGAGGAGGACAAAGAGAAATGTAAATAAAGTCGGCAAAGCGGTCACAACGAATGACCAAGGGCGCGTGGCAATAAACCAGTCCTTGAAAGTAAGTGTATAAGTCATAATTTCCTTTTTGAAAGAGTTTTTACTTGTTAAATTATATCAAAAAATAAGACGTATCAGAAAGATATTATCTCACAGAATATTTTGAGCAAAAGAGGGGAGAGCAGATGATTTTGGGAGATTTTGTGGTAAAATAAGACTATGAGAGTTGTATCAGGAAATTATGGCGGACGTCCGCTAAAAACCTTGCCAGGAAAGACAACGCGACCTACGACAGATAAAGTCAAAGGGGCGATTTTTAACATGATTGGGCCTTATTTTGATGGTGGACTGGTGCTGGATTTATTTGCTGGCTCTGGTTCTTTGTCGATTGAGGCAGTATCGCGTGGAATGGATGAAGCAGTCTTGGTTGAGCGGGACAGGCAGGCGCAAGCGATTATTTTGGAAAATATTCAGATGACCAAAGAAGCAGAGAAATTTGAATTGATGAAAATGTCTGCTGAAAAGGTTTTGACAATGTTGTCAAAAAAGTTTGATTTGATTTTGCTCGACCCGCCTTACGCAAAAGAACAGATTGAGAAAAATTTATTGATAATGCAGGAACGAGAACTCTTGTCAGCAACTGTGACAGTCGTCTGTGAGACAGATAAATCTGTCGAATTATCAGAAACGATTGGCAATTTACATTTAGTGAAGCAGAAAATCTATGGTATCTCGAAAATTTCAATTTATGAGTTTTGATATAGGATAGTCGTTGCGAGCTTGCTCGTTTACGAATATGCTAGGATTTTTGACAGTTCTGTCAAAAACGCTAAAATAGGGAAAATATTTTTGACGAAACTGTCAAAAACTTTATGACGAAAGAAAAAATATGACAGAAAAAATTGCTTTATTTACGGGGACATTTGACCCGCTGACAAATGGACATTTGGATATTATTATCCGCGCAGCAGCGCTTTTTGACAGACTCTATGTTGGTATTTTCAAAAATGACCAAAAAAATCCCCTTTTTTCAACGGCTGAACGTGTCAAAATGCTCAATGATACGCTAGAAAATTTGACAGAACTGTCAAATGTCAGAGTCATCACACACGAGCGAGAATTGACAGTCAACATTGCCAAAAAACTTGGAGTGACAACACTTGTGCGTTCCATCAGAAATTCGACAGACTTAGAATACGAAAAAAATATGTTCTATTTCAATCATGAAATGACAGGGATTGAAACCGTCATTCTCCTAGCAAAACCAGAGTTAGAACCACTCAACTCTACCAGAATGCGCGAACTCACCAGCCTCGGTCAAGATGTCTCCCAATGGGTGCCAAAAAACATAGCTGAAGCCATCAAAAATAGGAAAAAAGTATGAAAGAAAATAAGAAAAAACGCAGCCTGATAAAGACACTTGCCCTGATTTTAATTCCAGTCCTTATCGTTATTGCCCTCGTTGTCCCTACAAATTATTACCTCGAAGTTCCCGGCACGACACAAGCGCTCAACACGATGGTAAAAGTCGAAGGACACAAAGATACATCTAAAGGAAATTTCTTTCTCACGACAGTTGAGATTGTGCGGGCGAACGCATTGATGATGATTTATGCTCAGTTCAATCACTTTGCAACGATTTATAGTGCGCAAGATTTGACGGGCGGCTTGTCAAATTCACAGTACAATCTTGTCAATCAATTTTATATGCAAACAGCGCAGAACACAGCTGTGTATCAAGCATTTAAATTGGCAAATAAACCCTACAAAATGGAATACGACGGTGTATATGTGATGCAAGTCACAAAAAACTCCACATTTGCCAATAAACTCCAAATCGCAGATACGATTACAGCAGTCAACGGCAAACATTTTACTTCCTCAAAAGAAATGATTGCTTATGTTGCCAGCCAAAAAGTTGGAGAAGCTGTCACACTCAACGTCACACGCATTGACGGCAAAAAGCACACAGCAACAGGAAAATTCATCAAACTTTCAAACGGCAAAACAGGAATTGGAATCGAACTTGTGGACCACACAAACGTGATAACCACCCCCAAAGTCACGATAGATGCAGGCAGTATCGGTGGACCAAGTGCTGGCATGATGTTCACACTCGAAACTTACACCCAGCTCACAGGCAAAAATCTCCGTCAAGGCAGAGAAATCGCCGGCACAGGGACAATAAATGACGACGGCACAATTGGACAAATCGGTGGCGTTGACAAAAAAATCGTCACCGCCAGCAATCAAGGTGCAAAAATCTTCCTCGTCCCAGACAGCGGCAGCAAAAAGCTAGCAGACAACAACTACCTCGCCGCCAAAGCCGCAGGAAAGAAAATCCACACAAAAATGAAAATTATCCCCGTCAAAACTATCCAAGATGCCGTGACATATCTTGAAACTGGGAAGGTTGATGATTAAAAGAAAAGCCAGCTATAAATGATAGCAGGCTTTTTCATTATTTAAGCAGTGTTGGCAGAATAGCAGCGAATTTTGAAATGATAATAATATCAAATGCTAAAAAAATTATCCACTTTAATTTAGATTTTTTCATAAAGAGCCTCTTTCTAATTTTTTACATTTCCCCTTATAAATTGTATAATAAATTAGAGATAAATTGAAATTTTTCGAATATAAGAAAAAAGGAAACGAAATGAAGAAAGAAAATGGAATAAATGAAAAGATTGGAGAAACGGTTGGCTTGATTAGACAAGCAAAGCATCTGAAACTTAGAGAAGTGACGAAAGGACAGTTTTCAGAGTCACAACTTTCAAAGTTTGAAAATGGCGAGACAGATATTACCGTTAGCAAATTTTTTGATGTTTTAGAAAACTCAAATACCTATCTGGATGAGTTTCAGCAGATTTATAATGAATACGTATCAAATGAAGAAGAAATTCTGCAAAAAAAACTTGCAGAACTCTATGCTAAAAAAGATATTAAGGGTATCAAAGAAATTTTGGATTTTTGGGAGACAAAAATCCAAGAAAATCCAGAACACAAATTCTATAAACTGAATAAGACAGTTTTAAAAATTATTCTTGCAATGGCTCAAAATTCAAAACCATTTGAAGAAGATATTGACTTTTTGATGACTTATCTGGACTCTGTCAGTGATTGGGGACGCTATGAAATCTGGATTTTTGGAAATTGTTTACGTTTTTTTGATAATAATGCTTTAAAAAATTATGGACTACTCATTTTAGGAAAAACAGAATTTTATAGTTCTATTCACCTTAATCAGCAAATGGTTATTCGTACATTTTTAAATTTGATTGACACTTTTTTACGTCATGGCAATCTCGTACTCGCGCTAAAATACATCAATCATCTTGATAAAATGACAATTAAAATTGATTTCTTCTATGAAAAAATTATTCTCAATTATCATAAAGCTCATTATCGGACACTTCAAAATCAAAAATCTGGTATTGAAGAAATGAAAAAATGTGCCAGCACTCTTGAACAATATGGTTACAGAGAAGAAGCTCAAGCACTTTATCAAGAAATCGAAAATTTATAAGTGATTTTCATATATTCAAAAAATTTTTTAGACAAACTTAAATAATGGTTTAATAAGTATATCAATAGAGGAAAGCAATAAAGTTCTAATTTGTATTTACCTTGAACTTCTAATTTATGATTTTTAAGGAAAAATTTGATATTATCCGAAAGGTTAGGTTATGAATAAAAAGTTTTACTACTCGCCCCATCTTGCTTGGCAGATTGAACCTAAGACTCAAGTAGTTTATATCTTAGATAAAAAAACAATAAAATGACGCTCTTAGAGGATTCGGCAAAAGAAATGTGGATGCTTATTTCTAAAAATCGAACATTACGCATAATTGTTGAAGAACTCACAAAATTATATGAAGTTGATAAAGAAGAGTTACAAGATGAAGTAAGTGATTTTATTGCAAATCTTTTGGGTAAAGGACTCATTTATGAACTCTGAATTTATGAAGAAAGACCTTTATGAGCTGGCTTCAGAAAATAAGACTTTACTTTCGGCTACTATTGAATTAACAACACGTTGTAATTGGAGATGTAAGCATTGCTATATTCCTGAATATACACAAAAAGGACTAAGTGCGAAAGAACTTGATAAATTATTTGATGATTTGAGGAGAATGGGAACTTTTGAATTAGTTTTCACAGGCGGAGAAATTTTTATGAGAAAAGATGCCATGGAAATTATTGAGAATGCGCGTGCCCATTTCTTTGATGTGAAACTTTTTACTAATGTTTCTTTGTTGGACGAAGAAAAGATAAAAAGACTTGCAAAAATTCATATTTCTCAAATATCTTGTACTTTATTTTCTTTGCAAGAAGAAATTCATGATCATATTACTACTGTAAAAGGCTCGCTTCATGCAACCTTGAAAAACTTAGCACTATTGAAAAAATATGGTATAAGTGTTGAAGTTAAACAGATACTTATGAACATCAACCAAGATTGCTTGGAAGAAATAGTTGCATATTGTTCTGAATCGGGTTTTAAGCATTTAGCGACAACAAATATTTTTTATCAAACAGATGGTCAGACAAAACCAGCTAATTATAGAGTTGATAATAATTATTTACAAGATAAGTTAGTTCAAATTGATGAAATTAGAAATTTTATGTGTTTCTCAAAAAATGACAGTATGTACGTATGTAATGCAACTCGCTGTTCATGTACTATTGAAGCAAATGGAAACTATCTTGCGTGTAATAATTTAAATCTGCCTTTAGATAACATTCTAGATACGTCTATACATGATATTTGGAAAGATAATGTTGTGTTACAGAAAATTCAAGCTAAAAAACAAAAAGATTTAGGATTTTGTAATGCTTGTTCTGTTAAGGAATATTGCGCACGTTGTAGCAGAATTGCATTATTGGAAGATAAGGATTTATGGGGGTGTTCTACTTCGTCAAAAATACTTGCAAAGGTAAGGTTTGACAATAAAGATAAGTATGACAACCTAGAAAAAATAAATCACCTTTGTTAAAAAGGTACAATAGAAAGAGGTTAAATGATGAAAAAAGCATTTAGTAAACCAACAATGACAGAAGTTTCAACTAGAAACAGCATTGTATCGAATAAAAGTGCTGAATGTAGTGGAGCTAGCGCTCATATTGTGGCACAAACTAAAGAATGAAATACGAGCAACGAGAATTTTTATTCTCGTTGTTTGTAGTTTGGAGAAGATTTATGAAAAATGCGAAGTATGATAGTATGAATCAGATTATAGAGTTATATAAGAGAGAGGGAGAGCTATTTTCAGTAACAATTGAGTTAACTTCTTATTGTAATTGGCACTGTGAACATTGTTATTTTGATAATTATACAATAAAAGGATTTTCTCTTTTTCAATTTAAAAAATTATTGGGTAATTTAAGAGAAATGGGAGTGTTTGAATTGGTAATAACAGGCGGAGAGGTTTTCTGTCATCCGCAGGTGATGGACATGATAACAATTGCCCGAGAAATGTTTTTTAACGTAGTAATTTACTCAAATATTTCTATCTTGAATGAAGAAAAAATAAAAAGATTAGCGCAGTTGGAAATAGATTATATATCTTGTACAGTTTTTTCTCTTGATGAGCAAATACATGATGAAATTTCGCAAACTAAAGGAGCATTGAAAAAAGTTTTAAAAAATATTGAATTATTGCAAAGATATGGAATTGCTGTAGCAATAAAAACACCAATCATGAGAAAAAATTATTATGCATATGTAGAATTAAAACAGTTTTGTGAGGAAATGAATATTGCGTATAAAGTTGATGCTCAAATCGTTCCGAAACGCTCGGAGTATTTAACAGGTAGTAATTTGTCTCTTTCTTTTAATCAATTGTGTGAAATACAAGAGGATATAGATACGATTAATGGAACAATTTTAATAGATAAATCTAAAAATTATAAAACTTGTCAGTCTCTTGAAGTTTCAATATACATTACTTGTACTGGAGAGGTACAGCCATGTTCTTTATACAATAAAAGTCTTGGAAATATTAATTCAGAAAATATAAAAGATATCTGGAAGAGTATTCGTAGAAGAGTGCTCGCTACTTATAGTTTAGCTAACAGTAAAAATTGTTCAAAATGTGCATTAATTAATTATTGTACACAATGTCCTGGAATAGCATTTGCGGAAAGTGGAGATTCAACTGTTTGTGCGCAGATTTGCCAAAGGACAGCTCAAGCGAGAAAGGTTAAAAATGAAACAGTTTATTAGACCGATTAGATTGTATATTGTTGCTGTATTTATTTTAGTTGCGTTGTCTTATGTTGCTCAAGCGTTAATTCCTTATTTTACGCAAGCTTTACTTAGACGAGAATTTTTGTTCGCAATGATTGGATATATTGGTTGCACGGTTTTTTATTTACTTTGTAATTATTTATCAATGCGTTTAGAATGGCGCTATGGAATTGTTTTTTCCACGAGCTTAAAAAATACTTGGTTTAATCAATTATTGGCTATGCCACAAGGAAAATTTTCAAAACAAAAAGTGGCAGAGTATGTTTCTTATCAGGCTAACGATTTAGATGCTTTGGAAAAAGATTACTTAGCACCATTATTCAGCTTTTATCAGCAAATTATGAAAATGGTTATTTTTGCAGTTATTATCAGTCAAACAGTCAATATTTGGGTAGCTTCTATTTTATTTATTACTGCATTATTGACGATACAAGTTCCTAAAATAATTGGAAAACGTACTGCTGCAAGACGAGATGCTTACTTAAAAAGTCAAGGAGATTATTATGCTAAATTAGAAGATTTATTAACAGGTCACCATTTAGTAAATGATGAAACGGAAGAAAATTTTCAAAAAGTACAACAAAAATCGTTGGATAATTTGCAAACGCACTATTTAAAATATGGATTGTTAAAGGCATTTGGAATCATCATGAACGCTTCATCTTTTAGTTTAACAGGGATTGTACTATTTATTTATCTCGTTTTCGCTCTTTCAACAAGGCGACTCTCTATTCCAGAAGTTGCTGCGAGTTTGAGCTACATCACAGCATTCTCAGAGCCAATGACGGAGTTATTATATGATATTCAAATGTTGGAGTCTATAAAAAATGTAAAAAAGAATTTTTTAGAAATTGTTTCCCAAGTTCAATTACCTAAGAGAGCGATAAAATCGTTTGATAAGATTGAAATTCAAAGCTTGAAGAAAGTAGTAGGAAATACTCAGCTGGATATTCCAGAACTTATGATTAAAAAAGGTGAAAAGATAGCGGTTATTGGGGAAAATGGTTCGGGGAAAAGTACATTTTTAAATGTCTTGAATGGCACAGATGATGAATTTGAGGGAAAAATTTTCGTAGATGGTAATGAAATCAAGAATTTGGATGGTGCATTTGCCAAAATTTTACAGGCAGAACATACTTTCCATGATACTTATAAAAATAATGTCACGATTTTTGGGAGCTATCAGGAAAAGGTGAGTGATACTAAAAGTGAGGTCTCTGCGACAACATTATCAGGCGGGGAGAAACAAAAGATGTATCTGACACGTGTAACAAATCAAGAGTCTCCACTTGTCATATTGGACGAACCTTTTTCTGCTTTGGATTACTATCAATTTGAGAATGAACTTCAAAAAGTTCTCCAATTACCAGCAACAGTAATCATGACGATACATCAAAAAGATGAATTTTTAGGAAAATTTAACCGCATTTTGAAGTTGGAAAAAGGAAAAATTGTTGAATCTTAACAATGACAAACCTCTTGCTGAACATAGAAGGAGAAATATGAAAAAAATACTTACAAATAATAAACTACTCACGATTTTTCTCATGTTTTTATTTGGAAATTTGTCAAGTGCGACTTTAACTTTCATGATTTCGTGGACAGTTTTAAAACAAACACATCAAGCCTCTCAATTTGCTTTAATTTCTACGATATCGTCTGTTGTTATGCTTGTTACAATGCCTTTGGTTGGGATTATCGTTGATAAATATAATCACAAGAAACTTCTTTTAGTTGCGCAATGTTTTAGTATTTTTGTTTTGCTCATTTTTATCATCCAACCTTTTCAGAATTTACTTGCTTACATTCTTTTTTCTGTAGGGCTTGATTTGGGAGATTTATTATTTTCTATCACGATGTACGCTTCAGTAAAATCCCTCTCTGAAGAAAAACAAGAAATGTCACAAATAAATGGAATTGAACAAGGAGTAGGAGCATTATTTGCCATTATTTCGCCTGGATTAGCTGGTGTTTTTCTTACATTTATAACTGTGAAATCATTTTCTTGGCTTGAAATATTTTGTGAAGCTGTTGTTATTTTGATGGTTTTGAGACTTAATTTTAAAGAAAAGAAAACAGTACGAAAAAAGACCGACAAAGAAGATGAAAAGTCATCTTATAAAACCGTTTTTAAACTTTTGAAAAAGAAATCTGCACTGCTTATCATTGTGGGAATTTTAATTGCTCTTAATTTTCTGCTGGGTTCCATCAATGTGGGAATTCCTTTTATGCTCAATCATAGATTTCATGGAAATACTATTATTTTAGGTATCGTGCAACTTACTTTTCCAGCAGGTATCATTGTAGGAAGTTTTTTGACTCAAAAACTTCAAAAATATTTTATTTTTAAAGTATTAAAAATTTCTTATTTCTCTTGTGCTTTTGTCATCTTAGGTTTTGGCATTGTTCTTGCTTTAATGCTAAAAAATATGATTGTTATAGTTGCTTGTCTTGCTTTACTCATGCTTTTGATTGGACTAAGTCTGGGAATTTCTCGCGTACCTATGATGACATTTGCTCAAAATAATATTCCAGAAGAAATACAAGGTAGAGCATTTACGATTATTGATACTTCCGCACAAATTCTTGCTCCAGTTGGGTTGATGTTTTATGGATTATTATTTGACCATTTTCAAGGGCAGTGGATTTACTTGATTTCCGGTGTATTGATGATTTTAGCAATTACTATTGGTTTCCGATTTGTTGATAAAGTGGATAAGGAGGATTATGTTTTTTGAAACTTAGAAAATTTAAAATAAAAAACCGATGTTTTAATCGGCTTTTCTTATTGTTTAAAACTTAAAGTTGGTCACGCAAGAGCTGTTTGATTTCATCAATACGTGGTTGACGTGGATTAGCTGGTGTGCATTGGTCATCGTAAACGAGGTCGGCAAGTTTGTCAAGTTCGCGTTCGAGATGGTCTTTCTTGACACCATTTCCTGTCAATGTGATATCAATATCAATAGAATCAGTCAATTTCTTGATTTCTTTAATCAAGCTGGCTACGAGTTCTTCATCAGTTTTACCGGTAAATCCCATGAAACGTGCGATGTCTGCATAGTCTTTTTGAGCTGTGTAAACTTCGTAACGTGGATATGGTGTGCGTTTTACATTACCAGTTACCGCGTTGAACTTGATAACGTGTGGCATTGCGATAGCGATAGCAAGTCCGTGAGGAAGTCCAAATTCACCACCTGTTTTGTGGGCAAGTGAGTGGTTGATACCGAGGAAAGCATTGGCGAATGCCATACCAGCGATAGTTGCTGCATTATGGACGTTTTCACGTGCTTTTTGTCCTTCTTTTGTAGGGTGTGCTGGGTCATAGTTGTAAGAAGCTGTCAAGTTTTCAAAAATGAGTTTGATAGCTTGGAGTGACCAAGGACGAGTATAATCAGAAGCCATAACTGACACGTAAGATTCAAGCGCGTGTGAGAGGGCATCAATACCTGACCAAGAAACAGTACGTTTTGGAACTGTCATAACGAACTCAGGGTCGTTAATCGCAACTTGTGGTGTGAGTTGATAGTCAGCAAGTGGGTATTTAACGTGAGTTTCGTCATCTGTAATAACGGCAAACGGAGAAACTTCAGAACCTGTACCAGAAGTAGTAGGGATAGCAACCATTTGTGTTTGATGTGGATGGTAGAATTTGATGATACGTTTACGAATATCAATGAATTTTTGGGCGAGTTCTTCAAAGAGATGTTTCAAGGCTGCATCATCTTTGATATCTACTTCGCCACGACTTGCATATTCATAAATCAAACGACCAATCTTACCAGCATCAAGGGCAGACCCACCACCGATAAGGATAACTGTATCAGGTTGAGAATCGTTCATTTGACGAGCGATTTCGATAGCTTGGCTCAATGTTGGGTCAGGTTGAACAGAACCGTAGATTGTTGTTTGAACTGGCTCATTGCGAAGTGCAAGTTGTTCCAACACGCGGTCAACGAAACCGAATTTGACCATACCTGGGTCAGCAACGATAAAGGCTTTATGCACGTGTGGCAATTCTTGTAAGTAAGAGATTGCATTTTTTTCGTAGTAGATTTCTTTTGGCACGCGAACCCATTGTGGGCGATTACGACGCTTTGCCACTGTTTTAATATTCAATAGATCATATGTACTCAAATTGTGTGAGAGTGAATTTTTACCCCATGAACCAGTTCCTAATGTAAGTGATGGACGCATTGCATCTGTGTAGATATCTCCAACGCCACCGATTGAGTCAGGTTGGTTAATCAATACACGAGAAGCTTCGACTTTTTCGCCATATTCTTTGACGAATGGGTCATCCATTGCACCGATTTGCAATGCAGCATTGTGTCCGGCACCTTGATAAGCAAGGAGTGCGCGGACGATTTCTACACCTTCATCGCGAGATTCTGCTTTATAGATAGAAAGCAATGGAGAAAGTTTTTCAGATGAAAGAGCTTCGCCGATATTTTTCTTGTCAAGTTCAAAGAGGATAACGTCTTTATCAGCAGGAACTTTAACGCCAGCTTGTTCAGCAATCCATTTACCAGAACGTCCAGCGACAGGACCTGTCACACCGTAGCCATCTTCACGTTTTACGAATACGAAGTCTGCAAGAGGTTTGTAATCTTTCTTAGGAAGAAGATAAGCACCTTGTTCTTGCATTTTCTTCATGAATTCATCGTAAACTTCAGCTGCAACGACAGCAGAGTTTTCAGTGGCACAAATCATACCATTGTCAAAACGTTTTGAAAGAAGTAAATCTTCAACGGCACGTTCAACATTAGCAGTTGCGTCAATAAATACAGCACCATTACCAGCACCAACACCGAGTGAAGGATTACCAGATTTGAGTGCGGCATTGACCATACCAGGACCACCAGTAGCAAGGATTGTTGCGATACCAGGGTTTTGGATAAGGGCGGTTGTCATGTCAAGACTTGGAACTTCAATCCATTGGATAAAGTTTTCAGGTGCACCGGCTTCAACGGCTGCTTCGTAAACGATTTGTGCAGCGTGAGAAGAACATTTTTGCGCTTGTGGGTGGAAGGCAAAGACGATAGCATTACGTGTTTTCGCTGATAAGAGTGATTTGAAAACAGCAGTTGATGTTGGGTTCGTTGTTGGAACGATACCAGCGAGGACGCCAAGAGGACTTGCGATTTCAACAGAACCAGCGACTTTGTTTTCACGAATGACGCCGACTGTTTTATCGTTTTGAATGGCGTGGAAGACAGATTCTGATGCGAAGTGATTTTTCGTATCTTTGTCTTCAACAACACCACGACCAGTTTCGTTGACAGCTTCGTGTGCGAGTTCAAGTGAATGTTCACTTGCGGCAAGTGCCATAGCGGCAACGATTGTGTCAACTTGTTCTTGTGTGTAGCCTTCAAACTTGAGGACAGCTTCGTGTGCTTGTTTGACAAGTTTGTCAGTGTAAGTGACAGCTTCTTGGAATTTTGCTGCTTTTTCTTCAGCAGTTAATTCTTTTTTGGGAGCTGCTTTGGATTGGGTTTTTGTAACCATGAATTCTTTTTCTCCTTGTGATTTATTTCACGTTATTATTTTAACAAAGTTTTTTTGCTTTGTCAAGTGTTATTGTGATAATTTTTACAATTTTTTTGATAAAGTTTTTTTGACAGTTTTGTCAAAAATATTTTTTATAATGAACGAGAAGAACATATTCTATAATTAAGAAAAAATATATTATATATTATATATTCAAATAATAATAATTTTTTGCGGTGCGTATGCACTAAAGGTTTTTGACAGTTCTGTCAAAAATCATAACGGTCATCTTTTTTATAATTTTTAAAGTTTTTACTGATAAAAATTATAAAGAGCAAAAGAACAAGACCAGAAACAATCAAAATACTGCCAGAATTTAAATGGTCATAAACAAAGCCATACATCAATAAACCAATAGGAACGAGTATTTGAGCGAAAGTGTCAATGATTGAAAAAGTTCTTCCTTGTATCTTTTCAGAAATATTTTTTTGCAAAAATGTCAACATGGGAATTTGGCTCACACCCTGACCAGCTCCCAGCACAAGTCCACAGAGTAAAAATGTGAGAGCGATAAAAATGATATTTCTCACATCTAAAAATGCGAAAACACCAAATAGAATAATACTCAAAGCAACCAAGCTGTACGAAATGCGCAAAGTATCTAAGAGATGAATTTTTTTCAAATGTTGTGAAATAAAACTAGCTAAAATCATGCCAATAGGTAGTCCCGTTTCGATAATTCCCAAAAGTTTGGTATTGCCTGCAAATTGATGAGTGATAAAATAAGGAATACCAATATTAACAGCAGCCAAAATGAAATTAAGAGAAACCATTACTAGCATTAAAGATAGAATTAACTGTTTTTGAAAAAGAAAACGAAGCACATCGTGAAAAGAAATTTTTTCATCGGAGCTTGCTTGAGCTGTCGCAGCAGTTGTTTTCTTGATTGTTAATGATAGAGTAACAAAAAGAACTAAAACTGCGCTGAAAATTTCAATAAGAGCAAAAAAGCGAACGCTTACAAAAACTAATAAAAAGCCAGCTAAAGGAGGCGCAATGATGGAAAATGTTGTTGAAATTCCTTGTTGAATTCCATTGATTTTCATCATTTCTTCATCATTATCGGCAATTTCAGCAACAGAAGCGAACATTGTCAGCAAAAACAAAATATTTGCGAGCGAAAGAGCTATTGTTAACAAAATATAAACAACAAGGTTGTGATAAGGTTGAATGAAGAAAATCAATAATGACACGATTTCAAAAATTTGTGCGACAAGCAATAAATGCTTATGATTTTTTCGGTCAACAAGCGTTCCTATAAAAGGCATGGCAATCAGTGCTACCAAAGATGAAAGCATGATTATGAGTGCAAAGTCAGTGGCATGACCTGTTTCTCGCAGAACGTGCCAATCTATCATATAGCTCAACGCTTGACTTGTTAGATTTCCGAAAAGAAATATTGAGAATATTTTTACGAGTTTAGTGTTCATTGCAAATGCTCCTTCAAATTTTTTAACGCTACAATAATAGCGCTGGCGAGTGTTTTTTGCTCAAAAATAAGTTCTTTAGGTAGAGAGCCTTTGGCAGATACTTTATAGTCTAGGGCAAGAAAATTAACAGTTTCAAGAAAATCATGTAAAATAGATTTTTGTCCCATATACATCTGGATATTGAGCAAATAATTATATTCAAATAACTTCCCATGAGTATATTCAGAAATATTGGAATGCAAGTTTTTCATGGCATTAAATAGTCTTAAATAATCAGTTTCAGTCAGTTCTACATTTTTTTCCATAAAAGCATAAGATGTTGTAAGGAATATTAATTGATCAAGATGATAAGTTACTTCCCTATAAAATTTACTGTATATTGCTTTTTTTAACTGATTTAACTCGGCTTGATAGTGTTCAGATATTTTATAATCTAGTATATCTACTAAAAATTGATTTGCAAGCCCTTCGTTGAGATAAGAATTTGACTGGAATAAATAAAACTCTTTATCTAGTTGATAATTAGTAAAACAATGTCCCAACTCATGAAGGAGAGTTATTACTGCATCATAACTATTGTCAAAGGTTGAATAAACAAAATGTTCATCTAAGCTCGTTATATAAAGTGTTTTGCCAAAAATATCTTTTGAAATTTCTAAATTTATGTGATTATCTTCCAATAATTTATCAAAAATTTTTGAAAATCTTTGATTGTTCTGCAATAGTAAGCAATGAATAAAATCCAGACATTTTTCATCGCTTCCAAAATCTACTTTTCCCTCAGGCTTATAATCGAAATAATCTATTTTTTCTTTATCATCAGTATTGATTGTATGATAATTTTCTTCAGATAAATTTTTTATTTCAGATAAAAGCTCTTTATCTCTTTGGGAGAGGCTACTAAAGTAGTTTTTTAAAGAGATAGAAAAACTTTTGAGCAGCTCGGTCTTATTTTCAGTAGCAAAAATATAAAAATATTCTTGGGATGAATAATCAGCAAAATACTTCATTAGTTGATTTTCGGAATAAAAATTTGAGGGCAAAGGGATGGATAAAGTGTTTGTTAGCGATTTTTGACGTTTCGCAAATTGCTCACTAAATATAGCCAAAGAAGTTGTTATGTCAGTGCTCAAATAGGTTGTATCAAGCTGGATGTTGTTGATGAATTTTAAATACTGAGCAAAATTTATTATCTTTTCTTTTTGATTTGTAATATTTTTTAACGGTGTTTTTTCAAAAATACCGGCCAAATTTTTTTGAAATTTTTCACGATTAGAATGATATTCAACAAAGCTTGTTGACATATTTAGTAAGTTAATTTCTAATAATTGATCAAGTGGGGCTAGTTTATAAATGTGATTGACAATAATTCTAGTGATGATACTTCCTAGTAATTGTGAATCAATAATCGTTCCGCGATTTGAAGGATAATGCAAGCTTTTTTCAAAGTGTTCCCAATTTTTAAACGTATAATTTCTAAAATTGGAAAAGTCATCAGAAACTTTATAAACAATACTTTTATTTGTGGAATAGCCAGTTGATAGATAAACTTTCTTTTTTATTTCGATAAATTTTATGAGTTGGGTCACTAATTCTTTTGTTTTTGTATCTGAGCAGTCAATTATAAAATCTGCTTCATAATTTTTATAAATAGTTATGAAATCTTGTATCGTGTTGATAAATGTTTTTTGAAGGACAATGTTCGGCAAAAAAAGCGAGTGCTGTTCGATATAGCCTTTGATTACTTCAACCTTTTCTTTTCCAACATCTTTGTTTTCAAATATAGTTTGAGCAATAACATTTTTCATTTCAACTTTATCAAAATCTATTAAACAAAAATTAGTAAACCCCATTTTTACAAGACTTTGAACAACTCCAGAGCCAACAGTACCACAACCGATGATTAGAATTTTAGTATCGAAAACCTTGTTGAATGTTGTTGAGCCATACGTCTCGTAGAAATTATTCAACCTAATCATCTTTTCATCTACTTCATCTACTTCATGAAATTCTTTTAATATGTTATTTTGCTTGAGAACAATAATAAGTGCTTCTAATTCGTCTTGTGACAGTTTGATATCGGGAAAGTCATCTTCATTTTTGGGTTCTTCATACCATGAAATTAAACATTCCCAAACCTCTTTAGTGTATCGGTGTAATTTTTTATAATTGCTATCGTAGAAGAATAAGCCATTTTCATCTATCGAAAGGTATTTTGCCTTATTAATGATTAACATAGTGCCTCCTAAAATAAAATGCCAGAAATCATAAAAATTTTCTGGCATAAAGTTTTTTTATTCAACAATGATGAATAATTTTTATCATCAGCAAAGAATGACACAGTAACATTTATCAGCATTTTCATCAATGCGTTCAACATCGTCCATGATTTCATCAACGAGTAATTCAATAAAATCTTCTTTTTCCAAAAAGCTCATCTCCTTTCACATTGCTCTGTGCACGCAAGCAATGATGCTCAAATTTTCATTTGCAACTGGAAATTTGTTTATTAAAATTATGATTGGTCGAGATGCTGTTCTTTATCAACCACTCAAAGTTTAACTCTTTTATTCAACTTTTGGGAAATTTCTTTAATATATCAAAAAGTATCGATTTCTTTAGTCCAAGCATCCGCTTCGGATTGAAAACCATAATCTTCAAGTGTTTTTATGACTTTTTTTAATTCACTTTTATTCTTGTCGTAGCCTTGTAGATAATGATAATGGGCTTCATGATAGTTCAAAAATAACTTTTCAAGAAAGCAATCAAAGGGAATGCCGATTTCTTTGACGTGATTGATATATTTCAGAGCTTGAGGTAAATTTTTTCTTGTCAACCATGCGTTGATGATATTTAAGAAAGTAGTGATGACCATTGCTTGATTGGTGAGACGTTTATAAAAATTAGTCTTACCAAGAATTAAAGTTCCATAGTATTTTAAAGCATTATCATCGAAAAATGAGGTACAGTTTGAAAATATCCAGAGTTCATATCTGCCCCATTCATCTACGGATTCTAAGTAGTCCATCAAAAATCCAACATCCTCTCTGAAAGGGACAGATTTTTCGACAATAGCGATGATTAACTGAGTGTAAATTTTATTGATTTTATCAAATTTATTTTTTGAGTGCTCTGCTTTATCGCTCCAGAATGTGTGTAGCTTTTTTAAAGCGGTCAGGTCTTTATTTGCATAGGCTTTGGAGACTTCATTTTCAAAGATTTGGTCGGGACGTTGAGAATAATCATTGTACAAATATTCAAATTCATCTAAGTAAACTTTTGAATGGACAAGAATAGTAAAGAATTTATCGACAGAGATGCTATGTTTGCCACTTTCTAGCAAAGAAACCATTGATTCTGAAAATTCTCCACCAGTTACCTCTTTCAAAGTGAGCTTTTTGTTCGCCCGAATCATGGCAACGACTTTCCCGATTCTTGAATTAATTTCTTTTTCCATTTTTCTACCTACTTTTAATATATTAAAAAATTGAAATATTTCTGATGATATTATACAATATAAAAAAGTGCTTGTAAATATAAAAAAACAGCTTTTTTGAGAAAAGCTGTTTTTTATTTGACTATTTTAAATTTATAGGCTTACAAAGCAAAGACACACGTGCCTTCAGGGCTATAAAAGTCTTTTTGGGCGAGTGTGAGTGCGCCAGAATTTTGGTCGCGTTTAAAAAGCGTGAGATTGTCAGAATCTTGGTGTGCGACGAGAATGAAATCTTCTGATTTGTTGAAGTTGAAATCGCGAGGAATGTTTCCCTCAGTAGAAGCCCAGCCGAGAGTTTCAATGCTGGCGCCATCTGTAGCAACTTTGTAGCTGACAATGCTGTCATTGCCACGATTGGAAACGTAGAGGAACTTTCCATCAGCACTCAGGCGAATGGCAGCAACACCGTTGAAACCTGTGTGTGTGTCAGGTAATGTAGTGATTTTTTGCAGTAAATTAAAAGTGCCATTTTCATAAGTCAAGACTTCGACTGTTGAGTCGAGTTCGCAAGCGAGGTAAGCGTGTTTGCCGTCAGCCGAAAAAGTGATGTGGCGGTCGCCAGAACCAGCTTGGGAATGATAAATTTTTGCGTCAGACAATTTGCCGTCAGCACTGACAGCATAAGTATAAACGGCATCATTGCCCAAATCGCAGACAGCGAGACGATTGTCAGGTGTGAGATTGGCGAAATGGCAGAGCGCTCCTTTTTGCTCAGGTTTTGGCCCATGATGGTCTTCGTGTTTTGCAACGTCAGTGAGCTCTAAAGAGCCGTCAGATAAGCGTTTATAAACGCGGACTTCGCCCAGATGATAGTTGGCTGCATAAACAAGATTGCGTGCTTCATCGACAGAGACATAACAGTTAGAAGCGCCTGGAGCTGTGACACTGTTGAGTTTCTCTGCTTTTTTGCCGTCAAATGTGAAGGCTGTTGTGCCACCTTCGCTATTTTCAGAAGCGACAGCGTAGAGATGATCGTGCGCGTCAACTGTGAGATAAGTGGCGCCAGAGATTTCAGCTACGAGTGCAAGATTTGATAGCGTTGCGGTATCTGTATCGAGTTCAACACTGTAAATTCCTTTGCTCTCACGTTTTGTGTAGCCACCGATGAGAAATTTTTCTTTCATATTATATAAGTAAATTTGCTGATGAGAAAATTTACTTTTCCTTTCTTTAATTTTCCACTTATTATTTTAACACAAATAAAGCGTTTTCGCTAAATTTTGATAAGATTTTTTTGACAGAATTGTCAAAAAATCTGAAACGTTTTCTTGAAAAATGGCATCATTTATTGTAAAATAAAGAGCAAATGAGGGGAGAAAAATGCGCGTTTTAATTACGTCTGGTGGGACAACTGAGCGGATTGACGATGTACGTGGTATCAGTAATTTTGCCACAGGAAGCTTGGGAAAAATCACAGCAGAGCAGTTTTTACAAGCTGGTCATGAGGTTTTTTTGCTTGCAAGTGAAACAGCGATTTTGCCAGAAGCAGCGGAAAATCTGACAATTATCCATATCACGACGACTGACAGTCTTGTCAAAAATATGGAAAAGCTTGTGCCAGAAGTGGATGCTGTGGTTCACACAATGGCAGTCAGCGATTATCAGCCAGTGTTTATGACAGCTCTGTCAAATTTTTCAGATGACTTTTCAAAAGATGATTTGCTTCATTTTTCTGCTGAAAAAGTGAGAAAAATCTCATCTAATTCTGATTTTCAGCTCATGTTGTTGAAAAAAACGCCGAAAGTTATTTCTTACATAAAAAAATGGAATCCACAAGTCCAACTTTTTGGATTTAAACTCCTCGCAGGTGTGTCAGAACAAGAACTAGTTGATGTTGCACAGAAAAGTCTTGTCAAAAATCAGGCAGATTTTATCATTGCCAATGACCTTGAAAATATCACGAAAACACAGCATGAAGCCCTGCTCATCAGTTTTGACAGAATTGTCAAAATGCATACAAAGTTAGAAATCGCTCAAAGTATTTTAGAAAAAGCTCAGGAGGCTTATCATGGCTAATATTACCCTTGCTGTCACAGGCAGTATTGCAGCTTACAAAGCGGCAGATATTGTGTCCGCTCTCACAAAGAAAAAGCACAATGTCACAGTACTGATGACGCGCTCAGCCACGCAATTTATCACACCTTTGACCTTGCAAGTTCTGTCAAAAAATAAGGTACACACAGATATCATGGATGAAGAACGTCCAGCCGTGGTTAATCATATTGACCTTGCAAAGCAAACGGAGTTGTTCATTGTTGCTCCAGCCACAGCCGATACTATCAGCCGGCTCGCTCAAGGCGCAGCAAATGATGTCACGGCAGCTGTCGCCCTCGCTCTTCCTGACGAAGCTATCAAAATGCTTGCGCCAGCGATGAATACACAAATGTACAAAAATCCACTCACAGCACGTAATCTCAGCATTCTCAAAGAAATCGGATACGAAGAAATCGAACCAAAAGAAGCGCTACTTGCTTGTGGTGACTACGGCCGAGGCGCTCTTGCAAATGTCGATGAGATTGTCAATGCTGTCCTCAAAAAACTAGAAAAATAAGAAAAAACGGAGAATAAAATGAGAAAATCAAAAGCCTCGGATATCGCAATTCTTGCGATTTTCATTGCGATTATGATTGTGATTCAGCTTTTTAGCCAGATGATTTATAGCGTTTGGCCTTTCCCAATCAAACCCACATTGTTGCATATCCCAGTGATTGTTGCAAGTATCGTTCTTGGCTGGCGCAAAGGTGCTTTTCTAGGATTTATGATGGGGCTGATTTCTTTCATTAATGCCACCATCGTGACATCGCCATCGAGCTTTATGTTTAGCCCACTTCAGCCAATTCCGGGGACAAATCACGGCTCACTTGCCGCATTGATTATCGCCTTTATTCCTCGGATTTTGATTGGAATTTTTCCATATTTCGTTTATAAATTAATGAAAAATCGTACAGGTATTGGCTTGGCAGCATTTGTTGGAACAGCGACAAATACGATTTTGGTACTTGGCTCTATCTTCATTTTCTTTGGAGCAACATTAAAATGGACATTTGGCTACTTGATTGAAAGTATTATTGCCACAAATTCACTCGTAGAAGTACTTTTAGCAGTTATTCTCGTCAGTGCGATTGTGCCAAGTCTTCAAAAAAGCAGAAAATAATTTTTGACAGAACTGTCAAAAAAATTTCTTGTCAAAACACAAAAAATAGTGTATAATAAAAAAGTTGCAGTATCTGCACAGTCATGTACAGACAAAAAGCAACCATTTCACATTTTATCCTGACAATATCGTAGTGCACATTTAGTGTAGCGGTTGCGGCAGACGGATAAAAGAGGAAAAACTATCTTAAAAGGAGACATTCAAATGTCAGTTATTTCAATGAAACAACTTCTTGAAGCCGGTGTTCATTTCGGTCACCAAACACGTCGTTGGAACCCTAAAATGAAACCATACATCTTCACAGAACGTAATGGTATCCACGTTATTGACCTTCAAAAAACAGTAAAACTTGTTGATGAAGCTTACAATTACGTACGTCAAGCATCAGAAAATGGTGCGATTGTACTTTTCGTTGGTACAAAAAAACAAGCTGCTGAAGCTGTTAAAGATGAAGCACAACGTGCTGGTCAATACTACGTCAACCATCGTTGGTTGGGTGGAATGCTCACAAACTGGAACACAATCCAAACACGTGTATCACGCCTTAAATCAATCAACAAAATGGAAGAAGATGGCACATTTGACGTTTTGCCTAAGAAGGAAGTTGTCCTTCTTAACAAAGAACGTGAACGTCTTGAAAAATTCATCGGTGGTATTCAAGATATGCCACGTATCCCAGACTTGATTTACATCGTTGACCCACATAACGAACAAATCGCTGTCAAAGAAGCAAAAACTTTGGGAATCCCAGTTGTTGCTATGGTTGATACAAACGCAGACCCAGAACCTATTGATGTTGTTATCCCTGCAAATGATGACGCAATCCGTGCTGTTAAACTTATCACAGCCAAAATGGCAGATGCTATCATCGAAGGCCGTCAAGGTGAAGATGCAGCAGAAGACTTCGTAGCAGACGAAACAGCTTCAGAAGAATCTCTTGAAGAACTTGCTGAAATCGTAGAAGGCAAATAAGCAACACTATAAACTAAGTCACAACAACAGGCGGAGGCCCTACGCCTCTACCTGTTTTTTGATAAAAAATACTTTTGACAGTTCTGTCAAAACACATAAAACATTTTTGACAAAACTGTCAAAAATAAACGACAAGGAGAAATATAAAAATGGCAGTAACAGCAGCTCAAGTAAAAGAATTGCGTGAAAAAACTGGTGCAGGTATCATGGATGCAAAAAAAGCACTTGTTGAAACAGACGGCGACATGGAAAAAGCAACAGAATTGCTCC
Organism: Lactococcus nasutitermitis; assembly: GCF_018403765.1. Lineage (GTDB taxonomy): Bacteria > Bacillota > Bacilli > Lactobacillales > Streptococcaceae > Lactococcus > Lactococcus nasutitermitis. The sequence goes on from NZ_BOVQ01000006.1 coordinate 171,695, forward strand.
GTGAAAAAGGTATCGCCAAAGCTGAAAAGAAAGCTGACCGCGTTGCAGCAGAAGGCTTGACAGGTATCGCAGTCAAAGGAAATGTCGCAGCACTTGTTGAAATCAATTCTGAAACAGACTTCGTTGCTAAAAACGACCAATTCGTAGCACTTGTAAAAGAAACAGCAGAACTCATCGCAGCGAACAAACCAGCTGACAATGATGCGGCGCTTGCTCTCAAAAATGCTGAAGGCGTTGCGCTTGCCGATGCTTATGTTCACGCTACAGCAACTATCGGAGAAAAAATCTCATTCCGTCGTTTCGCTCTCGTTGAAAAAACAGACGAACAACATTTCGGAACTTACCAACATAATGGCGGACGTATCGGAGTGATTACCGTTCTTGAAGGTGCAGATGAAAGTCTTGCAAAATCAGTAGCAATGCACGTTGCCGCAATGCACCCAACCGTTCTTTCATACACAGAACTCGCTCCAGAGTTTGTTCATGATGAACTTGCACAAATCAACCACAAAATTGAGCAGGACAATGAAAGCCGCGCAATGGTTGACAAACCAGCTTTGCCACTTCACCAATACGGCTCAAAACTTCAACTCACAGATGAAATCATCGCCAAAGCAGAAGAAGACATCAAAGCAGAGCTCAAAGCCGAAGGCAAACCAGAAAAAATCTGGGATAAAATTCTTCCAGGTAAAATGGGACGTTTCATCCTTGACAACACAAAAGTTGACCAAGAATACACGCTTCTTGCACAACTTTACGTCATGGACGACAGCAAAACGGTAGAAGAATTCCTCAAGTCAGAAAACGCTCAAGTTATCAACTTTGCACGTTTTGAAGTTGGCGAAGGTATCGAAAAAGCAGAAAATGACTTCGCAGCAGAAGTAGCCGCACAAGCAGGCATGAACTAAGCAAATAATAAAAAAGATAAAAAATGGATTTTCCTTGCGAAAATCCATTTTTTATCTTTTTCGCAGAAAACTCCAAATACCATCATCAATTTCGGACAAAAATATCAAAAATCTCATAAAAAAAACATAGAAAATTTTAACCGATAGTGTATTTATTTAACATTATATGCTATAATTAAAGATGAGATTTTGTAGTTTCATAAATCTATAATCAAAGAAAAACGAAATTCGAGCCTATTATATCAGGAAGTAATTGAATAACATGAGGCTCAAAAACTCTTACTTGCGCCAAAGAGTGCCAGTAAGCTAAACAAACAAATTTGGAGTAAGCCAAACCCATGTCACATACCATTATTATTTTAGTTATTGTAATCGTCGTTATCCTTGCCATTTTCTACGCTTTTGCGATGATTATGCGAAAAAGAACTGAAGACCGTATCTTGGACTTAGAAGAACGTAAGGAAGCTCTGTTTGACCTTCCCGTCCAAGAAGAAATCGACAGAATTAAACAAATGCACCTCGTTGGACAATCTCAAACAGTTTTTCGCGAGCAAAATCAAAAATGGATAGACCTTTCTTCCAATTCATTTGCCGACCTAGAAAATCATATTTTTGAAGCCGAACAACTTAATGATTCTTTCCACTTTTTCCGCGCCCGCGAGTCTGTTTCAGACAGTGAAGGACAGATTGAAGTGATGGAGCAAGAAGTTGAAGACATCCGCAAAGGAATGGAAGCTTTAACTGAACAAGAAAAATCCAACTCAAACAAAATTCAAGAATCACTAGATTTGTACGAAGCGCTCCACAACGATATCACAGACAATGCAGATACATTTGGCAGTGTGATTAGTGAAATTGAAAAACAACTAGACAATATCGAAACAGAATTTTCTCAATTTGTTACCCTCAATTCCACAGGAGACCCAATTGAAGCTGCAGAAGTTTTAGAAACAGCCGAAGAACACACCATCGCTCTCCGCGCAATCACAGAACACATTCCAGAATACATCAACACTCTGGATAAAGATTTGCCAAAACAAATCGAAGGATTAGAAGAAGCCTACGAAAAATTCAAAGTTGAAGATTATACTTTGCCAGAAAGTGTTAATGTTGACGAAAAGATAGAAAATATCAAAACAACAGTTGCAACAGCAAAAGAATTCCTCGAACAATTTGAATTAGAAAAAGTAGAAAACGAACTTGTCAATATCCAAGACAAGATTGACGACCTCTACAATGTCTTTGAAAGAGAATACGGCGCACGACGTAATGTTGAAAAACGCGCAGTTGTCCTCAAAGACTACATTGACCATACACGTGCCAATAATAAAAATCTCCTTCTTGAGATTGACCATGTGACTCAGTCTTACGTCCTTTCCGGCAATGAAAAAGGCTATGTTCGTGGATATCAAGAGCATTTAGATATCTTAGATACAGAAGTAGATGAACTTCTTCAAGATATTGAAGAAAAGCAAATTCCTTACTCTACACTTTCACGTAAAGTGAACGCAATCGTAGATACTTTAGAAGATATTGAAAAAAATCAGCTTAAAATTAGCAACATCCTCACAAGCTTAAAAGATGAAGAAAAAGCAGCCCAAGAAATTGCCGACAAATTTGATTCAGAACTTCGCACAATCAAACGTTATGTAGAAAAATGTAACCTGCCAGGCTTGCCAAAAGATTATCTTGATTTATTCTTCATGACCAGCGACCGTATTCAAAACCTTTTCAAAGAACTTGGACGTATTCGCTTAAATATTGATAGCATCAATCATATCGTTGACGTTTCAACAGAAGATATGCACGTCTTAAAAGATACAACAGACCAATTAGTTGACCATGCAGTTCTTTCAGAACAACTCATGCAATATGCCAACCGATATAAAGCAACAGATGAACGTGTAGCACTAGGAATTTCCAGAGCACTTCAATATTTTGAACGCAACCAAAATTATGACGCTTCCTTTGAAGAAATTTCTAAAACGCTAGAACTCGTAGAACCTGGCGCAGTAGAGCGTATTTCCAGAGTTTATTTCAACGACAAAGCAAAACCAGAATACAGATAATAAATCACTAAATCGCAAGTCTCACTTGCGATTTTTTAAAAAAGAATAACTAAAGATGATAAAAAAAGTAACGATTAAAGACGTTGCGCACATAGCAGGAGTTTCTGTGAGCGCAGTCTCTCGCGTCTTCAATAATTATGGAGATATTAGCGAAGAAACCAGAAAAAAAGTCTATCAAGCCGCACAAATCTTGGATTATACTCCAAATAATGCAGCACGCCAATTATCCAGCAAAAAAAAGAGAATAATCGCCCTTATTCTCAATGAAATCAACGTCACACCAGGTGTGGCAATGCCACTAGAAATATTAGGTGGTGTCAACGACTATCTGGATAAAACAGACTATGAATTTGTTTTTTATGCAACAAATTCAAATAAACAAAAGCAGAAAAGTCTCAAACAATTTTGTTCAGAGCGAGATATTTCAGGATTGATTATCCAAGGATTACGAGTGACAGACCCGTATTATGAAGAATTAAAAAATTTCCCACTTCCTGTTGTAGCGATTGATCTTTTGTTACAAAATGAAAAAGTTGGAAGTGTTTCTATTGATAATCAAGCAGCGGCAGCAGAAGTTACAACACGTCTTATCAAAGCTGGCGCCCAAAATGTTCTTTTTGTTAATGGTACAAAAGAGGCAATCGTCTCCCAACTCCGAGAAAAAGGTTATCGTTCAGCTACTCGAAATCCAAAAGTAATTTATGCTGAATTTTCAGAAGAATTTGCTTACAAAATGATTTTAAATTATCCTTCATTGGAGAGCGTTGATGCTATTTTTGCTGCGAGTGACCTTATGGCAATAGGAATTATCAAAGCCTTGCGAGAAAGAAATATAAATAAAAAAATAGCTATCGTAGGTTTTGATGACATTACTTTGGCTAGTTATATCACACCTACACTAACAACTGTTCGCCAAGATATTAAAAAAATTAGTCAAGAAGCAGCAAAAGACCTTCTTCTACAAATAGAACACGGGGAAATAAAAAAACATACGGTTCCTTATGCAATTATTGTCAGAGAAAGTGCAGATATTTAAAGTTAAAAAATGTAAACGTTATAAAAAATTAACTCATTTGACTTATAAAATTCTACAGAGTGATTGACATATGAAAGCGGTTAAGTTATAATTAAAGAGAACTAAAACGTTTTAGGAGTTCTTGAAATGAAAAAATTACTATTTGTCCAGAGAATATTGGCAAGTCTGATTGATTTAATTATCATCTATATTCCTTTTTTACTCTTGGCAAACTTCTTATTCAAATCAGCAACCCTATTGCCACTTGTCAATCTACTTGCAGCCCTCTTATTTGTGATTTACAACATGATTGCCATAAGCAGCTTTGAAGGTCAAAGTCTAGGGAAATATTTTGCAAAACTACAAGTTGAAATTTTCTCATCTACAACGAGCAAAAAATCAGTAAAACTCATGGAAGTCGGACAAAGAGAAGTGGCAAAAATATTATATTTTTTGCCACTGGCTGGGCCTATTGTTGCAGTGATTAGCTTTATTTGTTATCTGACTAAGGGAAAGTTTTTACATGATATCATCGGACACAGTACAGTAGTCATCAGGACAAAAGGAGTAAGAGAAAGCCATGACAGTTGAAAAGATAGCAACTTTCCCTCTCATTACAATGTTTCTCTTGACAGTAATTGTTGCTTACGGTATTGCTTGGTATTATCGAACTGATTATGAACCAGCAAAAATGATAAAAGCCTACTTGATATATGCCCCTATCTTTGCAGTGATAAGTATATTTTTACAATTAAAAATAGTACTAATCATTGGAATTTACATTTTTGGAGCAGTAATTTTGATTTTTAGAAATCAACATTACTTTGATAAATAAAAAATTGTTATAACTAATACTAAAACGTTTTAGTTAAAAGAAAATGAGGATAAAATGCCAGCTTTAATGAATTATAATAAGGAAAAACCCTGGGTAATTGAACAAAAAGGTTTTGAACAACAATATCTTGGAAAAACAGAAAGTGTAATGGCACTTGGAAATGGCTACTTAGGCACTCGAAGCAGTGAAGAAGAAAGCTATATCGGTGAAAAGCGAGATACCTTTGTAGCAGGAACTTTTAATAACTTTGATGAAAACGAAGTAACAGAACTTCCCAATGTACCTGATATGTGGGCGCTAGAAATACTTATAAATGGTGAACTTTTCTCTCTGAGTCAAGGAAGTGTAACAAATTATTCTAAACAACTCAATTTAAAAAATGGTCTATTAACAAGAAGTTTTATTTGGACATTTAAAGATATCCAGCTACAATTCAAGTTTTTACGCTTTGTATCAATGGCACGCAAACATCTCATGGCAAGCCAGCTTACACTCAATAATTTAACCCAAAAAACAATAAATATCCAAATAAAATCTGGAATTAACGGACAGGTTTCCAATGAAGGCAGTCAACATTTTACAGATGGAGAAAAAGGTCTGATGAATGGCAAGTTCATTCAAATGATGCCAAGAACCACTCACAGCAATATCCAATTTATACAAACCGTTCATCATCTATTGTCAAAATCAGCAACAGAACGTCCAGAAACAGAACGACGTGCATTTTTTATGAATTATAACTTCATTTTAAATAGTGAAGAAATTATAAGTTTTGAAAAACGTGCATCCATCTATACTTCAATAGACAATGATTTAAAAGATAAATCTCTCACAGCTTTACGCCAAACAGCCGTTGCAGAATTACAAAATATAGATAAAAAAGATTTTGACGAACTATTAGCAGAGTCAACAAACACTTGGCAAAAAATTTGGGACAAGCATCCAATTACTATACAGAGTAAAAATTTTAAAGACCAGTTAGCTATTCGTTTTGCAAAATATCATCTTCATGCGATGGTACCTGCTCATGATGAACATATGAATATTGGAGCGAAAGGTTTATCTGGTGAAGGTTACAAAGGTCATGCGTTTTGGGACACAGAAATCTTTATGCTTCCTTACTTCAACTTTACACATCCAGATATCGCAAAAAATCTTGTTACTTATCGTTATTTAGGACTTGATGGCGCTCATAAAAAGGCAATTTCAAATGGTTATAGAGGAGCGCAGTATCCTTGGGAAGCAGCAAAACCAGCAGATGGAGAAGTGACCCCAATCTGGGGAGCTGCTGATATTGTCACAGGTCAAGCAACCAAAATTTGGTCAGGTTTCATTGAACAACACATTACGTCTGATGTTGCTTTCGGAATTAAACAATATATTGATGTCACAGGAGATGACGATTTTGAGGAAGAAAAAGGCGATGAGATTTTACTAGATACAGCACAGTTTTGGGCAAGTCGATTGGAATATAATTCTAAGCAAAACTATTACGAAATTGACAACGTCATTGGGCCAGACGAATACAAAGAACACGTCAATAATAATAGTTATACCAATTATACAGCTCATTGGAATATGACCTATGCTATCCAACTCATTGAACATTTGAAAAAAAATAAATCGCCAATATATAAAAAACTCAATAAAAAATTTAATCTTGTCAAGCTAAAAGAAGAACTAGAAGAAAAATCAACTAAAATTTTTCTACCACAACCTACAAAAGCAGGAATTATTCCTCAAGATGATAGTTATCTGAATAAAAAACTTCTTGATTTGACAAAGTATAAAGAAAAAGATGGTGTTGATAGTCTTTTTCACGATTACAATTTAGAACAAGTCAATCAAATGCAAATTACAAAGCAAGCCGATGTTCTCTTACTTATGCTCCTTTTTGAAGGACTGTTTGATAAAGAATTAAAATTAAAAAACTTTGATTACTATGAGCCCAAAACAACACACGATAGCTCACTTAGTCTTTCTACACATGCTATTCTTTCTGCCGATTTAGGAAAACTAGATAAGTCCTATGATTTCTTCAATAAAGCAATCAATATTGATATGGGAGAATACATGAAGTCGTCAGATGCAGGTATTCACGCAGCAAGTCTAGGTGGCATCTGGCAAATGATTGTCATGGGATTTGGGGGTGTTCGTATGATTGATAGTAAACTTCGAATTGAACCACATTTACCTAAAGATTGGCAACATCTGGATTACGGTTTTGACTATCATGGAGAAAGTATCCACGCAGAAGTTGAACCAGATAAACTGACACTCATTAAAGCAGATGATGGACAGTCAATCACATTTCTACATAATGGTAAAGAATATACTTTACAAAACACGGTAACAATCACGCTGTAATACACAGCATATATAAAATTTCATTTATACCTAGGAGGAAAATAAAAATGAAAACATGGAAAAAAGTAGCACTTGGCGGAGCATCTGTCATGGCAATCGCAACACTTGCAGCTTGTGGCAACTCAGCATCATCAAGTAAAAATTCAAGCACTAACTTCAAAGGTCAAACTTTGAAAATTGGAACATGGGCTGGTTCTCCCCAAGAAACAACAGCGATGAAAAAGCAAATTAAGAACTTTGAGAAGAAAACAGGAGCAAAAGTTGTCAACAAAGTTTACACGAACATCAATCAACAACTTCCTGCGGACTTCTCAGCCCATACAGCACCTGATGTTTTCTACGTTGACAGCTCAATGTTTCCATTTTACAATAAAGAAGGTGTGCTTCAACCTTTGAAATCTTCTGATGGTTACAAGTTCAGTGATTTCTATAAAACACAACTAGATGCTTTTAAGTCAGGTAGCAAAGTTTACGGTATCCCAAAAGATATGTCAACTCTTGCCTATCTTGTCAATCTTGATATGTTAAAGAAAAGTGGAGTAAGCCAGAGCGATATTCCAACTTCTTACGAAGGCTTAGTCAAATGGTTGCCAGGCATTCAAGCAAAATTAGATGCAGCTTATGGAAAAGGAAAAGTTTCAGCCTTTGGTTACGACCAAGACCTTGCCCGTCTTTTCCCAATCGTCAGCGCAAGCAATCCTAGTTTTATCAAAGATAAAGGAAATGGCAACTCAAATCTTTCGAGTTCCAAAACTTTATCCAATCTTGATATTTTGACTCAACTTACAAAAACAGGAGCAACAGCAACACCACAATCAATAGGTTCATCTAATGATGGGGAAGCATTTGGTACAGGGAAAGTTCTCATGATTGACGATGGAAACTGGGATTATCAAACCCTTCAACAACAATACAAGATGGAACCAGGCAAAAACTTTGCCATTCTCCCAATGTTTACTTACAATGGCAAAAAAGAAACAATGTCTTACACAGTTGGTTGGGCGGAATCCAAACAATCTAAAGAACAAAGTCTCGCAAATAAGTGGATTCAATACGTCACAGGAAAAGCTGGTATGACGATTGATGCTGACAATACGGGTGTTCTTCCTACACGAAGTGACTTAAAAGCAAAAGTTATCAATGGTGATAAGCAACTTGAAGTCTTTGCTAATGAAGTTGGATATGCTACACCATGGCAATATGGAACATCGCTTGTTGATGTTCAAACATCATTTAATAACTTCTTGCCAAGTGCATTATCAGGCAAAACATCACTTTCTAGTGCAATGAAAAAAGCAGATGCCCAAGCCAATACAGCAATTAAGAATGGCAATTAAGTAATGAATTTAAATAAGGATGCTAAGGGCTAGCCCTTACTCCTTTTTATAAAAAGGAGTGCTTATCATGGAGCAAACCAAATCTACAAAAAAGAAACGCTCACGTCGTCAGACATCAGAAATGTTACAAGGTTATGGATTTTTAATACCAGCAGGTGTTATCGCAGCTATCTTTTTTATCTACGCAGTTGTATTTGCTGTTTATATGTCTTTTAATAAAGTCAATATGCTGACAAACAACTATTCATGGAATAACTTTCAAAATTATATCAATATTTTCTCAGACCCTACAGTCAAGATAGCATTAGAAAATACTTTAGGTTTTGTCGCGATTGTCGTTCCTTGTCAAACAATAATTTCCTTAGTGATTGCTTATGTGTTGAGTTCACGCGGTGTAAAAGGAAAGTCAATTTTTCGTCTGATATACTTCTTGCCAACCTTGACAAGCTCAGCAGCATTAACTTTAATTTTTATGTTTTTGTTCAATGTTAATGGACCTATCAATCAATTATTTATCGGAATGGGATTATATCATACACCAATCAATTTTTTAAATGAACCTTTTTGGTCGATGAAAGTCATCGTTGCGATGAATATCTGGTCAACCGTTCCATTTTATATGACCATTTATTTGGCTTCATTGGTTGATTTGCCTTACTCACTCTATGAAGCAGCAATGATAGATGGAGCAAGTGCTTGGCAGCGCCTGCGCTATATCACTGTCCCATATTTACGCCCTATTACGACTTATGTTCTTTTAACTGGGATTATTGGAACTTTCCAAATGTTTGACCAAGCTTATATTTTTTCTGGAGGAACTGGAGGACCATCTAACTCTACTCTAACGTTGGCTCTTTTGATTTATCAATATGCGACGACAGGATTGGGTTCAGGCATTGGTTATGCAGCAGCAATCGCTGTGTTACTGGGAATTTTGATTTTTGTTGTTAGTCGTATCGCAGAAAAACTCAATGGAGGACTTGCAAAATGACAAATAAAAGTTCAAAAGCAACCGCACTTAAAGTATTGCTCTACGTCATTCTTATTATCTATGCTTTGACAACACTTTATCCATTTCTCTGGGCGATTTCAGCAAGTTTTGAACCTTTGCGCGTGATTGTATCGGGTTCAATGAGTTTAATTCCTAAAGAATTTACTTTTTCGAATTATCAACAAATCTTTTCATCAGGTTCAGCATCATTTCCACAATGGTTTTTGAACTCTGTGATTATCTCAGTGATTGGAACAGCAATCAATATATTTTTTAACTCAATGGCAGGTTATTCATTGGCACGATTGAGTTATCCAGGACGTGATAAGATATATTATGCTTTTCTAGCTTTGATGATGGTGCCAGGACAAGTACTACTCGTACCAAATTATGTCTTATTGACAAACTTAGGTATGATTGATACTTTGACTTCAATGATTATTCCATCAGCGATTAATATTTCATTTATTTTCATGATGCGTCAGTTTTTCCTGAGCTTTCCCAAAGATGTTGAAGAAGCAGCACGAATTGATGGTTTGAGTAGTACAGGAGTATTTTTCCGTATTGTTATGCCAATGGCAAGACCAAGTATTGCAACCCAAGCAGTGTTTATCTTTATGGGATTTTGGAATAATTTCTCAAATGCTATCTGGTATTTAAAGTCTCCACAAAACTATACACTTACTCAAGGATTGCAAACATTGATTTCATCAGATGGTCATTCTAATTATTGGAATCTTGGTATGGCTGGTTCGGTCATTACCATTATCCCAATTGTTATCATCTACATTATTTTTAATAAATATCTATTGCAAGGTGTAAGGATGGACGGAGAAAAATAAAAAAGAGTCTGCTACTATTGGCAGACTTGTTTGATAGGAGAAAAAATGCAAGATTTTATTTTAACACTTGCCGATTTAGGTAATACAAATACAGGGAATATTGAGACAATTTTTGCACAGGCAAATGGCTTTTTAGGAGTACGCGCAAGTGGTCCGGTTTTAGAGAAAAATGCGACTCCAGGCTCTTTTGTAAATGGTTTTTATGAAAGTAATGAGATTATTTACGGTGAAAATGCTTATGGATATGCAAAAAATCATGAAACAATGGTGAAACTTTTTGATTTACGAACTATTGAAATTAGCCTAATAGATGAAATGTTCTCAAAGTTAGTTCAGCGTGAATTATTCTTAAATATGAAAACGGGAATATTGAATGAAAATTATGTTTATGCAACACCATCAGGAAAGCAAATAAAGATTAGCTTAGAAAGTTTTACTAGTCATGCTAATCGTCATGTTTATGCACAAAAATGGAATATAACAGCATTAAATTTTGAGGGAAATATTAGAGTTATCAAAAATGCTAAGCATATCGCACCTGCAGTAGATAGTGAGTTTGACCCACGAGTGCGTGAAGCAAGCACAAAGTTGGTTTTTGAAAAAAATAAATTAACAACTGTAAATAGCAATTTATCATTATACTTTAAATTTGATGAATACAACGATGAATTTGAGCTGAATAAAGGTCAAACACAGGAATTTGTCCAACTTTATCAATTATCAAGAGAAAATCTGTTTCTTGATATAGATTATGATGATTTAAAAGTTCAGCAAGAACATATTTTTCAAGAATTTTGGGATGTATCTGATATTGAGATAATAGGTGATGATAGATTGCAAAAAGGAATACGGCTTAATCTTTATCATTTATTTAATTCAGCAGGTCGTGATGGAAAAACTAATTTTGCAGCAAAAGGTTTAACTGGTGAAGGCTATGAGGGACATTATTTTTGGGATACAGAAATGTATCTTCTACCATTCTTTATTTACACTCAGCCAGATATTGCCAAAAGCTTGCTTAGTTATCGAGTGAATCAACTTTCTATTGCAAAAGAGCGTGCGAAAGAACTTGACTTTAAGGGAGCGCTGTATCCTTGGCGTGGGATTAGTGGGCATGAAACATCTGCTTATTATCCAGCAGGAACAGCACAGCTTCATATCAATGGAGATATTAGCTATGCTTTTCAACTTTACGAAAAAGTGACAGGAGACCATGAGTTTATTGCACTAGCACGTGATGTTATCTATGAAACAGCAAGATTTTGGATAAGTTACGGTTTTCATAGTTCGCGAGGATTTGAAATTCATGAAGTGACAGGTCCAGATGAATATACAGCTTTAGTTAATAATAATTATTATACAAATAAAATGGCACAAAATAATCTTTACTATGCTTATGAATTGGCAAAGCGTTTTGATGAGAATGAAAAGGAAAGTATTTTTTGGCAACAAGCCGCAAAGCAAATGTATTTTGGATACGATAATAAGCGCAAAATCACACAACAAGATGACAGTTTCCTAAGTAAAGAACCTTGGGATTTTGATGAAACGCCACTACAAAATTATCCTTTACTTTTACATTATCATCCGATGAAGATTTATAAACATCAGGTATTAAAACAAGCGGACACACTTTTGGCACATATGCTTTTTGCTGAGGATATAGAGCAAATGGCGCGCGACTGTGATTTTTATGAACCTCTTACGACACATGATAGTAGTTTATCGCGTGCTGTGCATGGTGTAATAGCGAGTCGCCTTGGTAGGGATAAGCAAGCGTATAGCTTCTTTTCGGATAGTGCAATAATGGATTTGGCAGATATCCAAGGAAATGCAGCTCACGGTATCCATGCTGCCAATATGGGAGGAAGTTGGCTAGGGCTTGTTTACGGATTTGCGGGCTTGCATTTTACATCAGAAGGAGAATTGGCATTTGAAAATCATTTGCCAAGAGAAATTCAAGCAATTAAATTTAAAATTAAATATAAGAATGAGATAAAAGAAGTCTTTTTTGAGCAAAAAGGAAAATAGAATGAGCAAACCATATAATTTTTGAAAAAAATTATATGGTTTTTTTAAGACCATGAAGCTAGGCATATCAAGGGAAGAAAGCAAAAAAAGTTCGGAATAGACGAACAGCAAGGGAAAAAAAATCAAAAATGCGTGCTTAATTCTTGACAGGGGAGTTATAGTTTGATAGAAT
>NZ_BOVQ01000007.1 GCF_018403765.1 Lactococcus nasutitermitis
GCCGGGCAGAAAGTATATAAAAATGTCACAAAGACAGGCGCTTACGGCAGTACATACAGTTACAAACCAAAAGTACCGTGGTATGACAGCCTGAGTTCAGCCAGTCAAGCAGAACTTACAGGGAAATATAATATACCCAAACGAATTATTACCGTCCACTATACACGGCGACAAGCAGAATTTACACTGTACTTTGTAGATGACCGAGGCAATCTCCTTGGCTCGCAAACACATCATAGTTACGAAGGATTAAGCTACCATTTCAATCTTCCACATTATAATTATTTGGTACTTGTCAACTCCAAGCTACAATCTTTTGGTGGTGAGTATAAAGCTCCAAGAATAGCAGCGGTTATAGAATATAAGCATATTCCTGCTTATTTAACGGTCAATTTAAGCATTGATGGGCAAATACAAAACAGTGCAGTGTTTGATGGCTACTGGGGAGACAGTTATTATTATCCAATTTCTCCTCTAGGATTAAGCTATCTCACACCTTATCCAGGTTATAGTTACGTTTCTGGAAGATTTAATGCTATCTATAATTCTGTTACTCTGAATTACTATTACGTGAGAAGTACAGTTACGCTCAATCTTTACGGTACGAACGGCGCTTATCTGACAAGCTATAGTCAATCAGGAGAATACGGACAGCCTTGGAGTTTTAACTTGCCTAGCTGGATAGGCAATTATCAACTGGCAATGAACTCCAATCAAAGTGGTTATTTTGATATTTCTAATCAAAGCTATACTATTTACTACACAGAAGTTGTTAAATCCCAGCCACCTAAATCTTCTCATTATAGTTTTCCCTATCCACAGGTTGGGACGGTGCCGTGGTTGGTCAAAGAGGGAATGACAGAGTACGGGGATAATCCTGCGACCATGAAGCAATATCTCGAATATGCTTATGCAGGAAATCCATCAATTGAAGCGAAAGTGGCAGCAGAATATCATGATAGTAAGCCTGCACCGTACTATGGGGCAATGTCTGTTGGGAATAGTCCCCTAGCTCAGCAGCTTCAACAATATCGTAAGACTACACAGGTTGCCATAAAACAATATGAAAAATATTTAAAATCTGAAACTACACAATCAAAAAATACAGGTACAAAATCAAGTCCATCCTCAAATAATTTGTTGAAAAGTCTTGGACTCACTACAATACTGTCGTTAATGGCCTTAGGGTTAGCAAAACTTGGGAATGTAGGTGGAGGAACTGCAGGGGATAATATATGGATAGCAGGACTAAGCTTACTAGAAGCAGCAGGTAAAGGAGATTTGAAGAAGAATCCAGTTGGGGCAGTTGGTCAACTTACCGCAGATTTTGGAATTAGTTGGGCAACGAGTACAATTACTGGTGCGATAACAGATGCTGGAATTGGAGGAGCTGTTGGTGGACCACTTGGTGTCGCAATTGGTTTTGGCGTAGGAGTTATTTTTGATACCGCAATAAGCAACAGTGGTGATACAGATACTATTTATGATGATCAATTAGTAAGTGGATTAGATAGAAGCGGAACATCAGCAGAAGATTTTGGAGGAAATTGAAATGTTATTACATAAACTACAAAGTGCAAAATTCATTATTGCGGATAGAGAAGGAGATTTTTATATTGATACCTCTACATTTGAGATTTACATGAAGCCTCACAGTAAATCAAATGCCACAAAGGGCAATAATAATATATTCTTTTTCTTTATTGCCTTTACTGGAATAGTATCACTAATTCAATATTTTTTTAAAAATATTAATGCTACAATAGAAACTTTTCTGTTGATTGGAATAGGTTTGATAACAGTTTTAAGTTGCTTTCTATGGATTTATTTTGCAGAAAGAAGCTGGATAAAGAGAAAAACAGAAAATCAAACTTATAATCGAATTATTTATAAGAAATTTGTAAACCATATATCTCGTAAGGTAAAAAATGGATATACAATATTTACACTGACAGTTTACTTATCAGCAATTAGCACAGGGATATTTTTCTATCTTTCACTAAATAATCCTCAGACGATAACTATTAGTTTCTACATTATTTCCACCATGGTTTGGGCTTCAACATTATATAGATTTTTTAAATACAATCAACTTTACTATATTATCCGAAAAATACAGGAGGAAAATAAATGACAACAGGTATATTACCATTACCACTCGGAAGCGTTGTTACAGTTAAAACAAATACACAGAAATTAATGATTATAGGTCGTGCCCAACTTTTCAAGCAAAACGGAATAACGGGATATTTTGATTATTCGGCGGTACTTTACCCTATTGGTTCTACTGGAGCCGATAAATTTGCTTTTTTTAATCATGAAGATATAAGTGAGACTATCTTTAAAGGTTACTATGATGAACAAGAAATTGAGTTTGAGAGTACCTATCAAGAAATAATTTTAAAATCAAATTATTCAAAACTCCATGTCAAGTTGGATGATACAAAGAAGGAGAAAGAATGAATAAACAGTTTATAAAAATGTTAGTTACTTTTGCAATAACTGGTATAATTATGGTTGGATTTAGTATTGCTCATGCGGATATGAATAGCTACCGTTTGTACAATACCCATAATGGAGAACACTTCTGGACGACTTCTCTTGCAGAAAAGCAGAGTTTGGTTACTGCGGGTTGGCGCTATGAAGAAGTCGCATGGAGTTCGGCAAGTTCTGGTAAGACAGCTATTTTTCGGGTCTATAATCCTAATAGTGGGGAACATTTTTATACAACTTCTACAATTGAAGAGAAAAGTTTGATTCATGTTGGTTGGAGAACAGATGGTACTCTTGGGTATTCAGGAGGTTCATACCCTGTTTATCGATTGTATGATGGAAAGACACATTTTTATACAATCAATAAAACAGAAAAGAATTCGCTTGCTAAAACGAAAGGCTGGAGCTATGAAGGAATTGCTTTTTATTCTCATGCACCAGAATATAATTGGCACTATGATGTAACGGAAGGAGCGGATTCGGGTCATGCAGGAGATGTTCATTTTCCCCAGTTTTATTATTTCACAAGTACGCAGGCAGTGACAAAAACTTATTCGGGAAATGATGTTTTTTATGCTTATAACGATACTGCTTTTAACTTTAATGCTCAACTTCAAGCGGATGCAAAGAGTGCAGATTATGCGAATGAGCAGGCTCGAGTCGCTTGGTCAACCACTCAAAATAAAGATGCGTTAGCAGTGGCAGATGCAACAGCAGAAGTTGCAGCAGATAAAACGAAAATCGGAGAAGCAACTGCTTTAGTTAAGCAAGCAAATGCAGATGTGACAGCAGATACACAACATAATTTGGATGCGACAAACGACAATGCATTACTTGCAAAATATAAAACAGCTTTGGCTTCTGCACAATCTGCAGCTAATGCCGATAATACAACTTGTACTAAAGCAAAAAACGCATTAGATACATTGAACAAACAAGGAACAGACTATGTTAAGCTAGGTTACATTGTAAGTTTGAGCAATAATGGTGAGACAGCAACGGTTAATTTTACAGAGACAACGAAGAAGGGAACTTCTGTTAAAAAAACAACTTTTTCTCGTAGTGCGACACTTTGGGTGAAGTGAAAAACTTAGTGTTTTGAGGGACAAAAAAGGGGCATAAGTATAAAACTATTGCCTATTTATGGAGAAATTCGTAAAAAGTTTAAACTCTATAAATGCTTATAGAACAACGATTGTAGCTATTTTGTTTCTATAAATAATGTGAAATCAAAAAGTCTATCACAACGTAGAAAATATCTAAAAAACAAAAAAATCTGTCAGTTGACGGATTTTTTGTTATAATAAAATTAGATTTCTATGAAAATGAAATGAGAAAGCACATGAAAAAAACAGATTGGTCACAGCCTTTACGAAGTCGTCTTCCCGAAGAATATTTTCCTCAGATGATTGCATTTATCAATGATGTGTATAGTCAAGGAAGGATTTATCCGCCAGAAGATAAAATTTTTCGTGCGATTGAGTTGACGGCTCTTTCTGATGTCAAGGTGGTCATTGTCGGACAAGACCCTTATCCGCAGCCGGGAAAAGCGCAAGGATTGAGTTTTAGTTATCCCGCAGATTTTAAAGTCACGCGCACGGATTCAATTGTCAATATCCAAAAAGAGCTTGCTAATGAAGGCTTCACAAAAACAGATAGTGATTTGACAAACTGGGCAAGACAAGGTGTTCTCTTGCTCAATGCCGTTCTTACTGTCCCTGAATTTTCTTCAAATGCACATGCAGGAAAAATCTGGGAACCTTTAACCGATGAAATCATCAAGATTGCGAGTGATGATGAGCGTCCCAAAGTTTTCTTACTCTGGGGAGGTAATGCTCGAAAAAAAGCACCTTTGATAGATGCGAGCAAGCATCTCATTATCGAGTCAGCACACCCATCGCCACTTTCAGCCAGTCGTGGATTTTTTGGAAGTAATGCCTTTGCACGTACCAATGATTTCCTTAAACAATCAGGACAAACAGCGATTGATTGGAGCAAATAAAAATCAGCTTAAAAGCTGATTTTTTTATAGTGTAAGAACAATCTTTCCGTGTGTATGACGGCTCATCTGAAGTTTTACTGCATCAGCAAACTCATCAATAAGAAATTCCGCAGCGATAGGAACAGTTAATTTACCAGCAACAATCGCATCTGTGATAATCTTCATATCTTCAACTGTACCAGCACCTCCCGTAGCTTTACTCACACCTGCAGGCGGTTCTGGAAACATGATGATTGTTGCCATTTTATCAGGAGAAACACCAAGAGCGAGCGCAGAATGAAGTGCCTCATGGCTGAATAAATCAATCGCTGCTGTGATGTGTTCATCACGCAGACGGTCACTCAATCCATCGCCATAAGAAATTTGCTCAGCACCGAGTGATTGTAAAAAGCTACGTGTACTATCAGAAGCCGTCCCAATTACTTTTGCTCCGATGAGTCGCGCGAGTTGTGTAGCAAAAACGCCGACACCACCTGCAGCACCACCAATAAGCAGAGTATCTTTTGCATTCACATGAGCATTGCGAAGGGCAACAGCAGCGGTCAATCCTGCGATAGTCAATGTACTAGCAATTTTATCAGAAATAGCATCTGGCGTATGAAAAAGCTGAGGGCTAGAAAGTGGAAGCACAATATGCTCTGCTGCTGCACCAGTCATGCTACTCCCAAAAACACGATTGCCAACTTTAAAACCAATGACAGAACTTCCGACTTCATCAACCACACCAGCAAAATCATAAGCAAAAGTCTGTGGAAGTTGCACATTAAAATTAGCCGCGAGCTGAGGATTGCTAGGAATGAGCCAGTCCATTGGATTAAGCCCAACTGCTGTCACATGAACACGTATTTCATTTTCTCCAGCATGAGTTTCTGGTAGTTCACGTAGGATAAGATTTTCAGACCCACCAAATTGGTCGTATTGTAGTGCTTTTGTCATTATTTTCTCCTTTATGCTTGTGTGTTGTAGGCTTTGGCAAAGATTTTAGCGAAGTCAGTCAGTTTGACTTGTCCTTGATAGTAGCCAATTTCTTTAATATTTTTATAAAATGGTTCAGGATTGCGTTGAGCGGCTGACATTTCGACAAAAGCAGTTGCTGTTTTATCTGAAAATCCTGCGGCAAGAAGCCCTTGTTTAACCATATCATCAGTGACAAGTTGATAGTTTGCGCTGATAGCATTGTCAGCTAGAGCAGCTATCCAGTCGTTACCTGTTGCCCAATCACTCACGACATATTTTATCGTCTTGCCAGCAGGTGTTTCTATGAGAAATTGATAAACTTGCTCGGCAATATCGCTCGGCGTTGTCCAGGCACGTTCGATATCAGCTGGAACGTTGCTAAATATTGTTCCTTGCACTTTTATTGTGCGCATATCACTAAAGAGATTACTATAAAATCCAACTGGACGAACAATTGCGAGGCTGATGTTGGAAATGGAAGACAAAGCATCTTCTATGAAATGATACATATACAAAATGCCAGCATTTTTATCTTGTGCGCCGACCGAGCTGAGATTGACAACATTTTTAACGTCTGATTGCTCAATGGCTGATTTAAAAATAGTTGCCTGCTCTTTGGCAACTTGCATCATGTCCTCGCCAGATGGTGTACCTGAAATCATAAGATATACTGTATCTTGACCCATGAAAGTCTGCGTGAGAAAGTTATTATCGGTCATTGAACCAACGGCAGCACGCGCGCCAAGTGCTTCAATCTGAGAAATATGATTTTCATTTGATGTGATAACGGTCACTTCATGTCCATCTGCAACAAGACGGGGAATAGTATGTGTGTTAATGTTTCCGATAGAACCTAAAAGTGTAATTTTCATTGATTTTTTTCTTCTTCCTTGATATAATAATGTCAGTAACTGACATTTGATTTTATTATACGACTGTTAGATAAAGATGTCAAGAGAAATGTCAGCTTGTGACATTAAGAAAAGGATGAGAATGAAAAAATCAAGTAGAGAAAGGCTTTATGAGGCAGCAATAGCGCTGATTACAGAGCAAGGATACAATAAAACAACCGTACAAGAAATCGCCGAGCGTGCAGGCTTGACAGAACGAACCTTTTTTAGACAGTTTAAAGATAAATCAGATATTTTATTTGATGAAGGAGAAGTACATTTAATCAAAGAATTAACGGCTTCTGTAATAGCTTCTCATACTCAAAATGCTGTGCTTTGTGGTGTTGAAGCATATATAGCAGCAGCTCCCTTATTTGATAGTCGGCACAAGCAAGCACAGTTACGTAGCCAGATTATTCAGGATAATCCTGATTTGCAAGAGCGTGAATTACTGAAAGCAGCGCATTTGACAAAAGCATTATCAGAACTTTTATCGGAACGATTTGATAAAGAAGAAGCACGGTTAGCTGCCTATATTGCAGAAAACATCTTTCATCTTGCTTTTGAACATTGGTTAATGCAAGAGGGAGAAAAAATGGAAAAAAGCATCTCCAAATATTATGCAATTTATAAACAGTTAAATGCCAACCTTACAAAAATGTAAGGTTTTTTTGATACTTTATTGTGTTATAATATAGAAAATAATCAATAGAATACAAAAAACGGAGGCTAGAGATGATTGCTGCTGAATGGAAAGCTTTATTTACAAAGCGTTTTTTACTAGTTAGTATTATTTTTGTGAGTTTTATTCCAATGTTTTATGCGATGATTTTTTTGGCGAGTATGTGGGACCCATACAATCATCTGAATCAGCTTCCTGTTGCGATTGTCAATGAAGATAAGGCTGTTAAATTTGATGGAAAAACGCTTGATATTGGTACTTCTTTGGTCAAACAGATGAAAAAAACAAAAACTTTGGATTATCATTTTGTTTCTGAAAAGTCAGGTATAGATGGATTGCGCAAGGGAAGTTATTATATGGTATTAAAAATTTCTAAGCAATTTTCAGCCTCTGCGGAGACTTTGCTCACGAATCACCCAAAAATGATGCAGATTGATTATCAGACTTCTCAGGGACGTTCTATGACGGCGACTTCTGTGGCAAATGGAACGGTAACAGCTCTTAAAGAAAAAGTTGCTAAAGAAATCACAGCACTTTATACACAAGAACTTTTAAATCAATTTGCAGATGTAGGTAAGGGAATGACACGCGCGGCAAATGGAAGTAATAAACTGTTGAATGGTTCTCAGAGATTACTCAATGGAACTGCGCAACTTTCGCAAGGAACAGGTCAATTTTCTAAAGGATTGACGGATTATTTGAAAAATGAATCTAAAATTTCCAATGGAACTTCTGAATTGACACAAGGTTTACAAAAGTTGACAGGAGCTATTCCTAATGGAAATGTACAGATTGATGAATTAACGACTAATCTTCCAAAACTTCAATCGGCTATCAATCAACTCGATAGTCAGGTCAATCAAGCAGTTACACTTTCTCAACCAGAACTGACAAGGACTTTATCCGAGATTGAGAATTTAAAGAGTGAACTACAAAGTTTAGAACCACTACTTTCTCAAGCGGATAATAATACGATAAGTCAAGAAATATCCACTCTTGTCAATCAGCAAATCAAAACAACAGATGCTTATAAAAATTCATCATCAAGTAATCAACAATCCCTCTTACAGGCAGCAGATAGTGCCGTTTCGAGCGAAGTAAGTCAGCTTAATTTTAGTAGTTATGCGACAAAGTTGACAACATTGATTGGACAAATCAGTAGTTTTGAAGCTGTGATAAAAAATGCTCAGAATGAATTGGTAAATTTGCAGACGAATGTTACCAAGCTTAATCAGGCAAATAATATCCTTGTTTCTGGCGCAGTTACGGCTATTAAAAAGCAACAAACGGGGCTTTTACAGATTAAATCAGTCTTGAATAATCAAATTATTCCAGGAAGTCAGAAATTGACGGTGGCTAGTCAAACATTGACGGCTCAAAATGGGAAGTTAGAAAGGGCTGTGGGCAAGATTTCAACTGCTGAAGATTCTCTTTATCTTGGGGCTACAAAGATGAATGCTGGCGCAGATAAATTACATAAAAATCTTGCACATGGTAGCCAAGAGCTTTCAATGATTAGTACGAAGAGAAAGAATAGTCAAGCAATTACCACTCCTGTGGCTGTTAATCATAAAGATGTTTCAAATGTCCCTAATAATGGGACGGCTGCTGCGCCTTATATGATGTCGGTTGCTTTATTTGTGGGTGCGATTAGTTTGAATACGATTTTTGACTTTTTTGGACCGAAAAAGCGGCCGACTTCTGGGCTTGCTTGGTGGGCGAGCAAAGCGAGTGTTCTTTATACATTGAGCTTTTTGCAGGCGGTTGTGATGTTTGCAGCCCTTGCTTTTATCAATGGTTTGAGTTCTTCTAATGCTCTGTCAACACTTGTCGCACTGGTCGCGGAAGCTTTCGCATATATGAGTATTGTTGCTTTCTTTAGTGCAACTTTGAAAAAATTTAGTCCAGTTGTGATACTAACATTCATGGTGATACAACTTTCAAGCTCGGCTGGACTGTTTCCTATCCAACTTTCAGGGAAGTTTTTCCAATTTTTCAATCCTTATGTTCCAATGACTTATGGGATTGAAGCATTGCGTGAGACGGTTTCGATTGGAAGTTCGGCGACGCAGAATGTTTTGATTTTACTTGGAATTACTGTATTCTTTACAGTTTTGACGATTGTTTACTTTAGTTTTGCTAAGAGGAAAAATCATTATGAAATTGTGAGTTAAAAAAATCAGCTTTTAGCTGATTTTTTTGCTTTTACTGAGTTTACGTTTGATACGTTGAAAAGTGAGAAAACGTTGACGGGCTTTGTGAACTGCTTTGTAACGCTTGGGATTTTTCTTGTAGAAACCTTGATGGTAATCTTCGGCAAGCCAGAAAGTTTGTGTGTCTTCGATTGGAACGATGATTGGCTTGTTAAATTCGCTTTGGAGTTTTTCTTTACTGGCTTCGGCGATGTTTCGCTGATTTTCATTATCTACGAAAATGACTGGACGATAGCTGTCGCCACGGTCGAGAAACTGACCATTTGGGTCGGTGGGGTCAATGAGGCTCCAATAGAGTTCGAGGAGTTCGCTGTAACTGATGATAGTATTGTCGAAAATGATTTCAACAGCTTCTACGTGGCCAGTATAATTGCCACATACTTGGTCATAAGTCGGATTGTCAACGTGTCCTCCAGTGTAGCCACTTGTGATAGATAGGATACCGGGACGTTCTTCAAATGGCTCTACCATGCACCAGAAACAGCCACCTGCAAATATTGCTTTTTCTTTGCTCATTTTTTTGCCTATTCTTGTGATTTTTAATTTATTATAGCACAGAAAATATGGTTTTATGGTATTATTTATTTATGAATACAGAGGAACTTGAAATTTTGAATAGGATTTATAATCTTATTCTTGACCGAGATGTGCGGGATTGGGAACGTCATTTTTTGCTTGAGACGAAAAATAGGATTGAGGCTGGTGGACGAATGAAAACAGAGCTATCTAATTTGGAGGCAAACTTGCGTCCTCTTGCAATGCGATTTAATCTGACACCGAAGATGGCTGATTTTTATAAGTCTTTGACAAGTTCTGGTTTATTTGGACGTGGTGCGGGAAAAATTCTTGAGTGAAAATCAGCTGATTAGGCTGATTTTTTTGTCCATGGGTCAATGATATTGACAATGAGAGCAAGGCAGAGAATGAGGGTACCGATGAGAGCTAATGAGTGTAAACCATTAAACAAAACATGACGAAGTGGCGTAATCAGAGCATGTGGGAGATGCTTGACGGCTTCACTGTCGGAGATTTGATTGATAAGTGTGAAGTTGAATTTGTGATTTTTAGTGATGGCTGTCGAAAAAGTACGGTTAAGAGATACAGAAAGTCCAGAGAGGATAAGCGTTGTACCCAGTGTACGAATAAGTGCATTGAGTGCGGTGGCTGCACCGATGAGTTCTGAGGTGACGGACTCTTGGATACCGACTTGAAGTGTGGTAGAGCTTATACCTGTGGAAAATCCCAAAATACCTGCAATAAGTAAAAGAATTGAGAAACTTGCGACTTGTGGTGTGAGAAAGAGAATGATAGCTCCTAGAAGCATGAGAACGGAACCAGCGATGGTTAGACGTTTTTCACCGATTTGTTGAGCAAGTCTGGTGGCGATTTGTGAGCCGATAACTAAGAAGATAGATGAGGGAATGAGGATAAGACCACCGATGAATGCTGTTTTTCCTAAAATACCTTGTCCCCAAGTGGGAAGATAGTTAGAGTAAAATCCGAAAAATCCGTAGATGAGGAACATCAGGAGATTTTTGAACATATATGACTTTTCTTTAAAGAGGGTAAGTGGGACAATCGGGTCTTTTGCACGTTTTTCGATTTGCCAGAAGCTAGTGAGTAAAATGATGCTAAGAATAAATAAAATGAGAATGAGAGGTAGATTTGGTTTTGCCGTGCCGAGAAATTGGAGAGCGAGCATGAGGCTGATGACACCAAGTGAGAGTGTACTTGTTCCTGCAAAATCAATAGGTTTTTTGTGGGCTTGAAAATCTGGATGGAAATTTCTGGCGACAGCGAGCATCATCAAGAGTCCAATGGGAATATTGATAAAAAATACCCAGCGCCAGCCAAGATTGTCAACGATAAGTCCGCCTATAATGGGGGCAATAACGGCTGAGAGAGAGTAAGCTGAAATCGCATTTCCTGTGGCACGGCGTCTCTTTTCAGTATTTAGTAGAATACCGTAGATGACAAATGGAAGTTGTTGCATAGCTCCTGCGCCGATTCCCATGATAAGGCGGGCGATAATGAGCATGGGCATATTTACTGAAAGTCCTTCGAGAGCTGAGGCGAGGGTAAAAAGTGCGGTACCTATGAGGAAGAGACGTTTGTAGCCGAAGCGCTCGGAGAGTTTTGTCCAAATCGGAGCTGAAACGGACATCATTAACATATAAATCGTGATGACCCAGCTCATGAGTGAAATACCGTGAAGTTGTGCCATCATTGATGGAAGTGCGGTTGCCAAAATGGTGCCTTCGAGTCCAACCATGATATTGGAAAATAGAAAGGCGGTGAGTGAATGGTTGAGTTGTTTATCGTTCAATGTTTTCTCCTTGTGAAATATTTTTTTGTTTGAGTTGTTTGGATTTTTTTAGTACAATATGAATTATACATTGTTAGAGTTACTCTAAGTCAAGGGAAAAGATTGAACTTGCGAATTTATTTTAAAAAAATAGAAAATGAGGTGTGTGATGGTTAGTATTGCTCAGGTGGTGGAGAAAACGAGAACTTCGGCTTATACTTTGCGTTATTATGAAAAGGAGGGATTGGTGACAGTGCCACGCAATCAGGCGGGAGTTCGTGTTTATGATGAGGCGGCTTTACGACGTGTTTATGCGATTTTGCATTATCGACGGGCAGGAATTCCGTTGGCAAAAATCAAGGAGATTTTGAATACGCCTGATTCGGATGAGTTTCATTTGGCAATATTGCGGGAGCGTAAGGCAAAGTTGGAAGAGGAACTTGCAGAAATGCAGGAAACTTTGGATTATCTGGATTACAAGATTGGGGTGCATGAGGGGCGCAAACCAGAGAATATCAGTATGGAGGAGTGGATTGAGCAGTGGAAAGGGATTGCTGAGTAGTTTATTTTTTTTGACAGTTCTGTCAAAAAATATTTTTTCAAAAAGGACTGACAAATTTTCATTTTTGTTGTATAATGAATACGTAACGTTTTGCGCGTATAAACATTTGAACCAGCGCTTGGATAATTTTGTCCAATGCGTTTTTATATACTCAAAGGGAGAATGCTTATGCAAACAAACACTCAGGTGGTTACTGACCATCACAAATTTCACACTCATCTACCACGTAATGGTCGTGAGGGAATCTTTTTCTTTCTGATTATTTCGGTGATTTCGGTCAATCTGATTGCACCTGTCATTACATTTTCAGAAATCGGTGCCAGCTGGGCAACTTACCGCTCGCTCTTGCCACTCTTGCCATTTATTTGGTTGGGTTGTGCATTTTCATTTCTAATGACGGATAAAATTGCTGGAAAAATGGCACAAAGATTAACCCATAAGGGAGATAGTTTTCGGGCGACCATCACAATCACTGTGCTCTGCAATGTTCTTTTGATGTCAATTTTAATGACAGTTATCGGTACTTGGATTGGTACCAAGCAGATTTCTCTTTCACCAATTGTTCATTTTTTTGCTAAATGGCCACGCAATTTTATGATTTCATTGATTGTTGAATCACTGGTTGCACAGCCAATTGCACGCTATATCATCTCACGTGTTCATTTTCAGGCAGATAAAGAGCGGAAAACTTTTTGACAGAACTGTCAAAAAATATTTTTGATAATTTTTGTGAAAAAATTGATTTGACAAAGCTGTCAAAAACTGATATACTATGGAAAGTGTCTGTTTGACATAATCAGAAACAGGAATGGGGTGAAATGAATGTCAAAAACTGTTGTACGTAAAAACGAATCGCTTGACGACGCACTCCGCCGCTTCAAACGTGCCGTAACAAAAGCTGGAACTCTTCAAGAACTCCGCAAACGTGAACACTATGAGAAACCATCTGTAAAAGCAAAACGCAAATCAGAAGCTGCTCGTAAACGTAAAAAATATTAATTTTTGATAAAAGTATTGAGAAATCAGTGCTTTTTGTTTTACAATTTTTTTGACAAAACTGTCAAAAAAGTTTTTGGCTGATATTTTGATTTTGACAAGTCTGTCAAAACATATTGGTATCTCCGCTACACTCTGCTGTCCATTCTAAAGTCACAAGCTGAACTGGCAAGTGAGCAAAGCTCACAACGACTTGTCCTATATCAAAAATTATTTTGCCAATATTTGCTGAAATTGTGATATAATTATCTTATCAAAAATGAATTGAGTAAAAGTCATTTACTCAATATCTTAAATAAATAGGAGATTTTCATATTATGGCAAAATTGACTGTTAAAGACGTTGAACTTAAAGGTAAAAAAGTCCTCGTTCGTGTGGACTTCAACGTTCCTGTAAAAGACGGTGTTATCACAAATGATAACCGTATCAATGCAGCACTTCCAACTATCAAGTACATCCTTGAAAATGGTGGACGTGCCGTTCTCTTTTCTCACCTCGGACGTGTTAAAACAGAAGAAGACAAAGCTGGCAAATCACTCGCTCCAGTTGCAAAAGCTCTTTCTGAAAAACTTGGACAAGAAGTTGTTTTCCCAGGAGTTACTCGTGGCGAAAAGCTTGAAACAGCGATTAACACACTCAAAGACGGCGAAATCTTGCTCGTTGAAAACACACGTTTTGAAGACATCGACGGCAAAAAAGAGTCTAAAAATGACCCAGAACTTGGTAAATATTGGGCATCACTTGGCGAAGGCATCTTTGTCAATGACGCATTTGGTACAGCTCACCGCGCACACGCTTCAAACGTTGGTATCTCTGCAAACGTCGAAAAAGCTGTCGCTGGTTTCCTTCTTGAAAATGAAATCGCCTATATCCAAGAAGCCGTTGAAAGCCCAGTTCGTCCATTTGTAGCCATTCTTGGTGGCTCAAAAGTATCTGATAAAATCGGTGTTATCGAAAACTTGCTTGCAAAAGCAGATAAAGTTATCATCGGTGGCGGCATGGCTTATACCTTCCTCAAAGCGCAAGGCTACGAAATCGGTACATCACTTGTTGAAGATGATAAACTTGACCTTGCAAAAGGTTTGCTTGAAAAAGCAAATGGAAAGCTCGTTCTTCCACTTGACCATAAAGTAGCAAACGCATTTGCTGACTATACAGAAGTCAAAGAAACAGCAGATGAAAACATTCCTGCAGGCTTCATGGGACTTGACGTAGCAACAAAAACAATCGCTGACTACTCAACTCAACTTGAAGGTGCAAAAACAGTCGTTTGGAATGGCCCAGTTGGTGTCTTTGAAAATCCAGACTTCCAAGCAGGAACAATCGGCTTGATGGAAGCTATCGTTAAACAACCTGATGTGAAATCAATCATCGGTGGTGGCGACTCAGCTGCAGCAGCGATTAACCTTGGCTACGCAGACAAATTCTCATGGATTTCAACTGGTGGTGGCGCATCTATGGAACTCCTCGAAGGTAAAGTTCTTCCAGGCTTAGCAGCTTTGACTGATAAATAATAAGATTAAATTGAAAATGACCTTGATGGGTCATTTTTTTATATTGAAGTGCTATAATAGAAATGTAGTAAATAGAATATTTTTTGGAGATATTATTATGAAAAGAAGAACTTTATTATCCATCGCCATGGGGATCAGTTTATTGGGCGGTATGCTTTACACACAAAGTACACCGACAGCGAGTGCGACAAGTGTCACGGTTGGGAATACTCAGCGTCAGAAAGTGAATGCAAGCAATTTTTCTTGGGTAGGACCTATCGGGGAATTTGCGCCGACTTTTAATGTTAATGCGACACCAACATCGCTTGCCGTAGGGGCTTCGGGAAATCTTGATGTCTATGTACAACCTATAAAATATATGAACTTCGGACCTGCGAACTATACTTATGACTTTGCTGGAATGATTGGTTATCAGTCGAGTGACTCTACAGTTTTAAAAGTAGATAGTAAGGGAGATTTTACAGCGCTGAAAGCTGGTACGGTGACATTGACATTTACAGCGATGCTTTCAAAAAGTTTGTTGGCTCAGATGCAGGCGGATTGTGGTGAAGTACGGAGTTGGACGGATATGGCTGCTCTACCAGTGAACAATCAGATACAGGTCAAGGTAGTTGCTGGTTCAGAGATTGTCGTTTATCCTGCACTGTCATCTTTCTCTCATGTATCGGCTGTACAATCCAAACTCTGGTGAGCATTTCTATACGGCGAGTAGTTATGAAGCCAATCATCTTGTAGCACTTGGTTGGCGAAATGAAGGGAATGCTTGGCTATCACCTAGAATATCAGCTTTGCCAGTTTATCGCTTGTATAATCCAAATGCTGGACTGCATTATTACACAACAAGCACTTATGAACTTAATCAGCTGGTAAAAGCTGGTTGGCATAATGAGGGAATTGGTTGGTATTCGGACACAACAAAAGAGCTTCCAGTTTATGTGCAGTACAATCCAAATAGTGGTCAACATAACTATACAACAAGTAGCTATGAGCGCGATAGTCTAGTAAAGGGAGGTTGGAAAAATCAGGGAATTGCTTGGTACGCGGAGAAATATACTGAACAGATAAGCTAAGTGAAAAAGGCGACTTTATACGCCTTTTTTGTATATATAGGGAATGAAAATAATTGGGACATCACAAGTGGTATGATATTTATGTGCTTTTATTCAAAATCACAACTGTGCAGCATCAAAAGAAGCAGCAATTCCCAATGAATTGGCAATAAGTTCGGAAGCAATCTTTTCTACCAACTCGGAGAGATTGTAATCACTATCTAAAAAGGGAACAAGTTTACGAAGCGTGCTGTAGAGTTGTTGAGAACCAATTCCCAAAGGTTTGACCTTGCGCAAATCAATCGCTTGTGCGGCGGATAAACCTTCAATCGCCAAGATATAGTTAAAATAAGACAAAATCTGCGAAGTTTTCGATAAAACAAGCAGTAGATTGGTCGCATAATCTTCAATACCTGAAGAAATCGGATAAAAATTATTTGCTGTTGTATTTGTTAGGTCATTGATTTGAACTTCCAAGCGTGCAGCGGTTTTTTGCAAGGTTTGAAATCCCAGCATTTGCTCATTTGCAGCTAAAAAACGAGGTAAATCTGTGAAATTAGAGTCGCCGAGCTTGATAATGCGGAAAACACTCATACGCGCGAGCTGCGAAAGTGATGTATTGACCATTTCCAAAGCTAAAGCACTTGATGTTGTATCATAATAGCAAGTGGATAGGATTTCTTCACGTTCCAAGTCAACATAAGGATTTTCATCAGAAATTGTCAGATGTGTGCTAACAATCTGTGATAGATAATCAAGTGCATCATATAGACTTGCTGCAACACTGGGAAAATTTCTAAAAGATAGCGGGTCTTGCATACTTTTACGGTAATGGTTATCTATCAGATACGAACCGGTAAGATTTGCCAAAATCTTCTCAGCAACTTGCAGATAACCACTATTTTCCGGTGCGCTTTTACGATAGCAGAGAAAAGGGGTGACGTTGCCATCAATAGCTTCCAGAGTTAAAGAATAAATAAGCTCCATATTTGCCAAAAGACGTTCTGTTTCATCAATTACAAAGATAGATAAGGCTTGTGAATAAGCATTTGAGGAGACAATAGAAAGTCCATCTTTTGGCCCCAGCACAGTCGCTATAAGTTTTTCTTGCTCAAAGACTTGTTTGGTTGCTTGGATTTTTCCTTGGTAATAAACTTCTCCTTCACCGATGAGGACTAAACCAAGAAAAGCAAGTGTCCCCAAATCAGACTCACCAATCGAAGAAGTTGCCTTCATCACAGGTGTAATCTGACGATTGAGCATTTCCAACATCAACAGGATAATTTCCAATGACACACCAGAATTTCCACGTAAAAATGAATTGAGTTTAATAAGTAAAGTGGCACGTGCTTGGATTTCAGAGACAGGTGCACCAATCGCAACGAGATGAGAATAAATCAGATTACGATTGAATTTTTCAATCGCATCTATCGAAATCAGCTGGTCTTTATTTTGTCCGACACCAGTATTTAAACCGTATATTTTTTCTGTACCTTGCGCTTTTTTTAGGACAATCTGTCGTGCTTTTTTTGCACGCTGGAGTGCTGTGCTATCAATTTCAAGTTTCAGATTTTCACGAACGATGCGTAAAACCTCGCGTGGTTTCAGGTCAAAGCCAGTTAGAGTGAATGTTTGCATGGCTTACCTCAGTTTTCATTTTTTAGGAAATGAATAGTCATAAAGTTTGATACCTAATGATTTTTCAACATCTGGATAGACTTCGGCGTCTTTGACACCGGTTGAGAGTTGGAAATGTGACTTATCAATCTTAAATAAGACGACTTCTTGACCTTTTTTGACTTCATTGGTTGATAAGGGGAAAGCATCTTCGGTGCGGAAAAGCGTTTGGACGTCAGGATAGGTCGAGAGACGTTTTCCAGTTTCATCTTCAATTGCCATAAATTCATTTTGTGCGTAAAGGGTGAATTTTTTGCCCTTTTCATCTTCAATAACGATAGTTCCAATGTCAAAGGCTTGGTTAGTATAGCGCATTTTTTTGGAAATGACCTTGCCACGAGCGATAATTTCGCCTTTTGTTTCTTTGACAATGCTTGAAATCACAGCATCTGCCCCTTTTTTCTCAACTTTGAGAATAGTGTGTCCCAGATGAATGGCTGTTGAAAGTCCACCGATAACAGCATTTTCACGGACATATTTTGCAGAAAGGGGGTGACGCGCGGTGGCAATGAAGCCACCAGCTTGGTCAGATGCGGCACGGAGAATTTTTGAGGTCGTTTTTGACTTTCCTTCGACGACAACTTCGGTGTATTTTCCTGTTTCGTGTTTGCCTCCTGCGGCAGCTTGGATTGTGGTGTAATCAGGATTTGAATTGACACCGATATCGCCCATTTCTCCTGTTGGATGGGCACGTATATCGCCAGTCACGTCAACGATATAGAGTTCGAGTGCCGCTGCGCTAATCCAGCCATTGGTTGAGCTGGATTTGCCATTTTGTGGTGTCCAAAGTCCGACAATTTTTTTGTCTAGGCGTTCTTGGACGAGTTGGACAGCTTTTATGTAGTCTTTGCCTTGCATTTGCCAGTCGGTTGTGCCAGCAGGTGCGCCAATCGCGGTTTGAGTGAGGAGAACAGCATCATCTGATAATTCATCTATGGAAATTAAGTTGACATCACCTAAAGCAAGTGCTGCGTAGCCCATTGCTAAACCATGTTCATAGAAAGCTCCGCCACCAGAAGCGAAAACACTTCCTCCTTTGACTGCTGCTAAAACATCATCTTTTGTTAATTTTCTTACCATTTTTTCTACCTCTAGTTATTGATAATGCAAATTTTAACATGAAAAAAGGAACTGAGCATTTGAATTTTTTTAAAGCCATTATTTGATTTGCTTACTTTTATAAAATTTATAGCAAATTTTATGAATTTGAAAGTAGTTGCTGATGTTTGTGTGTTAAAATTCAGTTAAAACATAAAGAAAGTCGGTTAAGAGATGGTAATTAAGGCACAACGTGGAAATACATTGCGGACAAAAGGTTGGCGGCAGGAAGCTTTGCTTCGTTTGTTGGAAAATAATCTGGAAAATGCGGAAGACCAGGATAATTTGGTGGTTTATGGCTCGATTGGCAAGGCCGCGCGTGATTGGGGCAGTTATCGGGCGATTGTTGAGAGTTTGAAAGTGCTTGAAGAAGATGAAACGCTGGTTATTCAGTCTGGCAAACCGATTGGGATTTTAAAAACGCACAAGGATGCGCCTTTGGTGATTATGGCGACGAGTAATTTGGTCGGACATTGGGCAAATTCGGAGGAATTTTATAAACTTTATGACCAAAATCTGACGATGTGGGGTGGCTTGACCGCTGGGGATTGGCAATATATCGGCTCACAAGGGGTTATTCAAGGGACTTATGAGATTTTTCAGGCGATTGCGCGGAAGCATTTTGAGGGAGATTTGGCTGGGAAATTTATCTTGACAGCTGGACTTGGCGGAATGTCGGGGTCGCAACCTTTGGCGGGGGTCATGGCTGGTGCGGCGATTTTGGTTGTAGATGTCGATGAAACGAAAGCCGACAAGCGGGTTGAGACGGGATTTTTGCAGAAAAAAACGGCTGATTTGGATGAGGCTTTACACTGGATTCGTGAAGCGCAGTTGGCGAAAACGGCGGTATCTGTAGGGCTGATTGCCAATGCGGCGACGGTTTATCCTCTACTTTTGCAACGGGGCGTGATTCCTGATATTGTGAGTGACCAGACGGCGGCGCATGATTTGCTGTATGGTTATGTGCCTGAAAATGTGACGTTGGCAGAGTTGGCGGTCTTGCGCAAGGAAAATCCTGAGCGTGCGATTGCGTTGGCTGGTGCGAGTGTGGCGAAGGAAGTGCGGGCAATTCTTGATTTTCAAGCGCGTGGTTCGGTAGTTTTTGATAATGGGAATAATATTCGGACGCAGGCGAAAGCTTATGGTGTGGAAAATGCTTTTGATATTCCGATTTTTACGGAGGCTTTCTTGCGTCCTCTGTTTGAGCGTGCGATTGGGCCTTTTCGCTGGGTCGCTTTGTCGGGCGAAAAACGAGATATTGAGCTGATTGACCAGTATTTGCTGGAGTTTTTTGCAGATAATAAGATTGTGACAAATTGGATTAAATTGGCAGGTGAATATGTGCCTGTACAAGGTCTGCCTGCGCGGATTAGCTGGTTGGGACATGGTGAGCGGACAAAATTGGCATTGGCGGTCAATCAATTTGTCGCGGATGGTATTTTGAGTGGGCCGGTGGCATTTACACGAGACCATTTGGATGCTGGAGCGATGACACACCCGAATATCATGACGGAGAATCTGAAAGATGGTTCCGATGCAATTTCGGATTGGCCGCTGATTAATGCGATGGTTGCCAGCAGTTCAAAAGCGGATTTGGTGGCAATTCATGCTGGTGGTGGTGGTTACGCAGGCTATATGCAGTCGGCGGGACTGACGATTGTTGCTGATGGTTCGGATGCGGCAGCTGACCGGTTGAAATTGTCACTCGATAATGATACAAGCCTTGGTGTGCTGCGTTATGCGGATGCTGGTTATGCTGATTCGCTGGATGAGGTGGAAAAGAAAGGCATTCGGCGGATTGAGACGGATTGATTTTTCACTCGATATTTTGTGGAGGCGACTTTGGTCGTCTTTTTTGGTACAATTTAATTATGGAAAAAATGATTGTAAAGGCACAGGCAGCACGACGTTTGCGGGCTGGTTATCCACTCTTGACGGCGGCAGATTTTTTGACAAAAATTGATTTTTCTGAGGAAAAGTTTTTGACAGAATTGTCAAAAAAAGATTTTGTGCAATTTTTTGATGAAAAGAAGAAGTTTTTAGGAACAGGCTATTTGTCCAAGCAAAATAAGGGGGTGGGTTGGCTTTTGTCACGAGAAAATCGGGCGATTGATGCACTATTTTACGCGGAAAAATTTGCTCAGGCAAAAGCTTTGCGACAGCCTTTTTTTGCAGATGATAAGGCAAACGCCTTTCGTTTGTTTAATGGTGAGGGCGATGGACTGGGGGGCTTGACGGTAGATTTTTACGCTGGTTTTGCTGTATTTTCTTGGTACAATGAATTTATATATGCGCAGTCGCAAGAAATTTTGATAGCTTTTTTGGAAATTTTTCCTGAGATATTAGGAATTTATGAGAAAATTCGTTTTGACAGGGTACAAACTGACAGCGTTGCTATCAGTTCATCCTGTCCGAGAAGTCTAGGTGCTAAAGCACCAAGCCCCTTCGGCAACTCTGTCAAAAATAATGGCGACCATATTTGGGGAGAAAAAGCGCCTGAACCGTTGATTGTCAAGGAAAATGGGGTGAATTATGCGACTTATCTTGACGATGGATTGATGACAGGAATTTTTCTGGACCAGAAAAATGTCCGTGCGACACTCGTCAATGGACTGGCAACAGAGAAAAGATTGCTCAATATGTTTAGCTACACTGGCGCATTTTCAGTAGCAGCAGCGGTTGGTGGCGCGAGTCAGACAACGAGTGTCGATTTGGCGAAACGTTCTCTGGACAAGACACGGGAACAATTTTTCGTCAATGGGATTGCGCCTGAGAGCCAGAAAATCTATGTGATGGACGTTTTTAGCTATTTCAATTATGCCAAGAAAAAGCAGCTGAGCTATGATATCATCGTCCTCGACCCGCCAAGTTTTGCGCGCAATGGCAAGAAAACATTTTCTGTGGCGAAAAATTATGGCGAGCTGGTCGAGGCTTCGGTGGATATTCTTGCAGGAAATGGAATTCTGATTGCCTCAACGAATGCTGCGAATGTCTCACGCGAAAAATTTCGGCAGAGTATTGAACAGGCGCTCCGCAAAAAACAGGTCAAATTTGACATTTTTCAAGAAGAAAATTTGCCAGCAGATTTTCATGTCGCACGCGAATTTCCAGAAGGAGATTATCTCAAAGTTTTATTTATCAAGATTAAAAAATAATGAAAATTCTTTTGATAGAATTGTCAAAAATTAAAAAACTTCTCAAAAAATGAGAAGTTTTTTAAATTTATCTGAGAAAGTTTTTGACAGGGTACAAACTGACAGCGTTGCTATCAGTTCACCTTGTCCGAGAAGCCTAGGTGCTAAAGCACCAAAGCCCTTCGGCAGAATTGGATAACCCAACTAGCATAGCCGTAAAGTGAGCAAGCTCACAACGTATGTCAAAAACTTTTTATTGTGCAAATTGTGAATTATAAAGGTCAGCATACATTCCGCCTTGTGCCAGCAAACTATCGTGTGTACCTTTTTCAACGATATTACCGTGGTTCATGACGAGAATCTGGTCGGCATCACGAATCGTACTCAAACGGTGCGCCACGACAAAACTTGTGCGCCCTTTAAGCAAACGGTTCATAGCACTTTGAATGAGCCGCTCTGTCCGAGTATCCACTGAACTCGTTGCCTCATCAAGAATCAAAATTTCAGGATTGGCAAGAAAAGCGCGAGCAATCGTCAATAACTGACGTTGACCTTGAGAAATGTTGGTTGCTTCCTCATTGAGCAGAGTATCGTAGCCTTGTGGCAAAGTCTGAATGAACTCATCAGCGTAAGCCATTTTTGCGGCGCGCAAGAGTTCGTCATCTGTCGCATCAAGATTGCCATAACGCAGGTTATCGCGGATTGTGCCGGAAAATAGCCAAGTTTCTTGCAGTACCATTGCCATCTGCGCACGAAGTTCGGAACGTTTGAGTGCTTTAGTATCTTGACCTCGTAGGAATATCGTCCCAGCTGTGGTATCGTAAAATCGCTCTAGCAGGTTAATCATGGTCGTCTTACCTGCACCAGTTGGGCCAACGATTGCGACCATTTCGCCCTCATGTACTTCCATTGAGTAATCTTGCATCAACGGTTGCTCAGCTACATAGCTGAAAGCAACGTTATCAAATTTGACAAGACTGTCAGTGCTGATGGCTGGTGTAGCTACAGGATTTTCCATTTCTTTACTATCCAAAACTTCAAAAATCCGCTCAGCAGAGGCAACAGTCGCCTGTATCGTGTTAATCATATTAGAAATATTGGTAATCGGTTGTGAAAACTGGTTCGTATATTGCAACATCGCCTGAACATCACCCAGATTGATGGTTCCAGAAACCACTTTCAAGCCACCAATGACTGCCATTGCCAGATAATCCAGATTATTGATAAAACGCATCGTTGGATAAATCAGCGTCGAGACAAATTGTGCTTTCCAAGCAGCTTGATAATAATCATCATTTTGCTTGGTAAATCGTGTCAGCATCTCATCTTCATGATTGAAAGTTTTGATAACGGTGTGTCCTGCGTAATTTTCCTCGATTTGATTGTTCAAAAGTCCGAGATTGCGCTGTTGAGCAGAGAAGAAACGTTGCGACAATGGCGCAACAATGCGCACCGTCAGAAAAGCAAGTGGTACCGTGATAAAGGCAACGAGCGCCAGCTGCCAACTAATCGTCAGCATGAAATAAATCGTCCCGACAAACTGTAGCACAGAAGTCACAAGCTGGATTAACGTTTGATTGAGTGTTCCTGATATATTGTCCATATCGTTAATCATTCGACTCATGATATCGCCGTTATTGTGTGTGTCATAGTAACTCACAGGAAGTTGTGACATTTTAGCTTTAAATTCTTTACGCAAAGTAAAAACAGTACGTTGTGAAATCCGCGTCATCACACTTTGTTGAATAATCCCAAAGATGAAGCTGATAATGTAAATGATAGCAACATAACTCAGAATATGTCCAACTTTTGCCATGTCAATGTGAATACTGTGTCCAGCCTGCAGAGAATTTGTGACACCATTGAAAACAACAGTTGTCGCATTGCCCAGGATTTTTGGAGCTTGAACAGATAAAATAACGGAAATCGCAGCGATAACTAAGCTAAAGAGAAGTCCCCAGCGGTCACGTCGCATATATTTGAAAAGGCGGATGATTGTCGGCCAGAAATTTTGCGCACGCTGAGCTTTTTTCCCCCAACGTGAAGCTGCACCGCCACCGCGATTGAGATAATTTCCACCACCTCGCATCATAGTGAATCACCTCCTTTATTTTCTTCACTTTTCAATGATTTGATTTCAATACCCATTGCAGATAAATCCTTATCTGAAAGCTGTGAACGCATGATTTCTTGGTACTGTGGACAAGATTTTGCAAGTTCTTTGTGACTGCCAAGACCAGCCATTTCGCCATTTTCAAGGACGAGGATTTGATTGGCATTCATGACGGTAGCGATACGTTGTGCGACAATGACTTTAATCGCTTGTGCGTGTTTTTCAGATTGCGAAATTGCGAGACGTAACTTTGCATCTGTTGCGAAATCTAGCGCAGAAAAACTGTCGTCAAAGAGATAAATATCTGCTGGTTTTATCAATGTTCGCGCAATCGCTAAACGTTGACGTTGACCACCTGAGAAATTATCGCCATTTTGCTCAACAGGCATATCAAGTCCGCCCTGTTCTTTGACAAAGTCACTTGCTTGAGCGATTTCCAATGCTTTCCACATCTCATCATCACTTGCATCAGGCTTTCCAAAATATAAGTTTGAGCGGACAGTTCCTGAGAAAAGTACCGCTTTTTGCTGAGTGATAGCAACTTTATCGTGCAATTCGTGTTGACTGATTTGGCGAATGTCTGTGCCATTTAACTTAATAGAACCGTCAGTCACGTCCATCAAACGAGCAATCAGATTGATGAGCGTTGATTTCCCAGAGCCTGTCCCACCAATCACCGCCAGCGTTTGACCAGCAGTGATTTCAGCGGTCAAATGTGACAGCGCATTGCGTTCGGCTTCGTCAAATTTATAAGAAACATCGTCAAAATCTAATTTTATATCAGAAACATTTTTATCCAAAACTTTTTCAGGGTCTAAAACCTTGTCAGGACGTTCCAAAACTTCGCGAACACGCGTGGCGGAAACTTGCGCACGTGGCACCATGACCGCTACCGCAGAAAGCTGCATGAAACTCATCAAAATCTGTGTGGCATAAGTCAAAAATGCGACGAGGTTTCCCATTCCCATCATGTTTTTACCAATGAGGTCAGCACCAAACCAAACAATCGCAATATTTGTGAATGATAAAATCACAGTCATGATTGGCATCAACATCGCAACCGTCGTCAAAACGACACGGCTGGTATGTGTCAAATCACGGTTGGCTTCATCAAATTTCTTAACTTCATAATCATCACGATTGAAAGCGCGAATGACACGGACACCAGTCAAGCCCTGCTGAAAGACAAGATTTATTTTATCAATCTTACTTTGCATTGAGCGAAATCTTGGAATCGCAATGCCCATGTTAATCACGACTGCCAAAGTCAAAATCGGTAAACTGACGAGAAAAACAACCATCAGATTGGCACTCAATTTCCATGCCATAAAAATTGAACCAATCAGCATCATGGGCGCCATCAACATCATCCGCAAAATCGTCTGAAAAACGTTTTGGAGCTGTGTCACATCGTTTGTCGTCCGAGTAATCAGTGTCGAATCGCCAAAATCATGAAATGCAGCATCATCCATGAACAGGATTTTTTTGAATAAATCATGGCGCAAATTCATTCCTAAGCGCTGACTTTGCCGTGATGCGTAATACACGTTAATAATTGCAGAAACCCAGCTTGCGATAGCGACAATTAACATAATCCCGCCCATATTCCAAATATAGCTCATGTCGTGCTGAGCTATTCCTTTGTTGATGATATCTGCGGTAATCGTTGGCAACCAAAGGTTTGTCACAACTTGAATAACTAAGAATAAGAGCGCCAAAAAAACAGGCCAGAACTGCAAATAGCGTCGTCCGAGATTAATCATTTTTCCTCCTTGTATTTTAAGTTTTAATTAAGACAGTTAATTATTACTCACATAAGTATTTAATAGCATTAACTAATCAGAAAATCAATAAATTTAATTATACCACTTTTCAAAGAAACTGGTTCACAGAAAAAACCAGAGATTTTACTCTGATTTTTTTATTATTTTACGCTAACACTGGGATAGTTTTCGGTGTAATTTTCATCATTTATCCCGTAATAAGTGCAGGTTCTTTTAAGAAAATCGACTTCGTAGCTTACGATGCCAGCTTCCCAAGTTGCTTTGAGAAATTCAGGGAAACTTGTCTCGCCAGCTTGGTCTGCGCGCAAAGCTTTCAAAAATTTAGCTTCATCGTAAGCTGGAATTTCTACTGGTCCTTTGACAAGAGGTTCATTCTGGAAAGTCACAGCCGTATTTTTTGTGAAAAAAGTGCTTTGAGCAGAAGGAAGATGCCAGACATTGCGTGTGACATTGGCTTGCCGTAAACATTCAGCAAGATAGGGGAAACCGCCTACTTTTGGTCGGATTTTTTCAGCTTTTTTCATAGCTTCGAGAATATTTTCGATAGTTGTAGTCATTTTGAGGCTCCTTTTTATAGAATAATGAGAGAAAATTTATTTTTCTGAGAACTTTTTCATAAATTTGGGAATTTCTCTAATAATATCACTTGGTAAAACAACATATTGCTCTTGGGCAAGTGATTGGGCGATAAAACTGTGGAGATAGCTTGCAGCTGCAAGCGAAAGAAGAGCTTCTTCGTGAAATTGTCCTAGAAATGCAGCAATCATACCAGCAAGTGTATCTCCCATTCCTCCTGTTGCTTGTGCAGGCGTACCAATCTTTAAGATATAATTTTCATGATTGGGACTAAAAATTTTTGTTTCATGGGATTTTGCGACGAGAATTGCTCCTATTTTATTAGAAAATTCTTGGATATTTTCTAGTGTTTGATGAGAAATCTTAATGTTTGTTAATCTTTCTAGCTCCATCTGATGAGGAGTGAAGACCGTTTTCTCA
The DNA here is from genome assembly GCF_018403765.1 of Lactococcus nasutitermitis. GTDB lineage: Bacteria > Bacillota > Bacilli > Lactobacillales > Streptococcaceae > Lactococcus > Lactococcus nasutitermitis. Next base: position 26,466 of record NZ_BOVQ01000007.1, read on the forward strand.
GGATATTTTAATGTTAAATTTTCCTCGGCAAATAAAGTGATTGCCGAACCGTCAATTATGAGCCATTGTTGGTCATCAATGAGCGATAAAGTTTTTTTGAGAAGTTGTAAACTTTGATGTTCTAAGCCCAGTCCACAGCCGATAAGTACCACATTGGCGGCTTGTATATGCTTTGAAAAATCTTGCGTAAAATCAAGAAGCATGGCTTCAGGAAGTTGGGCGTGCAAAGCGGTGTGATTTCTTGTATCACAGGCAACGGTAACCAGACCACTTCCTGAATGTACAGCACTAGAAGCCGCCAAAATCGCCGCACCTCCGTATTGTGCATTTCCACCAATCACCAAAACGCGTCCATAATCTCCTTTATGAGAAATTTGTGAGCGTTTTTTAATCACTTTTTTTAAAATATCGTCAGTTAACTCTACCATGATTTTATTATAACACATTCCATAAAGCGACGATATGTTAATAAGAAGCTAGGAAAGCTACTTTGACACTTGTTAGTGAGAAATAGTTTTACGAGCAGTTATCGAGAACTGTTTATTTTATGATTTTAATGCTTTTATTTTACTGACTTGTAGGACATTTTCATCATTGACGAAAGTCCAGCGTTGATGAAAATTTTGATAATCTGTGGAAGTGCCGTTGATGATAGTATTTCTATTATCATCACTAGTATAATCAATCGCTCTGAAAAAGATATCTACTGTGAAAGAATTTTCTTTTTCGCGATATCTACTAAGTCCTTCGATGATTGGATTTAAAGTATAATTTGTTTGTTGATTTTCTGAGAGTTTCGTTAATGCTTTCTCATGCTGTTCAAATAATTTATCAGTATAGAGATTTCTAACGCCAGCTAGTTCTTGTGCGCTCCAAGCACGCTGAATATCTTTGAAGATTGTTTCTATCTGCTCAACGCGTGTAGTATCTTCAATTTCAATTATTTTTGTATATTTAGATTTCCTATTGGAACTTTGTCGTATTTTTGCAATTATTCCGATAGCAGCGAAAAGGAAAAAGTCCAAGGGAAATGATGTTCCATAACCCCTGTGAAAGAAAGGAAATCCTATTCCATAACCTCGATGAAAGGAGGAGTGACTACTGTAAGACCTTGTATGTGTGATACTTGTATGCACACTTCCGCCAAAGTGTCCGCCAGCAGTGGCGAAAACTTGTGTTGGAAATGCTAATATAAGAAATAAAAAGCAGAGTCCAAGGCTGATGATGAGTATTTTTATTTTCATTTGTTTTACCTATTCGTTATTATTGTCATTCTATGTGCTGTTTTAAGAAAACAACTTGGCTATTATAGCATAGATTGCTTTGCTATTTTAATTCATTTTTATGACTTTTTATATTTATTTTATTTATTAATAATAGTTGTGAATAGGAGTTGAAAGTTAATGAGATTTAATAGTATAATGTGGGAATGGATAATTTTGATGTTATTGTGGTGGGCGCAGGTCCAAGTGGAATGATGGCAGCGATTTCGGCAACTCAATCAGGTGCTAAGGTGGCGCTCATTGATAAGAATAAAAAGGTCGGCAAAAAATTGCTTATGACTGGCGGCGGGCGTTGTAACGTCACAAATAGCAAGCCTGTAGAGGAGATTTTGCAAAATGTTCCTGGAAATGGACGTTTTCTTTATAGTGCTTTCGACCAGTTTTCGAATCTTGATATTATTCAATTTTTTAAGAAAAATGGTGTCCAGCTAAAAGAAGAAGACCATGGACGCCTTTTTCCTGTGACCGATAAGTCCCAAACGATTGTTGAGACACTTTTTAATAAAATTCTTAGTTTGGGCGTGAAATACTTGCCGAATACTTCTGTGATTGAGATGTTGATAGATGAGGGACAAGTGATTGGTGTTCAGACAAAAACTGAAAAAATCTTAGCTTCATCTGTTATTTTATCTACTGGTGGCAAGGCTTATCCGTCAACTGGCTCAACTGGAGATGGATATACATTTGCAAAATCAGCAGGGCATACAATCACCGAACTTTACCCTACAGAGTCACCATTGATTTCTCATGAAAAATTTATTTTAGATAAAACGTTGCAGGGAATTTCTTTGCGTGATGTGAAACTTTCCGTTGTGAATGCAAAAGGGAAAAAGCTTGCGCAGCACCAGTTGGATATGTTATTTACTCATTTCGGATTGAGTGGGCCGGCGGCTTTGCGTTGTTCGAGTTTTATTAATAAAGAATTAGCTAAAGGTGAGAAATCTGTCAGAGTTTTATTAGATATTTTTCCTGAAAAATCGGAAAATGACTTGAAAAAATTTTTGACAGGACTGTCAAAAAATAACGCGAAGTCTGTCAAAAATGTTTTTAGTGAAATTTTGCAAGAAAGAATTCTAATTTTCATGTTGGAACAGGCTGGTATAAATCCTGCTCAACCCGCAAAACAACTCAGTGAAAAAGATTTTGACAGTTTTGTCAAAAAAATAAAAAACTTTGAAATCAGAATTGACAGCACATTTCCAATCGAAAAATCTTTTGTCACTGGTGGCGGCGTAAATCTGAAAGAAATCAATCCGAAAACGATGGAAAGTAAGTTGATAAGAGGACTTTTCATGACGGGAGAATTGCTTGATATCAATGGTTACACAGGTGGTTACAATGTCACTTGTGCTTTTGTCACAGGTTTTGTGGCAGGAAAACACGCAGTCGCGTAATTTTCCGAATATTGAGCTAAAAACTGCATCTTTTGTTATATGATACTTGCAATTATGAATGAGAAATGATAATATTAAAAGGTACTGTTTTGCTAGCGGAAGTGGCGGAATTGGCAGACGCGCAGGATTAAGGATCCTGTCGGGAATTTTCTTGGTGCGGGTTCAAGTCCCGCCTTCCGCATAAAAAAGGAGAAAATAAGTCATTGATTTGGCTTATTTTTTTTAATAAAAAACTCTCTGCTTAGTTGAACAGAGAGTTTTAATTTTTTTCTTATAAACTGAGTAAATTTTTAGATAAGATGATGTTTTTCTAAGAAATGATGGGCAACAGTCGCTGGACTTTCTTGTTTGACATTGACATCATAGTTCATCTCAATCATTTCCTTGTCAGTAATTTTACCTGAGAGTTTGTTCAGGATGGATTTGAGTTCAGGATATTTTTTGAGCAGTTTTTCACTCATCAGCGGTGCTGCTTGGTAAGGTGGGAAAAGCTCTTTATTGTCTTTGAGCACGGTCAGATGATATTGTTTAATCTGGCTGTCCGTTGAATAAACCTCAGCAAGATTGACTGCATTGCTGTTGAGTGCGTTATAAATCAGGCTTGTCTGCATCGTTTTCACATTGAAATGTAGCCCATAAAGTTTTTCAAGTCCCAAATAACCGTCACTTCGATTGGCAAATTCAAGGTCAAAACCTGCGGTGATATTGGAAGCATTGCTCAAATCAGAAATAGTTTTGAGATGATACTCTTTAGCAAAGCTCGTTTTAGCGGCAAGTGCGTAAGTATCTTGGAATTTCGTAGGTGCTAAATAAGCGAAATCATTTAATTTCTTGATACCATTTTTCGCTTCGTTATAGACTGTTTTAGGGTCGTTCGAGTGCGTTGGGTCTTTCACAAAAGTTTCCAAAATCGTCCCAGAATATTCAGGATAAATGTCGATTTTGTTAGATTTCAGCGCATTGTAACAGAAAGTCGTATCTCCAAAATTGGGTTTGAGATTGACTTGGATATCACTATCTTTTTCAATCAAATCCTTGTACATATTGATGAGAATAGCAGGCTCGGAGCCAAGTTTGCCACCAATCGTAATCTGTGGATGATTGTCAGCGGGACGATAATAACTGCCGCCTAAAATGGCAAGTCCAATGAAAAAACTGATTAAAATGGTGCGGATTTTTGCCTTTTCTAGTAAATGAAGAACATATGAGAAGATAATGGCAAGAACTGCTGAAGAAATCGCTCCAATGAGAATAAGATTAACATCATTAGAATTTATCCCTTGCATGATGAAATTTCCTAAGCCACCGGCACCAATCAGCGCTGCTAAAGTTGCTGTTCCGATAATCATGATGGCAGCTGTGCGGATACCAGCCATGATAAATGGCATCGCAATCGCTAATTCAAATTTCATCAAACGCTCACGACGGTTCATACCGAAAGCAATCGCGGCTTCAGAAAGTGATGGGTCAATTTGTTGCAAGCCAGTGTAGGTTGTTTGCACGATAGGAAAAAGGGCATAAATCACAAGGGCGACAATCGCAGGCAGAGAGCCAATTCCGATGAAAGGGATCAGAAGTCCAAGCAAGGCTAAACTAGGAATGGTTTGAAAAATTCCTGTGATTTGTAACACGAGTTCAGCGATTTTTGGAAATCTGCGGAGTAAAAGTGCTAAGGGGACAGCGATTAAAATGGCAATAAAAAGAGAAATCAATGAGATTTGGATATGTTGTAAAAGATATTGCCAAAATTGATGTTCCTGTGATTGAAAGGTTGAAATCAATTTGCTCATGCGTGTGTTTCCTCGCTTTCATGACGGTGAGAAAGAGTTTTTAAGACTTCTGTCAAAGGCGCATCAGCTGAAAAAGCTTTTGACAGTTCTGTCAAATTTTCTGTGAGGTCATTGAGCTTGATTTTTGAGAAATCTTCTTGATAATCTTTGAAAAAACTAGCAACATAATCATCGGCTGGCGCATTGAGAAGTTCTTGCGGCGTACCTGTTTGCAAGAGATTTCCCTCTTTGACAATCGCGATATGATCGGCGAGTGCCATTGCTTCGTTCATGTCATGTGTGACAAAAACGGTCGTGATTTTCAACTCTTTTTGCAAATTTTTAACAAGTTCCTGCAGTTGTTTGCGGGAAATCGGGTCAAGTGCTGAAAAAGGTTCGTCCATTAAGATAATCTTGGGTTCAGCCGCAATTGCGCGCAAAATCCCAATCCGCTGGGCTTCACCACCAGAAAGTTGGCTGGGCAGGCGGTCAAGATAAGTCTCAGCATCAAGTCCAACAAGTGGGAGAAGTTCTGTCACACGTGCACGAATTTGTTCTTTCTTCCAACCTTTCATCGCGGGAATTAAACCGACATTTTCGAGAACGGTCATATTTGGAAAGAGCGCAATTTGTTGCAGGACATAGCCAATCTGTAAACGTAAGTCTCTAAGATTGAGCGACGTGATTTTCTCATTATCAATCAAAATTTCACCAGAAGTTGGCTCAATCAAGCGATTAATCATCTTGAGAAGTGTTGTTTTTCCACCACCAGAGGCACCAACGAGAACAAAAAATTCGCGTGAGGCAATGTCAAAACTGACATCGGACAGGACAGATTTCTCATTGTAATCCTTGGTAATGTGTTTAAAAGTAATTGTCATAGGCTTTATTCTACCAGTTTTAGTAAGATTTTGGGAACATTTAGCTTTTTATATTGAAAAAGCTAATAGACTTATTATAAATTGAAAATTAAAAAAGGAAACTTGTATTTTTTTAAGTTCATCATAAAAATTTTTAATCTTATTTATTATAGAAACATAAGAATTATGAAAAAAAGTTTTTGACAGAACTGTCAAAAACTTATGTACTTCACATTTTATTGAATAAAACCATTTTCTAAGCTTTCAATCACTGTCAAAATTTGTTCATCACTGACAAGTTTGTCAGAAGTGTTGACTAAAGTCTCATAAACACTGTCATAGACACGTCCGTAGTCGCCAGCAACAGTCGGAATTGTTTTTTTAATCTTATCTCCATTTTGATTGTAATAGACGAGTTGTCCAAAATCTTGTGGACTGTCCAATCCAAAACCATCTGTGCCTGGCATAATCCCAACTTTCAAGTCATTTTCTTGCTGGTCAACATTTTGCTTGATGAAAGTACCGCGTGTGCCGTAAACAATCCATTTCGCGTGTGGGAGAGCGACAAGTTCAGAAGCAGCAACCGTTGCACGGTGTTTAGGATAGAGAAGATTAACTGAAAAATAATCATCAACCGCATTTTCATCACGTGTGGCACGAATGTCGTACTGCACCTTTTCTGGCTTGCCAAAGAGTGCAATCATCTGGTCTACAAGATGAACACCATGTCCATACCAAGCACCATCAAAATTTGTTCCCTGCCCAGCATCATCGGGACGAAAATGGTCCATATTGACCGTAATGTCAATAATATCACCCAAGTAGCCAGTCTCAATTACTTTTTTAACCGTCAAAAAATCACTGTCAAATCGTCGATTTTGGAAAGGCATGAAAAAGACATTTTTCTCCTGTGCAATTTTAACTAATTCCTTAGCTTCTTCTAATGTTTCAACCAAAGGTTTGTCGCAAAGGACATTTTTTCCAGCGAGTAAAAGTTGCTTTGCCGTCTCATAGTGAAACTTTGCGGGTGTGACAACCACAACCAAATCAAGCGTGTCATCATTGATAATATCGGCAATATCCGTCGAAAAAATCGTACCAGAAGCAGCCAATTCGGCTTCCTCTGGACGTTTGCCAAGATGAGGAGTGACAATGCGCGCAATATTAAAGTTTTCACGCTGTTTGACATAAGGAATGTGATAGCGATTGGTTGATTTGCCAAAACCAACGTAAGCGATATTCAACTTTCTCATTTTTTTGCCTCTTTTTTCTTATTTTCAAGATATTTTGCTTTTAATTCCTCAACTTTTGATAATTTATCTGTCTTGACTGTGGAATTTTTTTCATGAAATTTCTGAACGGAAGCTTGTCCTTTATAGTCTAATTGGTATTTTCCCATACTTTTCTCCTAATTTATTGAATTTGCTACGGATTGGTCTTCATTCTTGACATAATCAATCGCGAGAACAAGTCCTAGAACTATCAGTTCATCTGCTTCATCAAGAATTTCTAACGCATATTTATCGCGAAATGATACCCAGCTTTTGTCAATGCGTCCAATCGTTGCACCATTTTTCACAATCTCGAAATTCATATCCCAGATATTACCTTCAACAGAGACACCGACTGCGTCAATGTCGTATTTTGGCTTGAGAAAACTGAAACGTTTGCTGATGGTTGCGACTTCATTTCCATCAATTTCTAGCAGGAATTTTGGTAATAAAGAAACCATTTTGTGGATAACTCTTGCCCGCGCTTGTCCATTTTCGTCATAAATAACAAATTCCTTAGGAAATTTTAAGAAACTTCCTTTGACTGTGTAGCGCGGATTTTCATTTTCATCGGTAATCCACATCTCGCCACCAAGGCTGAAAATCTTGGATTGAATAATCAAATTGCTCATATTAAGCTCCTTATGAGGAAATTAGATGACTTTGCGCTCAAATGGGTCAGATGAAATACCTTCGGTAAGGATTTTTTTCGCCCATTCTTTCGCCCCAAAAACGCTGTGATTCTTGTAGTTGCCACATTCTTTTTCGGCAACACCAGGGACTTGTTCCCAACCAAAAGCATCAGAAGTGATTTCTTCGAGGGAAGATTTGATAACTTTGGCGATTTCTTCAGGCGTGTGTTCGCCCCAAGTAATCATGTGAAAACCAGTCTGACAGCCAAATGGTGAAAAGTCAATCATGCCATCCATTCTATCACGGATAAGACTAGCCATGCTATGTTCAATCGTGTGCAAAGCAGCCATACCAATGACATTTGCGTTAGGTTGGACGAAACGGACATCAAAATTGCTGATAACGTCGCCATGTGGTCCTTTTTCTGTGTCAATCAAGCGCACATAAGGTGCAAGAACTTTTGTGTGATCGAGTGTGAAACTTTCAACTTCTGCCATAATAAATACCTCATTTTCTAATTTTACTATTATCATTTTACCATTTTGCGGGCGAAATGATTATAAATGTAAATTGTTTTTGCTTTTGAAACACAAAATTTTAAAGAATTTTAAGGTAAAATGTTAAAATATGATTAGAAATAAATTGGAGGATACGAATATGTCTTTAACAGATACTTATACACTGGCAAATGGTGTGAAAATTCCCAAAGTTGGCTTTGGTACTTGGCAATCTGCCGATGGCGATGAAGCGTATAATGCGGTGAAAGCAGCACTTGAAGCAGGTTATCGTCATATTGATACGGCAGCAGCTTATCATAATGAAGAATCTGTCGGAAAAGCTATCAAAGATAGTGGCATTCCGCGTGAGGAACTCTTTATTACAACGAAACTCTGGGGTGTTGCGACAACGGAAGAAGCTCGTGCAGCGCTTGATGAAAGCCTTGCGAAACTTGGACTTGATTACTTGGATTTGTATTTGATTCATTGGCCAAATCCGCTGGCGAGCCGTCCAAACTATGCTACGCGCAATGCGGCGGTCTGGAAAGCGATGGAAGAAGGTGTCAAAGCTGGAAAAGTTCGCGCGATTGGTGTGTCGAATTTCCATCCGCGTCATTTGGACGCTTTGCTTGAAGTTGCTGAAATCAAGCCTGTTGTCAATCAAATCTTGGTCAATCCTTCAGACCAGCAAGAGGAAATCGTTGCTTACAACAATGCACACGAGATTTTGACGGAAGCTTACAGTCCTCTTGGCACAGGGAAGATTTTTGCTGTTGCTGAGTTGGCGACAATCGCTGAAAAATATGGTAAAACGGTGGCGCAAGTTGTGTTGCGTTGGTCACTTCACAAAGGTTATTTGCCATTGCCTAAGTCTGTCACTGCCAGTCGGATTGCAGAAAATGCTGATATTTTCGACTTTGATTTGTCAGACGAAGATGTTGCGTTTATTGATGGATTGCACGGCGCTGCAGGGTTGGCGAAAAATCCTGATGAAGTTCCATTTTAAAATTTTGATTAAAAATTGAACCGCATTTTTTGCAGTTTTTCTTATGAATTTGTTATAATGATTAAAAAATGATGAGGAAAATGTAATGAAAAAATTGTTAGTGTTGGTTGATTTCCAAAATGATTTTATTGACGGAAGTCTGGGAACAAAAGAAGCAGAGCAGATTGTGCCTGCTGTGCTGGAAAAATTGCAGACTTATCCTGAAAATGAACGCTTTGCGACAATGGATACCCATTTTGCAGATTATTTGACGACGCAAGAGGGAAAATATCTGCCTGTGATGCACTGTATCAAGGATACTGCAGGCTGGCAGCTCCAAGAAGATGCGGCTCAATTTAGTTTTCAACAGATTTTTGAGAAAAATACTTTCGGCTCGCTTGAGCTGGCTGAGTTTGTGCGTGATGCGGATGTTGATGAAGTGGAGCTGATTGGGATTTGTACGGATATTTGCGTGGTTTCAAATGCTTTGCTCATCAAGGCTTATGCGCCGGAAGTCAAGATAACTGTCGATGCGTCATGCTGCGCTGGTGTTTCACCAGAAAAACATTTGGCAGCGCTAGAAACAATGAAATCTTGTCAAATTCAGGTGATTAATGACTGAAAAATTTTTTGACAGAACTGTCAAAAAGATTTTGTAAATTTTACATTTGATTTTTCTAAGAATTTTGTTATAATTAGTAAGAACTCAAGGGAGTAGCGGGAGCAATGTGTGATTTGCTCTGATAACATCGCCAAAACCGAAAGAAATTTCCGGTGTTATCTTAATTAGCGAGACTTGTGGCAGACAAATGCCACAAGTCTATTTTTTTCCCGAAAATTATTTTGGAGGTCGGCGAATGCCTGAAACAACAAAGAAAACACAAAGTGTAGAGAAGTTTTACAGTATGCCCGTGACGGACGTTTTTAGTAAATTGTCAACGAGTGAAGAAGGTTTGACAAGTGTAGAAAGTGCGCAACGGCTTGCTGAATACGGCGCAAATCAGCTGGATGCGGGGAAGAAAAAGCCCTTAATTGTCAAATTTTTGGAGCAATTTAAAGATTTGATGATTATCATTTTGATTATCGCAGCGATTTTGTCAGTCGTGACCAGTCACGGCGAGGATATTTCTGATGCAATTATCATCATGGCAGTCGTGATTATCAATGCTGTGTTTGGCGTTTATCAAGAAGGAAAAGCCGAAGCAGCGATTGAAGCTTTGAAAAATATGAGTTCGCCGATGGCACGCGTGCGACGCGATGGTCACATTGCCGAGGTGGATAGTAAAGAACTGGTGCCGGGCGATGTTGTGTCGCTTGAAGCGGGCGATGTTGTACCTGCTGATATGCGCTTGATTGAGTCTGCCAGTTTGAAAATCGAGGAGTCTGCTTTGACAGGAGAATCTGTCCCTGTCGAAAAGTTTTTTGACAGTTCTGTCAAAAATGATGCAGGCATTGGCGACCGCCTGAACATGGCTTATCAAAATGCCAACGTCACTTACGGACGTGCAATCGGTGTCGTGACTGCGACGGGAATGTTTACCGAAGTCGGGAAAATCGCCAGCATGATTGAGTCGGCGGACGAGACGGAAACACCACTCAAACGCAATCTGAACCGTCTGTCAAAAGTTTTGACTTGGGCAATTTTGGCAATCGCAGCCGTCACGTTTGTTGTGCATCTTTTGCGCGGTGGCGAGCTTGTTGAAGGCTTGATGGTCTCTGTGGCGCTGGCTGTGGCGGCAATTCCTGAAGGACTTCCTGCGATTGTTACCATCGTTCTCGCGCTGGGCACACAAGTTCTCGCAAAGAAAAATGCGATTGTCAGAAAGCTGCCAGCCGTTGAAACACTTGGTTCCACGGACATCATTGCCTCTGACAAGACGGGCACGCTCACGATGAACCAGATGACCGTTGAAAAGATTTATACTGATGGTCAACTTCGTGCTGCGACAGATGATTTACCAGTTGATAATCTTGCTCTGCGGATTATGAATTTTGCCAATGACACAAAAATTTCTGCTGACGGCGATTTGATTGGTGACCCTACAGAAACAGCGCTGGTCAAATTCGGACAAGATAAAGGTTTGGAACTTTTGACAGAACTGTCAAAAACACCGCGTGTAGCAGAACTTCCTTTTGACAGCGAACGTAAACTCATGTCCACCGTTCATCAACTGACAGATGGCAACTTTCTTGTCGCTGTCAAAGGTGCGCCCGACCAACTTTTGAAACGTATCAAATTTGACAGTGACCAAACAGTTTTGACAGAACTGTCAAAAAATAATATCCTCAAAATCAACCATGATATGGCACATGAAGCCTTGCGTGTCCTGATGATGGCTTACAAAATCATTGACAAAATCCCAGAAAATCTGACAACAGAAACTCTCGAACAAGAATTGATTTTCACAGGACTTGTTGGCATGATTGACCCAGAACGTGCCGAAGCCGCTGAAGCTGTTCGTGTGGCAAAATCAGCAGGCATCCGTCCAATTATGATTACAGGTGACCATCAAGATACCGCCGAAGCGATTGCCAAACGGCTAGGTATTATCAATGATGGCGACCCAGAAGACCACGTTCTCACAGGCGCTGAGCTCAATGAACTCTCTGACGAAGACTTCCAAAAAGTCGTCAAACAGTACAGCGTTTACGCCCGCGTTTCGCCAGAACACAAAGTTCGTATCGTCAAAGCTTGGCAAAAAGAAGACAAAGTCGTTGCTATGACAGGTGATGGTGTCAATGATGCCCCAGCCCTTAAAACTGCCGATATCGGTATCGGAATGGGGATTACAGGGACAGAAGTCAGCAAAGGTGCCAGCGACATGGTTCTTGCCGACGACAATTTCGCAACGATTATCACGGCGGTCAAAGAAGGACGTAAAGTCTTTGCAAATATCCAAAAAACCATTCAGTACCTGCTTTCTGCAAATACTGCCGAGGTTCTGACGATTTTCCTTGCTACAATGTTCGGTTGGGATGTCATGCTTCCTGTTCATCTGCTCTGGATTAACCTTGTCACAGACACATTCCCAGCGATTGCGCTTGGTGTTGAACCGATTGAGCCAGGGATTATGGAACAGCCACCGCGTGGCAAAAAAGCAAGCTTCTTTAGTGGTGGTGTGATGAGTTCAACGATTTATCAAGGACTTGTTCAAGCAGCATTAACCCTTGGTGTTTATGGATTAGCGCTCGCTTTCCCAGTCCACCACAGTCATGCAGCCATGCACGCAGATGCCCTCACGATGAGCTTTGCAACCCTTGGACTGATTCAACTTTTCCACGCTTTCAATGTCAAATCTATTCATCAATCAATTTTCAAGGTTGGACCTTTCAAATCACGCACTTTCAACTGGTCAATCCTCGTCAGCTTCATCTTGCTTGCGGCGATTATCATCATTCCAGGTTTGAACGGCATTTTCCACGTTTCACATCTTGATCTTTATCAATGGGCAATGGTGCTTGGCGCCAGCGTTTCCGTGATTATCATCGTGGAAATCGTGAAATTCTTCCAACGTAAATTTCAGAAAATCTAATTAAAAAATATCAAATTAGGCAACAAATATTAAAATTCAAGTACAATTTACTTGAATTTTTTTAATAATTTCCAAAACTATATATAGTGCCTGTTTACGCAACTTTGCATAATTTTATACAATATCTTGTATTTTGTCTTAAAATCTGCTACAATGATATTTAGTTAAAAACGACAAGGAGCCAGCAACATGAAACTGTGGAGTGCAAATATTGACACAACAACACAAACAATGAATGTCATCAAACGTGATGGACGTTTTGTAAAATTCGATAGTGATAAAATCTATGATGCGCTACGTAAAGCCAGTGAAAGTTTGGATACACCGACAACGGATATGGAAGAACGCTTAGAAGCTATCACGGACCGTGTCATGGCGGAGATTTTCAACCGTTTCCATGAAAATGTAAAAATCTACGAAATTCAAAATATCGTCGAACACGAACTTATCGAAGCAGGGGAAATCGCCCTCGCCGAAGAATACGTCAGCTACCGTACTCAGCGCGATTTTTCGCGTTCTAAAGCGACTGATATCAACTTCACGATTGAAAAACTCATCAATAAAGACCAAACCGTTGTCAATGAAAATGCTAATAAAGACAGTGATGTTTTCAATACTCAACGTGATTTGACTGCTGGCGCTGTTGCAAAAGCGATTGGTCTCAAAATGCTCCCAGCTCACGTTGCGAATGCCCATCAAAAAGGCGATATTCACTATCACGACTTAGATTACAGCCCTTATACGACGATGTCTAACTGTTGTTTGATTGACTTCAAAAATATGTTTGAAAATGGTTTTAAGCTAGGAAATGCACAAGTTGATAGCCCACGCAGTATCCAAACAGCAACTGCTCAAGCCAGTCAAATCATTGCCAATGTTGCTAGTTCTCAATATGGCGGCTGTTCATTTGACCGCGCCGATGAAGTTCTTGCGCCATATGCAAAACTCAACTACGAAAAACATCTCAAAGACGCACAAAAATGGATTGATGGCGAAGAAAAGCAACATCTTTACGCTCAAGAAAAGACAGCTAAAGACATTTATGATGCCATGCAATCTCTCGAATATGAGATTAACACACTTTTCACGTCAAATGGTCAAACACCATTTGTAACTGTTGGTTTTGGATTGGGTGAAGATTGGTATGCCCGCGAAATCCAAAAAGCAATTTTGAAAGTGCGTATCGGTGGACTTGGTTCTGAGCACCGTACAGCCATTTTCCCAAAACTCATTTTCACATTGAAACGTGGGCTTAATCTTGAAGTTGGTACGCAAAATTACGATATCAAAGAACTTGCTCTTGAATGTGCTACAAAACGGATGTATCCTGATATTCTCAGCTATGACAAGATTGTCGAACTCACAGGTTCCTTTAAAGCCAGCATGGGCTGCCGGTCATTCCTTCAAGGTTGGAAAGATGAGCATGGCAATGACGTCACTTCTGGACGTAATAATCTTGGTGTTGTCACAATGAATCTTCCTCGTATTGCCCTCGAATCTGGCGGTGATAAAGATAAGTTCTGGCAAATTTTCAATGAGCGTATCGGTATTGCCAAGGATGCACTTGTCTATCGTGTTGAGCGTGTCAAACAAGCCAGTCCAAAAAATGCCCCAATTCTCTACATGAACGGTGCTTTGGGACGACTTGAAGCAGATGGAAATGTGGATGATTTATACAATAATCAACGTGCCACAGTGTCGCTTGGCTATATCGGACTTTACGAAGTGGCAACAGTCTTTTATGGCCCAACTTGGGAAGCGAATAAGGAAGCCAAAGATTTTACACTTGATATTGTTAAGAAAATGCACGAAGATTGTGATGCTTGGAGCGAACAATACGGCTATCACTTCAGTGTTTACAGCACACCTTCTGAAAGTCTGACCGACCGTTTTTGCCGACTTGATAAGGAAAAATTTGGCTCAATCCCTGATATCACAGAAAAAGATTACTATACAAACTCTTTCCACTACGATATCCGCAAAAATCCGACCCCTTTTGAAAAATTAGATTTTGAAAAAGACTATCCAGTCTATGCAAATGGCGGTTTTATTCACTACTGTGAATATCCAATGATTCAACAAAATCCAAGAGCGCTCGAAGCTGTCTGGGATTACGCTTACGACCGTATTGGCTATCTTGGCACGAATGCACCGATTGACCATTGCTACGAATGTGGCTTTGAAGGAGATTTTACACCAACTGAACGTGGTTTCAAATGTCCTCAATGTGGCAATGCTGACCCAAAAACTTGCGACGTTGTCAAACGTACCTGCGGTTATCTCGGCAATCCTCAAGCTCGTCCAATGGTTCACGGTCGTCATGCCGAAATCTCAAACCGTGTGAAACACATGAACGGCTCAGTTGGTGTTCTCGCAAATGGCACTGAGATTGAAAGCGAAGCGATTGATGAAGCAAAGAGTAGTTACTATATTGAAAAATAATTATTGAGTAAAATCTGTCAACTCTGGCAGATTTTATTTCTAAGGAGTAAATTATGAATAATCCAAAACCAAAGGAGTGGCGCGCTGAAGAACTGGAACAGCATTATATTGCGGATTATAAACCCATCAACTTTGTTGATGGAGAAGGTGTGCGCTGTTCGCTTTATGTGTCGGGCTGTCTCTTTCATTGTGAAGGTTGCTACAATGAAGCCACTTGGAATTTTCGTTATGGAACGCCTTATACACAGGAGTTGGAGGAGCGGATTATGGCGGATTTGGCACAGCCTTATGTGCAGGGCTTGACTTTGCTTGGTGGGGAGCCATTTTTGAATACGGGAACCTTGTTGCCATTGATACGGCGCATTCGCGCGGAATTACCAGATAAGGATATTTGGAGTTGGACGGGCTATACTTGGGAAGAGCTTGTCGGGACCCAAGGGAGTGACAAGGCTTTTACTCAGGGATTACAAAGCAATCCTACTTCTGAAACGGCAGATAAGCTGGAAATGTTGCAGAATATTGATGTTCTTGTCGATGGACGTTTTAAGCTGAGCAAAAAAAATCTTTTATTGCAGTTTCGCGGGTCAAGTAATCAGCGCATTATTGATGTGAAGAAGTCACTGAGCGAAGGAAGCGTACATATTTGGGATAAGCTCAACGATGGACAAAACGCTGTGGAGCAAGTAAAACGAGAAACGATGGATGAAAATGCCACCTGAAATTTCAGAGCTTACTTTGTCAATGCTGCCTGCGTACGCTCTGGGAAAAATCAACAGTTCTGGGCGCAGCGCGCACATTTTCCAAAAAAGTAGTCAAAGCGAAAAAAATTTGCTATAATGGAATCTGGATTTGGAGGTGTCCGAGCATGGACGGCGGAGGACACGAAAGATAATCCGGGAAAAGTAGCAATGGAGAGGTGTCCGAGTGGTCGAAGGAGCACGCCTGGAAAGTGTGTAGGCGCCACAAGCGTCTCGGGGGTTCGAATCCCCTCCTCTCCTTATTTATTCTGTCAGTTTTGACAGGATTTTTTGTTAATAAAATTTTTGACAAAACTGTCAAAAAATTTTAGAGAGGTGCTGTCATGAAAACTGTTCTTGTGATTTGTGAAGTCAAGTATTGGCGCGATTTGCGTGAAAGTTTGGCTGCGGTTGGTGTGGAATTTTTGGGATTTGACAAAAAAACGCCAACACGTGGTGAGATTGAGCGTTTGGTGGCAAAAGCCGATTTTGTTGTCATCAGAAATCTCAACGTTGCACATCATTCGGTACGTTTTGCCAAGGAAGCGGCGAAAGCGCGTGATTTACCTTTCTGGGTTGGGAGTAATTTTGGTGCGGATAAGATTATTACCTTGTTAGCAGAAAAATTTCCTGATGAGCAATTTGTAGCGCAGAAATCAGTTGCTAAAGTAAAAAAATCAAGAACTACTAAAGCCAAGAAAGAAACGGCTTCTCTGTCAAAAAAATCTGTAACATCGTCAGTAAAATTACCAAGAAAAAAGAAAAATTTACCACTGAAATCAGCCTTGAAAGCTGTCAAAATTGATGATGAACCTGATTTTGAGAAAATGTTTAAAAAATAATTTTTAACAGAACTGGGTAAACAAACTAGCCAATCCGTATCTCCGCTTCACTACAGTATCTATTCGTTACAAGTGACTAAAGTCACAAGACGAACTGGCAAGTGAGCAAGCTCACAACGGCTTCGCTATGTCAAAAAATTTTTTCAGCATATTTTTCAAAAAAATCGCAATAAAATCAAACAAAACGGCACAAATGTTGTCGTTTTTGTTATAATATAAGACATGAACAAAATTCTCGAAGTTGAAAATTTAACTTTTAAATATGAGCAAGAAAGCAATGATGTCCAGCTCAAAGGCGTGACTTTTGATGTTTTTTCAGGTGAATGGTTGTCGATTATCGGCAAAAATGGCTCGGGAAAATCAACGACTGCGCGCTTGATTGACGGACTTCTTGAAGGATTTACGGGAGCAATCAAGATTGACGGTCAACTTCTTAGTCAGGAAAATGTCTGGGATTTGCGCCGAAAAATTGGAATGGTTTTTCAAAATCCTGACAATCAGTTCGTTGGGGCAACGGTCGAAGATGATGTCGCATTTGGTATGGAAAATCAAGGGATTCCGCGCGAAGAAATGATTCGCCGAGTTGATGAAGCACTCGGTGCGGTCAATATGCTGGATTTCAAGAAAAAAGAGCCGGCACGACTTTCTGGTGGACAAAAACAACGTGTCGCAGTAGCAGGAATTATCGCGCTGCGCCCAGAAATTATTATCCTTGATGAAAGTACGTCGATGCTTGACCCGACTGGACGTGCGGAGATTATGCGTGTCATTCACGACATCAAAGACAAGTATCATCTGACCGTTTTATCCATCACGCACGACCTTGATGAAGCCGCACATTCTGATAGGATTTTGGTCATGAGCGATGGGAAAATTATCCGTCAAGCCACACCAGCAGAGCTTTTTGCCTCGGACGAAGACATGGTTGAGATTGGCTTAGACGTGCCATTTTCTGCAAATCTTATGGCAGATTTACGAGAACTAACTTTTGGAAATATTCCAGAGAAATATCTTGATGATGAGGAACTTGCAGATTTCTTGGCAAGCCAGTTGAACTAAACCTGCTTTTGCGTGCTAAAATGTAAGAAAAAATAAGAGAAAAATGATTAAATTTGAAAAAGTAAATTTTACCTATCAACCAAATACGCCTTTTGCAAGTCGTGCGCTGTTTGACATTGATTTAGAAGTCAAATCTGGGAGTTACACAGCGATTATCGGACATACAGGCTCTGGCAAATCAACACTTTTACAGCACCTTAACGGACTTTTACAGCCGACTGAAGGAACTGTGGCAGTAGATGAAATTGTCATTCAATCAAGCAGCAAAGCTAAGGAAATCAAGCCTGTTCGTAAAAAAGTCGGTGTTGTTTTCCAATTTCCAGAAGCACAGCTTTTTGAAGAAACAGTCTTGAAAGATGTTGCTTTCGGCCCGCAAAATTTCGGTGTATCTGAAGAGGAAGCCCTGAAAACAGCACGTGAAAAGTTGGTACTTGTTGGACTTGCGGAAGAATTTTGGGAAAAATCACCTTTTGAACTTTCTGGCGGTCAAATGCGTCGTGTCGCGATTGCCGGCATTCTTGCTATGGAGCCGGAAGTACTGGTACTTGATGAGCCGACAGCAGGTCTTGACCCGAAAGCACGGATTGAAATGATGGCACTTTTTGAAACTATCCATCAAGCAGGGCAAACAGTAGTACTTGTCACGCACAATATGGATGATGTGGCAAATTATGCTGATTATGTTTATCTTCTCGAAAAAGGACATATCATTAGTTGTGGCGAGCCACATGATGTTTTTCAAGATGTCAATTTTCTAGTGTCACATGAATTGGGAGTTCCAAAATCCACAGAATTTGCTGTAGCACTGGCAAAACGTGGGGTTCATTTTGATAAATTGCCCATCACACGTGACGAACTTGTCAAAAAACTCATCACTTTAAAAAATGGAGATTTGACAAAACTGTCAAAAACTGACAGTGCTCTGTCAGACGAAAATGCAAGCTCAGGAGGTGCGACAAATGAATAATATGCTCATGGGACGTTACATTCCGGGCGATTCGCTCATTCATCGTATGGACCCACGTTCCAAACTTCTCGTGATGTTAGCCTTTGTGGTTGTGATTTTCCTTGCAAATGATTGGCTTGGCTATCTACTTTTACTGATTTACACGCTCGCAGGCGTTCTCCTTTCACGGATTTCGATTAGTTATTTTCTTAAAGGACTTCGTCCAATGCTTGGTCTTATCCTGTTTACAGTCATTTTTCAGATGCTGTTTACACCAGGTGAACACGTCCTTTTTCATTTTTGGATTTTGAAAATATCTACTGAAAGTCTGATTAACGCTGTTTACATTTTCTTCCGATTTGTTTTGATTATTTTCTTGTCAACGATTTTAACGCTGACAACACCACCATTGACGCTGGCTGATGGGATTGAGACAGGTCTTGCACCGCTGAAAAAAATTAAAGTTCCCGTCCACGAATTAGGCTTGATGCTCTCAATTTCATTGCGTTTCATTCCGACGTTAATGGACGACACAACGATGATAATGAATGCGCAAAAAGCGCGTGGAATGGACTTTGGCGAGGGAAATCTCTTACAGAAAATTCGCTCCGTCATTCCGATTTTGATTCCACTTTTTGTCAGTTCATTTCGCCGTGCAGATGACCTTGCGATTGCCATGGAAAGTCGCGGGTATCAAGGTGGCGACGGACGCACAAAATACCGCCAGCTCAAATGGGGAATGCGTGATAGCCTGCTCATTGTGAGTATCATCGTTATGGCAGCCTTGCTCATTTTGTGGAGCAAAGTGCGCCATTAGGAGGAAATTATGATTACTTTAAATATTAATCATCTGGGAAATGCTGAGATTTTTTGGCGCGAACTCGGACTTGAAGACGAAATCGCTCTGAACGAAACAGAAAATCCAACCCATCAAACACTCGCTGTTTCGGTCGAGTATATTGATGAAATTCACGATAAATTGATTGAACTTGATATTCCGACAAGTCCAATTACAGCAACTGCTGACGGAAATTTCATGTTTTCATTTCTTGAACCCGAAGGCAACACCATCATCATCATTGGCGAGTGGGTCGAAGAACCTTATGCAGCAGAAAAACGTGCCGAATTTTTTGACAACATGAAAAATGTAGAAATTTTGCCTTTGACAGAATTGTCAAATTTGACAGAAACAACATTTATATTGTTCGGACGCGTCACTTGTCCCTGGACACGGCGCTTTGCCCGTCAATTACCCACAGTTGTCACAACAAAAATTGCTTACATTGACACCGAGGACACAGACATCAACCCACAACTCCAAAGCATTCGTGAACAATACAATGTACCAACCGTACCAACTTTTATCAAAAGATTTTCAGACGGAAGTTTTGAAAAATTTGATAAAAAAGTTCAAAGACTCACTGATTTTGTAAAATAATTTTTGACAGAACTGTCAAAAATTTTTTTATTCTTTGACAAAAAAGATAATATCTCTATTTCTGAAAAAACAAACTTTTTCTGCTATAATCAGAATATTGAAACAAAAAATAGAAAGAGACAAGTTATGCAAGCACAAAAACTATCCGCCCAAGAAATCATCCAATTTATCGGTAATGCCGAAAAGAAAACCAATGTCAAAGTAACTTATAAGGGACGTTTACACGGAAAAGTTCCAGAAGATATTTTTCATATCATAGCAGCAGCAACTATTGAACCTTATGGCACGCTTGCTGGCGACTGGTCTGCTATTCAGCCTCTCTTGTCAAATCTGACAGAAAACAAAGATTATATCGTCGAATTTGACGGCAGAAATTCCGCTGTTCCCCTCCTTGACACCCGCGCCATCAACGCTCGTATCGAACCCGGCGCAATTATCCGCGACCAAGTCACCATCGGTGATGGTGTCGTCATCATGATGGGCGCAATTATCAACATCGGTGCAGAAATCGGTGACGACACGATGATTGACATGGGCGCTGTTCTCGGCGGACGTGCAACCGTCGGCAAACACAGTCATATCGGCGCAGGTGCTGTTCTCGCAGGCGTCATCGAGCCTGCCTCAGCCGAACCCGTCCGTATCGGTGATAATGTCCTTGTTGGTGCGAATGCCGTCGTTATCGAAGGCGTGCAAGTTGGCAACGGTTCCGTTGTTGCAGCAGGCGCGATCGTCACAGAAGATGTCCCAGAAAATGTCGTCGTCGCAGGCGTTCCAGCACGCATTATCAAAAAAATTGACGAAAAAACAGCCCAAAAAACAGCTCTCGAAGATGCTCTTAGAAATCTGTAATATTTAGGAGAATAATATGCTCGACCTCATCAAAATCCGCCGTGACCTCCATCAAATCCCAGAAATCGGCATGGAAGAAGTAGAAACACAAAAATATCTATTAAAAGTTATCCATGAAATTATCGCTAATAAAGCATTTATCGAGCTAAAAACATGGGAAACAGGTATTCTCGTCCTGCTCCACGGCAGTCAAGCGACAAAAACTATCGGCTGGCGCACCGATATTGACGGCTTGCCAGTCGAAGAGCAGACAGGATTGCCTTTTGCCAGCAAAAATGGCAGAATGCACGCTTGCGGACACGATATTCACATGACGACAGCGCTCGGCTTGCTTGAAGTACTTGGTCAGACACAACCAAAAGAAAATCTCCTTTTTCTCTTTCAACCTGCTGAGGAAAATGTCGCTGGTGGCAAGCAGATGTACGACGGCAACGCTTTTGGTGACTGGCTTCCTGACGAATTTTACGGACTTCACGTGCGACCAGAGTTAAAAGTTGGCGATATTGCGACAAATACACACACTTTGTTTGCAGGAACTTGCGAGGTGGAGCTGACTTTCAAAGGTAAAGGCGGTCACGCTGCTTTTCCACATAACGCCAATGATGCGCTTGTTGCTGCCGCCTATTTTGTCACACAAGTTCAGACGATAGTCAGCCGTAATGTTGATCCATTAGGCTCTGCAGTAGTCACTTTTGGGCAAATGCACGCCGGCACGACGAATAATATTATCGCCGAAACCGCCTTTTTACATGGAACAATCCGCGCGCTAACGTTAGACGTTTTAGAAGCTGTCAAGGAACGCTTAGAAACGATTGCCAAAGGTGTTGCTGGAAGTTTCAACCAAGAAGTCGAAATCAAACTCACGCAAGGTGGCTATCTCCCTGTTGAAAATAATCCCCAACTCGCGCATGAACTGATGACTTTCTTTGAAAATGAAACCGCCGAAGTCAATCTGATTGACATTGAGCCAGCCATGACCGGCGAGGATTTTGGCTATCTTCTCAGTAAAATCCCAGGGGTCATGTTTTGGCTTGGCATTGACAGCCCAGCTCCTCTCCATTCTAATAAAATGACACCAGATGAAAAAGTGCTTGATTTTGCCGTCAGCAATATTGCCAAATTTTTGAAAATAAAAACGGAAGACTGAACATTAAAATTATTTTTTGCTAGAGATGTAATAAATTCTTGCAAAAGTTAGACGTATTTGCTATAATAATCAAGTACGTTAAGCGCCCGTGGCTCAACTGGATAGAGTACCTGACTACGAATCAGGCGGTTGCAGGTTCGAATCCTGCCGGGCGCATTTGTCAAACTTCTTCGTTAGGAACTCAATTGCGTACCTCAGTACGTAGCAATCGTTCCTGTCTTGGATTTTGCCAAATGTTTGAAAAAAGATGAGTGGAAAACGGGAAGTAGCGTAGCTTGGTAGAGCTCAAAGCATTGCTTTGAGGTTGCGGATAGAGAAATGTGAAACATTTCTACTTTGCAAGTACTCAAATAAGCTTGTTAAGTTATTTTCTTTAAAATAAAAAATCTTTTGCCAACGGGAAGTAGCTCAGCTTGGTAGAGTACTTGGTTTGGGACCAAGGTGTCGCAGGTTCGAATCCTGTCTTCCCGATAATATAGCCGACCTAAAGGTCGGTTTTTTGCTGTAAAAAATGGAATTATTTTCAAATTCTTGAAAGTATTGTTAAGATATGGTAAAATTTAGTAGAATAATGTGAGCATAGAAGAGAATTCAAAAAGTAGCGAGCATGACGAAAGGAGCCATCATGGCCTATAAATCACACAAATTTGGTAAACGTAACGGTAAAAAACATTTTGACGCAGTAGGTGTGAAACCAGTAGTTAAACCTGAAGCTAAAAAAGAAGAAAAATAAGATTGGTTAGGAATGAGTAAAAATAATAATTTTTACTTTTCTAACTTTTTGGCTCATCTATTGACGATGGGTTTTTTTATTCCAAAAATCACTGATATACTGATAGATATCAATACTTGATAATACTACTAAGACCAAGAATTAGCTTATAATCCTAATTCTATTATAAAAAATTCTTGTATTTTGCAAGAATTTTTGTTATACTTATAAAGTTGAACTCAGCAGCCAAATAGGGAGCGCGTCCACATTTTACCATTGTAAGTAGCTAAGCTGTCATGCGAAGATAAAATGCACGCACCTCAAGTTGGTCAATTAGAGTTCTTCTTATAAAATTTAAGGAGGACATTAAACATGTCACGTTATACTGGTCCATCATGGAAACAATCACGCCGCTATGGTATCTCACTTACAGGTTCTGGTAAAGAACTTGCTCGTCGTAACTATGTACCTGGTCAACACGGTCCAAACAACCGTAGCAAACTTTCTGAATACGGTTTGCAACTTGCTGAAAAACAAAAAATGCGTTTCACTTACGGTTTGTCTGAACGTCAATTCCGTAACTTGTACATTCGCGCTACTAAAATCAAAGAAGGAACTGTTGGTTTCAACTTCATGACTTTGCTTGAACAACGCTTGGATAATGTTGTTTTCCGTCTTGGACTTGCAACTACTCGTCGTCAAGCACGTCAATTTGTCAATCATGGTCATATCCTTGTTGATGGCAAACGTGTTGATATCCCTTCATACAGCGTTGCTGTTGGTCAAGTTATCTCAGTTCGTGAAAAATCTGTTAAAGTTCCTGCTATCGTTGAAGCTGTTGAAGCTACTAAAGGTCGCGCTAACTTTGTTGAATTTGATTCTGAAAAACTTGAAGGAAAACTTGTTCGTCTTCCAGAACGTGATGAAGTTAATCCTGAAATCAATGAAGCACTTATCGTTGAATACTACAACAAACAAATGTAATCTTTTAGGAGATTATAAACACCTGAACATTTTATCTGATGTTCAGGTGTTTTTTTGTGTTCTGAATGATAGTTTTTTATGTCAAAAAATGCTGTTATACTAGCAATAACAGCTCTTGACTTACAAGTCAAGAGCATTGTAAATGAAAAATACTGAACCTTACAAAAATGTAAGGTTCAGGAAGTTGTTTTTCTGATAAAATAAGATTGAATGAGTAGTAAAGTTAAATTTTCTGAGATTTTATCATCAATTTATCAGGAAATGTGATTTAACTTAAAAGGTGCTTGTGCTATAATTCTTAAAAAGAATCCAAATATGTTTGAAGTTGAGGAAATTATTTTTGAAAAAAAGCAAAGTTATAAGTACTACTTTTCTAAGCACGGTTGTCCTAATAATAGCTGGTTTTTCTCTCTTTTTATATCTGGGACATTATTCACTTGTAAAAAATGTACAGGTTTCAGAAACTCGGATAAAAAAAGAAGATAATGAGCAAACAAAACCATCTATTCCAGCTAAGCAGACGATTTATCCAACGATTTATATCACAGGTTCTGGCGGAAGTATTAAATCATTAAATATTTTGTTTGAGCATATTTTACCTATCAAAACTGCTCCAGCTAAACGTGGACTTACTTTATTAGTCAATATTAGCGAGAATGATAAATTAACAACTACGGGGAAAATTGCTAAGGGAAATAAATATCCACTCATTCAGTTGGGAACGGTTGTTGGGACGAGTAATGGGGCACTTTATTCGCCAGCGATACAAACAGCTGTAAGATATTTGAAGCTCTATTATAATGTTCCTTGGATTAACCTTGTTGGTTATTCTTCGGGGGCAACAGGAGCGATGTATTACATGATAGATACTGGTGGTAATACAGATTTTCCACCAGTCAACAAGTTTGTTTCTTTGGATGGAGAGTTTAATAATTGTGTGTCGCAAGTAAGTGCTGGTCAGACTTTAGCAGATGTATTACTTGAAGGTCCTGAAATTCAAAAACCGATGTATCAATATATTGAGCAGGGATATCAAAAAGTCAGTCCGACGACAAAAATCATGCTTCTTGAGGGAGATTATAAAACAGCCTTGCAAACGGATGGCGCTGTTCCTTGGAGTGATAGTTTTTCGATTTATCATTTATTGAAAGCAAATGGAAATGAAGTGAGTGCAACGCTTTATCCATCTAAAACGTCACATGGCTCTGATACTTCAAATCTGATAGCAACATCTTATATTAGGAATTTTATTTATGGAGATGGATGAAGAAATAGGAAAGGAAAAATAATGAAACACAAGGAACTTTGGCTATTTTTAGGAAAAACACTCTTTTATTTTGTGATTATTGTTATACTTTTGTTTTTGTATTCTTATAGTCGAACAGGTGGAGTGCATTTTATTTATAATGAATTTTAAAGAGAAAAGGTGGGGAAGATATGAAGCTTATTGAACGGATTTTAGAAGTCGCGCGGACTTATCCTGAACGTGTGGTTGTTGCTGAAAAAGAACGAGATTATACTTATCATGAGTTGCTTATTGCCATCAAGCAGATAAGTCAAGAGCTGGCTAAGAAAGCAAAAAATGAACGTCCTGTTTTCGTTTTTGGGAAGAATGATTTTTTGACTTTAGCTACGATGTTGGCGGTAAATCTCACTGGTCGGGCTTATATTCCTGTGGATGCTCACACACCTTTTGAGCGGACAGAGATGATTTTGAATGCGGCAAAACCGTCTGCTGTGATTGTTACGGCGCCAGTTGCGGATAAGTTTGATAGTCTTTTGCAGGAGCGGATTGAATTTTTTGAGTTTGATGCAGCTTTGAAAGAAGATGAAATAACTGAGCTTGATACAACACAGGCTGTTTCAGGTGATGAGACCAACTATATTATCTATACTTCTGGGACGACAGGTGTTCCTAAAGGTGTGGCGGTAAGTCATGATAATCTGCTGAGCTTTACAAATTGGATGAATACAAGTTTTGAACATATCGAGGGAAATCAGATTTTGGAACAGGCTTTGTATAGTTTTGATTTGTCGATTTTTAGTATTTATCCTAGTTTGACGACGGGCGGAAGCTTGGTGACTTTGTCACGTGAGGAGACGATAAATTTTAAGCTGTTATTTGAGCGTTTGAATAGGAGTGTTATCAATACTTGGATTTCTACACCTTCTTTTGTTGATATTTGTCTGCTTGACCCAAGTTTTGTTGCGGAAAAACATCCTGAACTGACACAATTTATCTTTTGTGGCGAAGAATTGACACATAAAACGGCGCAAAAGTTACTGGCGGCTTTTCCTGAAGCGGCTATTTACAATACTTATGGGCCGACAGAAGCAACGGGAGCAATTTCTAGTGTGCGCGTAACGGATGAACTTTTGGCGGCTTATTCTCGTGTGCCGATTGGTAAGGCGAAGTCTGGTGTGGAATTACGGATTGTTGATGATGAGTTGATTATTGTTGGGGATTCGGTGGCAAAGGGTTATTTTGAAAATCCTGTGAAAACGGCTGAGGCTTTCTTTGAGTTGGACGGTAAGCGAGCTTATCATACGGGCGATGCTGGGTTTATTGATGAACAGGGGATTTTTAATTACAATGGTCGGATTGATTTTCAGGTAAAATTCAATGGTTTTCGGATTGAGCTGCAGGATATTGAGTCGCATCTTTTGAGTTTGCCAGAGGTGGAAAAAGCAGTCGTTTTGGCAAAAGAAAATGATTTTCATAAAGTTGTTGCGCTTGTTGCTGTGCTGGTGGTCAATGAGAAAACGCCTGATAGGGCTTATACTAAAAATTTGAAGACAGAACTTGCGCCTTTAATCATGGATTATATGATGCCGACGAAGTTTGTTTATCTGGAAGATTTTCCTTTAAATCAAAATGGAAAGATAGACCGTAAGTTGCTGGCTGCACAGGTTTTTGGGGAGAATAATTAATGGCACCATATTCTGACCCTTTTTACTTTGTATTGCTTGGTATTGCGTTGATACCGCTGGTGATTGCTCATAGTTTTGGTAAAAAATGGATGGGTTATCAAGTTGTGTTGACGATTGCTTTCTTGTGGCTGACTTTTGGTGGGACGGTTTCGATTTATGCTTTGCTTGCTTTTGGTGTGTTTGAAACATTGCTTATCAAGGCTTATGAACACTATCGGAAAAAGTCTAATGCGACTTGGGTATTTGTTATTGCGGTGCTGCTTTCGATTTTTCCGCTGGTGATTGTGAAGGGAACACCTTTACTTAATCCGGCACATCCGGAGTCTATTTTGGGATTTTTGGGGATTTCTTATGTGACTTTTAAGACGGTCGGTGTGATTATTGAGACACGTGATGGTTTAATCAAGGATGTTCCTATTCGTGAGTTTGTTTATTTTCTTTACTTTTATCCAACGATTTCGTCGGGGCCGATTGACCGCTTTCGCCGTTTTAGAAAAGAGCTTGAAGCGCCGTTGAGAGCGGATTATGATGTGCTTTTTGGTAAAGGTTTGTTTTATATTTTTCTGGGTTTTCTGTATAACTTTATCATTGCGCATGAGATTGATAATTTGGCATTGCACAGATTGGCGATAATGGCAACGTTGCATCCGTCATGGCTCACAATGATTGGCAGTATGTATGCTTATGGACTTTATCTGTTCTTTAACTTTGCGGGTTATTCACTTTTTGCGATTGGTGTGAGTTATATCATGGGCTATGAGATGCCGATGAACTTTAATAAACCTTTTTTGGCGAAGAATATCAAGGATTTTTGGAATCGTTGGCACATGACTTTATCTTTTTGGTTTCGAGATTTTGTGGCGATGCGCGTGGCAAAATGGATTATGGTTAAAGGTTGGTCGCGCAATATGGTGCTGATTGCCAATGTGGGTTATCTGACGTCAATGGGTTTGATGGGATTTTGGCACGGGCTGACTTGGTACTATATAGTGTATGGTTTCTATCATGCGGGATTGTTGATTGCTTATGATGCTTGGCTGCGTTTTAAGAAGAAGCGAAAATGGAAAATTCCTGATAATCGTTGGGCACGTGCGCTGAGTATTGTGATTACGTTTAATCTGGTGTTTATTGGTTTTCTGATTTTTTCTGGAATTCCAAATTACGCCATCATGCACGCGTTACATATGAGAATGCAGTTGCCTAATTTTTAATGTTGTGAATGAATAAATTTTTTTATAAAATGAAAGAGGTTTTGAGATGAAAGAACAAGTATTTGATGTGATTGAGCGCGTGGCGCAGACGGATGAATTTCGTGAAAATCTGGATATGGATTTGTTTGAGGAGGGAATTTTGGACTCGATGATGGCGATTATGCTGATTGTTGAGTTGGAGGCGGAGTTTGGTATTAGTTTGCCACCTTCTGAGATGGACCGTCAGGATTGGAACACTGCGGAAAAAATTGCGACACGTGTTGAGGAAAAATTGGGCGAATGAAAAATTTCTTTCAGAAACATAAGATTTTAAAAGAAGTGTTGCCACTTTTTGTGGCTTTGCTGCTTGTTGGGATTTTGTTCTTGTCTCCTTTGGCTGTGATGCGGAAATATTCTCAAAAACAGTTGATGGCTTTTGCGAATAATCCGAAGTCGCGGACGGAGTTTGTGGGTTATTCGATTAAGGAACAGGCATTTAGTAATTATGGATTTTTGCCGATTTTGGGTTCATCGGAATTGGAGCACGTGGATGCTTTTCATCCGAGTGTTTATGCGGATAAATATAATAAAGCTTGGACACCATTTTTGGCAGGGCAACCTGGGACACAATCGTTGACACAATTTTTCTATGTGAATTCGGTGGCGCAACAGCTTCATGGGCGTAAAATTGTGTTTATTATTAGTCCACAATGGTTTAAACCACAGGGAATTCCTGTGCCTGCCTTGGAGAATTTTGTTTCTAAAGGCGAGGTTTATAGTTGGTTATTGTCGGCGAAATCGGGAAATTTTGCGACACAACAGTTGGCGGCGCGATTGCAACGTACACCAGATTTTGATGATGATTTGCTGATTGGCAGTTGCTTGAAGACTTTGAGTCAGAACAAAGCTTTGAATGCGGCACAACGGACGGCGGTATTTGCGGCACAGGAATTTTGGAAAAAGGAAGATTTGTTGTTTTCTGCTTTTTCAACGAAAATGGAAGGTGCAGATGCTAAACTGGCTAAGGTTCATAAATATGCCAAGCAATTACCAGCGCACCCAACGCCAGCAGAACTCAATCAACGCGCTTATGATTTGGGGGAGAAAGCGGCGAATAATAATCCTTGGGGCATCAATAATAAACTTTGGACGAAGTATAAGGGACTTTTGATGTCGGAAAAGGGTTCTTATGCGCGCGTGAGTTATTTGTCTAGTCCTGAATATGGCGATTTCCAGCAGTTGCTGAACCAATTTGCGGCGAATGATAATCAGGTGTTGTTTGTTATTCAGCCTGTGAATGGGAAATGGTATCGAGATTATGCGGGTTTGCCTTACGAGCGTTTGCGTGAGTTTAGTTCAAAGATAAAGGAACAGCTGAATGCGCAGGGATTTAATCATGTGCTTGATTTGACGGATAAGTACTATGAGCCTTATTATAGTGGAGATACGATACATTTTGGAACGCGCGGTTGGTTGGCTGTTGACCGGGGAATTGATAAATTTATGAAGACCTCACACGCGACGAATTATCATCTTGATAATAAGAAATTTTTGTCTGTAAATTGGCAAATGAATACTAAATGAGAGAAATCTGAGACTTTTGGATTTCTTTTTTTGACAGAAAATTTTTGACAGTTTTGTCAAAAAATTTGATAAAATAGAGCTATGGAAAATATTGAAAAAATCGCTGATTTGTTGAGCATTAAGCCTTGGCAGGTTGAAAAAGTATTGGAACTGACTGCTGAGGGAAATACAGTTCCTTTTATCGCGCGTTATCGGAAAGAAATCACTGGTACGCTTGATGAGGTGGAAATTAAAAAGATTATTGATGAAAATGAAAGTTTGACAAAACTGTCAGAAAGAAAATTGACAGTTCTGTCAAAAATTTCTGAGGCTGGAAAATTGACGGACGGACTTCGTCAGCAGATTGAAGTGGCTGAGAAGTTGTCAGAAGTTGAGGATTTGTATCTGCCTTATAAGGAAAAACGGCGCACGAAGGCAACGATTGCACGGGAAAATGGCTTGTTTGATTTGTCACAAATGATTGTGAAAAATGTGTCAGATTTGACGAATGAAGCTGAGAAATTTGTCAATGAAAAAGTTGAAAATGCAGAAGCTGCGATTTCTGGCGCGATGGATATTCTGATTGAAATGATTTCAGAAGCTGCGCCTTTGCGGAGTTGGTTACTTTCAGAAATCAAGCAAAATAGCCTGCTTACGAGTTCTTTGAAGACGGATGCGGTAGATGAAAAACAAGTTTTTCAGATGTATTATGAATTTTCTGAGAAGATTTCCGAAGTGCCTAATCATCGCGTGCTGGCGCTTAATCGTGGCGAAAATCTGGGGATTTTGTCTGTGAAATTTGACAATAATGAAGATAAAATGTTGCGTTATTTCATTTCGCGTTTTACAGCGCAAAATAATCCAAAAATGCAGCAGGCGCTTAAAGAAGCGTTGAAAAAGAAGATGTTGCCAGCGATGGAGCGGATGGTGCGCGCGGAATTGACGGAACGTGCGGAAGATTCGGCGATTGATGTTTTTGGGCAAAATCTGAAAAATCTTTTGCTCGTTGCCCCTTTGAAAGGTCGTGTCGTTCTTGGGTTTGACCCAGCCTTTCGGACAGGCGCGAAGCTGGCAATCGTTGATGCGACTGGAAAATTACTGATGACGACGGTGATTTATCCTGTGAAACCTGCGTCAGCAGATAAGATTGCTACATCGAAAGTCACTCTTGCTCAGCTGATTCGCGATTACAAGGTAGATATGATTGCGATTGGAAATGGGACGGCAAGCCGAGAATCTGAGCAATTTGTGGCAGATGTCTTAAAAGAAAATGAGTTTTCTAATGTTTATTATGTGATTGTGAGTGAATCTGGGGCTTCAGTTTATTCAGCAAGTGAACTTGCTCGTACAGAATTTCCAGAATTAACCGTTGAAAAACGTTCGGCAATCTCAATCGCACGGCGCTTGCAGGACCCATTGGCGGAGCTTGTGAAGATTGAGCCAAAAGCCATTGGTGTGGGTCAATATCAGCATGATGTTTCTGAGAAAAAACTCACAGAAAACTTAGATTTCGTTGTCGAAACGGTCGTCAACCAAGTCGGTGTCAATGTGAATACGGCGAGTCCGTCGCTCTTGTCGCACGTTGCTGGGCTGAACAAAACGCTCGCGCAGAACGTTGTGACTTATCGTGAGGAAAATGGCGCGCTTGCCACACGAGCTGAGCTGAAAAAAGTACCTCGTCTGGGTGCAAAAGCATTTGAGCAAGCGGCAGGATTTTTGCGCATTCCGGAAGGGAAAAATTTCCTTGACAATACGGGCGTTCACCCTGAAAGTTACAGTCTTGTCAACACTTTATTGACAGAAATCGGTGCTGACAGCGCTCAAATGACTTTGACAGAACTGTCAAAAAAATTGTCAGCAATCAATATCCCAGAAATGGCTGAAAAACTGGGTGTTGGCGAGGTTACATTGACAGATATTATCAATGATTTGATGAAACCTGGACGTGATTTGCGTGATAATTTTGATGCGCCGATTTTGCGGCAGGATATCTTGTCAGCAGGGGATTTGCGGATTGGTCAAAAACTCGAAGGTGTTGTCCGAAATGTCGTCGATTTTGGCGCGTTTGTTGACATTGGACTGCATGATGACGGGCTGGTTCACGTCTCTGATTTGTCAAAAAATTTCGTCAAAAATCCTTACGAAGTCGTTTCTGTCGGGCAGATTGTGACAGTTTGGGTCAAAACATTGGACTTACAACGCGGAAAAATCAACCTGAGCTTGGTGGCACCACGTGAATAATGACCATTCTGTCAAAAATTCGGATGATAATTTGACAGCTTACGTCCAGCAACTTTCGCTGGAAAATTTTGGCTGGGAATTCAAGCACAAAGCCATTTGGAACAATCATTTGCGTAGTACAGGCGGCCGATTTTTCCCAAAAGACAATCATCTTGATTTCAATCCAAAAATGGCAGAATTACCAGACTTTGACAAAATCATTTTGCACGAGCTGGTGCATTATCATCTTTACCAGCAAAAACGCGGCTATAAGCACGCAGATAAAGACTTCAAACAATTACTCGCCCAAGTTGGCGGACTGCGCTATGCTCCCAATTTATCAACTTCCAAATTGATTTATAGCTGTCAACAATGCGGACAAATTTATCCCAGACAACGTAAAATAAACACACAAAAATATCGCTGCGGACGTTGTCATGGAAAATTACAACTCAAATATTTTTGACAGAACCGCCGAAGGTACCTCAGCACTTAGACTTTTCGGAAAGGGTAAATTGATAGCGGGTTGTCAGTTTTTACCCTGTCAAAAATCTAAAATTCCAGTAAAAGTATTTTTGACAGAACTGTCAAAAACAAAAAAAGGATGTCTAAAAACATTCTTTTTTGATTTTCCAAGCAAAATAGCGTAAAATAGAAAAAATACCCAAAAGACAGGAGATACATTTGCTACACTCAGAACTCATTGCCAAAATGCCAAAAGTAGAACTTCATTGCCACCTTGACGGCTCACTCAGCCTTGCCTGCATCAAACAACTCGCGAAAAATGACGGACAGAGCTTACCAGCTACAGACGCAGAAATCCTCGAAAAAGCGCAAGCACCTGAAACCACGCGCAATCTCCTCGAATATTTACAACGTTTTGACTTTGTTCTTCCTCTCCTGCAAAGTTACCGTAACCTCGAAATTGCCGCCTATGACGTCGTCCAGCAAGCAGCCAAAGACAATGTCAAATACATCGAAATTCGTTTTGCGCCAGCGCAACATCTCCAGAAAAATCTGACCCTCGAAGAAGCGGTAGAAGCAGTCATAGCAGGATTAGCGCGCGCAGAGCAAGATTTTGACATCACAGCAAATGCACTCATCTGCGGTCTCAAACATCAACCGCTCTCAGAACTTGAAAAACTCCTCCCACTTTTTGATACAATATCTGATGAAAAACTTGTCGGTTTTGACCTCGCAGGCGACGAAGTCAATTACCCAGAAATCAAATTTGAAAAAATCATCAGCGCAGCCAAAAACAGCAATATTCACATCACGCTCCACGCAGGAGAATGCCCTCATTGCGAGCAAAATATTATTGACGCTGTCGAGCTAGGTGCAACACGTATTGGACACGGTGTTATGAGCAAAGACATCACAGCTTATTGGGAGACACTCATTGAAAAAAATATCGTCTTGGAAATGGCGCCGACCAGTAATTTTCAAACAAAGTCAATCACAGCTCTTGCAGATTATCCTTTCAAAAAATTCTACGACGCAGGACTTCACGTCACACTTAATACCGACAATCGCACAGTGAGCAACACAAACCTCCAGCAAGAATATACAAAAATTGCAGACTGGTATGATTTTCAAGTTTCAGATTTTGAAAAAATCAATCATTATGCGATTGACGGTGCCTTTATCCCAGAAATAGAAAAAATTCAGCTACACAACGATTTCACAGCAGATTACGCGAAACTCATAGAAAAATAAAAAACCGCACATCAACAAAGTGCGATTTTTTTATCAAAATCTATCAATCTTTCGTGCGCCGTCGTATCAGGTAGGCAGCCAAGAGAGCGAGACATCCTAAACCAGCAAAACTAGCACTTGCGATACCTAAAGCAGGTAAGTTCCCTTTGTGATGAGAGGATGCAGTTTTACCAGTAGTAGCTGTAGGAGTTTTAGGGTGATTAACAGGTCTATTTTCTGGATTTGGTTCAGGGTCAGGGTTAGGTTCATTAGGGTCTGGTTTAAGGTCAGGGTCAGGAGTTGGCGTTACACCAGTTTTAAAGTTGGCAAAGACCAATCCTAAACCTTCATTAAGCGACCCGCGATATTCAGGAAAATCTTCCATCGCTCCAAATTCGAGAACGTTTGGATTATCCGCCGAACGTCGTGCCAAACGGATATGGATTTCCTCTGTATCAGCAAGTCCTTGTGGTTCATCCATATAAGCAACAATCACCGTGTTTGTGCTCTGATAACCAGCAGGTGGTGTATCTTCACTGATAATATAGAGATTACCACGTCCCATGTGGTCCATCCTTTTCGAGCCATTTATTGTCGAAAGTGTCGCACCAGTTGCCACATCAACATCTGGGTCTTCCTCAGTTCCCGCCAAATCCAAGTCACTCATATCAATAGTTTTCAAGTCTTCAAAAGGAGCATCAGGTTCATAGAGCTGTACCCAGCGGAGGAGAAATTGAGTATCCATCGGCTTTTCAGTAGTCCCATCCACTTTTTCAATAGTGAAAGAGTGTGTGATATTTGAGTGGATTTCAAAGGAAATCACATAAGCAGAAGTCTCAGCATCCTCTCGGAGTAGGCTTCGCGAGCTAGGTGTGACAGCTCTAAGATTGGCAGTAGTTCTCAGATTAAAATCAGGATTTTCTGTTTTTATCAGAGAAAGAATACCCAAAGGAGAAGCTGGTCTTTGCAGTTCCACCGCTCTATCAAAGATTTGAACATCTGGTTGTGTAATGACACTATCAAGGTCGTTGGGATGTTCATGATTTGGATTGTGATTTGGGTCATGAGCATTTGAATTATCAACATTTCCAGACATCAATTTATCGCCAGAAATATCAGCAGCGTTTTCCCAGACCTCTTCCCGTGTAGGAGTATTGATTATCCAAACCCCCATATCGTCACCATTCTCATAAGAAAATTTAGGAAATTGTCCGACAGCATTATTTTTCACAAGTTTATAGCTCTTGCCATATTCAAGTTCAATAGGAGCAGCCGTACCATTTTCTGAAAGTTTACCTTCACTATTGGACTTTAAGTTTTTGTAGAGAGGTTCAGAGTCAATTTCCCCAGCAAAGCTACTAAAGAATGACACAGGTGTGATGGGCTCATTTATCTCATCATCTTCCGTGACTTCTTCAAGTGTAAATTCGACAGCAGCCAGTGGTAAATCAAAATCCGCATCAATCTTTGTAACTTCCAGATAAAGTGGTGGCAGAGGAATCAGTGTATTTGTGATGATAAAGCCACCGGAACCATCAGTATCAATACTTACAGTATAGCCAGAAACCTCATCTTCCTCAACATCATAGTCATAAGGAGTTAAATGATAAGTCACTTGTCCATTTTCAGGAGAACTTTGTGAAATACCACTATATTTCGGTAAATTTTCAAAGTTGTGGTGCCAGTCATTCTCATCACTCAGTGCTTCTGGTGAGCCAAATCGCTCCCCATCTTGCAGTAAGTGAACGGTGATATCATCTGGACGCAATCCACTATATTCCAAATCTTCCCAGATTTTTAAAACAGGAATATCAATAATAGGAAGTTCAAACTGATTAGTAATTGTGAAACCATCTTCCATGTTTCCGGTGATGTTTGTATCGAAAATCTCGCTGAAATCTTCATAAGTATCACGTTCGCGGACAGCATAGTTGATGACCTCACCATTCGCATGATGTTTTGGTAGATCTTCAAACTCTCTTTGCCAGTTATCTTCTTCGGTCAATCTCAGTGTATCAATGACAGTTTCATCATCTGCCTCATCAAAGAGTTCCACCTCGATACCGTTTTCTGGAATAAAGTTATTCATAGTCTCATCATCAAAGACGCCAGCTTCCCAGATTTTCTCCACAGGGATAGAAACAAGCTCTTGATCATAAGTATTTGTGATGGTGATATTTCCATCATCATCTTTTTCATTATCAGTCATTACCCAGTCGGGAATAGCAGCTTCTTCTATACTATAGTCAAATTCAACACCAGCACTGCTGTATTTTGGCAAATTATAGAAAGTTTTTTCCCAAGTTGTTTCATCAACATCACCAGAGAAAGTAATCCAGCTATAAGGACTATCATCATTTACAGGTAACCAATTTCCATCCGCATCTTGATAAATCGGCTGATTATCTTGTAAAATTTTCACTCGAATAGAGCTAGGAGGAGTGACAGCACCAGAAGTTACCCATTCTTTAGTAAGAGAAAGGTCAGTGAATGCTTTTTCTTCATCAAAAGTGTTCGTAATCACAAAACCATCTTCAATGTCTCCAGAAACCTCACTTGTGTAGTAAGGTAACTCAGGGTCAATTATCTCTTTTACAGAATAAGCGATAAGTTTACCGTCCTCATCATACTTTGGAAGATAACCAAAGCTGAATGTCCAGTTACCGTCCTCATCTGCCGTGACTTCTTGAGCTTCACCGATTTCAGTATCGCCATTCATCAGTTGAATCTTGATACTGGCTGGACGAAGATTTTCATGTTCTTCATCTCCTATCCAGATTTTTTCTCCTCTTACTTCAGTAATTTCCAGTTTGTTGAGAAGTGTTACAGTGAAAATCGCACCTTCATCAACATAATCTACAACACTTCCATTGTCAGCACTGATTGTTGGTACATTATCTTCTACACTAATCGTCCAAGGTCCAGCTACTTTATGACCTGTGATAGGACGAGTTTCTTCCAAACGATAAGTCGCATCAGTTTCAAAGTAAATAGGAGTATCCCAAGCGACTGTGCCATCGGCTTGACTGATTCCAGTAGCGATAAGAGTATTTGAGCTATTATCTATACGTGTCAAAGTAAATTTAGCACCACTATGATGGTCACGTTCGCCATGTTTTATTAAGTTGAAAGTATATTTTTCAGTATTTGTCGCTGTTTTACCTGAAAATTCCTCATCATAATTAGGTAAATCTGTTTCCGAAGTCACAGAGTATTCAAAAGCTTGCCCCTCATTGTTGAAAGCTGGGAAAAGTTTGCCATCAGATACGGAACTTGTCCATGTATCGGCATTCACGCTTCCAGAAAGTTCTTCTGAAACAGACCAATCTGGATTTAGCGTATTTGTTTGACGTGTTACTTTAAGTGTGACAGATTCCGGACGATTTGTTTTGTCAAGGTCTAGCCACTTTTTATTTATTTCAAGAGGAATGCCAGGCGCACGTCCAGAAGGAACTGCAAAACGTGCTGTTTCCTCAGCCTCAGAACCAACATTATTGGTAAAGGTCGTCTCCGCTGGATTTGAAATATGATACCAAGTATCAGGATCAAAATTTTCGTCTTCTGTGTTGATGTGGACTTGGTAGTGGATTTGTAACTCTTGATTGTGAGCAAGGTTAATATTTGAAACAGTTACAGCTCGACTTGTTGTATCAAAATTTTCGTCGTAACTTCCACCTGTTCCTACCAAATTCACTTGGACACTATCAGGTTCAAGGAGGAATTGACCACCAAGCGTTGAAGTAATTTCGCCAGCTACAACAGTGTTGATACGTGTTTGCAAAATTTCAACAAGTCGTCGGCTTACTTCGGAAATGTCTCCATCAGGTAGATTGATGAAACCATCTCTATCTGCATTGTTTCCATTGATAAGACGTTTAAAATTATCTGTAATTTCGGCACTTGTGAAAGTACGTTCTATCGGTGTTCCAGTTGTTGGATAGGCAGCTTCTGGTTGGATATTGAGTCCAATACCATAAAGTGTGATTCCAGCTTCTCTTGCTTGGTCAGCTTCATAAGTAGTTGCAGGAAAAGTGCTGTCATATGTTGGATAACTACCTAAATTATTATTTGGTCCTTGTCCAATTATATTTCTAGCACGAAGTCCACCATTTGTCGCTTGAGACCAGTCAATTTGACGACTATTAGCATTAAATAGTCCATAAGTCCCAGTAGTTGCTCGCCCTGATACGACTTGTAGGAAGCCTTGAGAAGTTGTTGAAGTTGTATAAGGAAGACCATTGTGAGTAGTAGTTCCAGTAACTTCACCGACATCAATGATACTATTGTTATTTCCATCAGTGTAGTCAGTAATTGCGTTAGAGAAAGTTGGAATGCCATCTGTTAAGACAATCATAATCTTTTCACTATCACGACCACTGTTTGCAAGCATTTCACGTGCTTTTCGTATCCCTGCTTGTGTAAATGTGTAATCAGCATTTATCGCGGATTGATTTGCCAGATTATTTAAAGCAGTTTTAGCGCTGTTTTTATCTTGTAGAGGGATATTATAAAGGGGATTATCAAAAAGATTACTACCAAAACCAACGTGACCAACATGAATATCATCAGGATTACCGGTATAATTATCAAGCTCATCAGCAAAGCTATGAATTGCTTTCTGCCAGTATTCCATACGGTTATAGCTTCGCATAGAGTATGAAAAGTCGGAAACTATCACTATGTCAAGAGGTTTAGCTAATTCTTGTTGATAACCCTTCACATGAGTAAATACATCATACAAACCGGGTGTTGAGGTCTGTTTGGCAAACTGTGTGATGTCAAACTCTGGATGTTCAGCTGTGCCATGTTGTATCCATGTATAATCAAGAGGATTTGCTTGTCCAATAGCTGGAAAATTGTCAGCTAGAACGTTGTCTATTGTAGGACGGAAAGTATTTTCTCCTCGAACTTCGTTTCCTGTATAATTTAACACATCGACTTGGTTTTCAACTGTCCAGTTGGTATCTGTCGGTGGTCGTCCTCGATTTCCATTAGAATCTTGATAGGTTGGTTCGATAGTAGAGCGTTGTCCGCCGGCTGTTTTGATAGATCCAAAACCGCTAAGCAATGGTAACAGGAGCGTGCCGACTGCAAAAAGTTGGAGAGATTTTCTCAGCTTTTTCTTGTTCATAAATTTTTCCATCTGCCTTTCTGTGAGATTGAATGAAAATATGTTTAAATCATAATAATTGATACTTATTTTGATTATAAATATATTTTAAACCTTATTTAACACTTATAATTATCTCACAGTTTTTATTTTTTTCTTAATGAAATGGCAAATGGATTAGAAAAAAAGAATGAATTTATCATTCATTCTTTTTAATTATTTATTTATCAGGTGTCATTACCATTGGTACGACGAGGGGTTCACGTTCAGTTTGTTTATAAAGGAAAGGACTGAGAGCTTCACGCATTGCACGGGCAATCGTTGCTTCATTTGCATTTTCTTGATTGAGCGCTTCGCGGATAGCGTTGAATAGAACACGCTGACCTGAGCGGATAAGGTCGCCCGACTCACGCATATAAATGAACCCACGGCTGAGTAAATCAGGTCCTGCGATAATCATCTTTGTGTTAAAGTCAACTGTGGCAACGGCAAGGACAATACCATCTTCGGCAAGCTCATGGCGGTCATGCAAGACAGCATTTCCAACATCACCAATTCCTGAACCGTCAACATAAGTATCTTCGGCGGAGAAGTGGTCGGCTTTACGGGCAGAGTCAGCAGTTAATGCGAGAACATCACCGTTTTCCATGATAAAGCAATTTTCTTTTGGAACGCCAGTATCTTGGGCAAGTCCAGCGTGAATTTTGAGCATTCGATATTCACCGTGACAAGGCATGAAGTATTTTGGCTTGATGAGGCGAAGCATGAGTTTTTGCTCTTGTTGTCCACCGTGTCCAGAAGTGTGAATATTGTTCATTTTTCCGTAGATGACTTCTGCACCAGCTTCTTCGATGCGGTTTATCAGTTGATTGACACCGTAAGTGTTTCCCGGAATGGCATTTGAACTGAAAACAACTGTGTCGCCCATTTGTAGAGTGATGTGACGGTGCATACCGTTGGCAATACGACTGAGCGCTGCCATTGGTTCGCCCTGAGAACCCGTACACATGATGACAAGTTCGCTTGAGCTGTATTGATTGACTTCGTTCGGCTCGATAAATGTTCCTTGAGGTGCTTTGATATAACCAAGTTCAAGACCGTTGGCAATCGCTTTTTCCATAGAACGTCCAAATACGGCAACTTTACGTCCAGTTTTTACAGCGCCATCAACAGCTTGTTGAAGACGATAAACATTGGAAGCAAATGAAGCAAAGATGATACGTCCTTCGATACGCTCAAAGATTTTCATGATATTGGCACCGACAACTTTTTCAGAATTTGAAAAGATTGGGATTTCGGCGTTGGTTGAGTCACTCATGAGAAGGAGCACACCTTCAGAACCGAGACGAGCCATTGTGTGTAAATCCGCGGGAGTACCGATAGGTGTGAAGTCAAACTTGAAGTCACCTGTTTCAACAATTTTTCCTTGAGGTGTGTCAATGACGACAGCGATTGGATCTGGAATAGAGTGAGTGGTTTGGAAGAAACTGAGTTTCAGATTTTTGAAACTGACTTCACTATTGGCATGGATTTCGTAGAGTTTTGCATCGCGCAAAAGTCCGTGTTCTTCGAGTTTTCCACGGATAAGAGCGAGGCTGAATGGTCCTGCGTAAATTGGGATATTGGCTTCTTTGAGAAGAAATGGAATACCGCCAATGTGGTCTTCGTGGCCGTGAGTGATGAAAAGTCCTTTGATACGGTCTTGATTTTCAACAAGGTAGCTGTAATCTGGAATGACGTAATCAACGCCTAAAAGGTCATCTTCGGGGAACATGACACCGGCATCAATGACGACAATCTCGTCTTGATATTCGACGGCGTAACAGTTTTTCCCGATTTCTCCGAGTCCGCCGACTGCATAAACGGCAACTTCCTCGGGTTTTATATTAAGTGGTTTTGACATTTTGTCCTTTCTTGTGAGTAAAGTGTGTATGATTTTTTATTTTATTATCAAATTTAATAGTTTAGAGACTGATATTGTTCTTTTTGCGTGTAAAGGTCACGAAGAACACCCAAAACACAGTCGCGAGGAGAATACTAAAGCTCGTGGAGGCTGGGATGAAATATGCAAGTATGATGAGAATAATGCACAAAACCATCATGGTTGTGCGGACATGATTGATATGAGAAGCATAAGCATCGTGTTCTACATCTGAACGCTTGGATACGAAGTTGCCTAAAGTGTAAAGTCCAATAGTAATCAGTAAATAATTGCCTGAGTAAAAAAGGGCAGCTTCTTTTGAATTTGGAAAAGTACCGTGAAAACCTGTTGTGAAGGGGAGAAGTGTGATAGGTAGGAGAGTGAGATTATTTACCCAAAGAATGGTTGAATCTACTCGCCTGAGTGCATTAATCTCGTGATGGTGGCTAATCCAAAAACTTGTAACAAGTACAAAACTTGTAAAATAAGCAAAGAGCATCGCATAAAAACTTGTGCTAAGTTTTCCGTCTGTAGGAATCTTAAAGTTGAATACCATGAGGGTAATCACTATTGAAAAAATACCGTCTGAGAGACTTTCAATGCGGTTTTTGCTCATATATTAAAATGTTGTGATTGTAACGTCAGTATTTTCGCGTTCGTATTCGAGTGCTTCGTCGCTGAGGGCGTCGATAAATTCAACGATATAATCTGTGTTTTTTGCAATGACTTCGCGTCCTGCGATGATGCCTTCTTTTTCATCTTTGACGTCAAGGTCGAGATAGAGGATTTGTGTTGTTTCACGGCGTGGTGAACGTGTTTTGTCTGCTTGATAGAATACTTTAAAAATCATTTTATATTTTATTACGAGCGCTGCTCGCAATCCTTTCATTTTACAATGGTTCTTGTTTGCTTGTAATTGCAATTACTTTTATTTTAGCATATTTGAGGTAGAATGAAAAGCGCAGGTGACTGTTTTTGATAAATTATTGAAATGAAAACGTTCTGAAAATGGGCGAGGGTGGAAGTTGTGTCTGAAGCGTGGTAAAATAGAACTAGAAATTTTTTGACATTTTCGTCAAAAAAATAATTACTGTATATAATAGGAAAAAAGATGAATATATTAGCTTTTGATAGTTCGTCAAAAAGTTTGTCTGTGGCTCTGGTGGCTGACGGTGTGCTTCTTGGCGAAGTGAATTTGAATGTGAAGAAAAATCATAGCACGACATTGATGACGACGGTGGACTTTTTGCTGGCGCAGGCAGGATTTGATGCTGCTGACTTGGATAGAATTGCTGTGGCGCAAGGACCGGGTTCATATACAGGCTTGCGATTGGCAGCGACTGTTGGGAAAACTTTGGCTTATTCTTTGGATAAGGAAATCGTTGGTGTGTCTAGTTTGCTGGCGATTGCTGCGCGGATAAAAAGTCCAAAAAGTTTGGTTGTCCCAGTGATGGATGCACGCCGTGGCAATGCTTATGCAGCAGTTTATGAAAATGGCAAAGTTGTTGTTGCTGACCAACATTGTGTGTTCAGCGAGTTTTTGACAGACTTGTCAGAAAAAGTAAACTTATTTGACCAAGTGATTTTTACTGGTGAGACAGAAAATTTTGTGGCGGACATTGAAGCTGCAGGCTTTGATAGCTCACAAATCCTGTCAGACAGTTTGACAAAATTGCCATCAGCTTATGAAATCGCAAAAATTGCGGAAAATCTGTCGCCCGTGTCTGTACATGGATTTGCGCCACATTACCTGAAAAAAGTCGAAGCGGAAGAGAAATGGTTGGAGAATCATGAAGAAAGTACTAACGATACTGAAAACTACGTTCAAAGGATTTAGCCCGCGGCGTTACTTGGATATGGACGATATCGTGCTGGAGTCAGAACGTAATGGAGTGCATTATCGACTGGCGGAACGTACTGATATTGTTGATTTTTTGGCGATTGAGCGTGATGTTTACGAGGGAGATTTGCCTTGGACTTTTTCTCATTTTGAGCATGAAATTGTGCAAAATGATTTGGCATTTTTCGTTGTAGCTGAGACTGAGGGGAAAGTTGTAGGATTTATTGGTGCGCGCGTGATTAACCACGGACAAAATATCCATATTACCAATCTCGCCGTGCGTCAAGCTTTTCAAAAACGTGGCATTGCTTCGACGCTGATTCAGCAGATTATCCAGTTGATGACGGCACTCGGAAAAGGTGAAATGACACTAGAAGTGCGCCGCGACAATACGCAGGCGCAGGCGATTTACCGTCGCAATGGTTTTGCCACTGAGCAACTTTTGCCAGCTTACTACGATGACGGCGGAGATGCGATTTTGATGGTAAAGAAGCTGAAAAATGAAGATTAAACGTTTTGACAGAACTGTCAAAAATTTATCAGAGCTGACAGACGACATTTTTGATATTTTGGTCAATGTTTATGGCAAATCTCCTTGGTCAAAAACCTATATTTCCGAGGATTTGCAGTTGCATTGGAGCCGTTATTTTCTGGCAATGACTGACGAAAATCAGCCTATTGGATTTCTCGCAGTATCAGAAATGATGGACGAGATGGAAATCACAAATCTCGCAGTGTGCAAAGATTTCCAGCGCCAAGGAATTTCAACTGCCCTGTTCAACCAACTCTCGTTTTTTTCAGGCAATGTATTTCTGGAAGTCCGCGCGCAAAATTTTCCAGCGCAAGAACTGTACAAAAAACAAGGATTTACAGCCTATCACATCCGAAAAAATTATTACACAGAACCAGCTGATGATGCGATTTTGATGAGAAAAATACAAAATTAACAATAAAAATATTTTTGACAGAACTGTCAAAAAAATATTTCAAGAAAAAAGAAAAGAAAAATCATGAAAGACACATATATCTTAGCATTTGAAAGCTCTTGTGATGAAACATCTGTCGCCGTCCTAAAAAATGATACAGAGCTTTTGAGCAATGTTATTGCCAGCCAAATCAATAGTCACAAACGTTTCGGCGGCGTTGTTCCCGAAGTTGCCAGCCGACATCACGTTGAACAAATTACTGCTTGTATTGACGAAGCTCTTGAGCAAGCAAAAATAAGTGCAAAAGACCTGACAGCCGTTGCAGTGACTGAAGGTCCAGGACTTGTCGGCGCACTTCTCATTGGCATCATGGCAGCCAAAACTTTTGCATGGGCAAATCATCTTCCACTCATTCCAGTTAATCACATGGCAGGACACATGATGGCAGGCGCACTTGTTGATAAGATTGAATACCCAGCAATGGCGCTCCTCGTCAGCGGTGGGCACACCGAACTCGTCTATGTCGAAAAAGAAGGCAGTTACGAAAAAGTCGGCGAAACACGTGATGATGCGGCAGGCGAAGCTTATGACAAAGTCGGGCGCGTGATGGGCTTGACTTATCCAAGTGGCAAAGCTATTGATGAGCTGGCGCATAAAGGAAATGACACCTACCATTTTCCGCGGGCAATGATGACAACAAATGAAATAGAATTTTCATTTAGCGGACTAAAATCAGCTTTCATCAATCTTGTTCACAATGCCGAGCAAAAAGGCGAAAATCCCGTGCAAGATGACCTAGAAAATCTCGCAGCTTCTTTCCAAGCCGCAGTACTTGACGTTTTGATTGCAAAAACAAAACTTGCCTTAGAAAAATATCCAGTCAAAACACTCATCGTTGGTGGCGGAGTTTCAGCCAATCAAGGATTACGCGAACGACTGACCACAGAGATCACAGATACAAAAGTTATCATTCCACCGCTTCGTCTTTGTGGAGACAATGCAGGCATGATAGCAGCAGCAGCTTATATTGAATGGCAAAAACAACATTTTGCAGGACTAGATTTGAATGCAAAACCAAGCCTAGCTTTTGAAATAATCGAGGAAAAATCATGAAAATAACTTGTAAAACCCTAAATGGTATCACATTTACCGAAGAATTTGAAGATATCAATGACTTCATCAACGCACAGCTTGCAGACCAAGCCGCTATCGACGACAATCACAAAGTCATCTCCCTAGAAATTAACGGAGAAAATATAGATTTCCAAGGCAATGTTGGCGAACTCTACTATAAATTAACAGCAAAATAAAACTGTACACACACTGTGTACAGTTTTTTCTAATTTCACACACATTTTCTAAATTATTTTTAAGCGTATTCTTAGAAAAAGACATAGTAAAATGATAAGATGAGGAAATAAGTGTT
This sequence comes from Lactococcus nasutitermitis, assembly GCF_018403765.1. Taxonomy (GTDB): domain Bacteria; phylum Bacillota; class Bacilli; order Lactobacillales; family Streptococcaceae; genus Lactococcus; species Lactococcus nasutitermitis. The sequence goes on from NZ_BOVQ01000007.1 coordinate 70,669, forward strand.
CAAATAGAAAGCGGTAAAAAATATGACCCAAGAAATTAAAATCAATGGTGAAAAAGTAGCAACAATTAATCCAGTAACACAAGGCAAAGCACCAGATTTCACACTTCCAGACCTTTCAGGAAGCAGCGTGACACTCTCAAAACTGACGAAACCAGTACTTCTCAGTATTTTTCCAGATATCAATACTTCCACTTGCTCCTTGCAAACCAAGCATTTCAACCTCGAAGCCAGTGAGCATCAAGACATTGATTTTTTAAGTATTTCAAACAATACAGCAGATGAACAGCGCAACTGGTGCGCAGCAGAAGATATAGACATGACAATTCTTTCTGATAATGGCGATTTTGCCAAAGCTTATGGTCTCCTGATAAACGAAGGACCACTCACAGGACGCTTAGCCAGATCTGTCTTTGTCATCAAAAACGGCGAGATTATCTACAGCGAAATAGTCAATGAAATCACAGCCGAACCCAATTATAGCAAAGCTTTAGCAGCCATCAAATAAAATCATATTTTTGACAAGCAAAAATAGAGCTCGAAAAGTTTCATAAAATTTGGTATAATAAGAACAAATTCATAATTTAGGAGAAGACATGGCTGTAAAACATCTCATTGACACATTTATTCCAGAAAATTATAAGATTTTCTTGGATATTGACCGCAAATCAAAGACTTTCAAAGGACAAGTCGCTATCAAAGGTGAAGCACTTGCTGATACGATTTTTTTCCACGCAAAAGACTTAAACATCAAAAGCGTGCGCGCATTTAGTGTAGAAACAAACTTTATCATTGACGAAGCAAATGATGAAATCGCCGTCCGCGTTGGTTGCACAGGAAAAGTGACAGTCAGTTTTGAATATGAAGCAGCGCTCACAGATAATATGATGGGCATCTACCCTTCATATTATGAAGTCAATGGCGAAAAGAAAATGCTTATCGGCACACAGTTTGAAAGTCATTTTGCCCGCCAAGCCTTCCCATCTATTGATGAACCAGAAGCCAAAGCAACCTTTGACCTCTCAGTCAAGTTTGACGAAGAAGCAGATGATATCATCGTTTCAAATATGCCAGAATTACTTAATATTCAAGGCATTCACGTTTTTGAACGTACTGTGCGCATGAGTTCTTACCTCCTCGCATTCGTTTTCGGCGACTTGCAATACAAAAAAGGCAAGACAAAGTCTGGCGTAGAAGTTGGCGCATTCTCAACAAAAGCGCATAGTCCAGAAGCACTTGATTTCCCACTTGATATTGCCATTCGGAGCATTGAGTTTTACGAAGATTATTATAAAACCCCTTATCCACTTCAACATAGTTATCACATTGCTTTACCAGACTTTTCAGCAGGAGCAATGGAAAACTGGGGCTGTATCACATACCGCGAAGTATGTATGCTCGTTGACCCAGAAAATGCCACAGTTGCCAGCAAACAATATGTCGCAACAGTCATCGCTCACGAGCTTGCTCACCAATGGTTTGGTGACCTTGTAACGATGAAATGGTGGGACGATTTGTGGCTCAACGAAAGTTTTGCCAACAATATGGAATACGTCTCAATCGACGCACTTCAACCAGAATGGAATGTCTGGGAAAGTTTCTCTATCTCAGAAGCAACGATGGCACTCACACGAGATGCAACAGACGGCGTACAGTCTGTTCACGTTGATGTCAATCATCCTGATGAGATTGGAACACTCTTTGACCCAGCGATTGTTTATGCAAAAGGTTCACGTCTGATGGTCATGCTTCGCAAATGGCTTGGCGATACCGACTTTGCCGCTGGACTTCATCTCTACTTTGAAACACACAAATACGGCAATACAACAGGTGATGACCTCTGGAACGCTTTATCAGAAGTATCTGGCAAAGATGTTGCAGGCTTCATGCACAGTTGGGTCAATCAACCCGGTTATCCAGTTGTCACAGCAGAAGTTGTCAATGACACACTCATTTTGAGCCAAAAACAATTTTTCATTGGCGAAAGTGAAGATAAAGCACGCTTGTGGAATGTTCCACTTAACAGTAACTGGACTGGGCTTCCTGACTTACTCTCAACTGAAAAAGTTGAAATTCCAAATTATGCAGCCTTGAAAGCCGCAAATGCTGGTAAAGCTTTGTTCTTAAATGATGCAAATATGGCACATTATATCATTGACTACAAAGGAGAATTGTTGACGGACTTGCTGGAAAGTGTATCTAGCCTTGAAAACGTCACGAAGTTCCAACTTATTCAAGACCGTAAACTCCTTGCAAAAGCCGAGTTGATTAGTTTTGCAGACGTTGTAAATATCCTGCCTTACTTTACTAACGAAAACAGCTATATTGTCAATACAGGCTTGAGTCAGCTCGTTGCTGAACTCGAAATCTTTGTAGATGAAGATACAGCGCTTGAAAGTTCTTATAAAGCACTTGTTGGCAAACTTTTCTCGAAAAATTATGCACGCCTTGGTTGGAATAAAGTTGCAGGAGAATCCGCTGGAGATGAAACACTTCGTGGTATCGCCTTATCTCGTACTTTATTTGCAGAAAATGCAGAAGCCAAAGCTAAAGCAAGTGAAATTTTTACAGCACACAAGGAAAATCTTGCAACAATCCCAGCAGATATCCGTCCTATCGTCTTGAATAATGAAATCAAGACAACAAACTCTGCTGAACTTGTGAAAACATATCGTGAAACTTATGTGAAAACAAGTCTGCAAGAGTTCAAACGCGAGTTGGAAGCTGCTGTCGCACTGGTTAAAGATGAAACAGCCGTAGCAAATCTCTTAGCTAGCTTTAAAAATGCAGACATTGTAAAACCGCAAGATATCGCCTTCTCATGGTTCTATCTCTTGCGCACAGACTTTGCACAAGATGCTGCTTGGGAATGGGAAAAAGCAAACTGGGATTGGTTAGAAGAAAAGCTTGGTGGCGATATGAGCTATGACAAGTTTGTGATTTATCCAGGAAATGTCTTTAAAACATCCGAAAAACTCGCAGAATACAAAGCATTCTTTGAACCAAAACTTGAAAAACAAGGTTTGAAACGCTCTATCGAAATGGCAATCAAACAAATTGAAGCCCGCGTCGCTCTGATTAACAACCAAAAAATAGCCGTTGAAACAGCGATTATTGAGGTTGAGAAGGCGTTATAATGAACAAAAATAGAGTTTGTATAAACTCTATTTTTTATATGATTGAAATTTTTAGAATACACTCAAATGAAATTATGATATAATGAATGTGAAGAAATAGTCAAAAAATACAGATGACTAAGAGTAATTTTTGACTATTTATCATGATGATTATAGATTTGATAATCTTAAAGAGGCGGATAGCATGAAAGCAGAATATAAGGGTGAGAAAGTAGAAGTTTGGAAGATTTCTGATAATACGTTAGAAGATGAATGGGTTAGAAAGGCATTTGATGTAGGGAAAATTCGTTGGTTAAAGTTCGATGATACAAGGCTTCAGGTCATGGAGCGAAAAAATCAAGTACCTTATTATGGAACGATGGGTGAGTGGTTAGTGTTTGATGCTCAAAACGATGATTATTCTATCGTAAATACTTATGTTTTTCCTCAAAGGTATGAAGTATTGGAAGATAAATAAATTTTTTTGTTTTGTAAAAAATTGAAAATAGAAGTATATTTAACGAAAAAAGAGTTTATATAAACTCTTTTTCTATACACTTATGGATAATAGGAAAATCTCTCTATTGAAAAACTTAATGGCTATTTTTTTGAACTCGGTATTTAAAATAAATAGGATAAGTCAGAAATAGAATGGCTATTCCTTCCAAAAGTCCGCCTAGAGTATCGCTGGGATAATGGACACCGACAAAAACACGGGAAAACATGACAAGTAAGACGATGAAAAAGCTAAGAAGTCCGAAAATCCATTTGCTAGTTTGTGTTTTCATTCTATTTGAAAAGATGAGAAAGAGACAGCCTAAAAATATTGTTGCAAAGACAGAATGCCCGCTGGCAAAACTCATTCCTCCATAATGTGCGAAGGCTGCTATACGATGACCATCAGGTCGTAAGCGACCGATAAAATTTTTAATGATAGAATTTCCGACCGTACTAGCAATAGCTAAAATTCCGAACCAGATTGCTCCAAGTCTTTTACGAAATACAAAGAATAAGATAAGCATTACGATTCCAGTCAACTCAAAGTTTGCATCTCCAAAAAAGTTGGTGAGGGCTGTAAAAAATGCTATCAATAAAGATGAGCTTTGTAGGCTATAAGCAAAGTTATCAATCTCACTGTCAAAGGCAAAAGGTGTGGTTGTATAGCCTGATTTGATAATGAAGGCTAAGAGTAAAAAAAGTAGAAGTGCTGTTAAACCTATGCCATAGTAAAGTTTTTTGTTAAAATTCAATTTCATAAAGTTCTCTCCACAAATTATTTTAGCAAGAAAAAAAGTTTAAAAATACAAGATTTTTATGAGGAATTGATGAGATTTTATCAGTAAATAGGGTAAGAATGAAGATATTAAAAAGCTTGGATATTTTGTATCCAAGCTTTTTATTTAGTTGTTAATGGCACCCACTCTTACTTTATGATGATGGAGAATGAAGAGAGCTGCAACTAGGAGAAGTACGCCCATGATTGCTGGGGCAGCGTGTCCAAGGGAGATGTAGATTTGTCCACCAATGAGAGGACCGATGATGCGAGCGAGGGATTGGAGGGCTTGAGAACCACCTTGAAGTTTTCCTTGCTCACTTGGTGTGGCTGTTTTGGAGAGTTTGCTATTGAAAGCTGTGCCGAAGATGGAATCGCCGAAAGCGTAGATGAACATAGCTAGGATAAAAAATTCCCAGATGCCTGTGAAGCTTGCTATGGCGATAAGTGCGTAACCGATGATTTCACTCGTGATGGCAAGTGTTGTGAGTTGTGCATCGTTCATGCGTTTGATGAGATGAGGCATGACAAGTGTTTGGGTCACAATATCTTGTAGTCCCATGATGGAAAAGACGAGTCCGATGATAGCTGGGCGCCAAGCGAAACTGTCGAGGGAAAATTGGCTGACGATGGCTTGTAGAGCACCAGAGGGAATCCAGAGGAGAAATCCTGCAACGAGAAGACGTGAGAGATTTTTCATTGTTAAGATTTCAAAAAGTTGTGTGAAAGGATTGAGTCTGGAAGCTGGGAGTTTGCTGAGGCGAAGTTCTGGGGCGAGGCTTTCAGGCATGGCAAAAAGTCCGTAAAGTAGGTTGAGAAGTGAGATAGCAGCACCGAAATAAAAGGGAACAGGATTGCCAAAATGGGCGAGAAGTCCGCCAATCGTAGGGCCAGTAATCGTGCCGATACCGACTGCTGCAGCTATCCAGCCAAAGACTTTTGTGCGGTCTTCTTCGGAAGTAATGTCGGCAAAATAGGCAAAAAGTGTGACGATATTTCCACCAGTAATGCCGTCAATAATGCGTCCGACAAAAAGCATCCAGAGAGCGCCAGCCAGTCCAAAGACGAGGTAACCAACTGTCGAACCTGCAAGGCAAAAGAGCATGATTGGTTTACGACCATAGCGGTCAGAAAGTGCGCCAAGTCCGGGAGCAGCAAAGAAAGTGCAGAGTGCATAAACGCTAGTCAGCGCTGTAACGGCGAGTGCTTGCGTGTGTGAAGTGGTGTAAGGAGCAACCATAAATGGGACGACAGGAGATATAATAGTAAATCCTAATCCTGTGAGAAATGTTGAGATAAGCCCAAAGATAAGGGCGTGTTTGTTGATGTTCATAGATAGAACCTCCATGTATAATGTAGTTTCTGTGGAAGGTTTTTTTGTTGCTTTCTTTAGGTTTCCTTGGAAACAATAATAGTATATCGTTATTTTGTTTCTTTGTCAACAAAAAAGGTGCGATTTTTCATAAAATATTTTTTGACAAAGCTGTCAAAAATAATTTGTAATAAAAAAATCCGAAATTCATTGAAAAATCGGATTTATATTTTTTGACAGTTTCGTCAAAATCAATTTTTTAAATTTTCTCGGATAATGCGGTCGAGATGCTGATTGTAGGAGCTGAGAAATTTTTCCAGTGTTGTCAATTCTTCTGATGAAAGTTGGTCAAAAACACTTTTGTCTTCTGTGAGAAATTGTTTGTGCAAGTCTGAGTGACGTTTATTGATTGATTTTCCTTGGTCCGTGAGTTGGAAATAAATTTCTTTCTTATTGCTTGGAAGTTGATAAGAAGCGATGAGTTTTTTTGCGATGAGTTTTTTGCTGATTTTACTTGCCGCACCGCGCGTGATATAAAGTGCTTCAGCAAGTTTTGTGACATTTGGCGCAGTGAGTGTGTCAATCACTTCCAGAGCTTCGATTTCGGAGAGACTGAGTTCGCGAAATTCCTGCTCCATGAGCGGTTTTCTGAGGAGATTATTTTTATTGAAAATGTCAGTCAAGTCGCTCATGAGCTGACCTTGTCGTTCTTCTTGTTTATTCATCTTTTTTTCATTCTTTTATTATTTTTGTTGTCTGACGGAAAATACAATACCAATATTCATTGCGGCGCCAAGTGCTACTGACCATGTATGAAGCAGTGCTATCAGTGTATTCGTAAGTCAAAATGAAAGTTTTTTTACTGACTTGCTTGGCTTGATAATTTTTGATAGCCAGATTTTTTTTTGACAGTTTTGTCAATTTTTCCACAGAATTTATGACAGTTCCGTCAAAAAGAATTTCTTGAAAATTGTCTTTTTCTATCAGATTTTCAATGTTTTCATCATTTAAAAACTGTTCTTCTTTGGGTAATAATTCCAGTGCGCGCGAGGCAAATTGTTCTTCCTCTGGGAGCGCAGCAGGTTCGACGTGAACATCTGTGTCAAAAACATCAAATTGCTCACGGAGGAGATTTTCAATATCTTCAGTCGCTTCATGACTTTCAAAAACGGATAAATCAGGCGACATTTCAACCACAACATCAAGAAAAATATTACTGCCGTACATTCTTCCACGCATCATTTTCACACGTTTTACCTTGTGCAGCTGCTCCACAGCGTGTTGATAATCAATGAGCAGATTGTCATCAAAACCGTCTGACAGACTAAAAGTTGAGTCGCGGAAAATGTCATAAGCAGTTTTTAAAATGAAAGCACAAATCACGACAGCCATCACTTTATCAAGCCATTCCATATGAATTGCTGAAGCAACAACGGCAATCGCAGTACCAAATGAAGTCAGAGAATCGCTCAGATTATCTTTGCTTGATGCGATGAGTGCTTGTGAACGCGTTTTTTTCGCCAGATTGCGGGAATAAAAATAAACCACCAGCATAATCAAACCAGAAAGCAAACCAGCAATAGAGCCAATCGGGTCAACAGATTCAGAAGTACCATTGACAAAATTCATCACCGTTTCGCGCAGGACTTCAAAGCCAACGAGAAACATGATAAAACTCGAAATCAAGCTGGCAATTGACTCGACTTTCCAATGACCATAAGTGTGGTCGGCATCTTTTGGAATCCGCGCAATCCGCAAGCCAATCAAAATTGCGATATTGCCAAGAATATCTGTGACATTATTAAAACCGTTGGCACGTAAGGCGTCAGAATGCACCAATTCAGCGACAGCGATTTGCCCAATAGAAAGAAAAATATAAGCGCCAATACTGACCCAAATGCCACGTTCAGCGATTTTTAGATTGTTTGTTCTGATATTTTGCATAAGATAATTATAACAAAAATCAGTATTTTAGGGGAAATATTTTTTGACAGTTCTGTCAAAAATACTTTTTTATTAAAAATAAGTCTTAAATTTTTGACAGAACTGTCAAAATGGTTTAAAATAATTTTGTTAGATTATTTTAAACCAAACTAACTATAATATGAAATCTACAAAGAAAGAATTCTTGTGTAGCCTAAAAAATAATGTTATAATAGTCTGCTTAAAAAAATTTCATTGATGTATTTTTGTGTTAACAATGAATTAACAAAACCAAGTGAATGTATTTTTTACATTTCTACCTATAAGAAAGGAATTTTATGATATTCAAATCTATCATGAAACATAAGTGGGTTGCCATTTTTTCTATTATTTCAACCTTCATTTATGCAGGAGTGCAGCTCTACCAACCTCAAATCATGAAACACATCATGACGGTCATGTCATCAACGACTTACAGCCGTCATCAAATGTCTGACAAGATTCAAGGTTACGGCATAGAACTCTTGATTGTTGCTGGAATCGGTATTTTATTTGCGATTTTTAGCACACTCTCAGCAGCACGTATCGCCCAAGAAATCGGAGCCGATGTCCGCGAAGCAACTTACAAAAAAATCAATACATTTTCTTATGAGAATGTTGAACAATTCAACGCAGGAAATCTCGTTGTCCGCATGACAAATGACGTCACACAAGTTCAAAACTTGATGATGATGATTTTCCAAATCTTGATGCGTATTCCCGTCCTCTTGATTGGTGCCGTTGTTCTTTCAATTACAACATTGCCAAGACTTTGGTGGATTACCGTTCTTTTGATTATCTTGATTGTTCTCGTCACAGCCGTCCTCATGGGACGCATGGGACCACATTTCATGGCATTCCAAAAATTGATGGACCGTATCAACGCGATTGCCAAACAAAATCTGCGTGGCTCACGTGTCGTAAAATCATTCGTCCAAGAAAAAAATCAAATCACTGAATTTGATAAAACATCTGACGAACTCTACGATCACAACTGGGCAGTTGGAAAACTTTTCTCAGCGATGATTCCACTTTTTACAATCATTGCTCAAGGCGCTATTTGGCTTGCTATCTACATCGTTTCTACATTCGTTACTGACTCACCAAAAATTGCTCAAGACAGCATTGGTGGGATTGCAACATTCATGACTTACATGGGAATGATTATGTTTGCCATCATCATGGGTGGTATGATTTCCATGTTTGCCTCACGTGGTATGGTCTCTATCGGACGTATCAATGAAGTTCTGAAAACTGACCCAGCAATGTCATTTGATGAAAATGCTAAAGATGAAGAACTCACAGGTTCAGTCAAGTTTGACCACGTTTCATTTAGCTATCCAAACGACGAAGAAGCAACATTAAAAGACATCAGTTTTGAAATCTCATCAGGTCAAATGGTTGGTATCGTTGGTGCGACAGGTGCAGGTAAATCAACACTTGCTCAGCTCATTCCTCGACTTTTTGACCCAACAGAAGGAACAGTTTCCATTGGCGGAAAAGACCTCAAAACAGTCAGTCGCGGAACTTTGAAACAAAATATCTCCATCGTTTTGCAAAAAGCGATTCTGTTCTCAGGTACGATTGCAGGCAATATCAAGCAAGGTAAAGCAGATGCAACAGATGATGAAATGACTCGTGCCGCACAAATTGCTCAAGCTGCCGAGTTCATTGAAACAAAAGATGGACAATATGAAGCAGAAGTTGAAGAACGTGGAAACAACTTCTCAGGTGGACAAAAACAACGTATGTCTATCACACGTGGTGTTGTTAAAAATCCAAACGTCCTAATTCTTGATGATTCAACATCAGCACTTGATGCTAAATCTGAAAAACTTGTACAAGAAGCATTGGACAAAGAACTTAAAAATACAACGACAATCATTATCGCACAAAAGATTTCTTCAGTTGTTCACGCTGATAATATCCTCGTCCTTGACCAGGGAAAACTTGTTGGACAAGGCACGCACCACGAACTTGTCGCAAGCAATAAAATCTATCAAGAAATCTATGAAACACAGAAAGCACAGGAGGACTAAGACATGGAAAACGCAACAAAACCACAAAAGAAAATGTCTGACACCACACGTGCCATCCGATTTTTCTATCTTTATCTTAAAAAATATAAACTTCAATTTGTCGTTATCATGATTTTCATCATCTTAGCAACATGGTTGCAAGTTATCGCACCTTCTCTACTGGGAGATGCCATTACAAATCTGGGAACTTATGTGAAAGATTATTTCACACATCAAGGCGCCGCAGGAATGAAAAAAATGTTGGACGGTTTCCAACCACTTATTCAACAAGCGAACTTACCTGGAACAACTAAAATGTCTGAAGTCTTTCAGATGGCTCACCAAACGGCAGCTAGTATGCACATCTCAGCAGATAAGTTTAATCAAGCTTCTGCCATGACGATTAACCAAGCGACTGCCATTGCCCATTCACATGCTGCAAGTACTACTACTTTCATGAAAGGTATGTGGCAACTTCTCCTTGTTTATCTCGCAACAGGCGTATCTATGCTGATTTACACTTTGCTCTTTAGCCGTATCGTTGCGCATTCAACAAATCGTATGCGTAAAGGTTTGTTTGGTAAATTGGAACGTCTCACGATTTCTTACTTTGACCGTCATCAAGATGGAGATATCTTAGCACGTTTCACATCTGACTTAGATAATATTCAAAATACACTCAATCAAGCACTTGTTTCTGTTGTATCAAATGCCGCTATCTTTGTTGGTGTGCTTATCCAGATTTTTGATAAAAATATTACTTTTGCTTTATTGACTGTAGCAGCTTCACCAGTTGCAATCATTGCAGCAATCGTGATTATTCGTCAATCGAAAAAAGCAACGGATAAACAACAAGAAGAAGTCTCACAACTGAATGCCTATATGGACGAAAAGATTTCTGGACAAAAAGAAATCATCGTTGAAGGGCTACAAGAAGATTCTATCAATGGCTTCTTAAAACACAATGCAAAAGTTAAAAAACGTACATTTGCTGCTCAAGCTTGGTCAGGTATGATTTTCCCATTAATGAATGGTTTCCAACTTTTAACTATCGCTATTGTCATCTTCGGTGGAACAGCTTATGTCTTGAACGATAAAAGTATGTCAATCGCTACTGGACTTGGACTTTTAGTTGCCTTTGTCCAATATGTACAAACATACTACAATCCAATCATGCAAATTTCATCTAACTTTGGCCAACTTCAACTTGCCATTACAGGCGCAACACGTTTGAATGTTATGTTTGATGAACCAGAAGAAGTTCGTCCTGAAAATGGTGCAAAACTTGAACACATCAATGAAGGCGTTCAGATTGAAAATCTTGATTTTGAATACCTCCCAGGAAAACCAATCCTAAAAAATGTTAATATTAACGTGAAAAAAGGTCAAATGGTTGCTCTTGTTGGGCCTACAGGCTCAGGTAAAACAACTGTCATGAACTTGATGAACCGTTTCTATGATGTCAACTCTGGCTCTATCAAGTTTGACGGTAAAGATATCCGTGAATTTGACTTAGATAGTTTGCGGAGCAATGTCGGTATTGTATTACAAGAGTCAACACTCTTTGATGGTACGATTGCTGATAATATCAAGTTTGGTAAACCTAATGCAACTCAAGAAGAAATCGAAACAGTCGCAAAAACAACGCACATTCACGAGTTTATTGAAAGCTTACCAGAGAAATACGAAACACACGTCAGCGATGATGAGTCTGTCTTCTCAGTAGGACAAAAACAACAAATCTCGATTGCACGTACAATCCTTACAAACCCAGAATTACTTATCCTTGACGAAGCAACATCAAACGTTGATACCGTCACCGAGCAACAAATTCAATGGGCAATGGAAGCAGCGATTGCAGGACGTACATCATTTGTTATCGCTCACCGCCTGAAAACAATCCTCAATGCAGACAAAATCATCGTCCTCAAAGATGGTGAAGTCATCGAAGAAGGCAATCACCACGAACTTGTTGCTCAAGGTGGATTCTACGCAGAACTTTATCGTAATCAGTTCGTTTTTGAATAAGTAACAAGAAATAGACGCTAAAGCGTCTTTTTTTGTACGTCAATTGTTATATTAATGGATGTTTCAAAAATAATAAGCTCTTGATATTTAGGAAAGTTAAAGGTAGAATGAGTGTAGTTTATAACGAACAAAAATATGAGGAGTGATTTGCTTTATTATAGTGGTTATATGCTACTTAATAAATAATAAGAATCTAAATAAAAATGATTGATGATAAAATGTTAAAAATAAAAATAGTAGTCGTTGATGCAGATTTTCAAGAAAGTGAACGTTTAGAAAAATTTATATTAGAAAAAGAAAAGACCTTAAACATAAAAGAGGAAATCTACGCAACAAGAATCTTTCTACATCATGCGGATGCTTATGAATATTTGGCTGCTCATAGAGAATATATAGGAATTTATTTTGTAAAGATATTAACAGAATCAGAGCTATTAATACTTAAAAAATTACAAGCATTAAATACACAAATATTTTTTGTGATTTATACAGATGATGATAGACTGAGCTCAGATTTACTCTCTCTCACAGCTTCAGCCCTGTGGACACAAATGACAGTACGAAGTAATAATGATGCTGATATTAAACAAATGATTGAAAAGGCACTTAAATTTGTTTTTGTTAATTCTGATAATATAGTTAAAATCAATGGCTTTCCTATTGCTGTAAATTCACTTTTATACATAGAGGGAAATAAAAATCATCGTAATTATCTTCACGCCGTTACAAGTGATAATGAATGTTTAATTCGTGGAACACTTACGGAAGTAAAAAATAAAATTCCAGCTCTTATTTCTTTTGGGCGGGGATTATTGGTTCATCCAGCCAAAATAAGACGTGTGGAAGCAGATGGATTGACTATTTGTTTTTTCGGATACTTGAAAAAAATTTTAATACCATTTTCTTATAAAAAAGAACTTATGGAGTTAAAAAAGCACTCTGATTGGATAAAATAAAGTTTTTCGTCACTTTATCACAGGAAAAATAGTTATTATCACTTAAAAATTTATTTCATCACAAAAGTGATTGATAAGGTAGAATAAATATTGACTATGAAAGCGATGACATTTATAATAAAAGATGTAAAGTAAAGGTTCTTTTAATAGAAAGACAAAAAGAGGTATGGTCCAATGGAGAAGTTGGTAAGATGATGTTATGAATAAGCCTTAAAAAAATTGGAAAGATAGGTAATAGTAGGTTAATTAAAAAAATTATTGTCCTTACAGTAGCTGCTAGATTTTTATTGCAGTTGCCAAATAGGGCATTTTTAGTACCTGTTGTGTACATAGTGCTTATTTTTGGATTGTTTGTTTTTCAAGTAAATAAGGAACGTGAGCTAAATATATTTTATCTGAAAGGATTGTAATTTCTATGATTGAATTGATAAATATTACTAAAAAGTTTGATAATCATATGATTTTTGAAGATTTTTCCTATTGTTTTGAAGCGGGAAAATCATATGGTTTAATTGGACGTTCTGGTTGTGGGAAAACGACACTTTTGAATATTATCGGAAAATTGGAGACAGCTGATAATGGTGAAGTTTTAATTAATAAAAAAGCTCTAAAAGATATTAAAGAACAAAAATTTTTTCGAGATGATGTGGGCTATCTTTTTCAAAATTATGGTTTAATTGATAATGAAACAATTGAGCAAAATTTAGAATTGGCTTTTGTTGGGAAAAAAATGAGAAAAATAGAGCGTCGAGAAATGATGCTTAAAGTTTTAAAGAAGGTAAATTTAGAAGCTGATTTAAAGCGAAAAATATTTTCTCTGTCTGGTGGAGAGGCACAACGTGTGGCAATCGCTAAGATAATGATTAAAAACCCGCCGATTATTCTTGCAGATGAGCCTACGGCATCACTTGATGAAAAAAATGGACAAGAGGTTATTCAACTGATTTTAAATTTAAAAGATGAAGAAAAAATTATAATTATCGCAACACACACACCGCTTGTATGGGAAGCACTGGATACATTGGTGGAATTAGGGGAGTAAACTTTTTATGTGTGAATTTTTAAGGGAAACTAGAGTTTCATTTGTGAAACTTTAGTTTTTAATTTGAAGAAAATTTCCGTCAGAAAAGTTTGTCAAATGGTGCTAAAAAATGGTAAAATAGCTTTTGCAGTAATAAAATATGATATGTGATATTAGATTTGGAAATAATTGAATATGAGAAAAATAGTAATAAATGGCGGGAAACGAATTTCTGGGGAAGTAACGATTTCTGGGGCGAAAAATAGTGTGGTGGCGCTGATTCCGGCGACAATTTTGGCAAATGATGTTGTGACTTTGGAGGGTGTGCCTGATATTTCTGATGTGACGAGTTTGGTCGAAATCATGGAAATTATGGGGGCGACGATTGAGCGTGATGTTGCGGCTGGTGTTTTGACGATTGATACACGTGGTGTGCTTTCAAAACCGTTGCCTTATGGGAAAATCAACTCTTTGCGGGCTTCTTATTATTTTAATGGTGCGCTTTTGGGACGTTTTGGTGTGGCGACAGTTGGTTTGCCTGGTGGTTGTGACTTAGGCCCTCGTCCGATTGACTTGCATATTAAGGCTTTTGAGGCGCTGGGTGCTGAGTTTTCTTATCTGGAAGATGCGATGCACTTGGAAAGTAAGCAGGAAGATAAAAAATTGCATGGCACGACGATTTTCATGGATATGGTGTCGGTTGGGGCAACGATTAATACGATGCTTGCAGCGAGTCGTGCCAAGGGTGTGACGATTATTGAAAATGCGGCGCGCGAACCTGAGATTATTGATGTCGCTACCTTGCTCAATAACATGGGTGCGCAGGTGCGTGGGGCAGGAACAGATGTGATTCGGATTGTTGGGGCAGATGTGATGCACGGTGCACAACATACGGTGATTCCCGATAGGATTGAAGCGGGGACTTATCTGGCGCTTGCGGCTGCGATGGGCGATGGTGTAATTGTTGATAATGTCATTTATGAGCATTTGGAGAGTTTCATTGCCAAGCTTGAGGAAATGGGCGTGAAGATGATTGTGCGCGAGGATTCGATAGAAGTGTTAAAATCGGAAAATCTGCGTGCGGTGAATATTAAGACTGTGCCTTACCCTGGTTTTGCGACGGATTTGCAACAGCCGATGACACCGTTGTTGCTGACAGCACAAGGACGTGGCTGGATTGTTGATACGATTTATGAGAAACGGGTCAATCATGTGCCTGAAATGGCGCGAATGGGGGCTAAGATTTCTGTCGTTGAGGGAAGAATTCTTTATGAAGCACCAAATAAACTGACTGGAAGTTGTGTGAAAGCAACGGATTTGCGTGCTGGAGCAGGACTTGTTTTAGCTGGAATCATTGCTGAGGGAACGACGACAATTTCTAATATTGAGTTTATTTTGCGTGGTTACGATAGTATTATCGAAAAAATGACTGGTTTGGGTGTTGATATTAAATTAGTTGAAGAATAATGGTTACGTTTGATGATTTTTTTCGTATAATAAAGTGAGAGAAGTTTTTGACAGACTTAGGTAAACATACTAGCTAATCCGTAAGTGAGCAAGCTCCCAACGGCTTCGCTATGTCAAAAAATATTGAGGAGAAAAAATGGCTGATTTGAAATTTGAAATTGTGGAACATTTGATTACTTTGTCGGAAAATGCAAAAGGTTGGACAAAGGAACTTAATCGTGTGTCCTGGAATAATGCTGAGGCGAAGTATGACCTGCGCCAATGGTCACCAGACCATGAAAAAATGGGCAAGGGCATTACATTGAGTGCGGAAGAATTTGCTGTGTTGTTGAAGGAATTGGGCAATAAATAATCAGCTGATAGATATTTTTGACAAAACTGTCAAAAATATTTTCAACAAAAAAAGACTGTCAAAAACAGACTTTTTTATTTTAATGTATAAAAATGACAACTAAGAAAGCAATATAAATCACAAAAGTAATAATAAATGTGATGCGCCACCAGAGTTTGAGAAAACGACGGTAGTAAAATTCTTTGTAATAGAAGATGTCAAGTAGGAGCAGAACAAGCGCTAAGCCAGAGATAATGAGAATATAGTAGGGTAAAATACTGATAGATGTAAACTGTTTGGAAAAAATTTGCAGACCAAAAGCGAGGAAAACAGTGAAAACATCAGGAATTCCAAGGCGATGATGCGTTAATTTTCGCAATCTGAAAAATTTGAATATAAATGTCAGAGCGATAAACACTAAAATAGGATAAAGTATGGCGATAATCTTTAGTAACATTCTTTAATTGTAGCCGTTTTGTCCTAGTTTGTAAAGTATTTATTTGCATTAGAATGGGCGAGCGCTCGCAAAATAGCAAGTCCCAAAATCGTGCGGCCAGAATTGGTAGGCAGAGCAAGTGGCAACAAGATAGCAATAATCGCAGCTCTTAAAGCAATGAGGGTGAGTGAAAATGACATAGAAACTCCATTTCTTTCATGGTAAAATGAATGATAGCTGAAAAGGAAGAATCAGGCAACTATAAAACGGTGAAAGAATATAAAAAACGTAATTTTTAAAATTACGTTTTTATTTTTACTCACGAATTTCAGCAAATTGAGCATGAACAAAAACAGCCAATTCTTCAGGATTGACACGGATTGAGCGTCCTAATTCGCCTGCGGAGACAATCATAAAGTCCTTTTCCAGTGCAATCGTATCAATGAAAATCGGGAATTTTTTATTTTGCCAGATGCCGACAGGATTATTTGCGCCGTGAATATAACCAGTTGTCTTTTGTAAGTCTTTTTGTGGAATCATAGTGACTTTTTTATTTCCCGAAATCTTGGCGAGTTTTTTCTCAGAAAGATGTTCGGTGAGTGGTAAAATACCGATGGCAACTCCTGTTTTGTCACCAATCAGAGCCAGCGTTTTGTAGATATCACTTTTGACAATGTCATCAGGAAGTGTTGACTCAACCAGTGCGTTAATCGCAAGTCCAGTGTGCGCAATTTTTGCCTTGTCAAGGATTTGTTCTACCAATGTTTTCTTTAATTTTGATTTTTTTGCCATAAATTTATTATAAAACTTTTTGACAGAACTGTCAGCAACTATTTTTGATAAAAAAACTTTTTGACAAAACTGTCAAAAAGTTTGAGTGCTTATTTTGGAAAAAATACTTTTGGAAATTTTTTGACAAAAATAAGCAGGATAATCAATGCTGCCACAGCAGTAAAAATACCGCTCAGACCATTGACAGCGAGAGAATAAGCGATAGCTCCCCAGCCTTTCCAAGCATATTTACTCCAAAAAATAATGCCTGCAATAAAATGAATGAAATATTTTGCTAAAACAGCGATAAAAATTCCACAGAAAACAGGTGCAGATTTCAGCGGTTGTGATTTCTGATGGAAAATCCCAGCAAGTCCCAGTAAGACTGGCGCAATGATATATTCCAGAAATGCCTGACTCAATGTGAGAATATAAGCGTGTCCAGTGATGATTGACAGGATTCCCCAGATGAGCCCCCCAGTAAGCCCAGCAGAAATACCGCGCCGAAAGCTCAAAAGCAAAATCGGAATACAAGCGATTTCGACAATAATCCAGCCGTAAACCGTGTTTGGAATCAGACTGATAATGAACGCGAGCGCCGCCATGAAGGCGATTTCGATCAGCACGCGAATGTTGAGAGTAGAATTTGACATAAAAAAGCTCCTTGTGTACACAAAGAGGACGAGAACAGAGGGAAAATCCCTCAAACACATTCCTACGCTGGCATTACCCAGATCAGGTCAGATGGTATGTCTCAATCGCAAGATTTTCTTGCAATACCCATTGTGCAAAATTTTATTTTACATTACAATTCTAGCACATTTTAAGTAAAAGTACAGGATTTAGTTTTTTTGACATAGGATAGCCGCTATGAGCTTGCTCATTTATGGATATCCTAGTATTTTTGACAGAACTATAAAAAATTTTAAAGTCCATATAAAAAAATGATAAGTCCAAAGTTAAAAAATTTTGATAAAATTATTCTATAACTTAATCAAACAATAAAAAGTAATCAAGTAACTCAACCTATAAAAGTGAGCACAGAGAGTCTGCACAAAGCTGAGAGCAGACAGAACGGATAGGCTGAAATGGCTTGATACAAGCGCGTGTCAGTGAGGCAAAACAAACTGACAACGGACTGGTTCACGTTACCGAACTTAAAAAGTTGACCTTTATTTTTTTGACAGAACTGTCAAAAAATTTGAAGGACATAAATTAAGAATGGTACCGCGAATAGTTCGTTTCTTTTGGGAAATGAACTATTTTATTTTATGATTAAGAAAATACACATACTGTTTTTCCAGTATGAAAATTATTGGAATTATATTAGAGGAGAACAAACATGAATCCAAGGAACAGAAATATTTTAATTGCAGCGATTGTCGTTATTGTAGTAGTTGTTGCAGGTATCATCGGCGTTACAAGCCATAAAAAATCATCTGCAAACAGCAAAACAGTCAATATCGGTATTATGACAAGCACTAAGCAAGATGATGCGATTTGGAAAGTTGTTTCAAAAACAGCCAAAGACAAATACGGCATCACATTGAAATTCACACATTTCACAGATTATACACAACCAAACAAAGCCTTGCAAAATGGCAGCATCGACCTTGACGCTTTCCAACATTATGCTTTCCTGAATGAATGGAACCAAGCAAATAAAACAGACCTTGTTTCTATCGGCGACACAATGATTTCACCTATTCACATCTACTCAAGCAAGTACAAAGATGTCAAAGATATTCCAGATAATGCAACGGTTGCCGTACCAAACGACGCTTCAAACGAAAGTCGCGCCCTTTATGTATTGAAAAGTGCTGGTTTGATTAAACTTGATGTATCAGGTGATGCACTTGCAACACCAAAAGATGTCACTGAAAATCCAAAACATCTTGTCATTAAAGAACTTGATGCCGCTCAAACAGCGCGTGCATTGGATTCAGTAGCTGCTTCTGTTGTCAATTTCAACTATGCAACAGCCGCAAAATTGCCAGAAAATCAATCTATCTACGCTGAACCAATCAACAAAGACAGCGCACAATGGATTAACTTGATTGCTGCTAAAAAATCTGAAAAGAACAATAAAATTTACAAAGAAGTTGTCAAAGCTTATGAAACAGCAGCTACGAAAAAAGCAATCAAAGAACAATATCCAACAGGTGGCGAACTTCCTGCTTGGGGCTTGAAATTAAAATAAAAGGACATTAAAATCATGAATCCAAGAAATAGAAATATTTTGATTGCAGCGGTTGTTGTCGTTGTCATTCTGGTTGGCGGATTTTTCGCTCTTAATCATGGCAAATCAACTAAAACTGCGACATCAAAAACTGTAAAAATAGGTATTATGAGCGGTGACAAGCAAGACCAAGCCGTTTGGAAAAGCGTTGCAAAAACAGCCAAAGCAAAATACGGCTTAACTTTGAAATTTGTCTATTTTACTGATTATATCCAGCCAAATAAAGCCCTTGTTTCAGGTGATATTGATGCGAATGCTTTCCAATCGTTCAACTATGTCAGAGATTGGAACAAAACTTATCACACAGATATCGTTTCTGTTGGGAATACTTACATCACACCAATGCACATTTATTCTCAAAAAATCAAGAGTTTTTCTGAATTAAAATCGGGCGACCAAGTGGCAATTCCAAATGATGCAACCAATGAAAGTCGTGCCTTGTTTGTCTTGCAAAGTGCTGGTTTGATTAAACTGAACACAACGGACATCACAAAACTTGTCACAACAAACGACATCACAAGCAATCCGAAAAATCTAAAAATCAAAGAAGTTGATGCCAGTCAAACACCTCGTGCCCTCAGTTCTGTTGCGATTTCCGTCGTCAATTATAATTACGCAACGGCAGCAAAATTACCAAAAAGTGAATCCATCTACATGGAACCACTTGACAAAACTTCCGAACAATACATCAACTTTATCGCTGTAACGAAGAAAAACAAAAATAATAAACTTGATAAAGAAGTTGCGAAAGCTTACGCGACAAATGCAACAGCAAAAGCAATCAAAAAAGAATATCCAGATGGTGGCGAACTTCCCGCTTGGAATTTAAAATTGTAATAAGACATGAAAACTAGCCTGAAAAATACGGGCTAGTTTAGTGCTACCAACAGGAAAAAAGAAAGGATTTTATGGCAAATATTATTGAACTCAATCATCTTAGCGTGACATTTGCAGGACAAAAAATCAAGAAAAAAGAACAGGATAAAGACAAAGCCAGTCGTGGCTTGATAACAGCCGTTTCTGATGCGACATTGCACATTGAAAAAGGCGATATTTATGGAGTCATTGGTTATTCTGGCGCTGGGAAATCAACCTTAGTACGTACGATTAACCTCCTTCAAGCGCCAACAACAGGACAAATCATTGTCAATGATGAAGTCATTTTCGACAGTGAAAATCCTGTACGCTTTAAAGGAGAGCAACTTCGCCGTTTTCGTCAGAAAATCGGCATGATTTTCCAACATTTCAATCTTTTAGCAGAAAAAACGGTTTTTGATAATGTCGCTTTTGCTTTGCAACATACGCAAATCGTTGATGAAAATACAAAGAAAAGTCATTATTTGACAAAAGATGAGAAGATTGAAAAAGTCAATCATTTACTGGAATTAGTAGATTTACAGGATTTGGCAGGAAAATATCCAGGTCAGCTCTCTGGTGGGCAAAAACAACGTGTTGCGATTGCGCGCGCGCTGGCAAATGACCCTGAAATCTTGATTTCAGATGAAGCAACTTCTGCACTTGACCCAAAAACAACCAATCAAATCTTGGACTTGCTTAAAGATTTGCATGACCGACTTAATTTGACGATTGTGTTGATTACCCATGAGATGCAAGTGGTTAAAGAAATTGCCAATAAAATTGCCGTGATGCAAAATGGACAAATCATTGAGAAAAATAATCTGATTGAGATTTTCTCAAATCCTCAACAGGAATTGACGAAGCAATTTATCGAAACGACATCAAGTGTCAATCGTTTTATTGCTGGACTGTCTAAAACAGATATTTTGCAAAATCTGGCAGAGGATGAAGAATTGGTACATATTGACTTTGGCACAAATGAAATCTCTGAACCAGTGATTTCTAATATCAATAAGAAATTCAACGTGATTACGAGCATTTTCTATGGAAATGTGGAGATTTTGCAAGGAGCAAGTCTGGGTTCACTTGTGATTGTGCTCAAAGGTGCTGAAAATGAACGTACAGCTGTGAAAGCTTATCTGAAAGAAATTGGTGTTGCGTTTAAAGTATTGAGTGAGATTGGAGGTAGCAAATGATAGCTTGGTTTAATCATGTTTTTCCAAACGTTGCTTATCTAGGCTGGGGCGGTGAAACTGGCTGGGGAACAGCGATTGGACAGACACTTTATATGACAGTTGTCTCTGCTATTATTGGCGGAATTTTGGGCTTGATTTTTGGGGTTGGTTTAGTCGTGACGGCTGATGATGGTATCACGCCAAATAAGATTGTTTTTTGGATTTTTGATAAGATTGTGTCACTTTTTCGTGCCGTTCCTTTTATTATCCTGCTGGCATTTATTGCCCCTGTCACACAGGCGATTGTTGGAACGCAGATTGGGACAACAGCAGCACTTGTGCCACTTTCACTCGGTGTTTTTCCATTTTATGCGCGCCAAGTACAAGCTGCACTCGAAGCAGTGGACCACGGGAAAGTGGAAGCTGCGCAAACAGTTGGTGCGGATTTCATTGATATTGTGTTCACGGTTTATCTGCGTGAAGAATTATCTGGACTGATTCGTGTATCAACAGTTACGATTATTTCTCTGATTGGATTGACAGCGATGGCTGGTGCGATTGGTTCTGGAGGTCTGGGAAATACTGCGATTTCTTATGGTTACAACCGTTTTGATAATGATGTTACCTTTATTGCCACCTTATTGATTTTGATTTTTGTACTTTTGGTGCAGTTGATTGGCGACTTTTTAGCGAAAAAAGTATCGCATAAGTAGGTTTTTATTTTTAATAATATAAATAAAAACCGAACAATCGAGAGAATATCGCAAACGAACGTAATCTTATGATTACGTTTTGGTGGATTTTAGATATAATAAAGATGTACTTATTTTGAATTTTGAAGGAAAATAATATGAAAAATAATTCTGTAAGAATCGTTGTAGCGACAGGTATTGGCGCTGCGTTGTTTGTAATCATCGGTTGGCTGATAAATATTCCTACACCGATACCAAATACAAGTATTCAGCTGCAGTATGCTGTTTTGGCACTGTTTTCTGCCTTGTTTGGACCTTTGGCTGGCTTTTTGATTGGTTTTATCGGTCATGCGCTGAAAGATTCATTTTTATATGGTTCGCCTTGGTGGACTTGGGTTCTTGGTTCAGGAATTGAGGGCTTGCTCCTTGCTTTTGCTGTGAAACGTGACAAGTTGACTCAGGGAATTTTTGGTGCTTCTGAGATTGTACGTTTCAATGTTGTGCAATTAGTGACAAATGTATTGGTTTGGGGCTTGATTGCACCAGTTGGAGATATTTTGGTTTATAATGAACCAGCAAATAAAGTCTTCACACAAGGTGTGGTTGCTGGTCTTGCTAATGCTGTAACGATTGCGATTGCTGGTACTTTACTTTTGAAATTGTATGCTGCAACACGGACAAAATCAGGGTCACTTGACAAAGAATAACTCTGAGTAGAAATTTATGATAAAATGAAAGGCAGCAATTTAATTTGTTGCCTGATTTTTTGCAAGAATACGAGAAAATCAGATTTTTTAGAATAATAAAGAGAAAAAATGAAACCACTTATTTCGTTTGAAAATTTTACATTTAAATATGATTTACAAAAAAATCCAACCTTGAAAAACATCAATCTGGAGATTTTTGCGGGAGAAAAAGTTTTGATTGTTGGCCCTTCTGGGTCTGGAAAATCAACGATTGGACAGTGTTTGAACGGAATTATTCCGCATTTGTACAAGGGAGAAGCGACTGGGAAGCTGCGGATTGATGAGCTGGAATTTGGTGCGTCGATTGCGGATTTATCTGGCGAAGTGTCAACGATTTTGCAGGATACAGATGGGCAGTTTATTGGCTTGACAGTGGCTGAGGATATTGCCTTTTCCTTGGAAAATGACGGGACAGAATTGTCAAAAATGAAAGCAGCCGTGACAAAATGGTCAAAAGTGACAGAGGTTGATAAATTGTTGTCAAAACGTCCGCAGGACTTATCAGGTGGACAAAAACAACGTGTGTCACTTGCTGGTGTGTTGATTGACGAGTCGCCGATTTTACTATTTGATGAACCGTTGGCAAATCTTGACCCGCAGGCTTGTCAGGAAACGATTGCGCTGATGAAGAAAATTCATGCGGAAAATCAAGTGACAACGATTGTGATTGAACACCGGATTGAGGAAATGCTGCCGCTGGGAATTGACAAGATTGTCGTGGTGGATGATGGGCAGATTGTTGCTGTTGGGACACCAGATGAGTTGTTGAGAACGGATATTTTTGAGCAACACAATATGCGTGAACCACTGTATTTGTCTGCATTGAAAGCTTGTCATGCAGAGAATACTCTGTCAAAATTTGATGACCTTTCGACATTTTTTGACAGTTCTGTCAAAAATAAATTGGCACAATTTGTCAGTGATTTTCAGCCGGAAACAGTGCCTGTCAAATCTGACAAGATTTTGTCTGTACAAAATATGTCTGTCAGTTTTGACGGGACGGAAGTTTTGCATGATTTGAACGTGGATATCTTTGAGGGAGAGAAGATTTCGATTGTTGGTAAAAATGGTGTTGGAAAATCAACATTTGCCAATAGTTTGTGTCATTTTGTGAAGTCAGAGACAAAAATTATTTATCGTGACAAGGATATTAGCGATGATACGATTGCTGAACGAGCAGCGCGGATTGGCTATATCATGCAAAATCCTAATCTGATGATTTCACAAAATATTGTCAAAGATGAAATTGCTTTCGGACTGACTTTGCGAGGTTTTGACGAAACTGTCAAAAATGAAAAAGTTGATAAAATCCTCAAAGTCTGCGGTCTTTATCCTTTTCGTAACTGGCCAATCAGCTCGCTGAGTTACGGACAGAAAAAGCGTGTGACGATTGCCAGTATTCTGGTGCTGGAACCAGAGATTTTGCTGCTTGATGAACCAACAGCAGCGCAGGATTTGAAATCTTATCGCGACATTATGGATTTTCTTGATGAACTCAATCAGACCTTGAAGCTGACAATGATTATGATTACGCACGATATGCACTTGATTACCGAATACACAGACAGAACGCTCGTTTTCGCAGATGGCAAGATTGTCGCTGACAAAACACCGAGTGAAGTACTCGCTTCTGACGAACTTATCAAAATCGGTAATCTCGCTCAGCCCAGTCTTTATGAACTGGCTGATAAAGCAGAGATTGACCCTGTAAAGTTGACACGGACTTTTGTGAGCTACACAAAGTCACATGGGGGTGCGCATGAATAATCAACTTCTTGGCTACACACCGGGAAATAGTTTTGTTTACAAGCTCAATGCAACAGCCAAACTCCTCTTTTTTGTATTGATTTCGGTGAGTGCAATGACAACTTACGACACGCGTTTTCTGGCGTTTGTTGCAGTTTCCTCACTCGTTATTTTTCGGCTGTCGGGTATTCCATTTCGCTCGGTAAAGCGTGTCGCACAGTTTGCAGCACTTTTTGCAGTGTTAAATATTATCTTTGTCTTTCTATTTGACCCAAATTATGGCGCAAGACTTTATGGCTCACACACGGAAATTTTTGGCTGGCTAACGGCAGAAGAACTTTTTTATCTGTTTAATCTTGTGTTGAAATATTTCTGTACAATTCCACTGGCTTTGCTCTTTATCTTGACGACAAATCCAAGTCAATTTGCCAGTTCACTCAATCGTATCGGAATTCCTTATCGCTCATCTTACTCAGTGTCTCTGGCGCTGCGTTATATTCCTGATATGCAAGAAAAGTTTGTCGCTATTCGCAATGCGCAAGAAGCGCGCGGTATGGAACTTTCTAAAAAAGGTAATCTTCTCAATAAAATAAAAATGAATGTCCAACTTATGCTTCCTTTGATTTTCTCAAGTTTAGAGCAGATTGACAGTGTGAGTACTGCGATGGAGCTTCGGAGATTTGGCAAGCGAAAAAAACGGACTTGGTATAGTTTTGTGCCACTCAAAACAGCTGATTTTGTTCTTATCGGACTTGCGCTACTGGGTGTAGCGACAGTGATTGCTCTCTTTTTTGTCAATCAGGGCAGATTTTTCAATCCATTTCGTTAAAGAGCTTTAATTAGCTCTTTTTTTATCCTTATAATCTTGCCAATTTATAGAAAATATGTCATAATAGATGATGTAAAAAACATTTGACAAATTTTTGCGAGGAGGCATTCCATGGAAAATAAAATCCGCGAATTGCGTCGGACTTACCATCTGTCACAAGAAGACATTGCGCACATTGCGCACGTCAGCAGACAGACGATAAATGCGATTGAAAATGACAAATATGACCCAGAGCTAACGCTTGCTTTTAAGCTTGCAGAAACGCTCAATACTACTGTTGATGACCTTTTCAGTTACCAAAAGGCTGTGGTAAAAAGGAAAGAAAACGATGTATTTTGGTGCGAAAAATATCAGTGTGTCTTATGGAAAAGAGCAAGTTTTAAAGAATCTGACACTCTCGATTGAGCCAGAAAAAACGACTGCAATCATTGGTGTGAACGGCTCTGGTAAGTCAACACTTTTACGAGCGATGGGACGACTTCTCAAATGCGATGGAGAGATTATCTTTGAGAATCAATCTCTAAAAAAACTAAGCAATCTTGAAATCGCACGGAAAATTGCGCTTTTGCCACAATCTGTGCAAGTGCCAGAAGAAATTACGGTTTACGAGTTGGTAAGTTTGGGCAGATTTCCTCATCAACGCTTTATGCAACAATCCTTGTCGCAAGAAGATGAGCAGTTTATCGAGAAGATTATGCGCGCAACGAATACTTGGAATATGCGTGAGAGTAAGGTTTCAGAGCTTTCTGGTGGGCAACGTCAGCGCGTACTGATTACGATGATTTTGGCGCAGGATAGTGAGATTATTTTGCTTGATGAACCAACGACTTATCTGGACGTTGTGCATCAGCTAGATATTTTGAAATTGCTCAAAGATTTTGCGACAGAATTGAAAAAAACAGTCGTCTATGTCATTCACGACCTCAATCAAGCCGCACGATTTGCGGATAATATGGTTGTTCTCAAAAATGGTGAATTGTTCAAATCTGGTAAGGTTTCAGAGGTTTTTACAGAAGAAAATTTACATGAAGCTTTCGGACTTGATGTCACTTTAGGTTGCGATACTTTTACACATTCATTGATGATTACAGGAGTAAAATATGGCTAGAAAAAGTTTTTTGACAGCCTTTCTGGCAGGAATTTTACTCTTATTTTTTCTGTCAATCTTGTATTTAAGTCTGGGAGAGCAAAATATTTTTTTGACAGAACTGTCAAAAAGTAAAATCGTCTTAGATTTGAGATTGCCAAGACTTTTATCACTTTATTTAGCTGGATTTTTATTATCCGTCAGCGGATTTCTTGTACAGACGATGACACGCAACCCGATTGCGGAGATGTCCACTTTAGGAATTTCTGGCGGTGCAAGTTTGGCACTTTCTTTACTTTTAACACTGGGTCTATCAACAAATTCTATGATTTCTTGTGTTGTTGCAACTTTTGGTGCTTTTGTTGCCTTGTTGCTTGTCATGTTATTAACGGCGCGCGCACATTTTCAACCTCTAAAAGTTGTGTTGGTTGGGACTTCTGTTGGCTTATTTGCGACAAGTTTAGCGAGTTCGTTGACCTTTGCGAGTCACAATACACAGTCTTATTTTTTATGGATTGTTGGTTCATTTTCGGGAATAACCTTGGAAAAACTAGAGATTTTGGCTCTTGCAGCTCTTGTATTTCTTGTCTTGCTACTGATTTTTGCTTCACAGATTAGATTGTTAGCATTTGGCGAGGAAATGGCGACTGGACTTGGTGTATCAGTCAGTCGTGTGCGTTTTATCATCATGATAATGGTCGCAATCGCGTCAGGAGTGACAGTTGCAAGTGTTGGTGTGATTAGCTTTGTTGGGCTGATTGCTCCGCAGATAGCAAAACGTTTTACACGAACAAATTTTTGGCAATCTTTGATGTTATCTAGCTTGCTGGGAATGTTGTTACTGGTCATTGCGGATTTATTAGCACGCAATTTATTTAAGCCCTACGAATTTCCCGCTGGAAGCTTGACAATGCTTCTCGGAGCACCATTTTTTCTCTGGATCATTGCAAAGGAGGCAAAATGAAAAAGAAATTTTTACTCCTTTTTCTACTGTTTCTCGTGCTTGTCAGCCTTGATTTGACGCAGTTTTCAATAAATTGGCAGATTTTGGCTTTGCTGATTCCAGATTTTCGTCTGCCAAGGTTACTGATTGTTTTGGCGGCTGGTGTGGCGCTTGCTATTGCAGGTTTCATTATCCAGACACTGGCGGATAATCCTTTAGCAGATAGTGGAACAATGGGAATTACAAGTGGTGCAAGTGCTGGTGCTGTTGGATTTTTGCTCCTGAGTGAGCATTTTAAGCTGACAGGTTTATGGAGTCTTTCCTATCCGATTTTTGCGGTCATGGGCGCGGTTATTGCATTTGGGCTGATTTATTTCTTTGCTTTGCGCAGACGTGCAAGTAATGTGCGTGTGTTGCTGACCGGAATTGCACTAACGGCATTTTTTCAAGCATTGATTACCCTTGCTCAGCTCTCGGTCAATAGTTTTGATTTTCAAAATGTTGCCGTGTGGTTGTCGGGGGATATCTGGCAGACTAATAGCACTTATATCGCTCTTTGTTTGATGCTATTAGTGATTGCTTTAGCACTGTTGCCATTTTTCACGAAAGCTTTAAGCATTTTGAGTTTGGGCGAGGAAATGGCGACAAGTCTGGGACTTAATGTTCAGAAAAAGAAAATTCAGCTTTATTTATTAGCAGTTCTTTTTGCCTGTGTGGCTGTACTTTTGGTTGGAGGACTAGCTTTTGTCGGCTTGATTGCTCCGCACATTGCACGTGAACTGGTCGGTTTTAAGCTGAAAAGGCGACTTTTTGCAACGGCTCTTTCTGGAATGATTATTTTGCTTCTTGCAGATATTATTTCCCAGATGATTATTAGTCCGTCAAGCTTGCCTTTAGGCTTTGTTGTTGCCTTTATTGGCGCACCTTATTATATTTATTTGATTCAAAAAGTTTGACAATTCTTGATAAACATACTAGCTAATCCGTAAGTGGGCAAGCTCACAATGCTTAGCTATGTCAAAAATATTTAGGAGATTTATTATGAAAAAAATTATTCTCG
Source organism: Lactococcus nasutitermitis (assembly GCF_018403765.1). Lineage (GTDB taxonomy): Bacteria > Bacillota > Bacilli > Lactobacillales > Streptococcaceae > Lactococcus > Lactococcus nasutitermitis. Next base: position 98,732 of record NZ_BOVQ01000007.1, read on the forward strand.
CAGCCGTTGCAGCACTTGCTGTTGTGACTCTTGCTGCTTGTTCACATAGTTCCACATCGTCTGACAAGTCTGTCAAAAAAGACACAGTGACATTCCATGCACTTAATGGTGCTGTCAAAATTCCTGCGCACCCTAAACGGATTGCTGTCCAAAATTATCCTGACGAAGTGGCATCTCTTGGAGGAAATGTTGTTGGCACAGATTCTTGGGCATTTCCAAATCCTTATCTCTCAGCAAAGCAAAAGAAAAATATGATTGACCTTGGCGCACCGCAATTTAACTTGGAGAAATTGATTGCGCAAAAGCCAGATTTGATTATCACAGTTGATAAAGCACAAGTTGCCGATTATAAAAAAATCGCACCGACAGTTCTCGTTAATTATCAAGAACTGTCCAATATGAAAACGTCGCTCAACTATTTTGCAAAGCTTCTCAATCGTAAAGCTGACGAGAAAAAATTCTTGACAAATTTCCAAAAAGCAGCAGATAAAGAAAAGAAAAAATTGAGCGCAGCTGGCATTAACCCAGCCAAATCAACGATTTCATTGCTAGAGTTACAAGGCGATAAAATCTACGCTTACGGTGATAATTTCGCCCGCGGCGGACAAATGCTCACAACAGGACTTGGTTTTAAAGAGTCAGAAAAAATGACAGAACTGTCAAAAGGCACAGGTTATGCAGAAGTCAATGCAGAAAGTTTGAAAAATTTTGATGCAAACTATATTTTTGTTGACTTCAAATCCGTGGACAAAGCGCAATACCAAGCATTGCAAAATAATCCTGTTTGGCAATCGCTCAAAGCTGTCAAAAACGGTCACGTTGTCACAATGGATTACAACAAAGTTTATTTCTTTGCTGGACCAACAGCCACACAAAAAGAACTTCCACTTTACACAAATGCGATTTTAAAAGTGACAAAATAATTTTTGACAGTTTACCCTGTCTGAGAAACCTAAGTGCCAAAGCACTAACACCTTTCGACAGTTCTGTCAAAAAACTTCAAAATAGAATTTTTCATTGAAATTCTATTTTTTTTAACAAATAATTTTTGACAGGATACACCCTCACATCTCTGATGTAAAGTCACCCTGACCGAGAAGTCTAAGTGGCAAAGCCACTAAGTCCCTTCGGCAGAACGCTCAAACATAATAAGCACAACAAAATCAAGCAAAAATAGTGTATAATATGGTGCAACAGCTCTTTTATAAACCAAAAATAGAGACAATTTATATAGAATTTCAGGTCAGACATTATGAACATCAAACAACTCAGATACGTCGTCGCCATTGCCAATAGTGGTACTTTCCGTGAAGCCAGCGAACAACTCTACGTCAGCCAACCTTCTATGTCTATCGCCGTAAAGGACTTAGAACAAGAACTTGGTTTTCAAATTTTTGAGCGCACAAATACAGGAACAAGTCTCACGATTGCAGGCGAACGCTTTTATGAACACGCTCAAACCGTCCTGCGTAATTTTGAAAGTTTAGAATCAAAATACTCTAAACCACGCGAAACAGAACGTTTTTTCAGTATTTCAAGCCAGCACTATGACTTTCTCGCCCCAGTTGCTGTAGATTTTGCCAAGAAAAATCCTGAAATCAAAAATTTTCGTATTTTTGAGTCAACAACATACAATATCCTCCAAGAAGTCGCACAAGGACACAGCGAATTAGGCATTGTTTATCTCAATAAACACAACCGTTCAGGAATTGTCAGAATGCTAGATAAACTAGAACTCGAATACGAAGAAATCTTCCTTTCACAAACGCACATCTACCTGCGCAAAGACCATCCACTTGCCAAGCAAAAGTCGATTAACGATGATGACTTGAAAAATCTTGACCGCGTTCGTTTCACACAAGAAAATGAGCAATTTCTCTATTATTCTGAAGACCTTGTTGAAACTTTTGAAAATACTTTTATCTACAATGCGACAGACCGCGCAACGCTCAATGGTATCTTGGAACGTACAGATGCTTATGCAACAGGTTTGGGATTTATTGACGATGCAAGTGTTCAGAATGTCGTTGTCGTCCCAATGGACGGAGACAATGGCAATAGCCTCATTCTCGTCAAACATCGCGCACACATTCTTTCTAATGCTGCAGCTTCCTACAAACGTAGTTTAGAAGTTTATATGGAAAATTATAAATTTTAGAGATTAACAAAGGAAAAACGGATATGGAAGCAAAAATTTTAGGACTCGTTTTTCGAGAATGTCGAGAGTTAAAAAATATGTCTCTGGCTAAAGCAGCAGGTGATTTTTCTCACTCATTGAACTATATCACGTCCAAAACACAATTATCACGTTTTGAGCGCGGAATTGAGGATATCACTTTTCAAAAAATTCTTGCTTTGGTAGAAAATATTGGATTATCTTTTGAAGAATATCTTTATCACGTACGCAATTATAGTCTTGATGATAGTACAGATTTATTTCAACGTTTAGTTTATCTCAATGAAACAAAAGATTTTGCAGGACTTGAGAAAATATATCAAAACTTATTAGTCTCCTACAATAAAACAAGTGCGCCACATACTTATTGGAAAATGCAAATTATCCGCCAAAATTTTGAAAATTATGGTTACAAAGATTATAAAGTCACACCAGAAGAACATTTAGCGGCGGCTGATTATCTTTTTTCAATGTTAGAGTGGGGAGAATTAGAAGTGCAACTCTATGTCTTTACTGATTTAGGAGAACAGTTGCGCTATGACTATGCGAGAGAACTCCTGAAACGCACAGAATTTTTTCAAAAGTTACCTCAAAATAAACGCCGAATTATAACTATTATTAAAGGCATAACCTATGAAGCAATAAATAATAATAATCGTGAAATAGCCACCGAATTTTTAGAAAAGTACCGTCAATTACTAAATGTTCCTTTTGTTGATGTTCAGAATAGAAAAGAATTTATGCTTGTAGAAGGTGAATATTATTATTTGGTAGGAAAATTTGCAAAAGGTCGAAAAACATTAGAAAATGTTCTGACAGCTTATGAAATGCTTCAGTATCCACAAAGTGCTACAAATATCAAAAAACGAATTGAAAAACTAGAAAAAAAATATCGTAACTAATTGGTTACGATTTTTATTTTATCAAAAATTTGCGCTACAATTTGGGCATAAAAATAAATAAAACAGTGACAAACACGGAAAGGAAAAGGCGTATACTAATGAAAAAAATATCTCGATATGTCGTGAAAAAAGAACTAGACGATGGGATTGTAATGTTAAATACTAAAAATAATAGGAGTATCAAAGTTAGCCATGCTTTGTTAGAAAAAATGAAAACAGATGCTCAAACAAAAAGAGATTATGAAACATATCTCGAAAATCAAAATTTCTATCTGGAAGAAAATGAATTTCAAAAAATGATGACATCTATTTTTGAAAAAGAAAATCGGACATTACGCTTAACTATTTTTACACATGGGGACTGTAATTTTCGTTGTCTTTATTGCTATGAAAAATTTGAAAATATATCAATGTCTCAAGAAACAATGGATAATATTATCAAGTTTGCAGAACAAAAATTAGAACAAGCTAATTATTCTAAATTGCAACTCTCTTGGTTTGGCGGTGAGCCATTACTCGGATATAAGACAATCCTTTATCTCACGGGAAAACTACAAGATATCTGTTCTAAATATCAGATTATCTTTGTGGCCGATATGACGACAAATGGCTATTTATTGGATAAAAATAAATTTAAAATTTTGATTGAAAAATGTAAAGTGACAACTTTTCAAATTACAATTGATGGAAATCAAGAAAGTCATGATCAACAAAGAATGATGAAAAATGGAAAAGGGACATACCAAAGAATTTATCAAAATATCGTTGCTGCTCAGCAAACAGATTTGAAATTCTTGATAATTTTAAGGTTTAACGTTTCTAAAAGTAATTATGAAGAAGTTAAAAATTTCATGAATCAAGATAGTCTTCTTTTTAAAAATGATCAGCGCTTCTGTTTTTTGTATCGCAATGTTGGCAACTGGGGGCAAGGTGAACGTCCGTTAAATCATCAGGTTGTAAGACTTGAGAAAGATATCAGTTATCAGTTTTCAAAAGAAGCCATTTCACAAGGTTACCACGTTCATGAACCTCTATCAGCTCTTTCTAATCGCAAAGCGTGTTATGCCCAAAATCCTAATAATTATACCTTTAGTGTACGCGGTCAATTAATGGCTTGCACAGTGTTAATCTATGATAATAAGAATAATTTTGGAAATGTTAATACGATGAAATTTGAAGAAGAGAAAAGAAAAAACTTGTGGCTTCATAGTATAGAAAAAATTCCAGAGGATTGTAAAAAGTGTGAAATAGTAGCGATTTGTAAAGGAGGAAGCTGTCCCAAACTATTTATTGCAGACCGTAAGTTGCAATCAGCAGTCTGTAGAGTAGCCAAAAGAAGATTTTCCCAAATGTTTGACCTTTATATCATTCAAAATTTAGTGGAGGTAACACTTGATGTGGACTGACATAAAAATCTTGAATCAATATGTCCCAAAAAGAAAATTAATTTTATTTATTATTGCAACTTTTTCTAATGCTTTTCTCAACTTAGCAACAGCCTTAATTATCCAGCAAGCTACGGAGATGCAAGGAGAAAATAGTGTTCATAAGATTATTGTTTTTGGATTATCAAGTATGTTGCTCTATGCTTATGTCGCCATTTCTTTTTTATTCATAAATTATATAGAAACTTCCTTAGTCTATAGTGTCAGTATTGGTATGAAAAAAACATTACTCAAAATATTTACGTTTCGTAAAACAGAATTCAAGAATTCTGAAAAAATATCTATCCTAACTAATGATATGCAACTTTTTATTGATCGTTTTCTTATGCAAATATTAGATATTCCAATTTATATTATTATGTTTGGCGTACCACTTATTTATATGTTGTCACAAAATTGGCTTATGGGATTATTATTTGGAATTGGTTCAATAACTTTACCATTTCCTCAAATACTTCTCAATAAAAAATTGAGTGATTGGGGGAAACAACTTTCTGAAAAGAAAGCCGTTCTCTTGCAAGTTACAAGCGATGAAATTAATGGGAGGACAACAATTATCTATAATAACAGTCTTACTTTCATGCTTAAATATGGGGAAAAGAAGATTAAGGATTCTGAAAATGCTTGGCTTTGGAGTAATGTCTGGCTACAAATAGCTCTTGCTTTTAGTATGCTCCTAAAAGGTGTTGTTCAAATTGTTCCCTTTATTATGGGATTTTTAATGATTGTACATGGAGGGAATCTTAGTTTTGCCGTCTTACTGGCTTTGTTCTTGATTAGTCAGCAAATGGGACAACCTATTCAGCAAATTTTGCTTGCTTTTTCTCGCGTACAAACTATGAAGAAAGTATGTACAAAAATTTTTAACATTTTAAATGATAATCAAGAAATAAGTATATCAAATCTTTCGGACTCTCCCAAAGACTTCGAGTCACTTGTGATTCGGCATCTTTCAAAATCCTTTGGGGAAATTCAAATTTTTGATAACTTTTCTTACACAATTCCTTTCGGCGCTAAAATTTTAATCAAGGGAAAAAGTGGCAGCGGTAAAAGTACATTATTAAAATTAATCACGGACGATCTTCAAACAGACCAAGGTGAAATTTTCTTACAACAACATGAACAAAAGACCACACTAAGCCCCAAAGATTTTGGGGTCATCAACCAAGAACCCTTTATTTTTAATGGCTCTTTAACTTATAATTTATGTTTGGAACAAGCATTTACTAAAAAAGAGCTTTTAGAAGTGCTTGAAGCAGTCCACCTTGAAGAATTTTCACTTGATTACTTACTTATAAATAACGGCGAAAATTTATCTGGTGGACAAAAAATTCGATTAGAACTTGCTCGATTTTTATTGAGAAAGAAAAAGTTGTTATTAGTTGATGAAGTAACGGCAGCTCTTGATGACAGTACAGCAAAAGCAGTTCGCTCTTTAATTTATAGCTTGCCAATCACAATTATTGAAGTCGCTCACCATATTGACGACGAAAGCCGTTATGATGATATTATTCTTTTAGAAAGGAGAGGAACAGATGAAAGTTATTCTTAACGAAAAAGCTTTGCAGCTAACTGATGGAATTGTTGTTGGACACGATTGTCAGGTTGAAAATGTTTGCGAAGACTAAGTATCAAACAAAAAATCGTTCTATGATGGACCACTTTTTGTTTGAATATGAAAAATAGAAATGATATAGCATTTGTATGTATAACATCAAAACTAGAAAAAAAGACAAATTTGTAGTAAAATAAGTCTTGTAAAAAAATGAACATAGGAGACCAATTCAATGGTAAAATTAGTATTCGCACGTCACGGTCAATCTGAATGGAACCTTGCAAATCTTTTCACAGGTTGGGCAGACGTTGACTTATCAGAAGAAGGCACACAACAAGCGATTGACGCTGGAAAGCTCATCAAAGAAGCAGGAATTGAGTTTGATATCGCCTACACATCTGTATTGAAACGTGCTATCAAAACAACAAACCTCGCTCTTGAATATAGCGACCAACTTTGGGTACCAGTTGTTAAATCATGGCGCTTGAACGAACGTCACTACGGTGGTTTGACTGGTTTGAACAAAGCTGATGCTGCTGTAAAATACGGAGATGACCAAGTGCACACTTGGCGTCGTAGCTATGATGTTTTGCCACCTGCAATGGCGCGCGATGACGAAAACAGCGCACACGGCGACCGTCGCTATGCTGCATTGCAAGATAGCCTTGTACCAGATGCAGAAAACCTCAAAGTTACTTTGGAACGCGCACTTCCATTCTGGGAAGATGAGATTGCTCCAGCTTTGAAAGATGGTAAAAACGTCTTTGTAGGCGCACATGGTAATTCAATCCGCGCACTTGTAAAACAAATCGAAGGACTTGGCGATGACGAAATCGTTGGTGTTGAAATTCCAAACTTCCCACCACTTGTTTATGATTTTGATGAAAATCTCAACGTTGTTGATAAATATTACCTTGGAAAATAATTCCTTTATACAAATAAAAACTGAATTTTCGTTTGGAAATTCAGTTTTTATTTAAAAAAAACGTGCATATCAGTTGTTAAAAACGCAAGCCTCAGATAAACTAAAAATATATAAAAATTGTAAGGAAAAATTTTCCTGTTTGTGGTAAAATGTTAAAGTATAAAATTCTATGTGAAATAAAGTGTCGGAGAGCAAATGTCAGAATCAAGAAAAAGCAGAAATAATCAAACAACAGAAAAAGATAAAGGATTGCACAGAACAACAGGTTCTGGTTCTAAGAAAATACTAAAAAATCCAGTTCATTCCATACCAGCACGGATAAACATTTTGTTTTTCGTGATTTTTGCCTTATTCGTTGTTCTGATTGGCAGACTTTATTATATGCAAATTTTGCATCCGAGCTATTATGCACAAAAAAATGCAGGAACGGCATCAAATGTAAAAATTATCACAGGTGCTCCTCGTGGGAATATATATGATGCGACAGGAAAACCATTAGCTGTCACGACACCAGAAGAAGCCGTTGATTTTACACGTGGGCAAAATGCAACAGCGCCAGAAATGCGCGCCGTTGCAGATAAACTCTCAACAGTACTTTCGATAACTATTGATGCAGGAACATTGACAAAACGTGATAAGATTGACTATTATCTCGCAGATCAAAAAAATCTGGATAAGATTGCAAATAGCTTAACAAAAGCGGAAACAACAGATAAAGATGGGAACGAACTTGATGCGAGTGCAACTTATGCTATTGAAGTTAAAAAGGTGACAGATAATGATATTGCTTTTAATGACCAGCAACTTTTTGCTGCGAAACTTTTTAAAGAAATGAATAGCACTTCTGTATTTAATACGACAACGATTGCGACAGGAAATATTACCGCAGAACAGCAGGCGACGATTGCAGAACAAGAAGGAAGTTTGCCAGGAATTTCAGTGGCAACAAGTTGGACACGTACTGATTCTCAAAATTCTTTGACTAATATTTTGGGAAATGTTACATCGCAAAAACAAGGAATTCCCGCAGATATGCTTGATACTTACCTGAAAAAAGGTTATCAGCGCAACGACCGAGTTGGTGTTGGTTTCATTGAGCAAGGTTACGACCAATATCTTCAAGGAACGCATCAAATCAGTAAAGTTGAGATTGATAAAAGTGGCAATGTGACAGGGACAAAAGTTACTCAAAAAGGAAAGCAAGGAGATGACCTCAAACTCACTATAAATCTAGCTTTCCAAGAAGGCGTTGATAATATTGTCAAGTCACAGTTGGATAATCTGATTGCTACCGGACACGGAGATTATAATACAGGTGCTTATGCGGTTGTGTTAGATAGTAAAACGGGAGCAGTTCTTGCACTATCAGGTTTCAGTCGTGACCCGAAAACTGGCGAGATTAGCTCTGATACAAATGGAACTTTCCAAAGTGCCTTTACACCAGGTTCTGTCGTGAAAATGGGAACCTTAACCGCTGGTTGGGATGCAGGAGCAATTTCTGGTAATCAGGTGCAGGATGACCAAGCGATTGTTTTACCTGGAACAAAATATACTTCTTGGTGGGGAAGCCCATCACCGTTGCCAATCACGGCGGTACAAGCTTTAGAATATTCTTCAAATACTTATATGATTCAAGTGGCATTAAAGATGCTAGGAGAACCTTATATACCTAATATGACTCTCTCTACTACTAATAGAGTGAAAGTTTATGATGAATTACGTAAAGCTTACGCAAGTTATGGTTTGGGAACCTCAACAGGTTTTGATATTCCTGGAGAATCTACAGGTATTGTAAATCCAACAAATTATTCAGGTACAACGATAGCCAATCTGTTGCTTGAATCTTTTGGGCAGTATGATAACTATACACCGCTTCAACTAGCTGTTTATGGAGCAACAATAGCCAATAATGGGAAACGCATTTCACCACATATTGTACAAGGGATTTATGATAGCAATAGTACAGGTGGAATTGGGCAACTTGTCAAAACAATTCAACCTAAAACGATGGATACAGTGAACATTACACCCGCTAATCTGAACGTTCTCCAGCAGGGAATGTATGAAGTGGTGCATGGTACAGACGCATATACAACTGGTGGGAAAATGGGACAAGCAGCTAATACTCAAATTTCTATTTCAGCCAAAACAGGGACTTCCGAAAATGAAGTAAGACTTCCTAATGGAACGATAGCAGATTTAACGGCAAATAATGTTGTGGCTTACGCACCATCAGAAAATCCACAAATCGCGATTGGAGTAGTTATCCCTAATAATACCGAACCCAATGTTGATTCAGGAACGGATGCTAACCAGCTTATTACAACGAGCATTGTTAATCTTTATCAACAGATGTATAAATTTAAATAAAAAATCTCATGCAATAAAGTTCGCTTTATTGCATTTTTTGTTCTTTCAATTTTGGGGAAAATATAGTAAAATAAGTTGATTATCTTAATTAAGAAACGAGAAAAATGTATTATCCAGAACCTATTGCCAAATTGATTGAAAGTTTTTCAAAATTACCAGGAATTGGGCAAAAAACAGCGACACGATTGGCTTTCCATACGATTGCTATGGACGACCAAGATGTTAATGAATTTGCTAAAAATTTACTTTCGGCAAAAAGAGATTTACGATTTTGCTCGATTTGTGGCAATTTGACTGAGAAAGACCCTTGCGAGATTTGCACGGATAATTCGCGTGATAAGTCCATGATTTTGGTGGTTGAGGAGCCAAAAGATGTGCTTGCGATGGAGAAAATTCGGGAATATCGTGGACTTTATCATGTTTTGCACGGTACGATTAGCCCGATGAATGGGATTAGTCCAGATGAGATTAACATTAAATCGCTGATTCAACGTTTGTCAGATACGACCGTGACGGAGGTTATCATTGCGACGAATGCAACTTCGGATGGTGAAGCGACAGCTATGTATTTGGCACGAATGATAAAACCGGCAGGAATTAAAGTCACTCGACTTGCGCGCGGGCTTGCTGTTGGCTCTGACATTGAGTACGCAGACGAGATTACTCTGTCAAAAGCTGTGGAAAATCGTTTGGAATTGTAAAAATATTTTTTGATAGAGTTGTCAAAAATGTTGAGAAGAAAAAAATACTTTGACAGAACTGTCAAAATATTTATTATGAAGTTTTTATGTGAAAAACATTAGGAGAAAAAATGTCTAAACAAACTTTGATTTTATTATATGGTGGACGTTCAGCAGAACGTGAAGTTTCAGTGCTGTCAGCTGAGAGTGTGATGCGCGCTGTCAATTATGAAAAATTTACTGTTAAAACTTATTTCATCACAAAGTCTGGAGATTTTGTCAAAACACAAATTTTTGACGAAAAGCCAGCCGAAAATGAAAAACTCATGACCAATGCAACGATTGATTTTGACAAGATTGTCAAAGCTTCTGACATTTATGAAAAAGATGCAGTTGTCTTCCCTGTGCTTCACGGGCCAATGGGAGAAGATGGCTCTATTCAAGGATTTTTGGAAATTTTGCGCTTGGCGTATATTGGACCTAATATTTTGGCAGCTGCAAGTACAATGGACAAACTATTAGCCAAGCTTGTTTTTGAAACAGTTGGTGTCCCACAAGTTCCGTATGTTGCCGTCTTTTCCGATGACAATCTCCAAGCAGCAGAGCAAGAAATCGCTGAAAAATTACAATTTCCAGTATTTGTAAAACCAGCAAATATGGGTTCAAGCGTTGGTATCACTAAAGTTGGAAGCCCCTCAGAACTTCAAGCAGGTTTGAAAGAAGCATTCAAATATGACAGCCGTGTCGTCGTAGAACAAGGTGTTGATGCGCGTGAAATCGAATGTGCAGTCCTTGGAAATAATGGCGAAGTTTCAGCCACATTGCCAGGGGAAGTCGTCAAAGATGTTGCGTTTTATGATTATAATTCAAAATATATTGATAATAAAATTGAAATGGCAATTCCCGCAGTAATTTCCCCAGACTTGCAACAAGAAATTCAAAATTACGCGATTAAAGCTTACAAATCAGTCAATGGAACAGGTTTATCACGTTGCGATTTCTTTGTAACAGCGGACAATAAATTCTACCTCAACGAAATAAATGCCATTCCAGGCTTTACACAATGGTCAATGTACCCATCTCTCTGGGCAAACATGGGCTTGAAATATTCAGATTTGATTGAAAAACTAGTAGAACTTGCTCAATCCGCATTTGAAACACGTGAAAAACATCTCCTTTAAACCTAAATATTTTTTGACAAAACTGTCAAAAAAATGACAATAAAAAAATACCCGTTAGAGGGTATTTTTGTTATAAGTATCACTGCCGCCCGTAAGCCGCTAAAGCGTCAACGGTCAGACGGAAGCCACTATAAGTGGTCTTCCTAGCTACCTCATTAGCATTCCATAGAGCGAAATATCGTCACTCTACGGAATGTGTTATAATAGAACCATTATGAAACTCACATTAGAAGAAATTGCCCGTGTCGTCGGTGCTAAAAATAATTTGACAGAACTGTCAAAAGAAAATATCCACCAGATTGAATTTGACAGCCGTCTCATCCAGCAAGGAGACATTTTTCTCCCTCTAAAAGGCGCTCGCGATGGTCACGAGTTTATTGAAACAGCCTTTCAAAAAGGGGCAATAGCAACATTTTCTGAACATGAAATTCCCCAAGCTCATTTCTTAGTTGAGGACAATTTAAAAGCTTTCCAAAAATTAGCTGCCTATTATCTCGAAAAAATGAAAGTTCCTGTTATTGCAGTCACAGGAAGCAATGGAAAGACAACCACTAAAGATATGATTGCGGCTGTCCTCGCGCAAAAGTTCCGTACCTACAAAACGCAAGGCAATCACAACAATGAGATTGGTTTGCCTTATACCATTCTTCATATGCCCGAAGATACAGAAAAACTCGTCCTCGAGATGGGAATGGACCATTTCGGAGACATTCATTTTCTCTCAAAACTCGCGCAACCAAGCCTTGCCCTCATCACCCTGATTGGCGAAGCTCATCTTGAGTTTATGGGGAGCCGCGAGCGGATTGCCGAGGGCAAAATGGGCATTATAGCAGGACTTCATGGAGAACTCATTGCTCCAGCAGATCCGATTATCAATCCCTATATTCCAGAAAATCAAAAAATCACGCGTTTTGGTGCAGATGAAGATATTTATATCACCCAACTTGTCGAACATAAAGATTATCTCACTTTCAACACCAACTTTTTGGAAAAAACACTCACAATTCCAGCGCCCGGCAAATTTAACGCGACAAATGCAATGCTTGCCGCCTATGTTGGGACGAAATTTAACATTTCCGAAAAAGAAATCAAAGAAGCTCTCGCTCACGTAGAACTCACACGTAACCGGACAGAGTGGAAAAAGGCGAGCAACGGAGCTGATATTCTCAGTGATGTTTATAATGCAAATCCCACAGCAATGAAGCTTATCTTGGAAACTTTCCAAAGTATCCCCAAAAATAAAAAAGGAAGAAAACTTGCCATTCTTGCAGATATGTTAGAGCTCGGAGAGACTTCGCCAGAGCTTCATGCAGACATCGCAACAGTCATCAACTTTGAAAAACTAGACAGGCTCTATCTCTATGGCCCTCTCATGGAAAATCTCTATAAAAAAGTATCAGACAACCCAGCAGTAGCTTATTTTGACAAACTTGAGAGCTTAACAGAGTCAATCAAATCAGACCTAGAACCGAATGATCAACTATTAGTTAAAGGCTCAAACGGTATGAAATTATCAAGCATTATAGAAACACTAGAAAAAGAATAAATCAACAAAAAAAGCATTTCTTATGAAGTGTTTTTTGCTAAACAAAATAAAAATAATAAATTCAGATAAATATATTATAGCTTGACAAAGTATGGAATTAAGAGTAAAATATCAAACATAATAAATTTTCTGAAAATTAAAAAATAATGAGAGTTTATATAATATGTTTACTTAATAGAGGAACAAACAATATGAAAAAAGAAAAAATTGTCGCTTTATCGCTCATTTCATTAGCATCAGTAGCACTCTTAGCTGCTTGTGGAAGCAAATCTGCAACTCAAAAGAATATCCAATTCTCAATTCCAACAGATATTGATACACTTGATTCTACAATCGTTACCGACCAATATTCTTATGATGTTATTGGAAATGTTGAAGAAGGTGCTACGCGCGTCAATCCGAAAGGCGATGCAGCTCTTGCTCTTGCAAAGTCAATAAAAGTTTCACCGGATGGACTTACTTATACGATTACACTCAAACCAAACCTCAAATGGTCAAACGGCGATAAACTCACTGCCAAAGATTTTGTTTACTCTTGGCAACGTGCAGTAAATCCAAAAACAGGCTCCGAATATGCTTATCTCATGGGAGCAGTCGCTAATGCCAACGATATTACAGCAGGCAAAAAATCAGTGGATACATTAGGGATAAAGGCAAATAGTGCAACACAATTTACAGTTACGCTTGCTCAACCAACACCTTATTTCAAATTCCTACTTTCTGAACCCGTTTATTATCCGCTTGACCAAAAAGTTGTCGAAAAATACGGAAAACAGTTTGGAACAACATCAGATAAAATGGTTTATGATGGCCCGTTTGAATTTAAATCAACTAAAAGCTGGACAGGTACAAATAAGACATTTAGTATTTACGCAAACCCAGATTATTACGACAAATCAGCCGTAAAATCCAAAGAAATTGATTTTCAAGTTATCTCAAATGCCAATACTGGCGCACAACTTTACAAACAAAAGAAATTAGACTTCACATTACTCCCAACAACTGACTTGATTGAAGCAAACAAAGGAGAAAAAGGATTTACAGTTTTCAAACAAGCGCGTACTGACTATATCGAATACAATCAATCAGGCAAAAATGCCTCAAGCGCAGATGCTCAAAAAGCATTAGCAAATCAAGATATTCGTGAAGCACTCAATCTTGCTACAAATCGTAAAGCAATCATTCAAACTGCACTTCCTGATTCAACACCAGCAACAAGCTTTACACCAGTTGGTATGAGTAAGACGTCATCTGGAGAAGATTTTGCAGATTATGCAAAACAAGATTATACATATGATGCAGCAAAAGCAAAAGAACTCTGGGAAAAAGGCTTAAAAGAAACAGGACTTTCTAAAGTGACATTAAGTTTAGAAGCAGCGACAGATTTAGCAGCATCTAAAGTCACCGCAAATTATCTCCAAACTTCATACGAATCAACTTTACCCGGCTTGACAATAAATCTAAAACTTGTTCCTTTCCAACAACGTCTAAAAGATGCACAAAATGGAACATTTGATATGGTATTGTCAGGTTGGGGCGGAGATTATGCAGAACCATCTACCTTCCTTCAACTCTTTACGGCAGGTCAATCATATAATGATGGTAAGTTCTCAAGTAAAACATATGATTCAGCCTTTAAAGCTGCGACAACCACTCCAGATGTGTTAAGTCAAGCTAAAACAGATGCAGATTATAAAACATTAGAAGATACTCTTTATAAAGGTTCATATATCAACCCAGTTGATTTTCAAGCAAATCCTGCTTTGATGAATCCAGATGTCAAAGGACTGCAATTCCATTCTACAGGTTTAGCATATGATTTGAAAACGGCATATCTTAAATAATTAAGCACGAAGCGTAGTAAATACTACGTTTTTTTTTGTGAAAACAAATTCCATAAAATGAAACAAAAATAACTATAAAAAAAATTGTAAGCCCTTGACAAACTTAACTTGAACTGATAAAATAATAAACATATCGAATTTTCAGACAACTATAGAATAAATTCGAAAATTATTAAGATACTTAATAAAACTAATAAACAAGTAAAATGTAGCGAATTAGAGTTAAAAAATTTTTAACCCTAAGTTAGAAAATATAAACGTCATTTCACTTTACATTTTGGTTCTAATTAAGTATAATAAGCAATATAATAAATTTTCTGACAATATCACATTCAGAAAGATGTTAAATGAAAGAGGGAAATTTCATGAAAACTTGGAAAAAAGTAGGCTTAGGAACTGTAGCATTAGTTTCTGTAGCTGTTCTCGCAGCTTGTGGAGGTTCAAAATCATCTTCATCAAGAAATCCGCAGTTAGAATTAACAACTGATATCTCAACACTTGATTCTGCAACGTTGACAGATACATATTCAGGTGAAATCACAGGGAATACACAAGAAGGACTTACACGCGTTAACAATAAAAACGTAGCTGTAAATGCTTTTGCAAAAAGTATTAAAGAGTCATCTGATGGCTTGACTTATACGATTACACTTCGAGATGGTTTGAAATGGTCAGACGGTTCATCTCTTACAGCCAAAGACTTCATTTATGCTTGGCAACGTGCAATCAATCCTGCAACTGGTTCTGCTTATGCTTATCTCCTTTCAGATGCTGGACATATCAAAAATGCAGCTGAAATCAATTCTGGAAAAATCAAAGACCTTAACCAATTGGGGGCAGTTGCTAAGGGAAATGTAATCACTGTTACATTGACACAACCAGTTCCATACTTCAAGTTCTTACTTGCTGAACCTGTATTCTACCCTGTTCAAAAAGCAGCAGTAGATAAATATGGTAAACAATATGGAACATCATCAGCCAAAACAGTTTATTCTGGACCATTTATCTTTAAGAAAAATGCTGGCTGGACTGGTACAAATGAATCATTCTCATTAGTTAAAAACCCTAACTACTATGATAAAAAAGATGTAAAATCTAAAGAAATTGATTTCCAAGTTGTCAAGAACCCTAATACAGCAGTTCAATTATACAAATCTGGTAAACTTGATGAAACACCTATTGCATCTCCAGATTTATATGCAGCAAATAAAGACTACAATGGTGGTAAAGATTATGTACCATTGAAAGAAGCAACGACAGCCTACATTGAATATAACCAATCAGGTAAAGGAACTTCTAATCCAACAGCTGCTAAAGCACTTCAAAATCAAGATATTCGTGAAGCAATCAATCTTGCTACGAATCGTAAAGATATTGTAAGTCAATTCTATCCAGGTTCAACACCTGCTACAGGATTTGTTCCTGCAAATATGGCGAAGACATCAACTGGCGAAGACTTCTCTAAATATGCAGCACAACCTTATACATATGATGTTGCGAAAGCAAAAGAACTTTGGACAAAAGGTCTGAAAGAAATCGGTGCAACAAAAGTTAATCTTACTTATACTACTGATGCTGACAAACCTGTTGCTAAACAAACAGCTGATTATCTTCAAACTTCATTGGCTAAAGCTTTACCAGGCTTGACAATCACAGAAAAAATTGTACCATTCCAACAACGATTGAAGGATTCACAAACTCAAAACTTTGACATGGTACTTACACTTTGGGGCGGAGATTATGCAGAACCATCTACATTCTTGAATCTCTTCTTACCTACATCTGGTCAAAATGATGGTAAAGTTAATAACCCAGCTTACGTTGCTGCGTTTAATAAAGCTGCCACATTACCAGACGTATTAGATGATGCAGCACGTAATGCAGATTATAAAGATGCTGAAAAAGCATTGTATGAAGAATCAAGCTTCAATCCTGTATATTTCCGTACAACACCATCACTCAAAAATCCAGACCTTAAAGGTTTGACATTCCATGGTACTGGTTTAAATTATGATCTTAAATCAGTTTATATTAAAAAATAAAAAATAGAGATTAAACAGGCGAAGAAGCAAGGACCAAAAAAGGTACCTACTTTTTCGTGTTTTTATAAGGAAATTTATTTATGCTAGCAAAATATATTTTGAAACGTGTTTTGTTGATGGTACTGACACTTTTCTTAGTGGTTACGGCAACTTTTTTCTTGATGCAGGTAATGCCAGGAACACCTTTCAACAATCCTAAATTGTCTCCAAGCCAACTTCAAGTATTGATGCACAGTTATGGTTTGGATAAACCACTTTATGTGCAATACCTCATTTATTTGGGGCACGCATTTACTGGTAATTTTGGAACATCATTCACTTATACCAATCAACCTGTAAGTATGATGATTGGACAACGTCTTCCAGTTTCTGCTGAACTTGGACTTGAAGCCATGATTATTGCCATTGTTTTTGGTGTAGTTTTTGGTGTTCTTTCTGCTCGTTACAGAAACACATGGGTTGATAACATTTTGAGTCTTATCTCAACATTTTCATTCTCAGTTCCATCATTTGTTGTAGGTACTGTTCTGCTTTTGATATTCGGATATACCTTACAAGTTTTGCCAGTTACTGGCTGGGATGGATTTATGAGTGGCACTTCTGTTATGCCAGCGATTGCACTATCCCTTGCTTCAATGGCGCAAGTAACTGCATTTGTTCGTTCTGAAATGATTGAATCTTTGAATTCAGATTATATACTTTTGGCACGTGCGAAAGGTTTGTCAAGTAAGGAAGTTCTTTGGAAACACGCATTGCGTAATTCTATGATTCCTATGTTGACATTGATTGGTCCAATGACAGCTGCTTTGCTGACTGGTTCAGTTCTTATCGAATCAATCTTTAGTATTCCAGGTATTGGACAACAATTTGTCAATTCTATTCCATCAAAAGACTTCCCTGTTATCATGGGAACAACGATAGTTTATGCAGTCATGCTTATGGCTATGATTCTTATTACAGATATCATTACGGCATTCGTTGATCCACGTGTAAGGTTAGACTAGAGAGGAGAGTAGAAAATGGAAAATATAAATAATAAGTTTACTCTCGTGGGAACAAAAGATACCCACGATATGGAATTGATTTCTAAACCTGCTCTTACTTTTTGGCAAGATGCTTGGCGTCGATTTAAGAAAAATAAAGTAGCAGTTGTAGCAATGGTTGTCGTTATTTTTACAATTCTATTTGCACTGGTTTCAATCGTGATTGTACCACAAAAATCTGCTAATAATTTTAATCCAAATAAGGTGCAAGTTTATAAAAATTTGCCACCAAAACTTGGAAATGTAGGTATTCCAGGCTGGGATGGCAACTTTACATCTCCTGGGAATACAGATGCAACAAATATTTATAAAGTTCAAAAAGTTCCAAAAGATACATCATTTATTTTAGGAACAGATAGTTTGGGACGTTCTCTTGCAAAACGTACTGTTGTTGGGCTACGTATCTCACTTTTGATTGCTTTTTCAGCTATTTTGTTTGACATATTTATCGGTATCACCTACGGTTTGATTTCAGGCTGGATAGGTGGTAGAGTAGATAATATCATGCAACGTATTATTGAGATTATCTCCTCAATTCCTTATCTTGTTATTGTTACAATGCTTGGAATGCTCTTTGGACAAGGAGTTTTATCAATTATTTTGGCAATAGGTATGTTTATTTGGACAGGTATTGCTAGACAAGTGCGTAATCTGACATTGAGCTGGAAAGAACGTGAATTTATTTTGGCTTCGCGTACTTTAGGTGAAAGCACATTCCGTATCATGATTCGTCATTTATTGCCTAATATGCTTGGAGTTATCATTGTACAAATTATGTTTGATATTCCGTCTGTCATCTTTGCTGAAGCAACTTTGTCGGCGATTAACCTTGGAGTTAAACCTCCAACATCATCACTTGGTTCTTTGATTTCTGATGGTATTTCAAGTCTTCAATTTTACCCATTCCAATTAGCGGTTCCTGCTGTTGTACTGTGTTTGTTGTCACTTTCATTCTTCCTGTTTGGTTATGGATTGCGTGACGCATTTGACCCTAAATCTAGTGAGGACTGAGAAATGGCTGAAAAAATATTAGAAGTAAAAAATCTACACGTAAATTTTAAAACTTATGCTGGGCAAGTAAAAGCTATCCGTAATGTTTCGTTTGACTTGGATAAAGGTCAAACAATAGCTATTGTAGGAGAATCTGGTTCAGGTAAGTCAGTAACGACTAAAACATTGATGGGCTTAAATGCTTCAAATGCAGAAATTCCAGAAGGTCAACTTCTCTATAAAGGAAAAGATTTACTAAAAAATACAGAAGCAGAATGGCAAAAACTTCGCGGAAATGAAATTTCTATGATTTTCCAAGATCCCATGACTTCTTTGGACCCAACAATGCAAATTGGGAAACAAATTGCAGAACCTTTGATTAAACATAAGGGGATGAAGAAAAAAGAAGCACTTGCACGTGCTTTGGAATTGATGAAACAAGTAGGAATTCCAGATGCTGAAAAGCATATCAAGGATTATCCTCATCAATGGTCTGGAGGAATGCGTCAACGTGCGGTTATTGCGATTGCACTTGCTGGAGACCCAGAGATACTAATCGCTGATGAACCAACAACGGCGCTTGATGTTACTATTCAAGCACAAATTATGCACATGATGTCTGAGTTACAACAACGTATTGAATCATCTATTATTTTCATTACCCACGATTTGGGAGTTGTTGCAGGTTTTGCTGATAAAGTTGCGGTTATGTATGCAGGTGAGATTGTAGAATATGGAACAGTTGAAGAAATTTTTTATAATCCACAACATCCATATACATGGGGACTTTTAGATTCTATGCCTACAGTTGACTCTGATGCTGACCGTTTAGTTTCAATTCCAGGAACACCTCCTGATTTGTTAAATCCTCCTAAAGGGGATGCTTTTGCAGCACGTAACAAATATGCGCTTGATATTGATTTTGAAGAGGAACCACCTTATTTTGAAGTTTCTCCTACCCATTATGCAAAAACTTGGCTCCTTGATTCACGGGCACCTAAAGTTGAGCCATCTGAGAAGATAAAAGCGCGTTGGGAACGCTGGAGTCAAATGTTAAAGGGGGAGGCTGAATAAATGGTAGAAGAAAGAAAAAAACTTGTTGAGCTAAAAAATATTGATTTAATATTTAATAAAGGAAAACGCAATGCCAATAAAGCAATCAACAATGTTTCCTTTGATATCTATGAGGGAGAGACATTTGGTCTTGTTGGAGAATCTGGCTCAGGTAAAACAACGATTGGTCGAGCTATCTTAAAACTCTATGACAAAGATATTGATAGTGGTGAAATTTTGTTTGATGGTAAAGATGTCATCAAGCTTAAAGGGGAAGAATTAAAGGAATTTCGTGCAGAAGCACAAATGATTTTCCAAGACCCTCAAGCTTCCTTGAATGGTCGGATGCGTGTTAAGGATATTGTTGCTGAAGGAATTGATGTTAATGGTTTGGCAAAAGATGCGGATGACCGTACAAAACAAGTAGAGGATTTATTAAAACTTGTTGGGTTAAATCATGACCATTTGACACGTTATCCACATGAGTTTTCTGGAGGACAACGTCAACGTATTGGAATTGCTCGTGCCTTGGCAGTGCGTCCAAAATTCATCGTTGCTGATGAACCTATTTCAGCGTTAGATGTTTCTATTCAAGCGCAAGTTGTCAATTTGATGAAAGATATCCAGAAAAAAGAAGGATTAACTTATTTATTCATCGCCCATGATTTGTCGATGGTTAAATATATTTCTGACCGTATTGGAGTTATGCACTGGGGTAAGATTTTGGAAATTGGTAGTGCAGACCAAGTTTATAATCACTCCATTCATCCTTATACAAAATCTTTGTTAAGTTCTATTCCGTCACCTGACCCTATTTTTGAGCGTCAACGGACACCTATTGTATATGATCCGACAGCAGAAACAGATGGGCAAGTGCGTGAAATGCGAGAAATTTTACCTGGTCATTTTGTATTTTCTACAGAAGAAGAAGCGGCTGAATACAAAAAAACAGCTACTTTATAAGATATAAAAAAGTTTTGTCGTCTGGCAAAGCTTTTTTATTAGAAAACTAAGAGAAATCTATAAAATAAGTTATTTTTTGATATAATAAATAGGAACAAATAGTTGAGGTAAATCCAATGTAGAGAAGATGAATGTACTAGGAAAAATAATAAATAAAGGAAATATGAGATAAAATGACTATTGAAGAAGAAATAAAAAAACGGCGCACTTTTGCGATTATTTCTCATCCGGATGCTGGTAAAACAACAATTACTGAGCAATTATTGAAGTTTGGTGGGGCAATTCGTGAAGCGGGAACAGTAAAAGCGCGTAAAACTGGGAATTTTGCGAAGTCGGACTGGATGGATATTGAAAAAGAACGTGGAATTTCAGTTACATCATCTGTTATGCAGTTTGATTATGCTGGGAAACGTGTAAATATCTTGGATACACCGGGACATGAGGACTTTTCTGAAGATACTTATCGGACTTTGATGGCTGTGGATGCGGCTGTGATGGTAATTGACTCAGCAAAAGGTATCGAAGCACAGACGAAGAAGCTGTTTCAGGTTGTGAAGCACCGTAATATCCCTGTCTTTACGTTTATCAATAAACTTGACCGTGGTGGACGTGAACCTTTGGATTTACTTTCGGAATTGGAAGATATTCTTGGTATTCAGTCTGTGCCGATGAACTGGCCGATTGGTATGGGAAAGAATTTCCAAGGGCTGTATGATTTTTATAATCGACGGATTGAGGTTTATCAACCGGAAGATGATGAGCGTTTTGTAGCTTTGGACGAAAAGGGAGAAATTCCTGCGGAACATACTTTGACGCAAAACCCTTTTTACGCGCAAGCTTTAGAAGATGCAGAATTGTTGCAAGATGCGGGAAATGAATTTGATGAGGAAGCGGTGATTGCTGGAAAGTTGACACCTGTATTTTTTGGTTCGGCATTGACGAGCTTTGGTGTACAAACTTTCTTGGAAACTTTCTTGGAATATGCGCCTGAACCTCATGCTCATAAAACGGTGGAGGATACAGAAGTTGAACCGTTCAATCCTGATTTTTCTGGATTTATCTTTAAAATCCAAGCGAATATGGACCCACGTCATCGTGATAGGATTGCATTTTTGAGAATTGTATCGGGTGAGTTTGAGCGTGGAATGGATGCTACTTTGTTGCGTACAGGAAAAAAGATTAAGCTTTCAAATGTGACACAATTTATGGCAGAAGCACGGGAAAATGTTGAAAATGCGGTTGCTGGAGATATCATTGGTGTTTATGATACAGGTACTTATCAGGTTGGAGATACGCTTGCGACTGGAAAATTGAAGACAGCGTTTGAGCCTTTGCCAACATTTACACCAGAACTTTTTATGCGTGTACAAGCTAAAAATGTGATGAAACAAAAATCATTTCATAAAGGAATTGAACAGTTGGTACAAGAAGGTGCTGTTCAGCTTTATCGGACTTATACAACAGGAGATTTGATGTTGGGAGCTGTGGGGCAGCTGCAGTTCGAAGTGTTTAAGGACCGTATGGAACGTGAATATAATGCGGAAATTGTCATGACGCCAATGGGAAATAAGACAGTGCGCTGGATAAATCCTGACCAACTTGATGAAAAGATGTCTTCTAGCCGAAACATTTTGGCACGCGACCGTTTTGAACACCCACTGTTCTTGTTTGAAAATGAATTTGCTTTGCGCTGGTTCAAGGATAAATATCCTGATGTGGAGTTGATGGAACAGTTTTCGGTTTAATTTAGCTGAGAAATGAGAATTGATTTGTAAGAATAACTTTGTCAGGTTGACGAAGTTATTTTTTGAAAGAATTTTCATAGAAATTAATAGTGAAAGTTTTTTTGTAAAAACGGTGATATTTGTGGTATAATAGGAAAGTTACGTCAGGCGAGTGATGTTAAAAAGTTTTTCGCCTGTGTCATGGGCTTCGCGCCCTGTAATGATTAGAGTATCGGAAGATACGATTAGAAAAAATAGGTGAAAACTTGAAATTTAACGAACTGGGTCTCTCTGAGACTACTCTCGCGATGCTTGACGCTATTGGCTATGAAACGCCAACTCCGATTCAAGAACAAACAATAAAACTTGCACTTGCTGGTCGTGATGTGATTGGCCAAGCGCAGACTGGTACTGGTAAAACGGCAGCTTTTGGGCTTCCTACGATTGATAGTATTGATGCTTCTAATGGCGCTATTCAGGCTTTGGTAATCGCACCAACACGTGAACTTGCGGTACAAAATCAAGAAGAACTTTTCCGTTTTGGTAAGGCAAAATCTTTGAAAGTCCGTACTGTTTATGGTGGTTCTAGTATTGAACGTCAAATCAAAGCTTTGAAATCTGGAGCGCACATTGTTGTGGGAACTCCTGGACGTATTGTGGATTTGATTAAACGTAAGGCTTTGAAATTGTCTGATTTGAAGACATTGATTTTGGACGAAGCAGATGAAATGCTCAATATGGGATTTTTAGAGGATATTGAATTTATCATTTCTAGTACACCAACTGAACGTCAAACATTGCTTTTTAGTGCAACAATGCCTGCTGATATTAAAAAAATCGGTGTGAAATTCATGAAAAATCCTGAACATATCAAAGTTGTTTCTAAGGAAATGACGGCAGATAATATTGATCAGTATTTTGTGAAAGCTAAAGAATTTGAGAAGTTTGATGTTTTGACACGGTTGATTGATGTGGAACGTCCTGAACTTGCGATTATTTTTGGTCGAACGAAACGTCGTGTGGATGAAATTACTCGTGGTTTGAAATTGCGCGGTTATCGTGCGGAAGGTATTCACGGAGATTTGGACCAAAGCAAGCGTATGGCTGTTTTGCGTGATTTTAAAGCGGGTCATTTGGATATTTTGGTAGCAACAGATGTGGCTGCACGCGGACTTGATATTTCTGGTGTGACACACGTTTATAACTACGATATCACACAAGACCAAGAAAGTTATGTTCACCGTATTGGCCGTACTGGTCGTGCTGGAAAATCTGGTCGTTCTGTTACTTTTGTTACTTATAACGAAATGGGTTATTTGCGTGCGATTGAGAATTTGACGAAAAAACCAATGAAAGGTTTGAAACCACCAACAAAAGATGAAGCTTACCGTGCCTCACTTGGTGTTGCGATGGATGAAGTGAAACGTGATTTGACGGATGAGACTTTACGTGAGAAATTGGGCAAATTTGATAAACAAGCTGCAAAACTCATGGAAGAATTTGATGTGAAAGAACTGGTTTCATTGCTTATTCAAGGACGTGTCAAAGACCCTGATACGATGGAAAAAGTCGATATTTCTCCTGAACGTCCTTTGCCATTTAACAATGGGGAAGCTGGATTTAAAGGGAAAAAAGGTCGTGGCGGCGGAAGAGGTCGTGGTAGAGACAATCGCGATAGCAACTATCGTTCTGGAAAATCTGGAGATGGAGAAAATCGTGGCGGAAAACGTAACTGGGGCAATAAACGCAACGACCGTGATGATAATCGTGGTGGCTACCGTGGCAAACGTGATGATCGTCGTGATGAGCATAAATCAGATAATAAGAAACCACGCCCACGTACTGGAACTGAGAAGAAATCTGGTTTTGTGATGCGTAATCGTGGTGATAAATGATAAAATATTAGTGAAAAACTATCCATTGGATAGTTTTTTTATAAAGTGAATTTTGATTTCTTATAGGATATGTATAATTTTTTTGTTATAATAAAAAGATGAAAAAAATAATATTATTAGTAGTTGCGGTCATTACTATAATTGTTGGATTTGGCTGTACTGTCTCAGAGGCCGGGGCAGCTACTCTGGGAGTGAAACTTTATAGAATGTATAATTTAACTTCTGGAGAGCATTTTTATACGGAAAATTTATATGAGGCAAAGTCTTTGCAAACGGCGGGTTGGTCATATGAAGGGACGGAAAGTATGGAACCCTCTAGTGGACAGGCTGTGTATCGACTTTATAATTTGAATTCTGGAGTTCATTTTTATACTGTGAATAGTTATGAAAAGGGTCAACTTGTTGCAAAAGGTTGGCGCTATGAGGGGATTGCTTTTTATTCTGGAGGTTCTGTTACACTTTATCGGGCGTATAATCCGAATAATGGTCAACATAATTATACAACGAGTAGTTATGAGCAACAAAGTTTGGTGAATGCTGGTTGGAATAACGAAGGTTTAGGTTTCAAGGCGCTTGCTTTGGGAAATCCGAAAGATGGTGATTTGCCTTTAGGAACAGGAGTGAAGAATTATATTTTGATGACTTCTGGTTCGGTCAATCAAAATAATATTGGTGCTTATCAGGCTTGTGAAGCGTGCGCATTGTATAATGGTTTGGTTGCAATCGGAAAAACACAGGGAAATTCAGTTCAGTATTTGATAAATCAGTTGCCACATAGTCAAAATCCTAATATTGGTTATGTTGGGAATCCTTATGATAGTCTAGCTTCTGGATATCCGGGAATTGCTTATGTGATGTGGGCGCCAGCTTTGGCAAAATATGCAACACGTTTTGATTCGGCAGCGCGTGATATTTCTGGAAGTTCTATGGCAACGATTGAAAAGTATGTTCTGGCAAAACGTCCGGTCATTATTTATGGAACCTTACAACAGGGAGCGGCTAAGGTGGTCAATGGCAATTATTATGGTGGACGTGAGTTGAGTAATAGTCACACTTATTTGATTGACGGTTATAATGCAACGACGGGACAATTTCATATTACGGATTCGATTTATGGAAAATATTGGAAATCTGTAAGTGCGATTAATGCTGCTTATGTTGGAAATAATTCTGGTGCTGTCGTTTTATGATAAATTTGCTAAAAAAGTTTTTGACAGTTCTGTCAAAAACTTTTTTGATTGTAAAATGAGGCTGTCAAAAAAATTTCGGATAAAATGACTGCTTTTGTGCTATAATAGCGCTATGGTAAATAACAAATTTAAATCAGGTTTTGTGGCGATTTTGGGTCGTCCAAATGTTGGAAAATCAACGTTTTTAAATCAGGTCATGGGGCAAAAAATTGCCATTATGAGTGATAAACCGCAGACGACACGCAATAAAATTCAGGGGATTTATACGACGGAAAATGAACAAATAGTGTTCATTGACACGCCAGGTATTCACAAACCGCACAATGCGCTGGGCGATTTCATGGTACAATCTGCCTACTCAACGCTGCGCGAATGTGATGTGGTGCTCTTTATGGTGGCGGCAGACGAGCCACGTTCGACGGGCGAAAATATGATTATTGAGCGCTTGAAAACAGCGAAAGTTCCTGTGATTTTGGTCGTCAATAAGATTGACAAAGTCCATCCAGACCGTTTGTTTGAGATTGTGACGGATTATACAAGCCAAATGGAATTTGCGGAAGTTGTGCCGATTTCTGCTTTGCAGGGCAATAACACGGTGAATTTGATTGAAACAATTTCTGGAAAATTGGACGAAGGTCCGCAGTATTTCCCAGAAGATATGATAACTGACCATCCTGAGCGCTTTTTGGTGAGTGAGATGATTCGCGAGAAGATTTTGCTGCTGACGCGCGAAGAAGTGCCGCACAGCATTGCGGTGACGACAGACCAGATGACGCGTGATGAGGAAACGGGGAAAATTCACATTATGGCGACGATTATTGTTGAGCGCAAGAGCCAGAAGGGAATTATTCTCGGAAAAGGTGGTTCGATGATTAAAAAAGTCGGACAGCTGGCGCGCCGTGACATTGAGATTATGCTGGGAGACAAGGTTTATCTTGAAACTTGGGTCAAGATAAAGTCAGATTGGCGCGACCGCAAGATGGATTTAGCTGATTTTGGTTATAAGAAAGAAGATTATATGTAAGTAAATTTTTTGACAGACTGCCGGACAGGGTGAACTGTCAAAAAATTTGAGAAAAAAAGGAGGTCGAAATGCCTGAATTACCAGAGGTTGAGACAGTTCGACGTGGGCTATCAAAACTGGTTACAGGAGAAAAAATTGTTGCGCTCAAAGCGAGCTATCCACGAATGGTTTTGACAGGTTTTGATGCTTTGAAATCGGCGCTGCTCGGTCAAACAATTCGGCAAGTTTCTCGACGGGGAAAATATCTAATTTTTGAGTTTGATGAGTTGGCACTTATCTCACATTTGCGAATGGAAGGAAAATATCGACTGGAAACAGCTGATTTTGTTGTGCAAAAACATGACCATATTTTTATGACATTTGCAGATGGTAAGACTTTAATTTACAATGATGTACGTAAATTTGGCACTTGGGAGTTGATTGGGACTGAAAAAAATTTGACAGAACTGTCAAAAAAACTTGAACAGTATTTTGTCAAAAAAAATCTTGGACCAGAGCCAACATTTACTGATTTTGACCTGTCTATTTTCAGAAAAAAATTACAGAAATCGCGAAAGAAAATTAAGCCATACTTGCTGGAACAGACACTTGTAGTAGGTCTTGGAAATATCTACGTTGATGAGGTACTATGGGCGGCGCAGATTCATCCTGAGACGATGGCGATGGCTTTGACCGAGGAGCAAATCAAGCTGTTGCACGACACGATTATTGAGATTTTGCAACTCGCTGTCGTGCGTGGTGGCTCAAGTATTCGCACCTACACGAACGCTTTTGGCAAAGAAGGCGATATGCAAAATGAGCTGAAAGTTTATGGCAAGGAAGGCACAGCTTGTCCACGTTGTGGTACGATTATCGAAAAAATCAAGGTTGCTGGACGTGGGACACATTTTTGCCCAAATTGTCAGAAAAAAATTTTTTGACAGTTTTGTCAAAAAAATCTGTGACATTTTCATCAAAAAAACGTATATAAAAGTAAGGAGAAAATAAAATTTATCTCTTAAAAAACGAACAAAAAAATGCTATAATATAGTAATAATAAAGTAAACGGAGAAAAAAATTTGGCATCAAAGAAAAAAACAAATTTTGAAGACATAACAAAAAAATATGGTGCAGAACGCGATAAAGCTTTGTCAGATGCGATGGCACTTATTGAAAAAGACTTTGGGAAAGGCTCACTTATGCGTCTTGGCGAAGCAGCCAATCAAAAAGTGCAAGTGATGAGCTCAGGCTCATTGGCACTTGATATTGCACTCGGAGCAGGCGGATATCCTAAAGGACGTATTATCGAAATTTATGGCCCAGAAAGTTCTGGTAAAACAACAGTCGCCTTGCACGCAGTGGCTGCCATTCAAAAAGAAGGTGGAATTGCCGCTTATATTGATGCCGAAAATGCGTTGGATCCAGAATATGCAGCGGTTCTCGGCGTTGATATTGACCAGCTTTTGCTATCTCAACCTGACTATGGCGAGCAAGGTCTGCAAATTGCTGAAAAATTGATTAGCTCAGGTGCAGTTGACCTTGTCGTTGTTGACTCAGTCGCAGCTCTCACACCAAAAGCTGAAATTGACGGAGAAATCGGAGATAGCTCAGTTGGTTTGCAAGCGCGTATGATGTCACAAGCCATGCGTAAACTTGCAGGGCATATCAATAAAACACAAACCACAGCGATTTTCATTAACCAATTACGTGAAAAAATCGGTGTCATGTTTGGTTCTCCAGAAACAACACCTGGTGGACGTGCCTTGAAATTTTATGCTTCTGTCCGCCTTGATGTACGTGGCTCAACAAAGATTGAAGAAGGTACAGGGGACAACAAAGTAGCACTTGGTAAACAAACCAAAATTAAAGTAGTCAAAAATAAAGTAGCACCACCATTTAAAACAGCTTTCGTTGACATCATGTTTGGTGAAGGAATTTCTAAAACAGGTGAACTATTAAACATTGCTGTAGATGAGGGAATTATCAAAAAATCTGGTTCATGGTTTGCTTATAATGATGAAAAAATTGGTCAAGGTGCTGAGAAAGCAAAAGCTTATCTCAAAGAACATCCAGAAGTCTTTGACGAAATTGACCACAAAATCCGTCTTGAACATGGTTTACTTCCAGATGAAAAAGCACCAGCAGTAGCAGAAGTTGCTGAAAAACCAGATAAAAAAGCAAGTAAAGCAAAGAAAACTGAAAAAGCAGCGGAAACTGTTGAAACAGAAGAAATTGAGTTAGAATTAGAATAATTTTCACAAAAGTCGAAATAAGCTTTCGACTTTTTGCATTCTTTATCGCCTTTACTCATTATTAGCCAAATTCTGTTATAAGTATCACTGCCCGTAAGATGCTAAAGCATCAACGGTCAGATGGAAGTCGCTAGGGCGAACTTCCTAGATACCTCATTAGCGTTCGGTAAAGCGAAGTATCGTCGCTTTACCAAATGTGTTATAATATAATTATGTTAATCATTGATGAAAAATTACTGGAAATCGAAAATTCATTTGATAATCTAGTTACTGAAATTGGAAAATCTTCGGAAGTAGCGAGATATAAAAAGCTGCGTAGAGCATTTTTAGCAGATGAGAAATTACAAAAAAAGATTGCTCAACTCAATGAAAATCGAGATTTTTTAGCTTATCGTCCAGAACTTCGAGAATTACAAAAAGAGATTTTTATGGATGAGAAAGTTTATCAGCTTCGATTGGCTGAAAATGATGTTCAGGTGATTTTGTCAAATTTGACAAAAAAAATTGCCAGTAGCATTTCAGAAAATATCTATGTTGATGAAAATATACCACTGAAAGGAGGAAGTCGTCATGACCGACACCATCGAAATGAACACTGAAAATAGCGAAAAAAATATTCGTCCTTTAGAAGTTCCAGAGCGCATACCAATTTATGTCTATTCTAATTCACATAAAGGAAGTCGCCAGTTGACGCGTTTTGGAGATGTGAATTATACAAGTCAGAAAGCACATTACAGCGTACTTTACATCAATCAAGAAAATCTAGAAGCAACATTAGAAGAATTAAAGAAATTAAAATTTGTGAAAAAAATCCGTGTGGGACATATTAAAGAACTCAATAAAAACTTTTCCGAAGCTTTTGCCCAAACAAATAGTGAGGTAAAACAAGAAATGGAACTTTAAAAGTCCACACATATGCAAATAAAAAACTGCCAATTAGGCAGTTTTTTCGATATTTTTTAAGTAGTTTTGCAAATGATGATGGTCACATTTGTTAAGTTGCAAATATTCAGTGTCGGTCATTATAAGACCGGCAGGACTTTGTTTAAAGTTATCTTTATGGAAATTTTGAGAAACTAAGGCCAATTCTTGTTTTCCAAAATCACGATAAATGATAAAATCAGAAGTTCGTAAACCAATTTCCTGTAAAATTTGATGACGCAAAAGGTCATTGTAAGCCAAAATACCTGGCTCTGCTAGTTTTTCTTGTAATTTTAATAAAAACTGTCTTCCATATTTTCGTCCATGAAGATTTACTGTCAAAAAATCAACAGAAATCTTTTGCAGTCTGTCATAACAAGCATTAAGATTTTCGACATTACGTGGAAGCTCCAAACGGTCACGTAAAGCCTTTGCCGTAACTAAGGTCAGAACGGGGCAAAGATGCCAATCATTCTCGTCAAAAGTCTCAAGCGCGTCCAAAATAGGAGTAAAATAATAATGAATTTCAAACATACAGTTTTTGTTTCTCCACTTCTATGATTATCACAAAGAATATCTTACCAAAAAAGAATTAGGAAGCAAAGTAATATACATGAAAAATAATGAAAGCGTTACACAAGACAAGAACTCAGTAATTTTTCAAACAATTTTAAGAAAATTAAATGTATAATCAAAAATTTTTATTTTTTTAAATGGCGCAAACAATCCAAGAAACGTACAACTTTTGACTTAGAAAAACGGTATTCAATCTGATTTCTTGACAAAAAATCAAAGAAATCTTTTTTGCCTTGAACATCATCTTCAACTTCTAATTCCAACTCATAATCTGTATGTCCCAGATAATCATTTTTATCCAGCGCTGCAAGTCCGATTGGTAAATGTTGCTCATAGCGAATGGTAGTCAGAGAGCCAATCGTAGTGATTTCACTCAAATCAATATCTCGTTCTTCCAAAATATCCGAGATTTCACAAAGGTCAGTATTTCCACAAGTGATATTCCGAGCGGAAAGGAGTTGTTGTGCTTCCTCAAGTGTGAGCGCAATGTTATATTCGATATTTCCTACTTCTTGAGGAACTTTGAGTGTCATTTCAGCATCATGGTCAAAAGTACGGATGCGCAATGCTAATTTTCTTTTTCTTAATTTCAAATCTGGAGAATCAAGATAATGATTGGTTTGTCTGATAGGTGTAACATGAGTAAAAAGCTGCTTCAACTGGTCATATTCTGCCAGCGATAAAAGCGATTTAAACTCGATTTCTAAATTTGTAGTCATATGTTGTTTCAAGGATATTTTTAGAAAATTTCTCAAGAAAAATATCCTTCCCTTCTTGAATATGTAAAACTTATATTACCTAAAAGTATATCAAAAGCTGGTAATTAAGTAAAGCAAACAAAAAATCCTCAGTTTCAAGGATTATTTGTCTGCTTTTCATTATCTTCTTCATCGTTGGTGTTGTCTTCAATAGTATCAAGACTTTCTTCAAAATCATCCAACTGGTCTTCAACATCATCAAGGCGTTCGCGAATATCTTGATTTTGCTGATAAACTTCATTAAGAAGAATCTGAATATCTCCAAGCATTTCAGTTTGTATTTTCTGAATTTGCATATTTGAGGATTGGTCATCCATCATCAGATGGTCAAGCTTTTCGTGTAGTGCTTGAATGCCCTTATCAGATTTTGTATTGATAAGGAAGTCATTTTTTGCTGAAAGACGGTCGTGGTCACTCGCACGATTTTGGCTCATCATGATGAGCGGAGCTTGTAAAGCTGCTGTGATTGAGAGAAAAAGATTGAGCAAGATAAAAGGATATTTATCCCATTGAAAACCAAATAAAAGTCCTGTGACATTGAGAAACATCCAGACAATAAGAATACCAACATAGGTAAGGATAAAAGACCAAGAACCAACAAATTCAGTTACTTTATCTGCGGCACGCTCTCCCCAAGTTTCCTGAGCTTCGAGCTGTTCTTCAACGTCCTGAATTTCAAAATTTGCTTTCTTGAGTTCTTCATTGAGTTGATCATTAACAGTAAAGTTTTTCTGTAAATCAAGATGAAATAGTGTATCAAGGACTTCCAAACGAAATTTTACCTGATGTTCATTACAGATAAAACTATGAGGTTCTGCCTCTGGGTAATCACGTTTGATAACCGTTTGGAGACTTGGGTCGAGGTTTTCGAGATAGTCTCCACCAGATACACGATGGATTCGTCCGTTTACCAGACAAACCGCTTTATTTGATGCAATAGTAGGAGCCATTTTTGCTATGGCTTCGAGCTTGTAAATAGAAATGTTCTTCAGGAAAAGTCGCAAAACATCGTAGAACGGTTTTTCATGAATGACATTTCAAAAATTTGCACAATTTGCCCTTTTTATGTTATTCCTTTAGCAACGCACACTGTATCCATCGTTTTTAGGCTTATTTTAAGCGCAAAAAATGAGACGAGAAGTGCTCGCAAGTTGAAGATATAAAAATGATTGACAAAATTGCCTGTGGGTGGGTATAGGGATGTCGCTTTCCAAGCTTGAAGCACTCTCCTTTCTTTAAGATACAAAAGCTAAGCTTTTATTATTTTGTAATTTTTAATTCCTTACTAATTATAACCTATTTTCAGATAGTTGCAAGTATCTGGACACTTTTTGAGAAATTGTATATTAAAAACTCAGATTTTTTTAGAGTGAAACAATAGGTGGGTGAGTATTTTTGGTCATAATAAAAAAAGGAATTTCATTGCGAAATTCCTTTTTTTGATTGTGGAGTCAAAATTGACAAATTTTTAATTTTCTTTAGTATCTTTTCCGACAGCAACAATGCTGACGATATAAACAAATATGCCAAAGACAAGGCTGACACCAAGTGTCCACGTAGCATTGTCAGGAACGCCTGCGAGGGCGGTCATGATGTATCCAGCGACTTCGCCAAGAACGACTGACCAAAATAATGCAACAATAAGTTTCATATTTTACGCCTCTTTCTGTTATTTTTTATCCAAAATCAAGTATAATATAATTAAGGATAAATTTCAAATTTTTGAAAGCTATTTTCATGAAATCAAGTTTTTGACAGTTTTGTCAAAAAAATAAGTAAAAAAGAATAGGAAAATTTTTTGACAGCTTTGTCAAAAATAAAATCAGCTATTTTTCGAGGAAAGGAGTTTTATGTTTGTTCCAATCAATACAAAAACCGAATACAGTTTTTTAGACAGTGTGGTGCGTGTAGATGATTATTTGGAAACGGCGCAAAAGCTGGGCTATCGCACGATTGGAATCTGTGATGTGGGCAATTTGCACGCGGGATTTCGTTTTGCGAAAAAAGCTGTGGCGCGCGGTTTGCAGCCAATTTTGGCGATTGAGCTGACTATTGATATTGCTGGCTTGCCGATTGTGCTGGCGCTGATTGCCAAAAATACGGCAGGCTACAAAAATTTGTTGCGGATTTCTAGTTTGCACAATTATGGACATCATGTTTTTTCGGAAATTCAAAATTATCTGACAGGAATTGCGCTAGTGATACCAGAGGCTTATGGTAATTTTTCGGATTTGACAGAGCTGTCAAAAATAACAGATACTTTTGTTGGTATCAGTCAGCAGACGGACAAGACAGCGACGTTTTCCTTGCCGACTTTACCTTTTCCAGCTGTGCGTTATTTGCGCCTTCCTGATAATTCGACCTTAGAAATCCTGCACACCGTGCGTGATGGCGGGCTTTTTGATGAGACATTGACGGCTGACACAAGTCAACTTTTACAACGTCCAGAGTTTTATGAAAATTATTTCCAAAAATATTTTCCAGAAGCTCTAAAAAATTTGACAGAACTGTCAAAAAACATTCACTATGATTTTGACGAAAAACTTGAACTTCCAAGATTTGACAAGAGCAAAAATGCTGCCGAACTTCTCCGCGAAACAGCCGAACAAGGCTTAAAATTTTTGACAGACTTGTCAAAAACATCAAACAGTCAAATCAAAGAATTTTCAGCACATCTGACAGAGCAAAATTCACTGACAGACCTGTCAAAAGCGCCAACAGAACTAGGAGCAACAACAGCAAACTCCGCAACTTTTTTGACAGACTTGTCAAAAGAAAAAATTGCCAATTCAGATAATCAAGCTGCCGAAGAAAGCCGTCAAAAAGTTTACCAAGAGCGCCTCAATCAAGAACTCGCCGTCATCCACCAAATGGGTTTTGACGATTATTTTCTCATCGTCGCTGACCTCCTGCGCTACGCTCGTGAAAAAAATATCTATTGTGGAATGGGACGCGGTTCAGCCGCTGGCTCACTGGTTGCCTACGCGTTGCAAATTACGCACGTGGACCCAGTGAAAAATCATCTGATTTTCGAGCGTTTTTTGAACCCAGAACGTGTCGCAATGCCCGATATTGACATTGATATGCCAGATGACCGTCGCGCCGAACTTCTTGCCTATATGAAAAATCGTTATGGTTCTGACCATGTCGCACAGATTGTGACTTTCTCAACTTTTGGAAAGCGCCAAGCCCTGCGCGATGTTGGCAAAGCCTTTGGCATGAGCGAAGCCGAACTTTCGACATTCACAAAACTTCTCGCTCATCGTTTTGGCAATCTTGCCGACGAATACGAAGGTAATCCACGTTTCAAAGCCGAACTTTTGCGCAATCCCAAACTTCAGCACATTTATGAAATGGCACAGCGTATCGAAGGAATGCCTAGACAGACCTCCACGCACGCATCCGGCGTTGTCTTAAGCGAGCAATCACTTATCCATTATGTAGCACTGAAACCCTCAGAAGACCTCGCGTTGACGCAATATGAAGCTCCAGATGTCGAAGCAATCGGACTATTAAAGATTGACTTCCTCGGACTGCGCAATCTCACTATCATTGCCCAGATGCAAGAACTCGTACAAAAACGCAAAAAAATCACGATAAATCCGCTCAGCATCAACCTCGAAGACGAAAAAACATTGGCACTTTTTCGAGCTGGCAATACAATGGGAATTTTCCAATTTGAAAATCCACAAATGCGCCGTTTTCTGCGAAATCTTGCCCCAACAGCATTTGATGATATCGTAGATGCGACCTCGATTTTCAGACCAGGCCCAAGTCAATTCATTCCGCAATTTGTTGCACGCCGACATGGCAAAGAAACAGTCCCAGAAGTGGACAGCTCAATCACAGAAATTCTCGCTCCAACCTACGGCATAATGATTTATCAAGAGCAGATAATGCAAGTAGCACAACGTTTTGCAGGGTTTTCACTTGGCAAAGCCGACCTCCTCAGACGAGCCATTTCCAAGAAAAAAGGCAACGAATTTGAAAAACTAAAAGCCGATTTTCTTGCTGGAGCCACAAAAATGGGACATAGCACAGAACAAGCTGTCCAGATTTATGACCTGATTGAACGCTTCGCAAATTACGGCTTCAACCGCTCACACGCATATGCTTATGCAGCTTTAGCCTTTCAAATCGCCTATTTCAAAGCAAATTTCCCCGATGAATTTTACGAAGTCCAGCTTCACGACCGCAAACGAGAAACGATGATTTTAGATGCATTAGATAATGATTTCAAAATAGATAAACCTTCTATCAATCGAATGCCCTATCATGACCGTGTCAATGATAAAAAAATCAACCTAGGATTGGCACACATCAAGTCTGTACCACGCGATATGGCATATACCATCATAGAAAATCGTCCATTCACAGATTTGCCAGATTTTGTGAAAAAACTCCCAGCAAATTTTCAAAAAGAAGAGCTTATCTCTCCACTAATTCAGATTGGCGCTTTTGATGAAATGGACGACAACCGAGGGAAACTCCTAGTCAATATTTCCCAGCTGATTGACTACACACAAAATATCCAGCTCGACCTCTTTGGCAATATGCAACTAAAATTCAGCTATCAACAAGCAGAAGACCTCACACAAGCCCAAAAATATGAACAAGAAAAGTCACTTTTAAGTGTTGGTATCACACCACATCCCTTACAAGCACTTGCTCAACATTTTTCAGGAAATTTCTCAAATTTTGATGAATTAGTGAAAAATCGTCGTAGCACCATTTTAGTTGAAATTGCTCGTATTCGTGTACATCGTACCAAAACAGGACAAAATATGGCATTTTTGAGTGTCACAGACAGTCGTAGCAACTTTGATGTCACCCTCTTTCCAGAACATTACCGTGAATATCTAGGACAACTCGAACAAGGAAAATTTTACTTCATCACAGGAAAAGTTTCCGAGCGCAATGACGAGCTACAACTCCTTGCCGACCATATCGTTCCGGCAGAAAAAACTGACCGAAAACTCTGGCTTAATCTCGCTGATAGTAGCAGAAATAATAAACTTTCCCAGATTTTGCAAGAATTTCCAGGAAGTCAGCAAGTCATATTACACTTTGCAGATAGCAAAACAACCACTCAAACGACCATCTACGCCGAAGAAAGCGAACAACTCATAAAACGTCTGCAAGGTTATGTTCTCAATGCCGTTTACAAATAAAAATATCCCAGCTATTTTTTAGCTGAGATATTTTTTATCCGACATAACCATAAACAGAAAACCACATCAGTAAAGCTGCAGCAATGACAAACAAATGCCAGATAACGTGCGCAAAAGGAAATTTAAAACGATAGATGATAGCACCAACAGAATATATCACACCACCAATGACAAGAAGCCAAAACCCAACGTGTCCCATCTTTTGCCAAAGTGGATAAATAGCAATCATTATCATCCAGCCCATAACAACATATAAAACCGTCGAAAGTTTAGGCACTTTGTTCCAGCGAGGAAGAAAAATCGAAGTCATTACAATCCCTAGAATAGCACAAGCCCAAATCACAGAAAGTAAAGTCCAGCCCAACCAACCTTTCACAACCACCAAACAATAAGGCGTATAAGTCCCAGCAATCAAAAAATAAATCCCATTGTGGTCAAACACTCGAAAAACATTGACTGCTGGAGTAAAATGCAAACTATGTGCCAAAGTTGAGAACAAAAAAAGCAAAATCAGACTCGCCCCATAAATAGCAAAAGCAACCATCTCAAGAGATGAACCACTTGCGCTTCCTTTAACAAGTAAGAGAACAAGTCCAGCAATCGCCAGTCCAATTCCCACACCGTGTGTCACAGCATTAAATACCTCATTGACAATCTGATAAGCACGTGAACCTATATTTTCCATAATTTTCTCTGTCATTATAAAAAGGACTAAATTTGCGTTTATAAAAGAACACTTTTTAACCTTTTTTAATCTTTCTGTCTGAAATTTTGATATAATAATAATAGCATAAATTGTATAGAAAAGAAATTGTCGTTTTTTGTTTTTAGTTTACTTGTACAAAAAGAAAAAACCAATTTGGAGAAATTATGGCCATTAAAATTGTGACAGATTCGTCAATCACCATCGAGCCTGAACTTGCGCGTGAGTTGGATATTACGATTGTTCCCTTGTCAGTAATGATTGATGGAACTCTTTATTCGGACGCAGATTTGACACTTCCAGAATTTATGGAGAAAATGGCAGCCTCCAAAGCTCTGCCAAAAACCAGTCAACCTCCTGTCGGTGTTTTTGCTGAAACATATGAAAATCTAGCTGACGAAGAAGATGAGATTATTTCTATTCACTTGACAGAGAGTTTGAGTGGAACAGTTGAAGCAGCGCGCCAAGGTTCGTTGCTTTCTGGGCGAAATGTGACCGTTTTAGACAGCGATTTTACAGACCAAGCACAGAAATTTCAAGTCGTAGAAGCAGCACGTTTGGCAAAACTCGGACTATCAAAAGATGAAATTCTTGAAAAAATCGCGCATATCCGCAAAAATACCGAACTCTATATTGGATTTTCAACCCTAGAAAATCTAGTAAAAGGTGGACGTGTCAGCCGAATGACGGGACTTTTTGGGAGCCTTCTCAATGTAAAAGTGATTGGAACACTAAAAAATCGTGAACTAGGTACGCTTACTCGTGGACGTGGTACAAAAACATTTTACAAATGGTTAGATGAATTAGCCGCAACATTGAGCAATTCTGGAAGAAAAATCAAAGAAATTGGTATTTCCCATGTTGAAGGCTTAGAATTTTCACAAAAAGCGAAAGAAGCTCTACAAAAATTCGTTGAACATCCTATTTCAATCTTAGATACAAATACAACGATTGCAACGCATACAGGACCAGGTGCTTGGGCGATTATGATTGATTATGAATGAAATGGCAAAGTGAGTCAAGATGGAAGGAGAGTATTGCGATGAACCTTGTCCAAAAGATAAAAAACACGCAATCACATACTCATGAAAAAAAGGTTACTAGAACTTGCTGGCTTTGTGCTGGCAATTTTGCTTATATTTGGGATTTTACTCCTCGTATTTCCCGCAGCAAAATCAGAATTTAGAGGACAAAAAGCAACACAAAAGACAGAAAAAACGCTGAACTACGCAGCTCTTGGAGATTCACTCACAGAAGGTGTGGGAGATGCAACTGGCGAAGGAGGATTTGTGCCATTATTTGCCAAGCAACTTGACAATAGCTATAATGTGACTGTTGATTATGAAAATTTTGGTAAGGCAGGAGATACCAGCGCCCAGATTTATGCACGAATGACAAGTCAAAAAAAGATTGAAGCAGGTCTTAAAAAAGCTGATGTGATTACGATTACTGTTGGTGGTAATGATGTCCTAAAAGTTATTAGAGAAAATATCTCAAAGATTTCTACACTCAATGCAAAAGACTTTACTCAACCAGCTAAAGCTTATCAAAAACGTGTTCGCAAGATTTTTTCTACAATTCGCAAGGAAAATCCAAATGCACAGATTTATGTTGTCGGCATTTATAATCCTTTCTATCTCAATTTTCCAAATATCAAAGTCATGCAAACCGTCATTGATAATTGGAATACTGCGACAAAATCTGTTGTAGCTTCCGAAAAAAATGCTTATTTTGTCCCAATCAATGATTTACTTTATAAAGGTTTGGACGGCAAACAAGCGATTGAAGAATCAAGTAGTAGCACAACAAGCGAGAGTAGTACAGATACCGTTCAAAATGATTTACTTTATACAGGAGACCATTTTCACCCAAATAATATCGGCTATCAAATCATGGCAAGCGCAGTTTTTGCCAGCTATAAGAAAGAAAATTAATTATCATGGAAAATCATTCAAGAAAATCAAAACAAACGGCAACAAAAGAAAAAAAGCCCAAAAAACGTTTGGGAATCTGGAAATGGCTGTTCCTCCTTCTTTTAGCAATCAACTTAGCTACATTTGCCTTTGTCGCAGTAAGAATTCTCACACCACGAGACCAAGCAGTTTTGCAAAGCCGTAAGACAAGCTCAGACCAAAAAGTAGCCGAAATATCCAGCACTACGAGCCAGCTCAATCAACTCATAAACAGTTATTTGGCAGATTATCAAACAAAGAATATGAGTTATAAATTTTATGTTTCTGATGAAGCAGTACTCAATATCGAATATAAAATCATGGGGGTGAAAGTACCAATTTATATTTATTTTGAACCTTTAGCGCTTCCAGATGGCTCAGTAAGTTTATCTGTAAAAAGTATCTCAGCTGGAAGTTTGAGTTTACCAACAGAAGAAATTTTACAAATGGTAAAAGGTTATAATTTACCAAAATTTGTTGAAGTAGATAGTTCAAAAAGTCAAATTATTATTCATCTCCCACAGCTTGCAATCGCTAAGAACTTGTATGTAAAAGCCAATCAACTTAATCTTGTTGATGGAAAATTTTCTTTTGATTTAGTAAAAAAGGGGTAAAAATCTATGAAAAACGAAGAAAAAGCTTAAAAAACGCGGAAAAACAAGAAAAAACGCTGTTTTAGGTTGCAAATTAGATGAACATTTGATAAAATGAAAATTGCCTAAAGGTAAAAGGCTTTCTCTAATTTTGGAGAAGCTCAAAAAGGTAAAAAATTAATGGAGGACATTTTTTAAATGGCTAACAAACAAGATCTTATCGCTGAAGTTGCAGCAAAAACTGGATTGACTAAAAAAGATTCTGAAAAAGCAGTGAACGCTTTCGGTGAATCAGTTACTGAATTCCTTGCAAAAGGTGAAAAAGTTCAACTTATCGGTTTTGGTACTTTTGAAACTCGCGAACGTGCAGCTCGTGAAGGTCGCAACCCTCAAACAGGTGCTGCAATCAAAATCGCTGCTACAACAGTTCCTGCTTTCAAAGCTGGTAAAGCACTCAAAGACGCAGTTAAATAATTTTTAAGTAGTAAACATAGATACCGTGGGCTTCCACGGTATTTTTTTGTTTAAAAAACTTAGATAAGTGGCAAAAAGAAACATAGAATTTCAAAATAAAAACGGTGTTTATTTTGGAATTTTTCACTATACTCAGATTTCAATGTATTAGTAATGTGTGTATAAGCAGAATAGGGGAAAACCTACCAAAGCTTAGTACAGTTTGGTATCTGAATCAAGATGTATTATGTGAATGAACATAGCTAAGAAGTAAAACCTGCATCCAAAAGGATGCTTTTTTGTTATTCATTCTAAATAATAAAAAAATCTATTGCATTTATTTCCAAAGAAGAGTAGAATATAAAACAAAAAAGCAATCAAAAGATTACAAAATTTGTTTTAAAGGATTTCCCACCTATTATGAAAACACCCCCACACTTTTCTCAGAAAGCCTGTTTCTGTTCTTGGAAATCAGGAAAGCATTGGCTTTATGCAACAACTGCTCTCACTGTTTTAGCCGGGGCTTCTAGTCTTCCTTTTTTATCTCCAAAAGCGAAAGCGGATACACCGACTGTTGAAACAGCT
>NZ_BOVQ01000008.1 GCF_018403765.1 Lactococcus nasutitermitis
TCAAGAATTAAGCACGCATTTTTGATTTTTTTTCCCTTGCTGTTCGTCTATTGGCTTCAAACACTGATATAGCTGGATTTGTTCTGTGATTTTAAAATATTATAAAGTTAGTAAGCTATACATTTTTTATTTGTATTTTATTTTTTCTATAATATAGCTAGATTTTATATATAGTAGAAAGTTCTATTTTAGTTATAAATCTATATTCTTTATTTTTTTTATTATTAAATAGAGAGAAACTAATTTTAGATATCCACATTATTTTTTATTCAAATTTTTTTGTATTTTTTATTCATAGTATTATCCACAGATAAATAGCTTATTCATTGATTGTGTATAACTTTATATTTTATTGATTTTGCTATATTTCTTGTCAAAATTGTTCTTAGTTTTCCACTTTATCCACAAAAATGTTAATTTCTTTCCACTTTTGTGGATAAGTCTCTTTTTATTTTTAACACTTGTGGAAAAATAAAGTTTGAAATGATATAATAAGTTATCAACAAACAACTATAAAGGAGTATTATGCCTCTTCTAAAAAAGAATGATGAATTTTGGATGAGAGTTAAGCAACTTGCACAGAAAAGTATTAAATCTGCCGCTTATGATTATTTCATTGAACCTGCTCAATTATTGGGAATTGATGATGATACGGCTAATATTTTGGTGGAATCAAGTTTTCATAAAGATTATTGGAGAAAACAGTCTGATTTGATTATGACTGCAGGTCTCGAAATATTTGATAAACCAATTCGTTTTTCATTATATGCAAAGGATGATATTTCTGAGGATGAACTTAATGTTTTGACTCAGGAAAGTTCTGAACTTATCCAAGAGCTTGACACTTTTAAACCACCTGTTCCTATGATGACTGGTTTGAATAAAAAATACCGTTTTGGAAATTTTGTTCAAGGGCCTGGAAATAGATGGACTTTAGCTGCAGCTGTTGCCGTCGCTGATAAACCCGGGGATACTTATAATCCTTTATTTATCTATGGTGGTGCTGGACTGGGAAAAACTCATTTAATGCACGCGATTGGTAATGAAATTTTAAATGATAACCCTCATGCAAAAGTAAAATATGTTTCTTCGGAAAATTTTGTTAATGATTATGTCAATGCAACACGTAAAAATCAAATGGAAAGTTTTGAAGAAACTTATCGTAACTTAGACTTGCTTTTACTTGATGATGTCCAGTTCTTTAGTGATAAAGAAGGTACAAAAACTGAGTTTTTCAATACTTTTAATGCTTTATATGAAAAAGGTGCTCAGATTGTATTGACTTCTGATAGAATTCCTCAAGAATTAAATAACCTTGAGGAACGATTAGTAAGCCGCTTTTCTTGGGGACTAACGACGGATATTACAGCACCTGACTATGAAACACGTATGGCAATTCTTTTAATAAAATCTGAAGCAAGTCAACTGGAATTTCCTAGTGATACCTTGGGTTACATTGCTGGGCAGA
The DNA here is from genome assembly GCF_018403765.1 of Lactococcus nasutitermitis. Taxonomy (GTDB): domain Bacteria; phylum Bacillota; class Bacilli; order Lactobacillales; family Streptococcaceae; genus Lactococcus; species Lactococcus nasutitermitis. Next base: position 1,469 of record NZ_BOVQ01000008.1, read on the forward strand.
TTGATTCTAATGTCCGTGAACTTGAAGGAGCGCTTAATCGGGTAGAATTTGTTGCTAAAGCTAACAATGTTTCTGTGGTTGATATAGAAACAGCAAGTCAAGCGCTACGTTCACTAAAAAGTTCGGCTGCTCAAACGATGTCTAACCTGACTATAAAAAGAATTCAAGAGGAAGTAGCAAAATTTTATCATATTTCCTTATCTGACTTGGTTGGTCCAAAACGTCCTAAAGAAATTGCTTTTCCACGACAAATCGCTATGTATTTGGTGCGAGAACTTCTCGGAACTAGTCTCCCTGCGATTGGTAATGCTTTTGGAGGACGAGACCATACGACAGTAATGTACGCTTATAAGCAAATTTCTGATAAAATGAAAAGTGACAGTGATGTTCAAAAAGATATTGATAGCATCAAGCAAAAGTTTCAGTGATGTGGATAAGTCGAGAATTATACACTCTATTATTCAAAAGTTATACACATAGGAAAACTTTTATATATCGTGCTAGAACTAAGTTATGCACATACTCACTGCCCCTACTACTATTACTATCTTTATTTATATTAAATAATTAATAAAAGGAGTCTCATGATTAAATTTACAATTAACAAAAATGCTTTTCAAAATGCTTTAAGAATTACCAAACAAGCAATTGGTTCTAAAGTAACTATTCCTGCTTTGACAAAATTAAAAATTACTGTTTCTGATGATGGAATCACTTTAGTTGGTTCTAATGGACAAATTTCTATTGAAAATTTCTTACCTGCTACAGATAAAGATGCTAATATGTTGATTTCTAGTACAGGTTCTATCTTGTTAGAAGCTGCTTTTTTTGAAAGTGTTGTAAGTCAACTTCCTGAAGTAACTTTAGAATTTACAGAAGTTGGACAAAAACAAGTAATTTTAAATTCTGGAAAATATGAAATTACTTTAAAAGGATTGGATTCAGAAATTTATCCACGTATTCAAGATATTTCTAAGGAAACTTCTTTAAAAATCAATGTTGGACTTTTAAAAACAATCTTCAGTGAGACAGTTTTTGCTGTTAGTACACAAGAAAATCGTCCTATATTTACTGGTGTTCATTTGCAAGTTTTTCCTGATAAACAGTTTAAAGCTGTTGCAACAGACTCACATCGTATGAGTCAACGAATACTGAATTTAGAAGAATCTAATTTGGAATTTGATGTTATATTGCCAAGTAAATCTATCAATAGTTTCAAAAATGTTTTTGCAAATGATGAAGAAGATATTGAAATTTTTATTAATACAAGCCAAATCTTATTTAGAAATGACACAATCAGTTATTATAGTCGTTTGATTGAAGGAAGTTATCCTGATACTAATCGTTTAATTCCGAAAAATGAAGATTATACATTGGATTTAGTATTTGATGTTGCAGAATTAAGACATACAATGGAACGTGCAAGACTTTTGACAATGCAAACAACAAATGGAACGGTAAAATTGACTGTCTCTGGTAATTCTGTAGTTACAACTGCAAATTCTCCTGAAGTTGGTTCTGTTCATGAAGAAATGACAACGATTGAGAAAGCGGGTGAAGATTTGGTAATTAGTTTTAATCCTGAATATTTGATTGATGCGCTGAAAGTTGTGAAAGAGCCTGAAGTACGTATCCGATTTATTTCTAGTGTTCGTCCTTTTACATTACAACCTAAAAATGGAGAAGATAGCTTTGTTCAACTAATTACACCAGTAAGAACGAATTAAAAAAATTTGTTATAATGGACTTAACGAAAGTTGGGTCTATTTTTTTATGGAAATTTTAACGAGTGAAATTACGCAAGATTTGACGGCTAAATTGCTGAAAATTGCACAAAAAGAACTGAAAAATCAACGAAAAATTTATTATATTGTCCCTTCTTCAATGTCATTTGAAAAGGAAAAAGAGATTTTAGAGCGATTATCAGACGGGAAAGATACTGCTGTTTTTGATTTGCTTGTGACACGTTTTAAGCAACTCCCTTATTATTTTGATAAGTTGGAACGTGAAGATGAACGTGTAGAATTAAGTCCTGTGGGAATTTCTATGCTTTTTAGAAAGGTTCTAAAAACTTTTAATAAGGAGCAGATTCCTCTTTATTATTCGCAACAAAATATGTCAGGTTTTTTGGAAATGCTGGTTAATTTACGTGCGGAATTGTTGACAGCAAATTTATCAGTAGAAGATTTACCTGATAATCCTAAAAATAAAGAATTAAAACTGATTTTAACTGAGTTTGAAAATCAACTTTTGAATAATTATGCAAATTACTCTGAATTTAGAGAATTTACGGAAAATGTGAGTGCAGGAAAGTTCGATAATCAGTTAAAAAATTCTGTGATTATTGTAGATGGTTATACGCGTTTTTCTGCAGAGGAAGAATTATTTTTAGCATCAGTTCATGATAAGGTTGCACGATTTGTAGTTGGTACGTATGCAGATAATCAATTATCAGATATCATTTATCAAAATTCTTTGGATATGATTACACGCTTTCGACGAAAATTTCAAGCTAAAGTGTTGAAAAATGATGGGAATGCTGTAAAAAATGTTTACAGTAAGTTGACGGATTTAGTAAAACAAGATAGTAATTTTGTTATTCCTGATAAAAAAATAGAGTTAACAAAAGATGATACTGAGCATTTTGAAATTTGGCAGGCGGAAAATCAAACGGCAGAAATTGAAGCTGTTGCTATGAAAATTCGTCAGGGAATAGCAAGAGGAGCTAAGTTTAAGGATTTTACAGTATTGGTTGGAGATAGTTCGAGTTATGAAATTTCACTGAAATCTATTTTTGATTTATATGAAATTCCTTATTTTTATGCACAGGAGGAAGCGATGAATCAGCATCCTTTGATTGCTTTTTTTGAAAGTTTGTATTTGATTAAAAAAAATAATTATCGAACGGACGATGTTGTTAATTTATTAAAAACGAAGGTTTACAATGGTGTAAACTTTAATCAAGATACTTTAGATGCTTTTGAATATTATGTGCAGAAATATAAAGTTCAAGGACGTAAAAATTTTTCAACTGAATTTTTAGAAATTGAGAATCAAGCAGATGTTGAAAAATTACGTGTAGAATTGCTTGGTGATACTTCTCCTTTACAAAAATTTTTAACAGGAAATAATCAAAAAACAGGTCAAGCTTGGGTAAATGATTTAGAGGATTTGATAAGAGATGGAAAGATTTTAGAAGTTGTCAATCAACTTTACAGTTTGGCTGAGGAAGAAAATAATCATGTGCTTTCTTCTAAACATGAACAAGTTTGGAATTTGTTATTGTCAACTTTATCGGAATTTCTTTCTGTTTTTGCTAATCAAAAGTTGAAAATTTTGGATTTTTTGGATATTATCTTGGTTGGTTTAAAAAATGCAAAATATCGTCAAGTACCAGCTAATGTTGATGTTGTTAATGTGAAAGATTATGAATTGGTTGAGCCTCGGACAAATAAATTTGTTTATGCTATTGGTTTGAGTCTGACTAATTTTCCACGAATTAAAAAGAATTCGACTTTGTTGACTGAGGAAGAACGAGCAGAAATAAATGAAAATACAACAGATGATGTTTTTATTGAGCAGTTAAATGTTGTTAATTACAATAAAAATCTTTTAACTGTTTTGTCTTTAATCAATGCTGCAAGTGAAAAGTTAGTGCTTTCTGCGCCACAAATCATGGCAAATGCTCAAGATGAAATTTCTCCTATTTTGGAGCTTTTTGTCAATCATTCAGATGAAAGTGTCAATAAAAAAATTACTTCTGTCAGTTTACAGGGAAGTTTACAATATGTTGGAAATGAACGTGCTATGATTTCAATTATGGGAAAAATAGAACGTGAACTGGTTTTGCAGGAAGAAAAGAAGGGAGATAAGCGCGCTTTTTGGTCTAGTATTTTTAGATTATTGGCGAAAGATAATTCGGATTTTCGGAATTTACTTTTTAATTTGGATAAGGATATTGAACCTGTAAACTTGGCTGTAAATACGGTTAATCAGATATATTCTAATGATATTTATGCTTCTGTAAGTAGTTTTGAGCGTTATTATAATTGTGAATATCAGTATTTTGTTGAAAATACATTAGGACTTGAGATTTTTGAAAATATTGATATAAATTCAAAAATAGTGGGTAATTTTTTCCATGAAGTTTTTGAGAAAATTTTAAAAGTGAGTGAGTTGACTGTTGGAAATTTTGATGATAAATTGACAACTGTTTTACAGGAAGTGAATAATGAATATGCGCGTTATTTTACACGTGATGCACGTTCAAGATTTACTTGGGCAAACTTGGAAGAAATTGTTAGACAAACTTCGGTAATGTTAAAGAAATCTGTTGCTTCTACAGAAATTAATCCTCTAATGACTGAGAGTAGTTTTGGCTTACCAAGGAGTGAGTTAGGAAATTTTGTAATTGATAAGGTTAATTTGCGAGGACGTATTGACCGTGTGGACCAATTATTTGATGAAAGTTTAGGAGCGATAGATTATAAATCGAGTCAACATAGTTTTAAGTTACAAAGTGCTTATGATGGTCTTAGTTTACAGTTTTTGACTTATTTGGATGTTTTGCGTAAAGCTTATCCGACACATGAATTGTGGGGAGCTTTGTATTTACATATAAAAAATAATAGTGTGGAACTTAATAGTGTCAATCAACTTTCTGATTTGAATCAACTTTTAAATAAGGATATGAGTTATGAGGGCTTAATTCTTGATGATAAGGCGGATAATTTAAAATCAAAAGTTGATATGATTGCAGTTAGTCGAAATAATATTTATAATAATGTTGAATTTGAAAATTTATTAGAAATTAATGAGAGACATTATAAGAATGCTGCTGAACGTTTGAAGAATGGTGAAATTACCATCAATCCGGTTATGAAACGCTCGGAGGGAATGGATAAAATGGGGAATGTTCAGGGATGTAAATATTGTCCATTAAAATCCATTTGTCGATTTGAGGCAAATAGACATATGAATAAATATACTCGAGAAATTTCACAAAAATCACGTAATGAAATTTTGCAAGAGATAAGAACGGAGGTGAAAAATGGCTGACGTAAAATTAACACCAGAACAATATGAGGCAATTCATAGTTCAGGACATAATATTTTGGTATCTGCAAGTGCAGGTTCTGGGAAAACCTTTGTAATGGCAAATCGAATCGTTGAAAAAGTAAAAGCTGGTGTTGATATTGAAAGTTTATTTATTTCTACCTTCACTAAAAAAGCAGCCGCAGAATTGCGGACACGATTAGAAAAAGATTTGAAAAAAGCACGTTATGAAACAGATAATCTGATAGAAAAACAAAGGTTGACAGCAAGTTTACACAAGTTGTCAAATGCTGATATAGGTACGATGGATAGTTTTACACAAAAACTCGTACGTGAACATTTTAATCGTGTGGATATTGCCCCTAATTTTAGGATTTTGGCAGATACTACTGAAAGTGATTTGATTAAGCAGGATATTTTTGAGCGGTTGGTTGAAACTTATCTGTCGGAAGATGAGGAGAAAAATTTACAAATTTCTAAGAAAGATTTTGAAAAACTTGTTAAGAATTTTTCTAAAGATAGAGATATTAGTGGTTTTCAAAATGTTGTTTACAGTATTTATAATTTTATTTCGGCAACGGAACATCCTGTAAATTGGCTGAAAACAGATTTTTTGCTTGGTTTTGAACATTATACAAAGTTTACAGATTTACCTGATAGGTTTACAAAGGATACTGAGATTTATTTAAAAGATTTCTTTGCTCTTTTGAAAAATTCTTTGTTAAACGGTGTGATTTCTGGTAAAACTGGGATTGAAAAAGCTCAGAAAATTTTAGATAGTGAAGAAAAAATTTTGACAGAACTGTCAAAAAGAAATTTTGCTGATTTTAGTGAACTTTTTCTGAGTTTGGATACAGATATTCGTGTTGGGACGTCAAAAGAGGAATTGATTTTGATGTTGAAAAAAGAATTTTCTGCTAAAAAACAGGAATGGATTGGAAGTGCCAGTAAACCAGGAGAAGTTCGTAAATTTGTCAATAAAATAAAACATTTGAAAGTGATTGAAAAATATCAACCGGAAGCTTTTGAAATTGCGAAAAATCTTCAGTTATTTATGCTGGATTTTTATGCTTCTTATTTGGAGAGAAAACGTGTAGAAAATGCGTTTGAATATAGTGATATTGCACATTTTGCAATCAATATTTTGGAAGAAAATCCAGATATTCGTGAGTTTTTGCGAGAGAAATATAATGAGATTATGATTGATGAATATCAAGATACCAGTCATACTCAGGAAAGAATGCTGGAACTTTTATCAAATGGGAAAAATCTTTTTATGGTTGGGGATATCAAACAATCTATCTATGGTTTTCGTTTGGCGGACCCAGGACTTTTTCTTGAAAAGTATAAAAGTTATGAAGAAGATACAAATGATAATCAGCTCATTCGACTAAAAGAGAATTTTCGTTCGCGTGGCGAGGTTTTGAATTTTACAAACCAAGTGTTTAAACATTTGATGAATGAGGAAATTGGTGAGATGACTTATGGACAGGAAGAAATGCTTGTTCAGGGGAATGTGACGGATTATCCGCTTGAGCCAGATGAAGAATTTTATCCTGAATTAGTGCTTTATAAGGAAAGTACGATTGAGAGAAATGATGATGAAACTGTTGAAAAAATTTCAGATGGTGAGATAAAAGTTGCTGCTTTAAAAATAAAAGAGCTTTTACAAAAAGGTGTGGAACCAAAAGAAATTGCTATTTTGGTTCGTTCAAAATCAAATAATAACAAAATCGAAGATATTTTGACTTCTTATGATATTCCAGTAGTTTTGGATGAAGGACGAGTTGATTTTTTGAAGTCAATGGAAGTGCTTGTGATGCTTGATGTATTGCGGGCGATTGATAATCCATTATATGATATTTCACTTGTAGCGATGATGCGTTCTCCTTTGTTTTCATTTGATGAAGATGAGTTGACTTGTATTAGTTTACAAGCTGGGCGAGGAATAAGATTTTGGAAAAAAATTGAACTTGTTCTTGATAAAAAAGGTGAAAAACAAGATTTAGTTTCAGCAAAATTTTTGACAAAACTGTCAAAATTTATTGATAGGTTTACAGAGTGGCGTAAACTTGTCAATCAAATTTCCATTCACGAATTATTATGGAAAATATATGTTGATACTTATTACTTTGACTATGTAGGGGCTTTACAAAATGGTGAAATGCGTCAAGCAAATTTACAAGCTCTGTCAACTCGTGCTGAAAGTTATGAAAGTTCTGGTTACAAAGGCTTATTCAAATTTATTCGCTTGATTGATAAATTTATGGAGCAAAATAATGATTTGGCTTCTGTCAATATTAAATTGCCTCAGAACGCAGTGCGCGTGATGACTTTTCATAAATCCAAAGGTTTGGAATTTGACTTTGTTTTCTTGATGAATTTACAGTCCAAATTTAATACACGTGATTTGAAAGAAAATATTATTCTTACGCGTGAGAATGGTTTGGGAATGAAAGTTGTTGCTGATTTGAAAAAAGAAGCAGATGTTCAGACAGATTTTCCATATGTTCTCGTGAAAATGGAAACTTTGCCTTACATGATGAATCAAGAAATAAAGGAGCTTTCGAGCCTTTCTGAGGAAATGCGCGTGCTGTATGTTGCCTTTACACGAGCGAAGAAAAAGCTTTATATGATTGGTAAAATTAAAGAAACTGAGAAAAAAGCAGCCTTTGATGATTATCAGGATGCTGTACTAGAACAGAATGTACTTTCTAATAAATATCGGCGGGCATCAACAGGATTTCAACATTGGCTTTTGGCTTTGGATGAAGTAGTAGAATTGCCAATAAAAATGAATATTTATGCAAAAGAAGATTTACAAGAAAGTAACACTGAATTTACAAGTCAACCAAATTTTGCAAAATTATTAGAGGAATCTAAAAAATTCGATGGAATAATGGAAAATTTGCCAGAAATACAAAAGGCGAAAGAAATCATTGAGTTTACTTATCCAAATCTTGCAGCTACACAATTAGCCAGTATTCAAACGCCAAGTCAAGTGAAAAAACGAAGTTATGAAAAGGAACTTGAAGTTGGTAGTGTTCAACCCGTCAGTGAATTTATCCGTGCAAAAAAATTTGAATTATTAGATTTAAATAAGAAAAGTATTAGTGCAGCAGAAATCGGTTCAGCCACACACAGTTTCATGCAACAAGTTGATTTTTCACAGCCAGATTTGTTCAGTTTTCAAGCAACGTTGGACAAAATGCCTTTTGACAAAACTGTCAAAAATAAAATTGATATTGCTAAAATTTTGACACTTTTTGACACAGAACTTGGTCAACTTTTGGTTGACAAGGTTGACAGCACTGTCAAAGAAGCACCATTTTCAATGCTAAAAACAGATGAATTTGCTGATGAACAATACATTGTCCGCGGGATTTGTGATGGTTTTGTCAAACTTGATGACAAGATTATTCTGTTTGACTATAAGACAGACCATTTTACAAGTCTATCAAAAATCTCAGAAATCAAGCAACGTTATCAGTCGCAACTTGATTTATATGCTGATGCGTTGACAAAAGCTTACGCTGTTACTGATATTGAAAAATATTTAATTTTACTTGGTGGCCCAGATAAGGTTGTTGTTGAAAAATTACTTTGACAAGGCTGTCAATCGTAAAAAAATTGGAGGAAGAAAATGTTAGATTATGAACTTGGTTCAATTGTCCAAATGAAAAAACCGCACGCGTGTACCGTCAAATCAACTGGGAAAAAAGCAAATTGCTGGGAAATTACACGACTTGGCGCAGACATCAAAATTCGCTGTACAAATTGCAATCATGAAGTGATGATGGGACGATTTGATTTTAATAAAAAAATACAAAAAGTGCTGGAAAAATAAGATGTTAATTATAAAAATTATTATTTTTATCATTTTATTCTTATTTATATTTTCACTTCTAGTTTTCATTGCCTTACAGCCAAAAAGTTTCAATATTGATGCTCAGCCACCGAAAAAAGACAGCCCGACCTATCCTGACTGGCAAGCATTTATGACTGCCAAAAAAGAAATCTGGACGATACAAAGCACTAAAAATCAGCCCCTTGAAGCTTGGTATTTACCAGCTGACCAACCAACAACAAAAACCGTTCTTCTTGCCAATGGTTATCATTCTAATCGTATCGCATTTGCTGCGTTTTGCTGGCTTTTTCACAGTCTCGGCTATAACGTTCTGGAAACGACCTACACTGGCGCGCGCGACAGTAGTGGCTTTTTCATCGGTTTTGGTTGGACGGATCGTGAAAACTATCTTCACTGGATTCAGGAAATTATCCGAAAAAATGGTGCAGACTCAGAAATCTTACTTTTTGGCATCTCGATGGGCGGTGCTTCTGTGATGCTTCTATCTGGCGAGACGTTACCTGTGCAAGTTAAAGCAATTATCAATGACTGTGGTTATTCTTCCCTGTGGGATGAGATTGTTTTCAAAGCAAAACATGATTTCCACTTGCCAGCCTTTCCACTCGTCTATCTGATGAGTTTTTGGTCGAAAATCTTTGCTAGTTATTTTTTCAAAGAAGTCAAGATTTTAGACGCTTTAGCAAAAAATACACGTCCAATCTTATTTATTCACGGAGACAAGGACAATTATGTTCCCACAGCAATGGTTTACGAGAATTTTTCTGCCGTAGCTGACGATGTTACTAAACAACTCTGGATTGCCAAAGACACGGGGCACGCAGGAAGTTACGACAAACACAAAGCAGAATACACACAAGTAATTCGTGACTTTTTACAAGAGAATTTTTAAAAAGGTTTACATCACTGTAAACCTTTTTGTAAACTCATCTGTAAATAGATTTGAGATTAAATTTAAGATAATTCAGCAACCAGCGAATTAAAAGTTTGGTCAATAACCAAGCATAGCGTGCAGCAACAACTGCAATAGTGAGCATCGCAAGAGCAACCAAAAGATTTTTTATTGTCAACATATCCCGACCAGTTTGACTAAAAAAGCTAAAATGTTGATTATTTGTGATAATCCCAAAAATCATTAAAAATGGTGAAATTGCCAATGCCAGCAAAATTGTCCAAAGAGCAAAAATCAAACTGGCAATGATAAAAATCAGCCAAAATCCAATAAAAGTATTAAATGCGAGTATCCCAAAAATCGCAAAGAAATTGAGTTTTCGTCTCTTTTCATGCTCAATCCCATTTGTCAACTCATCAATCGTTTTTTTATACATTGTACTCAAGTCCTTTATCATATAAATATTAGGTAAGGTGCGGTCTGTTTCCCAGCGTGAAATCGTCTGTCGTGTCACAAAAATTTTTTCTGCAACTTCTTCTTGTGTCAAATTGACAACGATTCGTGCTTTTTGTAAATTTTCTCCGAAAGTCATTTTTTTCCTCCAACTTTGATAGTTCTATTTTACTGAAAAATAGCGATAAAACAAGCAACAAAGCTGTTGCATTACACCTTTGATTGTCTTTTTTTCTGATTTACAGTATAATGATAAGAGAATTTTTAAAAGAAGGAAAAGAAAAATGTCATTAACAGCAGGAATTGTTGGACTTCCAAACGTCGGAAAATCCACTTTATTTAACGCCATCACAAAAGCAGGAGCCGAAGCTGCGAATTATCCCTTTGCGACGATTGAGCCAAATGTGGGTATGGTTGAAGTCCCTGATGAACGACTTGATAAGCTCACTGAAATGTATCATCCAAAGAAAACGATTCCTACGACCTTTGAGTTCACAGATATCGCAGGGATTGTTAAAGGTGCTTCTCGTGGTGAGGGGCTGGGAAATAAATTTCTCGCAAATATCCGCGAAGTCGATGCGATTATTCATGTGGTTCGGGCCTTTGACGATGAAAATGTCATGCGTGAAAATGGGCGTGAAGGTGCTTTTGTTGACCCGCTTGATGACATTGAAACCATTAACCTAGAGCTGATTTTAGCCGACCTTGAGAGTGTCAATAAACGCTTTACACGTGTTGAAAAAATCGCACGCACGCAGAAAGATAAGGATGCCGTTCTTGAATTTTCCGTTCTTTCCAAAATCAAGCCCGTTCTTGAAGATGGAAAATCTGCTAGAACAGTCGAATTTACAGAAGATGAACAAAAAGTTGTTAAAAGTCTCTTTTTATTGACAACAAAACCTGTATTGTACGTCGCAAACGTCTCTGAAGACGAAGTTGGTGAGTCAGACAGCATTGACTATGTCAAACAAATCCGTGATTTTGCTGCTACAGAAAATGCCGAAGTCGTTGTAATTTCTGCAAAAATTGAAGAAGAAATCGCTGAACTGGATGACGATGAAAAAGCAGAATTTTTAGAAAGTCTTGGTTTACAGGAATCTGGCGTTGCACAGTTGACAAAAGCTGCCTATCATTTATTAGGACTTGCTACTTTCCTTACCGCAGGAGAAAAAGAAGTCCGGGCTTGGACTTTTAAACGAGGAATGAAAGCCCCACAAACCGCTGGTGTCATTCATTCAGACTTTGAAAAAGGCTTTATCCGTGCGGTGACGATGTCTTATGATGACCTTATCACATATGGCTCAGAAAGAGCCGTTCGTGAAGCTGGACGCTTGCGCGAAGAAGGAAAAGACTACGTTGTCCAAGACGGCGATATTATGGAATTTCGTTTTAATGTGTAAACTTAGGTTTACAGTGGTGTAAAATAAAAATAGAAACTTCAAGGGTTTCTATTTTTATTTTAATTGGAATTATAACCGTGTTGACGACTATCTAACACTTCTTTCCAATGGTTTTCACGTTCTAATGCTTTTTTTCTTCCTATTTCGTTTGGCTGAAAAATTTCGAGTAGTTTAAATTGAAAATTATCTTGAATATATTTTATACCTGACTCTTTCCATAATGCTTTTAATTCTTTGTTGATGTATTCATTTTCAGTAGTTAGTCCTTTTGTTAGATAAGTTTTCCAACGTCCATAAATCCCAGCATCACCTGTAGCGGAGCCAACATATAGTTTGCCTGTCGCTTTGTCTGTCAAAACATAAACACCGTAAATTCGAGAAAGTGCAGTTTTCCAATCAGAATTATCAATCAAATGATTAAGTTCACTATATGATTTGATAATATTTTCATAACCCGGAAAATTTTCTGTTTTATCTTTATAAGAAACAGAAAGAATGTCTGAAATCTCAATAGCATTGATGGCTTCTTGATTAACAACCCACCAGTTTCTAGCTGGACTTTTCCAATCAACAATCAAACGTCCAAAGTAAGGAACATATTCTTCAAGACGTTTAATTTCTGCTTGGTCATTCCCATTATCTGCTTTTAAGACAAGATAAGCATCTATCAATAACCATTTGTGACTGCCATTTCCAAGCTCAATGAAAGAAAATTGAATGTCATCTGCCCTATTCCGTGCTGTTTTTCCATTACCATTATTTTGGTACCAATGTTCAAAATCTGGGTCATCATTAAGATACATTGATTCGAAAGAATACCATTTTTCCTCATTTCCCCAATCTTTATTAAATCGTAATTTAATTCGGCGATTAGAATATTGCCTTAATAAGGCATCAAAATTGAGTAAATCTTTTAGTAAAATTGGGTTGTTCATTATGTTCTCCTTTATTTTGCGAATTATAAAATGCTTTGTTATTGCTTATAATAAACTGGACCAGGTCCATTTTGTCCTGACCAAGCTATAATTCTGTCTTTTTGAGTATTGCCAGAACTTCCATCATAGGAGAAAAATCCTGTATTAGGTACACAATCAGCAGGCAGATAGTCTATTTCTATAAAATATCCACCTATTCCTGATGCGTTATCTATCTTAACTCCCATATCTAATCCACCAGAGATTGTATTATTATAATTAGGAGTTTTATTATAATCTTTTTTTAGTTGTACAGCATTTGTTTTTCTTGTTGCTTGTACAATCTCAGAATTGATTAAAGTTAATCCAGAAATTGTTGTATTTTCTGTTGAGCTTGTCCAATTTATTTTATTCCCAGAAACATTGAAAGTATCTCCGTTCTTATCTTTCCATATTCCTTGGATAGTATTATAATTTCCTGTTTCTATTTGAGAGAGATTCATGCTTTGACTTGCTATTAATGTGTTAAGACGATTTTGAAGTGTTACTTTTTTTGAATTTTCCCAGTCTTGAGTTAGTTTATTGATATCGTTTTGGGCTGTCTTTATATCTGTATCAATCGTTGCTTGTTCCACATCTGAAATTGAAAAAGATGTCGAAGAAATTTTACTTGTTTGTACAAAAATTGAACCAGAATCCATGTTACTTGAGCGGATAAGAATCCGATTTTTTGAAGTATCATCTATTACCCCATTGTTTAAAGAGAAAGTAATATCAATACCTGCAGGGTAAAATGAGATACTGTCTTCAATTGCTCCTACGGGAGCTTCAGCGCTTAGACTACCTTTTTGATTGTTAAATGAAACAGTTCCACTACCATTTGATTCGGAAAGTTGATTTTTTGATAATGAAATAAAAGATGTAATTTTATTTTTTGAAATTAAAAGTTGATTTATAGAATTTGAATTGTCAGGAGTCCATTGTATTCCCTTGCCATCATAATTATTTGAAGAGAAAGCAATGGTTTTCCAAGTTCCTTCAAGACTGCTATAATCTCCATTTTTGATTGCATTGAAATCCATTGGTTGAGCTTCCGCTGCTTTTTTCATTTGTGAGACTTTTTCATAAGCAGAAGATTTATCTTTTTCAGCTTTTTCAATAGCAGAAGTTGCTGTTGTAATGTCTGATAATCCTGTGGTTAAATTATTTATTTTTTGAGATAAAGTTTTTTTATCATTTGTTTTTAATTTTTGGATATTTTTTTGTGCTGTGGTGATATCTACTTTGAGCTGAGTTTTATAAGCTGTATTTACTGATGCTATTGCATTTTTTAGATTAATAATATTATTAATTTCTGAAATTTGTGCAGTGAATAATTTCTTATCGTTAGAGTTTAACTTTTTGATGGCAAGAGTTGCCTTTTGAATATCAGAGCTTTTTTCTGTTATTTTTGCTCGCTTAATATCTTTTTCTGCATTTACTTTTAACGCATGGTAGGTGGCTTTATGGAGAGAAATTTCATGTCTTTGATAGGCGAAAACACTTCCAGTAATGATTAGAAGAAGAGTTAGGATACCTAAAAATAGGAGGCGTTTTGATAATTTTTTGTTATTCTTTTTAACATCTTCGGGAAAATATTCATTTTTTCTTCTTTGCATATTCTTGCCAATCCTCCTTTGAAAATGTTTTATCAATTAAGATTAAACTGTCATTCACTTCTATTTTTTCGTCTACTTCTGGGTATTTTTTTATTGTTTCATCATAAACAAATCCTAATTTTGCATAAGCATCGTTTTTAAAAACAAGTTTTATATTTTCAAAATTAATAGAACGAAGGTAAGTGCTGTATCCACGCAAGTTAAAACCTTTATATTTAGGTAAAGGAACATATTTTGGGATTTTTGGAATAGCTGGCTTGTTTTCGTTTTGGTCAAGAGAAAAAGTTTCTTTTTGATTTTGAAGTTCCGCAAGTAACCGTTTGGTATTATCAGTTGCAGAATTTCTTATTAATTCTACATAAAAACCAAAAGGAATAAAAAGACAAATCAAAAAGGTAATGACTGGATGTTCGAGTTTTTGCTCGCAAACAGAGCGAATAATAAGGTAGGCGATGATTGCTCCGATGAAATATACAATTATCAAAAGTACAATGTATTGTGAAAGATAGTTAAACGGATTAAATGGAGTATAAGTAGTATAATTATTCATGAATTTCTCTTTCTTTAATAAAACGCTTCCTTTTTTTCGTGACTTGGCAAAGTCAAGTCCTTTAGATAAGTATATCTAAAGGACAACTATTAATAGCAATGTTTGAGATAATTTTTGTTATAATGAAAGAAGTTATTTTCAAAAATAGAAATTTAAAGATAGGTTGATAATAAGTTTACAGTGACTGTAAACTTCAAACGAAAAAATGAACAAAATATTTTTATTGACATATAAAAAAGTGGATTATTTTATTGATCCTAATAAGTTGCAAATTGTTACTTCAAATCATCAGTCAAGTGGAAAAAGTTTGCAAAAAATGCGGAGTCTTTGGTCATTTTTAGGCTCTTTGGTGGTTGTAATTGCAGGGATTGCTGTGATGGGTATTTTACATCAGCTTAATCAACAGACAGCTTATCCTTTATCGCTTGTATTATTGACGATTGTTTGTATTGTGGCTGAGCTGATTTCTTTTACTTATGAGCGCAAGACTAAAAAGCATTTTTTGAATGATTTGCGGGATTATAAACTTTTGAATAATCAAAAGGGAGAAAGAAAGTTTTTTGTTTATGGTTTGACGGCAGGGATTTTTCTTTTTATTCTTATGCTGTTTACCATTCATGCGTCGTTTATTTTCGCTTTTATTTATGGGAAAAATGGACAAGTTGCTTTGATGTGGCTGGCAATGATTTTGGTGATTTTATCAGGTTTGTCAATTTCTTTTATTCGGCATGGAAATCGGATGATTAAATATGGTTTTAAGGGCTTGAGGCAACTGAATGCGAAGAAAGTTGAGTTTTAAATTTTAAAAGCTCGACTTTTTATTTTTTTAAATGCAGGCTGTGTGGGTCTGGTAAAATGAAGAAAAGGTGGTTTTTTATGGTAAAAATTGCATTGGCGCAAATGGATGTTATATTTGCTGAGCCGGAGAAAAATTTTGAAAAAGTAGGTGAATTTACGAAACTCGCTGCTGAGAAAAAGGCAGATGTCGTTGTCTTTCCAGAGATGTGGAATACAGGCTATGCGCTGTCAAATTTGACAGAACTGGCAGATAGTGATGGAAAAAGAACAAAAAAGTTTTTGACAGAACTGTCAAAAAAATATCAGATAAACATTGTTGGTGGTTCAGTTGCAACAGCAAAATCTGGGAAATTTTACAATAGTAACTATATTTTTGACACTGATGGAAATTTGGTGAGCCATTATGATAAAGTGCATCTATTTGGTCCGATGGATGAGGAAAAATTTATTTCGAGTGGTGCAAGTGAGAATGTTTTTGAGTTGGCAGATGTGAAAAGTGCAGCGGTTATTTGCTATGATATTCGCTTTCCAGAATGGTTGTGCACAAATATGAAACAGGGAGCAAAAATTCTTTATGTGGTTGCAGAGTGGCCAGAACAGCGTATTGAGCAGTGGAAAATTTTGTTACAAGCGCGTGCGATTGAAAATCAAGCTTTTGTCGTGGCAGTTAATCGCGTTGGTCATGATTTGAATAATCGCTTTAGTGGGCATTCGTTGGCAGTTGGTCCACTAGGAAATATTTTGCTTGATGCTGGGGAAGCTGAAAGTTTACAGCTCATTGACATTGATGTCAACCAAGTTGACATAGTGCGTGGTCAAATTCCAGTATTTGCTGACCGCAGACCTGAACTTTATCACTAAAAATTTTTTTGACAGTTCTGTCAAAAAGTTTTTTATAAGAAAATAGAAATAAATTGAAGAAATATTTTTTGACAAAGCTGTCAAAAAAATAAAAGGAGTGTTTCACGTGAAATTTGAAGAATCTGAACGACTAAAAAATCTACCCAAGCAATTTTTTGCAAATTTAGTGCTGAAAGTCAATGCAAAAATTGCTGAGGGAGTCGATGTAATCAATCTCGGGCAGGGAAATCCTGACCAACCAACGCCTGATTATATTGTCAAAGCGACGCAGGAAGCGACTGCTAAAGCTCAAAATCATAAATATTCACCTTTTCGTGGGCTACATGATTTGAAAGTGGCAGCCAGCGATTTTTATCAGGAAAAGTATGGTGTTACTTTTGAACCAGAAAGTGAAGTGGCCATTTTGGCAGGTTCTAAAATTGGGCTGGTTGAATTGCCTTTGGCACTGATGAATCCAGGTGAACTGCTGCTGCTTCCTGACCCAGGCTATCCAGATTATTGGTCCGGAACTTCGCTTGGAAAAGTTGAATTTGCAACGGTTCCTTTGTTAGAAAAGAATAATTTTTTACCAGATTTAGCGCAAATTCCGGAAAGAATCGCGAAAAAAGCAAAATTTCTTTACTTAAATTATCCGAACAATCCCACAGGTGCTGTGGCTACACGAGAATTTTATGAAAAAGTGGTTGCTTGGGCAAAACACTATGAGGTGGGAATTATCAGTGATTTTGCCTACGGTGCGATTGGCTTTGACGGTCGCGCGCCGATTAGTTTCATGGAAATTGCAGGTGCACAAGAGGTTGGCGTTGAGTTTTATACTTACTCAAAAACCTTTAATATGGCAGGCTGGCGCCTTGGTTTTGCAGTGGGAAATGCTGACATCATTGAAGCACTTAATCTCATTCAAGACCATCTGTTTGTAAGTGTTTTTCCAGCTTTACAAGAAGCAGGAATTACTGCACTAACAGCACCAGAGCGTGATTTTGAAATTGACAAACTTGTCAAAACTTACGAAACACGCCGCAATGCTTTTGTGAGCGCTGCTGAAAAAATCGGCTGGCATGGTGGAAAATCGGGGGGAACTTTTTATAGTTTTATGCCTGTTCCTAAAGGTTTTACGAGCGAAAATTTTGCGGATTTGCTACTCGATAAAGTCGGTGTCGCTGTGGCTCCAGCAAATGGTTTTGGCGAATTTGGCGAGGGCTACGTACGGATTGGACTTTTAGTATCTCCTGAGCGTTTGATTGAGGCGGTTGAACGGATTTCCGGACTTGGACTTTTTGAAAAATAAATAAAAAGAGCACTTATTCTATGAAATATAAGTGTTCTTTTATAATCTGAAATAATACTCACAAACAAATAATTATCGTGATCATTGTTGGTCTTAATCATTACTGTAAAAATCCCTATTGTGAGAGATAGCCGTATCAATCTGCTTGAAACTTGTAATTATTATATTGGTCTTATCAATATCATCTTCTGTACCAGTTATTTGTTCAAAAAACATTGTCCTTTTTTAATTTCAACTGAGTTGCCATCAAAAAGAGTAATTTTCAAATTTTTTGCCGCTTGACAAAAAGCCACTTCTGGCGAACCATTGTTTACACTAATTTGAAATTTATTTGAGATTTCTAAGTTTTTGTGGAAATAGTAGTCGCTCGTTTTATTCGTATCGTTGCCGTACCATTGATTATAGTTCTGTCCTTGATTGTCCGGATCTGGTACATACTCAAAACCTGAAGCTTCCAAATGTTTCTTTATGGCAGAAATAGAGAGAGTATTTGTTGAAAAACTATTTGAATGATTACTTGTTGTACTCTTTGTACAAGCAACTAATACCAATACTGCCACCATGAGCATTAAGGATAGTAAAATACTTTTTTTCATATTATATTAAAGCTTTCTTTTTTGACTTGGCAAAGTTAAGTCCTTAGGATAAGTATATCCTAAGAACCATTACTAAAAGCAAGACGGAATTATTTAATTTCTGATATAATAAAAATTAAAATAATCAGCTTTATAGCTAGGAAAAAAAGATGAAACTTTATATTATTGGTAGAGTAGCAAGTGGAAAAACTACTCTGGCGTGCAAAATTTCGGTGATGACTGGGACACATGTGTATCATTTGGATGATATTGTGCATCAGGCAGCACCTGCTGGCAATGGAAATATCAAACGTTCTGTTATTGAGCGGGAGCAATTTTTTCAAGAAATTTTGATGCAGGAAAGTTATATCATTGAAGATGTTGGACGAAAATGTTTTACACAAGGTTTACGAGAAGTTGACACTGTTGTTTTGCTTGATTTACCGCAAAAACTATTGAAAAAACGGATTATTCTGCGTTTTATCAAGCAAAAACTCCATATTGAAAAAAGTTCTTATCGTCCAAGTTTACAGATGTTGCGAGCAATGTTTACATGGTTGAAAGAAAGTCCACGAGAAAAAGTCAAAGATTTACCTAATTTAGTTGTGTTGAAAAATAAAAAAGAAATCAAAAATTTTCTAAAAAACTTTTGACTTGACTTGGAGTAACTCCAACCTGATATAATAAATTATCCTACTGAAAGGGGAAAAGATGACCAGTATCACGGAAATGGCGAAGTATTCAGGCTTATCGGCAGACACCTTGCGCTTTTATGAAAAAGAAGGTTTAATCCAAGTACCGCGAAATGCACGTGGTGTGCGGGATTATGATGAAAGTGCGCGGCGTCAAGTTTACAGTGTGCGTTGTTACAGACGGGCTGGTTTACCGTTGGCGACAATTCGAGAACTATTAGTAGCACCTGAAAAACACACAGAGCATATTGATTTGCTGAAAACACATCGTGAGCAGGTGGTGGCGGATTTAGCTTCGCTCTCGGAAACGCTTGACTATCTTGACTATCGGATTGCCCAATCGGAGGAAAATTTACCGGGCGAATTGGCTCGTATGGAAGACTGGGTGAAGCACTCAGCGACTTAGAAAGAGGAAAAATGAAATTACCAAAACACATTGAGCAATTATTGGCTGCTCAAGCCAACTTTGATAGCAAGGCTTATGCGGCAAATTTTGCGGAGACAGCTGTTGTGACAGATGAGGGCGAGACTTATAGAGGACCTGCTGAGATTGAAACATGGAATCGGATGACAAATGCCAACTATCATACGGTTTACAAACCTGTCAACTTTGACGAAGAAAAAAATGTACTTACTGTTGAAGTTTCAGGAACTTTTCCAGGAAGTCCGATTGTTTTACATCAGCATTATATTTTTGATGCTGCTGGAAAGATTATCAAGTGGGAAGTGCTTTAAAGTAAGGAAAAAGTTGAATTTTTTGTCAGAATATAAGAAAAGGCACAAGACTTTTTGCCTTTTTTTTGATAAAATAAATAGCAACAGCTGATTTTTAAAAGTCGGCCTTTTCTGCTTTTAGAAACTGAGGAAATGATGACAAAAATGATTGTAGGCTTGGGCAATCCGGGCGATAAATATGAAAAAACAAAGCATAATATGGGATTTATGGCGCTGGATTTGCTGGCGAAAGATCTTGATGCAACTTTTAAGATGGAAAAAACTTTTATCGCGGAAGTCGCAGAGACTTTTGTAAACGGCGAAAAAGTGTTTCTCGTGAAACCTCAAACCTTTATGAATGAATCAGGGCGTGCGGTAAAGCCACTTTTGACTTATTATAATATTGATTCATCAGATTTGACAGTGATTTTTGATGATATGGACTCGCCTGTCGGACGTGTTCGTTTGCGACAAAAAGGTTCTTCTGGCGGACACAACGGGATAAAATCTATCCTGACACACGTCGGGACAGAGTATTTTAATCATGTCAAGATTGGGATTGGTCGTCCGAAACATGGAATGAAAGTTGTCAATCATGTGTTGACAGGTTTTGACAATGAAGATGACACAGCAGCTTTTGACGGAATTGTCAAAGCGGTTGACGCGGTCAAATTTTACATTGACAACAACGATTTTGCGAAAGCGATGAATAAATATAACTGATGAAACTAATTGAATTTTTTGACCAAAATCTAAATATCCAAGCTTGGGAACGCGGATTTGCCAAGCAGGAGCGCACACTTTTGACAGGTCTGTCAGGAACGGCGAAAGCGCTGGTTATGACAAATGCTTATGAAAATACACCTGACAAATACGTGATTGTGACAGACAATCAGTTTCACGCGAATGAACTTTACGATGAGCTGTCAACCTTGCTGGGTGAGGAAAAAGTGTTTCAGTTTTTCTCGGACGATAATGTTTACGCAGAGTTTGCGATAGCCAGTAAAGACAGAATTGCTTATCGCCTTGAAGCCTTAAATTTCCTGTTGGATAAAGAAGCAACAGGCTTTTTGGTTGTGCCATTTATGGCGCTGCGCAGTTATTTGCCAACACCTGAAAATTATCAAGAAAACTATCTTTTACTGGCGCAGGGCGATGAATTTCCACTGTCAAATTTGCTAGAACTACTGACAAATGCAGGCTATGAGCGGACACAGCGTGTGATGACACCTGGCGAATTTTCTCAACGAGGCGATATTGTTGACCTTTATCCTTTGGATGCAGAAAATCCTGTGCGTTTGGAATTTTTCAGTGATGAAGTTGACACGATTCGCAGCTTTGATGTGGAGAGCCAGCGTTCTTTGACAAGTCTGTCAACACTTGAAATCTATCCTGCTAACGACTTTTTATTGACCGCTGACGAGTTTACACATGGTGTAAACCTTTTGACGAAACTGTCAAAAAAAGTAACAGATGAAAAAGAGAAATCTTATTTTGACGAACTGATTGCTGCTAGTTCTAATCATTATTATCATCAAGATTTACGAAAATTTGCTGAGTATTTTTATGAAAAAGCAACGTCATTGTTGGATTATTTCCCGAAAAATAGTCAGATTTTCATTGATGATTTTCAAAAAGTCAATGAGATGAATAATAAAATTGAGCTGGAATTGGCTGATTTTATTCTCTCTGAGAAGACGATGTTTCGTAGTTTTGATGGACAAAAATATCTGCTGGATACGATTTCCAAAGTTCGTAGTCACAAGCC
Organism: Lactococcus nasutitermitis; assembly: GCF_018403765.1. Classification (GTDB taxonomy): domain Bacteria; phylum Bacillota; class Bacilli; order Lactobacillales; family Streptococcaceae; genus Lactococcus; species Lactococcus nasutitermitis. Next base: position 22,952 of record NZ_BOVQ01000008.1, read on the forward strand.
TGCTACCTTTTTCTCGAATTTTCAAAAAGGATTGGGCAATATCAAATTTGATAAATTGTACACTTTCAATGAACATTCGATGCAACAATTTTTTGGACAAATGGAACTTTTTTACACAGAAGTGGAACGTTTTGTCAAACAAGAGTTTACAGTTGTTTTGACAGTTTCGTCAGAAAAACTTCGTCAGAGTTTACAAGAATTAGAACTTGATTTACACGAAGTTGACAGTGATGCGCTACAAACAGGACAAATCAATCTCATCGCACTCAATCTGTCCAACGGATTTAACTTCATTGACGAAAAATTAGTCGTGATGACGGAGAAAGAAATCTTCGGTAAGGTCAGAAAAAAACGCGCGCGCAGACTCAACATTACTAACGCAGAACGTCTTAAAGATTACAATGAACTCGAAGTTGGCGATTATGTCGTCCATAAAAATCACGGCATTGGGAAGTACATGGGTATCCAGACCATTGAAATATCTGGGATGCACCGCGATTATCTAACCATCCAATATGACCATGGTGATACGATTTCTGTGCCAGTTGACCATTTGGAACTGCTCAGTAAATATTCCGCAGGCGAGGGCAAAAAGCCGAAAATCAATAAGCTTAACGACGGACGTTGGCGTAGAACAATGACTTCTGTCAGCAAGCAGGTTGAAGATATTTCAGAAGACCTCATCCAGCTTTATGCAGAAAGGCAGGCACAGAAAGGCTTTGCATTTTCCGCGGACGACAGCAACCAGGAAGAATTTGACGGTGGTTTTGCTTATGTTGAAACCGATGACCAGCTCCGTTCGGTCAATGAAATCAAGCAGGACATGGAAAAAGAACGTCCAATGGACCGTTTACTTGTCGGTGATGTTGGTTTTGGGAAGACCGAAGTTGCGATGCGCGCTGCTTTTAAAGCAATCAATGATGGCAAGCAAGTTGCTGTGCTTGTCCCAACAACCGTGCTTGCTGAGCAGCATTATCAAACGATGACCGAGCGCTTTGTCAACTTTGGTGTCAACGTAGCGGTTCTCAGTCGTTTTCAAACGAAGTCCGAACAAGCTGAAATCCTAGCAAAATTGCGTAAAGGCAGGATTGATTTAATTATCGGCACGCACCGTCTGCTATCAAAGGATATTGTCTTTTTTGATTTAGGACTGATGATTATTGATGAGGAGCAACGTTTTGGTGTCAAGCATAAGGAACGGTTGAAAGAATTAAAAACGCAGGTTGACGTGTTGACATTGACAGCGACACCGATTCCGAGGACTTTACATATGTCAATGCTGGGTATTCGTGACTTGTCCGTCATTGAAACACCGCCGACAAACCGTTATCCTGTGCAAACTTATGTCATGGAGACCAACTACGGTGTTATTCGTGATGCTGTGCTCCGTGAAATTTCACGTGGTGGACAGGTTTACTACGTTTACAATCGCGTTGACACGATTGAGCAAAAAGTGTCACAGCTGGAAGAACTCATTCCTGAGGCACGGATTGGTTATATTCACGGACAAATGAGTGAAGTTCAGCTTGAAAATACACTGCTCAGCTTTATCGCGGGGGATTACGATGTTTTAGTTGCAACAACCATCATCGAAACCGGAGTTGACATTCCCAATGCGAATACACTTTTTATCGAAAATGCTGATGCGATGGGCTTGTCCCAGCTTTACCAGCTTCGTGGACGTGTTGGACGCACAAACCGCGTGGCTTATGCGTATTTCATGTATCGACCAGAAAAAATCCTCTCGGAAGTTTCTGAAAAACGGCTGGACGCCATCAAAGGCTTTACAGAGCTTGGTTCTGGCTTTAAGATTGCCATGCGTGATTTGTCCATTCGTGGTGCGGGAAATCTACTCGGCGCTGAGCAATCTGGTTTTATTGACAGCATTGGTTTTGACTTGTATTCTCAACTACTGGAAGAGGCTGTGCATAAGCGCATGGGCGACAGTCATGTGAAACGTAAGTCAAATTCCGAAATTTTGCTGGAGTTAGATGCTTTTATTCCAGAATATTATATCGCAGATGAACGACAAAAAATCGAGATTTACAAGCGTATTCGCCAGATTGATTCGCGAAAAACCTATGAAGAAATTCAAGAAGAACTGCTTGATCGCTTTGGCGAATATCCTGATGAAGTCGCTTATCTACTCGAAATCGGTTTATTGAAATATTTTGCTGACAATGCGCTCGTCGAAAAAATAGAGAAATCAAAATTTGAAGTCAATTTGAGCATGGAAAAATCCGCGAACACAATGTATGACCCTCAAGAATATTTTGAGGCACTAGCAAGAACAACGCTCAAGGCAAATGTTGGTGAAAAATATGGGCACATGACTTTTAGATTTAAGATTGAAGAACGTAATAGCGTTGTTCTATTGAGTGAAATTATGAATTTTGTGGAGGAATTGTCACATTTACGTAATAAACATGAAAAATAATAGAAAAAGGTTTTTGACAGAACTGTCAAAAAATATTTTCTAATTTCAGTCTCATTTTAGCCTAGTTTTAGTGAGATTTAAGTAAGGGAAGTTATACTATATTTATTCCAATAAAATTTTTCATATCCGAGGGACTTCATCCTTTGGAAAGTTTACTCCTTAAAAAACGACTGGCTGGTTACCGGTCGTTTTTGCTTTTTGACAAAACTGTCAAAAAATTTTGCAAAAGAAGCCCGTCTTTTAACGCTTAGCCGTTTTTTTATTTTTGGAAATATGTTATAATCAAAGCATGAGATTAGACAAGTTTTTAAAAGTTTCACGCTTAATCAAGCGCCGTACAGTTGCCAAAGAAGTTGCAGATAAAGGACGTATAAAAATCAACGGAAAACTCGCAAAAAGTTCGAGTGATGTAAAATTTGATGATTTGCTCACCATCCGTTTCGGCAATAAAATCGTAGAAGCACGCGTGCAAGAAACAAAAGAATTTACTCGCAAAGAAGATGCTGAAAAAATGTACACAATCGTGAGTGAAAATAGAATACAAGAGGAAAAAAGAGATGACTAAGCAAGTAATTCGCTTGGAAAATGATTTTACAAACGAAAAATTGCGACAAAAAACAGAGCAACAAGCTCCTAAACGCAGACATTTAGGACTTATTTTGGTAGTTGCGATGATTCTTTTTAGTCTTGCGAGTATCAGCTTGGTTCGTTCCTATCAAAATCTCCAAAAACAGCTGGTTTTGGAGCAGAAAACGATTAAACAACATGACAGTATGACCCAGAAAGTAACCAGCCAGAGCCAAGAAATTCAAAAATTACAAGACCCAAATTTCCTCCAAAAATATGCACGAACGACAGATGATTATTCACAAAGTGGAGAAAAAATATTTACAACACCTAGTTCAAAAGGGACAGGAGCAAATCCGTGATTGGACAAATCGTAAATATCACGAAATTTGGCTTGTTTGTGAACTTTGTAATTACTGACAGCGACTCTGTCAGCAATTTTGATATTTTTGACAGTTCTGTCAAAAAAAATAAGAAGCAAAAAGGACTTTTACGCTGGTCGTCCTTACCGAAAAAGCACTTAAAATATCAAGTTGGCGACTTCATTGGAATTGACATTGCAGAAATCAATGATAATGGAAAAATAGATTTAAAATTTATTGAAAAAGATTTTCAAAAAACATTCGGTGATTTCATAGGAGTAAGCACCGAAAGACTTGAAGAATTAGAAAAGAAAAATAAGGAGTTACGGCAGCTGTGACCACAAAAAAAGGAAATCTAAATGATGGAAGAAGCGTTTATTTACACGGAAAAAAAGTCAAGGATATGGCAGCAGAACCTGTTTTTTCAAAAACACTCAGCTATATCCAAAAATACTATGATTTAAATGCCTCTGACACCATGTTTTTACCACCAAAAACCCATGAAGATTTAGTGAAAAAACGAGAAATTTATGAAAAAGTTTCGCGTGAAAGTTACGGTTTTCTGGGACGTACACCAGATTTTATCAACACAGGCATTGCAATTTTGGATGCTTACGCAGACGTTTTAGGAGCAGACGAACGGACAAATTATGCCCAAAATGCTAAAAATTGGGCAAAACGTGTGAAAAGCGAAGATTTATTCATTTCTCATGCCATTCAAAATCCGCAAGTTGACCGCTCAAAAGGCTTAACAGAACTTCTTTCAGATGGTCAAGAATTTGCTGCTGTCTGGATAAAAGAAAAACGTCCAGATGGTGTGATTGTTCGTGGTGCCAAGCAGGTCAATACACTCGCCCCTCTAGCAGATGAACTTTTGGTGTTCAACCTACCAGGACTTGCGCCAGCAGATAAAGATTTCGCTCTTGCCTTTTCACTTCCGCTTGCCACAGCTGGTGTCAAAGTTGTCTGTCGCAAACCGACGATGAAAACAGATTATTCACTCAAAGATTATCCACTTTCAGGTGCCTTCGATGAGATGGACGCTTTCATCATCTTAGACGACGTTTTCGTTCCCAATGAATCCCTGTTCGTTTGTGGCTCCGTAGAAAAATCAAACGCCTTTTTCCCGGGCAGCGGATTTTTTGTTCATACCGCTCATCAAGACGAAGTCCGAGGTTTTGTAAAACTAGAGTTTGTCACAGCTTTAGCCGTTCGTCTCGCTGAAAAACTTGGTCTCAGCCAGTTTTTACGTGTTCAAGAAATGCTAGGTTCTCTGACTGTCAATCTTGAAATGATTAAGTCAAGCATTATCGCTAGTGAAGTCACAGCCCACATGGAAAATGGTGTCCTAACACCCAATATGCAGGTTTTACTTGCCGTTCGTGCCAGTCTGACAAATTATTACGACGAAGCTTTACGTGCGATTGCAGAATTTGCAAGTGGCTCTATTGTAGGTGTTCCAGACTTTCGTGAGTTTGAAAATGAAGAAATTGCTGACATTTTAAAAGCAAGTATGACAAGTCCATTGATAAATGCCGAAGACCGCGCTCTTTTGCTCAATCTTGCATGGGATATCACAGGAGAAAGTTTTGGGCAACGTCAACGTACTTATGAATTTCTCCACGGCGGCAATCCAATGTGGATTAAAAATATGCACTGGCAAAGTGAAGATTTAACATCAGCTTACCAGATGTTGGATAAGGTTTTAGAAAATGCAAAATCTGAAAAATAAAGTAAATACAGGAGTTTTCCTTATGTTGGTAGTTGCGATATTGCCAACATTTTTTGCTTTTCACTCGCAGAGCACATCAGCAAACAGCAAGATAAAAACAAAAATAATCATTAAAAAGCCTGCCAACACCTTTAAGAGTGAACTTTATACAAGCATTCCTAAACACCCACTTTCTTTGGAAAACATAAATACCTATAAGGATGAAAAATTAACCGAAAAAACAGGACAAATTCTTGCGAAAACACAGCTTTCAATCACAGCTCTCACAGGAAATAGTTTCAAATTATCAAATGGAAGTTATATTTCAGCCAACAAATCACAAATTATCTCAGACGTTATTCAATCAGAACAAACTGAAACCACCACTTTGTATAGTTCAAAAACTGTAAACGTATTTTACAGTCCGTTTACAACATATGATAATCAAATATTATCAACGATTACAGGAAATAAAACTTTAGTGGCAAGCCAAGGGGCAACAACTTATTGGGGGACGTACTACAAGATTTCCTTTAACGGCGGTCAAACAGGTTGGGTATCAAGCAAGGATATTTCATTAGAAAATCCCAAACTTCAACAAGTTCAAGTCCTATTAAATAAGAAATATAACAATCCAAATTACTCAATATATGTAAAAGAGTTGAACAGTACGTTTACAGTAGGTGTCAACCAAAACGAAAAAATGTATTCTGCCAGCTTATCCAAACTTCCAATCTTGTATTGGACGCAAAAAAGATTAAACAATGGAGAAGCAACATTGACAGACCAACTTCTTTACAGTTCTGCAGTCAATAGTTTTTCCGGAGCGTACAAACCTGCAGGGACAGGCACATTACCCAAGACAGCAGATAATCAAAACTATACTTTACAAGATATTGTTAACCGCACAGCAAAATTTTCCGACAATGTAGGGAGTAATATGCTCTCATTTTATGAAACCAATAAATTTGACAGCAGTTTTCAATCTGCAATTACCAAAATAGCAGGAACACCGTGGAATCCCAATACACGAGAAGCATCTTCTCAGATGGTAGGACGAGTTTTTGAAGCTCTTTATCACGAAGGAGGAGCAAGTTTTAACGCTCTTTTCAATACGGATTTTGATACAACAAAGATTAAAGCAGGTGTTCCAAAAAACATTCAAGTTGCTCACAAAATTGGCGATGCAGATGCTTACAACCATGATGCAGCCATTGTCTTCGCTCCAGATCCATATATTTTGGTAGTAGAAACAAATGGTGGAAGTGATGCAGTCATCCAACAAATTTCACATGATGTTTATGGAGTTCTCCAATGACAAATTCAGAACGAAAATTTTTAAAAATTATTAAAGAAAAAGCTTATTTTAGCGTACACAAAAAAGTTCTGGTTGCCCTGTCAGGGGGAGTAGATTCAATGACCTTGTTTAATTGGCTTTATGATTTACAAGCCGAATTAGATATTGAGTTAGGAATTGCTCATATCAATCATGGACTTAGGGAAGCTTCCGAAATGGAAGAAAGAGAGCTTCGCAAGCTTGCCCAAAAACTATCAGTAGCTATTTACGTTGACAAGTTTACAGGTAAGTTTACAGAAGAAAATGCCAGACATTTTCGTTATGATTTTTTTGAAAAAACAATGAAGGAAAACGGTTATACAGCTCTTGTTACAGCACATCATAAAGGTGACATTGTTGAAACAGTTTTAATGCGAGAAATCACAGGACGTCCGTTACGAAGTTTACAAGGTATTAAAGATTGCCAACCCTTTGCTCATGGAGAACTTATTCGTCCGTTACTACAATTTGAAAAATCAGAATTTGATGCTCCCTTTTTCTTTGAAGATATCACAAATCAAGGAACAGACTATCTGAGAAATCGCATTCGCAATCAGATAATTCCAGAACTTAGTCAAGAAAATCCTCAATTTACAAAAGCAATATTATCTCTCTCCAATGAAGTTTCACTTGCTATGTCTGCTATTTCAGAAAATATTTCAGAATTAAATATCCTATCTGATAAAATCAATCTTGATAAATTTCTTCAGCAAAGTCCAGCCTTACAGCATTTTATCCTTCAAGAATATCTGACATATTTTCCAGATTTAGCACTCACAAAAGCAACGTTTAATGAACTTCTTCACATCGTATCACGTCCTCAGCAATATCATAGCAGTCTATCAAAGGATTATGATTTTGTTAAAAATGATAAATTCATCTACATTATTGAACAAAAACACGAAAAAAAAGATGAATTAGAAATTCTGTATGAAAATCCGCATGATGACAGTTTTTTAGAAGTCAACTTGCCAATAAATGGAAAGTTGGAAATTCGCAAACGTCAGTCTGGAGACACTATTATTATCAATGGACATCATAAAAAATTAAGAAAATATTTTATTGAAAATCACGTTCCATTAGAAAAAAGAGAAAACTTTCTCATCTTTGTGGATAAAGAACTGTATGCGATTGCAGATTTAGCGTGTTCAGATTTGAGTAAACGAATTAAAAGTGATAAAATGAAGAGAACACTTTGGGTGAAACCCGTTGTAAGAGAGGATAATAAAAATGCTTGAGCAAGATATCAAAAAAGTGCTTGTTTCTGAGGAACAAATTCATGAAAAAGCAGTTGAACTTGGTAAAATTCTACAAAACGATTATAAAAATACAACACCGCTTATTTTGGGAATCTTACGTGGTTCGGTTCCATTTATGGCAGAGTTGATTAAACATATTGATGGAGAACTTGAGATTGATTTTATGACTGTTTCAAGTTATCACGGAGGTACAAAATCATCTGGTGAAGTAAAACTTATCATGGACGTGGATACAGCAATTAACGGACGTGATATTTTGATTGTTGAAGATATTATTGATACAGGTCGTACTTTAAAATATTTGAAAGAACTTCTTGAACACCGCGGTGCTCGTGTAAAAATTGTGACTTTACTTGATAAGCCAGAAGGTCGTGTTGTTGAGATTGAGCCTGATTATACAGGATTTACTATTCCAAATGAATTTGTTGTCGGATTTGGCTTAGATTATGATGAACATTATCGTAATCTCCCTTATGTTGGTGTTCTTAAAGAAGAAGTTTATAAAAAATAATTTATGCTGTTAATTATTTCTCATACTAAAGTATGAAAAATAGTTTGACCAATACTTACTATTAGCATTTAGCCTTGAATTATGCTATATTATAACAAAAATGTTACTCATAAAAGTTGGTAGCAAATAAATTAAAGACAAGGAAAATATGAATAATAACAATAGAAAAAATGGCGGTATCGTTAGAAACACATTCATGTGGATTCTTTTGGCTATTGTAGTTGTTATAGGGATTAACTGGTTTGTCAGCAATAACCATAGTAATGTTGATAAAATTAGTTATTCTTCATTGATGACAAAGCTCAAAGATGGTGATATTAAAACAGTAACGATGCAACCTTCAGATAGCTTGCTCACAGTAACAGGTGAATACACACATCCTAAAAAAGTAGAGACAAATAGTGTCATTGGAAATACAACTCAAGAAGTGACTCACTTCCAAAGTTATGTTATTCCAACAGATACTGTTGTTAAAACTCTCCAAAATACAGCAAGTGACAAAGATGTAAAAGTCAATGTTATTCAAGCTTCTTCAAGCGGTATGTGGCTGTCACTTCTCTCTCCAATCCTTACAATTATCGTTATGGTCGGAATTTTCTGGCTCTTAATGGGAGGAATGGGCTCTCGTGGCGGAGGCGGTGCAGGTAATCCGATGTCATTCGGAAAATCTCGCGCTAAACAACAGGATGCAAAAACTTCAAAAGTCCGCTTTGCGGATGTTGCCGGTTCAGAAGAAGAAAAACAAGAACTTGTTGAAGTTGTTGATTTCCTCAAAAATCCGAAAAAATACCATGATTTAGGCGCTCGTATTCCGGCAGGTGTACTTCTTGAAGGCCCTCCAGGAACAGGTAAAACATTGCTTGCTAAGGCAGTTGCAGGTGAAGCTGGCGTTCCATTTTATTCAATCTCAGGTTCTGATTTTGTTGAAATGTTTGTCGGTGTTGGTGCATCGCGTGTTCGTGACCTCTTTGAAAATGCTAAGAAAACAGCACCATCTATCGTATTTATTGATGAAATTGATGCCGTAGGACGTCAACGTGGCGCAGGCCTTGGCGGTGGAAATGATGAACGTGAACAAACGCTGAACCAACTCCTTGTTGAGATGGATGGTTTCCAAGATAATAATGATTCTGTTATCGTCATTGCTGCCACGAACCGTTCAGATGTTCTTGACCCAGCACTCCTGCGTCCAGGTCGTTTTGACCGTAAAGTTCTTGTAGGTGCTCCAGATGTCAAAGGACGTGAAGCTGTCCTCCGTGTTCATGCGAAAAATAAACCATTTTCAGACGATGTTGATTTGGCAGTTGTTGCACAACAAACACCAGGTTTCGTTGGTGCCGATTTGGAAAATGTTTTAAATGAAGCGGCTCTTGTAGCTGCACGTCGTAATAAGACGGTGATTGATGCTTCTGATATTGATGAAGCTGAAGACCGTGTTATTGCTGGACCAGCTAAAAAAGATAAAAAAGTGTCTGAGAAAGAACGTGAGACAGTTGCTTATCACGAAGCTGGTCATACAATTGTCGGACTTGTCCTTTCAAATGCTAATACAGTCCACAAAGTTACCATCGTTCCACGCGGTCGTGCTGGTGGTTATATGATTGCCTTACCTAAAGAAGACCAATTCTTGCTTTCTAAAGAAGATATGATGGAAAATCTTGCAGGTTTGATGGGTGGACGTACTGCTGAAGAAGTCATTTACGGACGTATCACAACAGGTGCTTCAAATGACTTTGAGCAAGCAACACGTATTGCACGTGGTATGGTCACTCAGTATGGAATGAGTGACAAACTTGGCCCAATTAGTTATGAAGGTGACCATGCTGTCTTTATTGGACGTGACTATGGGCAGACAAAGACTTATTCTGAAGCAACAGCTGTTGCCATTGATGAGGAAGTACGCTCTATCGTTGCTGAAGCACATGAACAAGCGCGTGAAATCATCGAATCTCATCGTGAACAACACAAAGCCATCGCTATGGCATTGCTCAAATATGAAACGCTTGATGCACGTCAGATTATGTCACTTTATAAGACAGGCAAGATGCCTAATGAAGTTACAAGTGATGAAACGCTTGAACCAAAAGACTTTGAACAAACTCTTGCTGATAAAAATGATTTTACAAATATCAATATTTTTAAAGATGAAAAATCAGAAAATGATGATGAAGTTTCAGAAAATCCAAATTCAGAAACAAATCAATCTGAAAATCCAGAAAATTAAAAGAAAAAAACAGCCTACTAAGCTGTTTTTTTCTCGCTATAAAATAGTAAAACCGAACCTTCTACAAAAATTTCCCAATAAACATAGCTAATCCTTGACAATAATTTTAAATAGTGTATAATAGAAAAGTACTGTTTCGGCAGACAAAAATAATGGTCTGTTGGTCAAGAGGTTAAGACACCGCCTTTTCACGGCGGTAACACGGGTTCGAGTCCCGTACAGACTATTTGATAGTAAACTATCAGCTATGGAGGATTACCCAAGTCCGGCTGAAGGGAACGGTCTTGAAAACCGTCAGGTGTGTAAAAGCGCGCGTGGGTTCGAATCCCACATCCTCCTTAAATTTCTTTATGAAATTTTATTTAAATTATCGCGGGATGGAGCAGTTAGGTAGCTCGTCGGGCTCATAACCCGAAGGTCATAGGTTCAAATCCTATTCCCGCAATTATAAGCTCAGTAGCTCTACAGATAGGAGTTGCGAAGTAACTTACTTTGCTTTACTAAGTTTAAATAAATTGTTGGCTCGGTAGCTCAGTTGGTAGAGCAAAGGATTGAAGCTCCTTGTGTCGGCGGTTCGATTCCGTCCCGCGCCATTGATGATTTATCATCAAGAACCATTTACTAGCGGATGTAGTTTAATGGTAGAACTTCAGCCTTCCAAGCTGACCACGCGAGTTCGATTCTCGTCATCCGCTTCAAATTTTCTGTTACTCTTCGTCAGGAACTCAATCACGTACCTTAGTACGTTTCAATCGTTCCTTCCTCGATTAACAAAAAATTTGTTAATTACATGGGAGATTAGCTCAGTTGGTTAGAGCACTGTGTTGATAACGCAGGGGTCTCAGGTTCGAGTCCTGAATTTCCCATAGTTTGGTATTGATTGCATAGGAGATACACCTGTTCCCATGTCGAACACAGAAGTTAAGTCCTATCACGCCGGAAGTAGTTGGGGGTTGCCCCCTGCGAGATAAGGTAGATGCCAAGCTATTATCCGGCATAGCTCAGTTGGTAGTAGCGCATGACTGTTAATCATGATGTCGTAAGTTCGAGTCTTACTGCCGGAGTCAGAAAAAAATCATAAGTAATTTACTTATGATTTTTATTTTATTTTCAGTGCTTTTTTAATTAGAAATGGGGCAATCAGGGTGCTAAGGATGATTACAATGACAAGCTCAGAATAAATGTCACTGTTTATAATAGAAGCTGACAATCCTATCTGAGCAACGATGAGTGCCATTTCTCCACGGGAAATCATGCCAGTACCAATCAGAAGACTATCACTTGTACCGAGCTTGAAAAGTTTTGCTGAGAAGTAAGCGGGAATAAACTTTGTTAGGAGAGCAAGAATGGTGAAAAGTAGGATAATTTGAGGGTGATGGATAAGGGCATCAAATTTTACTGAAATTGCGATAGAAACAAAGAAGATAGGGATAAAAATGATATAGGCTATGCTGGTGCTGTATTCTTTTATTTGCTGAGTGACTTCTGTCTGGCTGATGGCTATTCCAGCAAAGAAACTTCCAATGACCGCGGACATTCCGACGGCGTTACTGAGAAGGCTTAAACCCAAACAGATAATCAATGCTGCACTTGTATTTTTCATGTAGATGGGAAGTTTATCAATGAATTTCCAGATTTTTGGAATACTTTTGTGGACGAAGATTAAAAAGATAAAAAATAGGATTTCTGAGAGAAGTCTTAGTAAAAGCTGCGAACCGCCATTTTTGATAGCATTAAAAATAGAAAGGATAAGAACGGCGAGAATATCATCGACGACTGCTGCTCCGAGGATAATGTTCCCAGCACGTGTTGAAAGTTTGCCATACTCTTGGAGAACTTCAACGGTGATTGAAACGGATGTGGCAGCAAAAACGATGCCATAGAAAAAACTTGTTGATAATCCTAAACCGAGCCAATAAGCGCTAAGGAAAAAAATGATGAGAGGGGCAATAACTCCAGTCACTGCAACGACTAATGAGGGCTTAAAATTCTTTTTGAGAACGGATAAATCGCTTTCGAGCCCTGCGATAAACATGAGAAAAATGATGCCCATTTCAGACATGACTTCCAGAGTATGTCCACTGTGAATAAGTCCTAAAAAGCCTGGTGCAAGAAGAATACCTACCAGCATTTGTCCAACGACAGCTGGAATTTTTATTTTTTGTGAAAGGATGGTGGCGATAAAGGAGCTCAAAAGAATGAGCGTGATTTGTAAAATGTCGTTCATGCTTATTATTATAACAAATATTTTGATGAGAAGTTGTTATGTTAAAGTTTTGGCACAATAAAATGTGTCAAGATTTTTATTTACAGTCAAAATTAAAACGGTTACAATTAAGTTATAATAAACAAAGGAGATAACTAATGGATGAAAAAATTAGTTTGAAAGTTCGCGTGCAAAAATTCGGAACTTTCTTATCACAAATGGTCATGCCCAATATTCCTGTTCTTATTGCTTGGGGCTTTATGACTTCTCTTTTCTTAACACCAGGTGGATGGATTGTTTCGCTTTTTCCAGGGACAGCTGGTTTTACTGCTAAGGTGGCGACAATGGTTGGACCAATGTTGACTTACTTGATTCCAATCATGATTGCCTATACTGGTGGGAAACAAATCTACGAACATCGTGGAGGTGTTGTCGGTGCTGTTTCTGCTTTTGGTGCAATTATCGCAACGGCTTCTGTCCATCAAGGTGGTATGGTACATGATATTGTTGTTTCTGATAAGAGTCAGACAGCGGTACAACATTTTATTAACGCAACGGGTAAGGTTGTCACGGTAAATCCTGGTCATGCTATCCAAAATCCAAGTGTCACAATGATTTTAGGTGCAATGATTTTGGGCCCTCTGGGTGCTTGGTGTATCAAGAAGTTTGATGGTTGGGTACAACCTCATATTCATGTTGGTCTTGAGATGTTGGTTAATAACTTCTCTGCTGGTTTTATGGGGCTTTTTATCACAATTCTTGCTTCTACTGTTTTTGGTCCAGTGATTGAGGTTGTCTTAGATGTTTTATCTAAAGGCGTTGATGTTCTTATATCTACCCATTTAATTCCATTGGCCAATGTTCTTGTTGATCCCGCAAAAATCTTGTTCTTGAATAATGCAATCAACTACGGAGTTTTAGCACCCCTTGGTTTACAACAGGTTGCTACGACTGGTAAATCACTTCTTTTCTTGATTGAAAATAACCCTGGTCCTGGTCTTGGAGTGTTGCTTGCTTTTTGGGTATTTGGTAAGGGAACAGCAAAGGCTTCTGCTCCTGGTGCGGTTATTGTTGAGTTTATTGGTGGTATTCATGAGATTTACTTCCCATATGTCATGATGAAACCTGCACTTTTCCTTTCAGTTATTGCAGGTGGTGTTACGGGTACTTTGACGAATAACTTACTTGGTACTGGTACGATTGGTCCTTCTGCTCCTGGTTCGATTATTGCTGTGACGGCAATGTCATTTAATAAACAAGCAGGTGGTTTTCCTAACTGGTTAGGTGTTATGTTGTCAATTATTTTAGCTGCTTTGGTTTCTTTCCTTGTGTCGGCTGTTATCTTGCGTCGTGATAAATCTATTAATGGTGATGAATTAGCTGCTGCTCAGGCTTCTGTTGCCGATGCTAAAGCTGTCTCTAAAGGTCAAACTTCTGTGAATGTTGCTGCAAACTTTAATGCTGTACAACATATTATCTTTGCTTGTGATGCTGGTATGGGTTCATCTGCGATGGGTGCTTCTATCTTGCGAAATAAGGCTAAAAAAGCTGGATTACCTCAGGACGTTACTAATGTGGCGATAGCGAACTTAAAAGCCGGTTCTGATACAATCGTTGTGACGCAAGAAGAATTAGCTGCAAGGGCTGCGACAATGGCTCCTGATGCTATCCGTTATACAGTAGCAAACTTCATGAGCTCTCCAACCTATGATCAAATTATCAATTCATTGACAGGTGCGGGAGAAAAAGCGGAAGTTGCATCTGATGTGACTGAAAATGCTGCAGATACTGGCATTGATTTGAATCAGATTGATGAAGTAGTTTTTGCTCATGATGGGGAACATATGGGTTCTGCGACAATGGGTAAAGAAACATTGACAGCTATTTTCAAAAATCATGATGTGAAAATTCCTGTGTCTGAGACGGAATTTCTTGGTTTGGCTGCGTTTAATGCGACGAATATCATGATTGTGACAGTGAATAAATTTACTGATGAGGCGAAAAAGGCTGCTCCAAATGCGCAACATTTGTCTGTGGAAAGTGTGATTACGACAGCTGAATACGATAAAATGGTTGCTAGAATAAATAAATGATCAAAAAGATGATTTGACAGCTCTGATATTTTTTTGACAGAGCTGTCAAAATTATTTTTGGGTTTGAGAGAGTCTAAATGAAATAAAAATAGAATTTTAGAGAGGTAAATCATGTTAGTGACAGGTCGTGAACAAAAATTGATTCAGGCATTTATTAAGGCAAAGACTTTGACACTGGCAGAGATGCTTGAAATCACGGGAACGAGCCGGCGAACACTTTATCGAGACCTTGAAAAGTTGCAAGAAACGTTGCCTAATGGTGTGAGTTTGCGAAATTCAGATGAGGGTTATTTTTTGGCAGGTGATTTGTCAAGTTTGGCAGAAACTCATGAACTTTTAGAGTTTACAGTGACTGAAAGACTTTATGGAGAATTGCTGTTATTGCTTGATAATCGGGCATCAATCGTGACTCTAACGGAAACTTTTGGAATTAGTCAACCAACTGCAACAAGTGATTTGCGTTTGATTGAGCAGGCGCTGCTGGAAAATGGTTTACAGTTGGAACGTGAACGTGGTTTGAGAGTTCTCGGAAACGAGGAGAATATTCGCTCGGTGCTGGTATCAAGTTGTCAGAGTGTATCAAGTATTTCTGAGGCTTTATCGGGTGATTTTTCTGAGAATAAAATTTTGTCTTTGTTGGATTTGGAGCCATTTTATCAGGCGCGGACAATATTTGAAACGGTTGAATTACCTGAAATGACGGATAAAACGTGCGTGCTGATGCAATTTTTCTTGACGGCGACTTTGTTTCGACTGAATAAAGGTTATCAGCTGGTGTCTAATAGTACACGTCGTCCAAGTAAAAATGCTTTGAATTTTGTGCAGAAATTGATTGCGCAGTTGCAAGGTAAGTTTACATTTACGATTGCTGAGATTACTTATCTGGCTGCAGTTTATGATGTGTTGTATTTTGGTTTTGGTCGTGAAGTGCTGTTCATGGAGAAGTTTGATAGTGGATTTTCTTATAAAATTCGTCAGTTGATTGATGAAGTGTCAAGTGAATTGTCAATTGAATTTAGTAAGGATGACCGGCTTTATGGATTGCTTTATGCACACTTGAAAGAGACAGATGTTCTGCCAGAGTTATTTTCAGATAAGCAAAATGACTTTGTGAAAAAAATCGAAACAGATAATGATAAAATCTTCAAGGCTGTACAGCAAGTGCTTCCAGATGTCTTTGAGAAAAAATTTTCGAGCGTTGAGATTTCATTTGTTACTTTGCATTTTGTGGCAACATTGGAGCGAAGTGACTTAGTTTTGCCTTTGAAAACAGCTTTGGTGACAAGTCGCGGACGGATTTCTTGTGAATTTATCATGAGTAATCTGCGCAAGAACTTTCCATTTTTAAATAAAATTGATATTATACAAACTTCGGCTAGATTTGATAAAAGCCAGTATGATGCGATTTTTACGACTGAAAAAGAGATGGATTATATCTACGTTAGTCGGAATTTGGAGCAAAAAAATCTTGACACAATTCGACATAAACTGCGGAGTATCCAGCAAAATACGCGGACAGTTAAAAGTGATAATAATGAAAAGAATTTTGTCAATCTCAATCAGCTCTTTAGTATTGGAAATGGAATTTTGACAGATTTTACGATTAGAGAGATTGAAAATCTACCAAATCTGACTGATGTTGTCAACCAAGTTGTCAGTTTTGTAAACTCTAGTCAAACTGAAAGTTTGTCTCAATTATTGAAAAAAAGATTTGATGAGACACATCTGGCAATTCCAGATACGAAAATTGCTTTGCTTCACGGCGTGCATGATTCAATTGAAAAGCCTAGTTTTCAGATTTTTGACTTAAGTCAGGAAGTTGAAGTTTTGGCGATGAATCGTGAGAAAATGAAGATAAAACGTGTATTACTGCTTTTATCTCCACCAGATGTAGCAGATGCAGCTGTTTATCTTTTGGGAAAAATTTCAAGTTCGATTATTGAAAATAAACTTTACACAACGATTTATAATTCTGGAAATTTTGATGTTGTGAGTGAGTTGCTTCGGCAAATTATCACAGAATCAATCAGAAAATATGGGGAACAATAGAAAGGAAGTTTACAGGGTGTGTAAACCTTGTAAACATAAAAAATATGGAAATTCAAAAAAATCTTATTAAACTCAACCAACATTTTGAAAATAAAGAAGATGCTATCAAGTTTTGTGGACAACTTCTTGTAGAAGGTGGCTATGTCAATCCTGATTATGTGCCAGCAATGCTTGAGCGGGACAAAGAACTTTCAGTTTACATGGGAAATTTTATTGCAATTCCTCATGGAACAGATGCTGCCAAAAAAGAAGTTTTGAAAACAGGAATTACGATTGTGCAAGTACCGCGCGGTGTTGATTTTGGAACGGAAGATGACCCAAAAGTAGCGACAGTTCTTTTTGGAATTGCTGGAATTGGTAATGAACATTTGGATTTGATTCAGAAGATTTCAATCTTTTGTGCGGACGTTGATAATGTTGTAAAAATTGCTGATGCACAATCAGTAGATGAAATTGTTGGTTATTTTGCTGATTGACAGCAGATTTACAGTGTGAAATAACTTTTGACAGTTTGGTCAAAAGCTATTTTTGTACTTAAATTTTTTGACAGGCTGAGAATAAATTCTCTAGCCCCTTCGGCAGAACTGCCAAAAATGAAAAATTGACATTGTAAGTTTTGACACAGAGAAATGTGCCAAAACTTTTATTTACTCTGACTATGAAAGGCTTTACACTAGAAGTATAAGTAATCAGAAAGAGGAAATTACAATGAAAAAAGCAGTACATTTTGGTGCAGGAAATATCGGTCGTGGATTTATTGGTGAGATTTTGAATAAAAATGACTTTGAAGTTACTTTTGTTGATGTTAATGAAGCGATTATTGATGAATTAAATGCGCGCCATGGTTACACGATTGAACTGGCAAATGATGCACATGAGAAAATTGAAATTTCGGCTGTTTCAGGAATTAACAATGCGAAGAATCCTGATGAAGTTGTCAATGCAGTAGCACAAGCTGATGTTGTGACAACAGCGATTGGTCCAAATATTTTGCCATTTATTGCTGAGTTGATTGCCAAAGGTATTCAAAAACGGCGCACGGACAATGTTGATGCTCCTTTAGACGTGATTGCCTGTGAAAATATGATTGGTGGTTCTGAGTTTTTGCATGAAAAGGTAGATGCTTTTCTATCGGGTGAGGATAAAAACTATGTTTCTGCTTTTGTTGGTTTTCCAAATGCAGCAGTTGACAGGATTGTGCCAGGACAACATCATGATGATGTGCTTTATGTAGTTGTTGAGCCTTTCCATGAATGGGTGATTGACGAGAGCCAACTGAAAAATACGACTTTCAAGTTGGATGGTGTGCATTATGCGACAGATTTGGAGCCATTTATTGAGCGTAAACTTTTCTCTGTCAACTCTGGACACGCAACTGTTGCTTATAACAGTGCATATAAGGGTTACAAGACGATTTTAGAAGGTTTACAGCATGAGGAAATCTTGGCAGCTCTAAAAGCTGTTCAAGTGGAAACACGTTCACTTTTATTGGCGAAATGGGGGAGTTATTTTACTGAGGAAGATTTAAAAGCTTATCATGAAACAATCATTTCACGCTTTGCTAATCCACAAATTATTGATGATGTGACACGCGTTGCTCGGACACCAATTCGTAAGTTGGGTTATGATGAGCGCTTTATCCGTCCTATCCGTGAATTGTCTGAACGTGGTTTGACTTATGAAGCACATCTTGATGTTGTCGGGAAAATCTTTGCTTATAATGACCCAGAAGATGCACAATCTGTTGAATTACAGGAAAAATTGGCTTCGAAAAATTTGACGGAACTTATCAAGGAATTGACAGGATTGTCAGATGAAAAATTGCTTGGCGAAATCGAAGAAGTTGTGAAAAAATACGCAAAATAATTTTGGATAAAAAACGTTTACACTTGAAAAATAAAAAATAAAATGATACTATAGAAGCATAGAAAAGCACTGGAATGTGCGAGCTTATTCTTTTAATTGACCGACTAATAATTGTATTGCATAGGGGTTCATAAGACATTCTGTGGCGTGTATAACCTTCGGGCGAACGGTCTGGCAGAAGCAAGAACACCCACCTAGCGTTTCAGCGGGTTCAATACGTGAATAAGCATCCGGCATTCAATCAGTGTTTTTTTGCGTTCAAAATTTTTGACAGAGTTGTCAAAAAAAACAAGAGCATTAAAGTTGCTCTTGTTTTCTGATAAAGGCAATCGCTTCACGGTTTTGCGCCTTCAAATCAACGCCTTGTTGGCGCGCGGCAAAGATACAACCACAGTAACATTGACGGTAAACATCGTATTCTTTACACATTTCGACGGAACGTTTGTAGCCGTTATTTTTTTTGAAATCGCTGGGAAGATAGTTGACGCTGTAAATTTTTTGAATGTCCAGCCCGATTTCGTTGATGAGTTGGCTGTTTTTCATCGGGGAGATCGTCAGCGCACTACCAAAGTAGTCAAATCCGAGCTCTTTCGCTTTTTCGGCGACTAAATCAAGGCGCATTTGGAAGCAGGCTGTACATCTTTTTCCACCTTCGCGCTCATTTTCGAGATGCTGTTCACGTACCATTTGCACGAAAAGATTAGGCTCATAGGGCGCGGCGATAAATTGAACCTGATTGTTGGTGCGTTCGTTGAAGTCTTTGATAAATTTTTCTTGCACAAGTTTGCGACGTTCGTATTCGCTTTTGGGGTGAATATTTGAGTTGGCAAAATAAATCGTCACATCGGCGGATTGTGTCAGACATTCGAGTGAATAAGTGCTACAAGGCGCGCAACAGCTGTGTAATAAAATTCGTGGGCGAACCTTATCTTCTTCCCAGCTTTGGCGCACTTTTTGAAAGACTTTATCGTAATTCACTTTTTGATTGGCGGGCATATTTTCAAGAATTTCTAAAGAATTTTTCATTATTTTCACATTATAACATGGATGAGAGTGGCTTGCATGGGCTGAAAATTTCTTCTGCAAAAATACAAAAATTCTTGCAATTTTTGCTAAAAATGATACAATAGTAAAGTAAGTTTTTTGGCCCGGTAGCTCAGTTGGTAGAGCAGTAGACTCTTAATCTATGGGTCCAGGGTTCGAGCCCCTGCCGAGCCATCATGTGAAATCTCAATTTTCTGGGATTTTTTTGTTTTTGACAGAACTGTCAAAAAATTTTCAGGTGCAAAAATGCTGAAAATGCGCTATAATTTAGAACAAATAGCTTTTGACAGAGCTACAAATTTTTGACAGTTCTGTCAAAAATTTTTCGGAGGTAAAAATGGACTTAGTTGCAAAAATGAATCCCAATCTGGATAAAATCGCGGTTTCTTTGATTCGTCAGTTTGACCAGGAAGTGTCAAAAATTCCAGGTATCTTGAAATTAACGCTGGGTGAGCCAGATTTTAACACGCCAGAACACGTCAAAGCTCAGGGACAGCAGGCAATTATCAACAATCAGAGCCATTATACTGGTATGGCGGGTTTGCTGGAGTTGCGCCAAGCAGCATCAGATTTTATGGCTGAAAAGTATGATTTGCACTACAATCCTGAAAATGAAATCTTGGTGACGGTTGGAGTGACCGAGGCGATTTCGGCGGTTTTGTTGTCAATTTTATTGCCCGGCGACAAAGTTTTGATTCCTGCACCAGCATATCCTGGCTACGAGCCGATTATTACGCTCTCAGGCGCTGAATTGGTCGAGATTGACACAACAGCTAACGATTTCGTTTTGACGCCAGAAATGCTTGAAAATGCCATTCTCGAGCAAGGTGATAAACTCAAAGCTGTGATTTTGAATTATCCTGCAAATCCAACAGGTGTGACTTACACAGGCGAGCAAATCAAGGCGCTCGCTGAGGTTATCAAAAAGCATGATATTTTTGTGATTGCTGACGAGGTTTATTCTGAGCTGAATTACACAGGCGAACGTCACGTTTCAATCGCCCAATATGCGCCAGAGCAGACGATTGTTTTCAACGGTTTGTCGAAATCGCACGCGATGACAGGTTGGCGTATTGGCTATATTTTCGCACCGGCTATTTTGACGGCACAATTTATCAAAACGCACCAGTATTTAGTCACATCTGCCAGCACGATTTCGCAAGTCGCAGCGATTGAAGCGATGGAACACGGGCAAGAAGATGCGGAACCAATGAAAGCTGAGTATATCAAACGCCGCGATTTCATTATTGAAAAAATGTCTGCGCTCGGTTTCAAGATTATCAAGCCAGACGGTGCCTTTTACGTCTTTGCGAAAATTCCTGAAGATTTGAATCAAAATTCCTTTGATTTTCTGCTTGATTTCGCGCGTGAGAAAGCTGTCGCTTTTATCCCAGGAATTTCCTTTGGAAAATACGGCGAAGGTTATGTCCGCCTGTCATACGCAGCATCAATGGATACTATCACACTTGCAATGGAACGTTTGACAGAATATGTCAATGAAAAACGTTAATAAATAATACAAAAAGAACAATTATCAATTTAATTGTTCTTTTTGTATAAAAAATACACGCAATTATAAAAATTAGCATTTGTATGTTGAAGAATACAAAAGGGAGTGCTATCATTAGTAATGAGGAGTAAGGAGCACAATTTCTAGAGTTGTGTAACGAGCAGATTATTTCAAGCGAATTGCGACTTGAATTGCTCAGTTCTTGTCTTCATTGCTTCTCTTTTTGTACACTATTTTTATTATTAAAAAGTGCATATAAATGTATATTAATAAAATACCAAAAGGAGGTATTTATAATGAAAAATATGGAACAATTAAGTAAGCGAACAAATCTAAAAAAGACAGTTGCTTATGGAGTAGTTATTGCTAGCCTTTTGACACCTGCAATAGCGTTTGCAGGTACAAAAACAACAAGTTGTTATAGAGGTTCAGTTTTTATGTGGAGTAATGACCGGGTTACATTTTCTTATACAGGAAAAAAGATTATAAGTTCCTACGCTCACCAATCAGGAGGAGCAATTATTCCAGCAACAATGACTTACAAAGGAATACGATTAGTATCGAATGGTTCGTGGTCTCGCTCTTATCAAGGACAATATTTGGGGGGCGGAGGTATTCCAACACCTTGGGGAGCTGCTAATCTGGTCTCTCAATTAAAAACGATGCAGACGTGGATTAGAGGAGATGGACATTGGGCTGCTGGTTGGGTATCTTAGAAAATTAAAGAGGAAGTGAGAAAAAAGTTCTCACTTCTCATTTTATTGGAGGTATTAATTAGTTATGGATAATATTGGAATAAAACAAGTTTCTAAGCGATTTAGTGACAAAATTATAATGGAGGAGGCAAATATAACATTTTCCAAGGGCAAGATTTCATTTATTATGGGACCAAATGGTATAGGAAAGACGACTCTTATAAAAATATTTATGGGATTGCAAAAATTAGACAAGGGAATAATAATAAATCCCTATAAAAATAACAATTCCTTTGTCCTATTTGATGATTTATCGCTTTATCAAAATCTAACGGGCTATAGAAATATTCAACTTTTTACCAGTTTTAAATTTTCAAAGAAAGAAATAAAAGAAATTTCACAAAAATACCTTTCAGATAAAAGATTAAATAAAAATGTTAGAAATTATTCGTTGGGGGAGGGAAAAAAACTTTCTTTAATAATTTGGGTGCTTCTCAGTCCTCCTTTATCTATCATGGATGAAGTAACGAATGGTTTAGATTACCAGTCTTTAACAGATTTAAGAAATAAACTCCTTTCTTTAAAAAAAGATATGTTTATTATTTTAACAGGGCATGATTTTGCATTTTATGAAAGTATCATTGATGAGCTTTATGTGTTTAAAAATCATAAAATAATTAAAGATGAGGTGTGGAAAGAGAAAGGCTTAGGGGAAACGTATGAACATTACTTTACGCCAAGAGTTTAGTTATATTTTTAGTTCTAAAATTTTTATTATAGGTTTAATATTATTTGGGATACTGATAGGTTTTGGAAGTGTTCAGGCGGTTAATACTAAGAATGATAGTGTTGCACAATTTCAAGAGGTAAAAAAGTTATATAAAACCTCAACAGAATTTAAAAAAGATATAAAAAAGCCCTACCGTTTTACTCAAAAAAGTAATGGAACAAATCAAGTAGATACATCAGTTGATAATGTCGCCCGATATAGCTATGAAAATTTAGTTATTGCAGATAGTCAGCTAACAGTAATGGGATTCCCCAAATATATATTAAAGTATTATGGCTTGATATTTTTGCCGTTAATCATGGGGTTATTTGGAATTAGTGTTGCAACTTATGATTATAAATATGATACTTACAAGCGACGTTTAAATAATTATACTTGGAAAGAAATACTACTAGGTAAGTATGTAGTATTATTGCTAACGATAATTGCTTCTTATCTCTTTATATCGCTGTTATCGGTGGTCGTCGGACTTTTTCTTGCGAAATTTTCTGTGCCTTTTGATGTACCTCAATATGGGAATTTCCATGCAGAGATGTCATTTTCGTCATTTGCAGTCGTTTTTTCGATTCTTTGTTTTATCGGTTTGATGGTGGCATTAGTATGGTTTACTCTAGCTATCAATATCAAAAATACTGTGGTTTGTGTAATTGCCTTTTTGGTCTATGACCTTATTGTACCTAATCTTGGGAAATATGATTATAAAAATGTTGTTATGACGCTATATACAACAGTTGGGCAACAAAATATTCTTCAGCCTACTCCTGTCATACAAATATCCAGTTGGACAGCTTGGATTATGTTTTTGTGTTATACTGCGTGTTTGGGGCTAGGAGGCTTAGGATTATTTTATAAAAAATTAAGGTACTTATAGAAAATCATTTATATTTTTTGCTTTTTTATGAATTAGTTCTTGGGTAAATTGAAATTTGAAAAATTTTTTTATACTCAAAAATGATATAATTGAGAAAAAAGCAGAAAGGTCAGAGCAAAAATGCGGAATGCAGAAACTTATGGCTTAGTTTTGTACAGCCAAAACTACCGAGAAAATGACAAACTTGTCAAAATTTTCACTGAGTCTTTTGGCAAACGAATGTTCTTTGTCAAAAATTTTTCTCAGTCAAAATTCGCTAGTAGTCTGCAAAATTTCAGCTCTGTCAATCTGAATGCAACCATTAATGACACAGGATTAAATTTTATCGAAGATGTCAGTGATACTACGACTTACAAACACATTTCCGAGGACATTTTTCTCAATGCACATGCCAGTTATTTGATGAGTTTGGCGGATGCTGCTATTGTTGACAATCAGTATGACCCGGCACTTTACGCTTTTCTGCGCAAGTCGCTTGAACTACTCGATAAAGATTTTGACAAGGAAATCATCACCAACATCTTTGAAATCCAGTTGCTCAACCGATTTGGCGTTTCGCTCAATTTCACAGAATGTGCTTTTTGCCACACAACGACAGGACCATTTGACTTTTCCTACAAATTTAATGCTTGTCTTTGCCAGCAACATTTCAATGAAGATTTGCGCCGTAGTCATCTCGACCCCAACGTGATTTATCTTGCTCATCTTTTTCAAGATATTTCACTAGATGAACTCCAAAAAATCTCTATCAAACCAGAAATGAAGCAAAAAATCCGCCAATTTATTGATGGCATTTATGATGAATATGTCGGCATTCACCTCAAAGCAAAAAAATTTCTTGACGGCATGAGTAATTGGGCAGATATCATGAAATAATTTTTTGACAGAGTAAAAATAAATTTTCTAGTCTCTGACAGTTCTGTCAAAAATAAAAAAGCTTACTGACAAAACTGTCAGAAAGCTTTTTTATCACTCAAACGTGAATTGGCAATCCATCAGCCACCTCAGCAGTGTCCATGATTGCCTCGCCAAGCGTAGGGTGAGGTTGAATAGTCAAACTAATATCTTTAGCCGTCAATCCATTTTCAATCGCCAGAGCCAAGCCAGAAATCAAATCTGAAGCACCAGGGCCAACAATCTGTGCCCCGATAACACCACCTTCTTTTGTCTCAGTAATCAAACGAATGAAACCAGTTGTGTCGTCCATAGAGATAGCCCGACCGTTCGCTGCAAATGGGAATTTTGATATCTTCACAGTATCCATACGGTCTTTGACAGTATCAGGAGTTTCCCCGACAGTCGCAAGTTCTGTTGACGTATAAGCCACAGCAGGAAGCGCCACGTGCAAATCCACAGCGTCCTCAGCACCAGAAATAGCAGCAGCAGCAACTTTTGCTTGGAAAGAAGCCTTGTGTGCCAACATTGGACCAGGTACGACATCGCCAATCGCATAGATATGTTCAACAGAAGTTTTATAAGAATCATCTACTTCAATCAATCCACGGTCCGTCAACTTCACATCAGTATTATTCAAACCAATCAAATCCGTATTTGGACGACGACCAACAGAAACTAAGAGATAATCGCCAGTTACAGATTGCTCTTTACCATCCACTTCAAAAGTCAATGTCACATCTTTATCTGTTTGTGTCGCAGATTTTGCCATAGCACTTGTAAAAATCTCAGAACCCGCATCAACCACACGTTTTGCAATAATATCTGACATTTCTTTATCAAAGCCATTCAAGATATGGTCCAATCCTTCAACAATCGTGATTTTAGAACCCAGATTGCGATAAGCACCACCGAGCTCAGAACCAATAACTCCACCCCCAACAATAATCAAGTGTTTAGGAATTTCAGGCAAAGACAAAGCTGCAGTCGAGTCAATAATTCGTCCACCAAATGGAAATGGAGGAATTTCAATCGGACGAGAACCAGTTGCAATAATCGCATTGTTAAATTGCAACAACTGATGTCCGTCTTCTTGCTCAATATTGATAGTTTCATTATCAACAAATTCAGCTGTTCCTTTGATGACAGTGATTTTATGCTTTTTAAGCAACATTGCCACACCACCAGTCAACTGTTTAACAACTTTTTCATCTTTCCATTTTTGAGCGGCAGCCCAATCAAGCGCAACATCTTTACTTGTCAATCCGAAAGGTGTCGTATTTTCTTCTTCACGCAAAGCTTCTTGATATTTATGTCCCACGTTTATCAAAGCCTTAGAAGGAATACAACCAATATTTAAACATACACCGCCGACATTATCTTTTTCAATCACTGTGACAGTTTGTCCCAGTTCAGCCGCACGAATAGCAGCTACATATCCTCCAGGACCAGAACCAATCACAACTGTATCTACTTCCGTAGCTTGAGCACCAACAACCATATTCAAAACCTCTTTCTATCGTTACTTATTAACAATCTGTTTTACCTAATAAGAGGACAAGGCAAGATGCCATAGCGCTTGCCGCGATATTGTTAGACGCTTCAGCGTCAACAATATCGTCCTATTAAACTTCCATGAGCATATAAGCAGGGTCAGCCAGCAAACTCTTCAAATAGTTCAAAGCCGTTTGTCCCAGCATTCCATCAATCAAACGATGGTCATAAGTCATAGACAACTTCATATTTTGACCAACTACAATCTCGCCCTCATCATTTACAATTGGCTCTTTTACAATAGAACCCAATCCCAAAATCACAACATCAGAACCATTGATAATCGGAGTGAACCAAGTACCACGAGCAGAACCGATATTTGAAATTGTAATCGTAGAGCCTTGCATTTGTGCAGGTTTCAAAGAACCATCACGTGTCGCAGCAGCCAAATCAGCAATTTCTTTGGCAATTTCAAAGATAGATTTATTTTCCGCTTCATGAATGACAGGAACATAGAGTCCAGTTGGTGCATTGACTGCAATTCCAAGATTGACGTGTTCGTGATAGACGATTTCTTGCTTTTCATAATCAACCGAAGCATTGATATCAGGGAATTTATGAGCTGTAGCTGCCAAAGCTTTCGCTACATAAGCGAGATAAGTCAGTTTAATATCCTGTTTCGCAGCAATTTCTTTGAACGCTTTACGATGCTCAACCAATTTAGAAACTTCGACCTGGTCAAAGTTTGTCACAGGTGGAATAGTTGTGTGTTGAGCCGTCATTACCTTAGAAACCACTTTACGCGTTGGATTCATTGGCTCACGTCTATCGCCAAGCACTACTTTGCTTGGGGCAGGAGGAGTAGCTGGACTTGGAACTTTGTTAGTTGGTGCAGCAGCTGTAGGAGTGCCTACAGAACTTTCAGGAGCTGTTGCAACATTACCAGCTAAGAATGTTTTAACATCTGCTAAAGTAGTGTGTCCATGACGTCCAGTTGCAGGTACAAGCTTCAAATCTACATTGTTTTCACGTGCAAAGTGACGTACAGAAGGCATTGCCAGCACGCGTCCCATTGCACCAGATTTTGTAAGTTGTACAGGCGCATTTTCGGCTGTTTTAGGAGCAGGAGTAGTTGGAGCTGCAGTATTTTCTACTTTAGGCATAGGAGCTGAAGCACTGGATGTCCCATTTCCATCATACTCAATCAAAGGTTCACCGACCGCAACGGTTGTCCCAGCTTCCACGAAAAGTTTTGTAACTTTACCAGCATAAGGAGATAAGATTTCCTGCATGAGTTTATCATTTTGAACCTCAGCGACAGGGTCATCTTCTTTAACAGTATCTCCAACTTTGACAAGCCAGTTGGAGATATCGCCTTCTGCCATTCCTTCGCCAATGTCAGGCATTTTAAAGACTTTGACATCACTTGTATTTGTGGCAGAAGGAGCTTCCACTGGGGTAGGGCTTGCTTCTTGTGCTGGAGCTACTGAACCAGAACCATCACCGTCATATTCAATCAAAGGTTCGCCAACTGCGACAGTTGTCCCAGCTTCCACGAATAATTTTGTGACTTTACCAGCATAAGGAGATAGGATTTCTTGGAGTAATTTATCATTTTGAACTTCAGCGACAGGGTCATCTTCTTTGACAGTATCTCCGACTTTCACGAGCCAGTTGGCGATATCGCCCTCTGCCATTCCTTCACCGATATCAGGCATTTTAAAAATCTCAGTCATAATTTACCACCTCTTTCACTTTATTTACGATATCTGTATCTTTAATCATCCAGTCGTTTTCAGCAGATGAGAATGGAAAGACAGAGTCAGGACCAGCCACACGACCGATAGGTGCATTCAAACTCAAAACGAAGCGCTCAGAGATTTCAGCCATAACATTTGCTGCAATACCAGCGGAACGTTGAGCTTCTTGAACAACAACGACACGACCTGTTTTTTCAACTGTCTTACCAATCGCTTCAATATCAAGTGGCGCAACAGTACGTAAATCAAGAACTTCTGCGCTAATTCCTTCTTTTTCCAAACTTTCTGCAGCTTTGAGCGCAAGAGGAACGGTTCCACCATAAGCAATAATAGAAACATCTGTTCCCTCTTTTGCAACAGCAGCTTTGTCCAAAGGTGTCGTATAGTAGCCTTCAGGGACTTCGCCTTTGAGTGAGCGATAAAGATGCAAGTTTTCCAAAAACATGACAGGGTCATTATTTTCAATACTTGATAAAAGAAGTCCTTTTGCATCTGCTGGATTTGATGGCATTACGACACGTAAACCAGGGATTTGTGAAAGTAAACCTTCAATCGAATCTGCGTGCATTTCAGGTGTTTTTGTTCCGATACCATAAGGGGTACGCAGAACAATCGGATTATGACGTGTGTTATTGAAACGATAACGTGTCCGGCTCATTTGTCCAGCGATAGAGTCAAAAACTTCGTAGATAAATGTACCAAACTGGATTTCCATGATGGGACGATAACCTTGTGTAGCAAGTCCAATCGCAAGTCCACCAATTCCGGATTCTGCAAGTGGAGTGTTGAACACGCGTTCTTCGCCATATTTAGCTTGAAGTCCATCCGTTGCACGGAAAACGCCACCATTTTGTCCGACATCTTCACCGAAAACTAATGTATTTTTATCTTTTTCAAGCGCCAAGTCAAGCGCTTCTGTGATAGCTGCAATATATGTTTTAACTGCCATTTTTATTTGCCCTCACTTTCAAATTTTGCAATTTGTTCTTGCATAGCTTGTCCAGGAACTTCGAGTGTATTTTTCAGGAAATGACTGATTTTTTGTTTTTCAACAGAATTTGCTTTTTTAACGTCAGCATCAATCCGAGCGTCCAATTCAGCGATATAAGCTTCTTCTTTAGCACTGTCCCAAAGTCCTTTTTCAGTTAGGAAATTGCGCATGCGGATAAGAGGTTCTTTTGCCCACCATTCGGCAATCTCTTCTTTTGTACGGTAACGGAGAGGGTCATCACCAGCTGTTGAATGAGGTTCAAGGCGGTTTGTGATTGTTTCAATAACCACGGGACCATTTCCTTCAACTGCCCAAGCGCGTGCTGTTTTTGAAGCTAAATACATCGCAATCGCATCATTTCCATCGACTACAATAGATGGTGCGCCAGCCGCCCAGCCCTTTGCTGCCAAGTGTTTTGCAGCTGTTTGAAGTTTACGTGGTGTTGAAATGGCATAACCATTATTTTGAATGAAAGCCACAAGAGGAGCTTTGTATGCAGAAGCAAAGTTAATTCCTTCGTAAGTATCGCCTTGAGAAGAACCACCATCACCTGTATAAGCTACTGCAACGGCATCTTGTTTACGTTTTTTGAGACCAAGTGCTACACCAGCTGCTTCAACATATTGTGCGCCAATGATGATTTGTGGGAACCATGAATTAACTGGTTTTCCATCATCTGTCGTGTATTCATTACCAAGATAATGTCCGCGACTCCAAAGGAGTCCTTTCCAGATTGGCCAGCCTTTGGCATAGATTTGTGGCAAATCACGGTAACCAGGGAAAAGCCAATCTTCGTCTTTAAAAGCAAATGCAGAAGCCATTTGTGAGGCTTCTTGACCAGCTGTTGGACCAAAGAAGCCCATACGACCTTGCTTGGCAAGTTTCATGCAACGAATATCAATCTGACGACTGAGTAGCATATTTTTGAAAAGTTCAACAAGTTCCTCATCACTGAGAGCAGCTGATTTTAAACCTTCCTCATCAACAATTTTTCCTTCTTCGTTTAAAATTTGAAGCATTGGAAATGAAGTATCTTGTAGTTCAATTTGACTTTTGAAATCTAAGATTTTTTTGCTATTTGACATAGTAAATTCCTTTCTTTTTAAAACTTATGATTTTAAGCATTACTCAAAGGTATCTGCTTTAAAGAGTTCTGCGAGTTCATGATTATCAATCGTTCCGAAATACTGTCCTTCTTGATTTTTTTCAAGGATAGAGAGTACGGCTGCAGGGCTAAAGTCAACTCCGATAAACTGCTCTTTGATGTCTCGCCAATCACGTACACCGAGAAAATCACCGAGAAAATTGATATCTGTGATTTTTCCTTTTTCTACGTTGACTTGGACATCAATCGCACCACCTGTGAATTTTGCATGATTTTGAAATTCAAATTTTGGTGATTCGCCATAGTTCCAGTTCCAGGTTGAAAATTGCTTATCTCGCCAATCTTTGATACCTGCAAGTTGTTCATCTGTAAGGACAAGTTCACCATCTTTTCCTTCATCTGTCAGATAATAATTGAGCTTTTCGAGGAAAGTATCAAGTGTTAAGTCTGGAGCATAATCTTTGATATTACCAACGCGAGCACGGACAGATTTGGCAGCTTTACTGACAAACTTTTCGTCTGAAACATTGAGTGCGCGAATCATCGCTTCAACGTCAGTATCCCAGAGCAGTGTGCCATGGTGCATGAGATAACCTCCAGCATAACGTTGTGCATTGCCTGAAACTTTCTTTCCTTCAACTTCTAAGTCGTTGCGTCCAGTGATTTCGGCATTAATTCCAACGGCTCGAAGTGCATCGTACATTGGTTTTACGAATTGATGAAAGTTGACAGAAGCACTGCTTTTAACAGGGACGAAGAAAGTGAAACAGATATTGCCCAAATCGTGATACACAGCACCACCACCGGAAACACGACGAACGACTTGAACATCGTGACTGTCGATATAGTCTTGATTGACCTCGGCAAAGGTGTTTTGATTGCGCCCAACGATAACGGCCCGTTTATTTTGCCAAAGAGCAAAAACAGGCTCTTTTGGCTTTAGATTGTAAAGCAACCAGCTGTCCATAGCAATATTGCTATAAGCATCTTGACCAAGATAATTGATAAATTGCATGGTTTGCAAATCCCTTCTAATTCCATATGTAAAAAACTTTTGACGTTTTAACACGTACAACTTCATTATAACACTTGTGAAAGAAATGTAAAAGATTTTTGTTTGAGATTACTTTTATTGATAATAGCGGTGTTTCTTTGTGAAATTTTGTGAAATATAAGCTGTGAAAATAAGATGGTTATCGCTTTCAACGCTCATGTAAACGATTATTTCAGAAAGCGCAGTCATTAGTTGGAAATTTTTTTTTTATGAGTAAATAATAGATACTCCATATTCATTTTAACAAATAATTAATTAATTACCGAATGATTTCCGGAGTTTTTGTGAAGAAAAAAACGCTGTGAGGGCGCTTTTGATTGTATTCTATGAATGAGGTTTATTGAATTTATCACGAAGTTGCAATGCTTTTTCGGGGTGGTCGGTGATGATGGCTTCGACATTTTCTTGGTAGGCGATTTGCATTTCTAGGCTGTTGTTGATTGTCCAAAGACGAATGGGTTTTGGGTTGCTCATCGTCTGATTTGGATTATCAAATGCGTAAGTTTTTTTGGGATGGATGCTTGTGATGAAATCTTGTTTATTGCCTAAAATGACGTCTTTTTTGTGATTGTAAGTAAGATAAGCAAGCTCTGTCGTTTGCTCTAGTTTGTGAATAATCGCAAGTGAGGAAAGGTTAAATGAACTGTAGAGATAGCTAAATTGCCAGTTTTGGCTGGTCATTTGATGTGAAAGGAGTTTTTCGATATCAGGATAATGATATTTGTCGGTTTTAATCTCAATATTGAGACTTCCTGTGAAATTTTGCTCAGTCAGCAATGTGAGAACTTCATTTAATGTTGGGATTTTTTCATTTGCAAAACCTGGGGAGAACCAGCTGCCAGCATCTAGTTTTTTGATGTCGGCGAGAGTGAGTTTGCGCACGAGACCTTTTGCGTTTGTTGTGCGGTCAACTTTTTCATCGTGGATGACAATGAGCTGATTGTCTGCGCTTAGGTGGACGTCAAGTTCAATTCCGTCAGATTGGACGCGGATGGCTTCTTGGAAAGAGGCTAGTGTATTTTCTGGTCGGTTTGATTTTGAGCCACGATGAGCGAAGATGGCTGTTTGTGCCTCGTGCTGTGCTGGTTGATGTGTGTTTAGCCAAGATTTAACTTTCTTGGCTTTGTGTTTGGCAACTTTTTTGTCAATTTTGTGAGCGATTTTTTGTAATGGATTCATAATTTTGTTTTGACGGGGCTACAAACTGACAATTTCGTTATCAGTTCACCCTGTCCAAGAAGGCTGAGAATAAATTCACTAGCCCCTACGGCAGTTCTGTTAAAAATACTAGCATATTCATATCTCCGCTTCGCTACGCTGTCCATACCACAGGTGTCCGTTTTGTCACCATTGCTAAAGCAATGGACAAAAAGGCTTGCTCTAAGTGACTAAAGTCACAAGGCAAAATGGTAAGTGAGCAAGCTCATAACGACTATCCTATGTCAAAAATAATTGCTTTCGTTTTCAATGGCTTTGACGAAATCGTGCATGATTTTATCACGTTTTGCACCTATTTTACGGGCTTCTGCGGTGTTGAGCAAATCTTGGAGTAAAAATAATTTTTCATAAAAGTGATTGATTGTGCAGCCTGTATTTTGATGATACGTTTCTTTGGTGAGATTTTTGACAGCTTTGTCAGTAGACTTGTAAAGCTCTCGTCCGTGTGCCCAGCCGTATTCGAGCGTACGGATAATTCCCAATGCGCCCATCGCGTCAAGTCTGTCTGCATCTTGGACGATTTGACCGTTGATGTCAAGCGTTTTTCGTTCTATCAAATTTGCTGAAAAGCTGATGTTGTCAATAATCTCGAAAATTTTATTTTTGACAGTTTTGTCAAAAAATATTTCATCTAAAAAATTACTGACAAGTGCTTTTTGACCTGCTACATTGTCTGTCAATTTTTCGTCATAAGTATCATGGAGATAGCAGGCGCACAAAACGAGTTCGCGGTCTGCTGACGGTTCTGTCAAAAGAATTTTTTCAGCAAGTGCTACAACGCGCGTGATATGGTCAAATCCATGTCCGTCATTATTTTGCGCGTGTATATTTTTTGCAAAATTGGCGATTTTTTCTAATCTGTTCATTTGTAATTCTCATTAATTTTGGGTTTGCTTAGGTGAAGTTTCGCAATTGAGCAACAGCATTAGCCAAGATTTTGCCGTGTGAAACGTTCTTTTATTTGAAATAGTTAATGCCCATTGCATTTTTTACTTCGTCAAGTGTTGCTGCGGCGACGGCTTCAGCTTTTTCTGAACCTGCTTTGAGCATGGCATAAATATAATCCATGTTTTTGGCGAGTTCGATACGACGTTCGCGGATGGGTGAAAGTTCACGGTCGAGAATATCAAGTAAATAGCGTTTTGTCTTGACATCTCCGAGTCCGCCGGCTTGATACTGTGCTTTCATCTCAGCAATCTGGCTGGCGTCATCTGCATTTCCAAAAATATCAAGATAATGAAAGACCATATTTCCCTCAATTTTACCAGGGTCTGAAACCTTGATATGGTCGGGGTCAGTGTACATACTCATGACTTTTGTTTTGAGCGTGTCAAGGTCATCAGCGAGGAAAATACCGTTGTTGAGAGATTTAGACATTTTGGCGTTACCATCAAGTCCTGGTAGTCGTCCAGCGGCTTCATTTTCAGGGTAAATACCTTCTGGTTCAACGAGAGCTTCGGTGTTGTAGGCATTGTTGAAACTACGTACAATCTCGCGTGTTTGCTCAATCATTGGTTTTTGGTCATTGCCAACGGGAACGAGATTTGCCTTGAATGCAGTGATATCAGCCGCTTGTGAGACAGGATAGACTAAAAATCCTGCAGGGATTGACTCACCAAATCCTTTTTGAGAAATTTCTGTTTTGACGGTTGGATTGCGCTCAAGACGGGCGAGAGAAACGAGGTTCATGTAGTACATCGAAAGTTCCGCGAGTTCGGGAATTTGT
Organism: Lactococcus nasutitermitis; assembly: GCF_018403765.1. Taxonomy (GTDB): domain Bacteria; phylum Bacillota; class Bacilli; order Lactobacillales; family Streptococcaceae; genus Lactococcus; species Lactococcus nasutitermitis. The sequence goes on from NZ_BOVQ01000008.1 coordinate 56,725, forward strand.
GATTGGATGAAAATCGTTGATTTTTCAGGGTCAAGTCCAGCGGCGAGATAGTCGAGGGCAACATCACCGACAGATTGGATGATTTTTTCTGGTTCTTTGGCGTGGTCAGTCAGAGCTTGCTGGTCAGCGAGAAAGACGAACATATTGTATTTGCCTTCGTTTTGCAGCTTGACACGATTTTGTAGAGAGCCGACGTAGTGTCCGATGTGGAGTTTTCCTGTTGGACGGTCGCCTGTTAAGATGATTGGTTTTGTCATTATTTTTTTCCTTCTTTTTTTGAAAATAAAAAACGTCGGTAGAACATTGTGAAAAATGCTCTACGGGCGTTATATGCGCGGTACCACCGTAATTTGAAATTCTTAGAATTTCCTTATCTTTATCTCATGTTTTATAATGAAATGAAGTGCTTTTTAACGGGAGCAGCGTGATTTTTATTTGCTTGAAATCAGTTGTATTCACAAAAATCAGCCCATTCGCTTTGGAGAAGACATCTGTTTGCACAACCACAGACTTCCTAGGGAATTCTCACTAAAGTTACTTTTCTGATAATGAAATTTTACCTTTATTTTGCGAATTTGTCAATGTTTGATGAGTGTTTTCTAAAGAATATTTTGTGAGAGCAATTTCTTGTGTTTCATTTTAGAAAGCGTTATACTATGGGTGTAAAAAGAGTTTGACATTTTCTTTGAGGAGGATAAAAATATGGCAAATATATCAAAAGCTTCGGCACATTGGGAAGATGGGTTAGAAGATGGATTCGGGACGATTAGTTTGGAATCTTCGCAGGTTTTGACTGAGTCGCCTTACAATTTTAAGGCGCGTGCTGAACATTCCGCAAGTATCACGACACCTGAGGAGTTGCTTGGTGCAGCGCACGCTGCCTGTTTCAGTATGGCTTTTGCAATGGTGCTGGGGCAAAAAGGATTAACTGCAAAGTCGATTGATACGACAGCAGATGTGACTTTTGCTGTGACGGCTGATGGGCCTGCGATTACGGAGATTCATTTGACAAATCATTCTGTGATTTCTGGAATTTCTGAAGCTGATTTTCAGGAAATCGCGCAAGTGGTTAAGGAAAGTTGTCCTGTGTCTAAGGCTTTGGCTACTGTAAATATTACGCTAGAGGCTCATTTGGATTGAGATTAAAAGTAAAAATGAGCTGTGTTGGCTCATTTTTTTGTAGTGAACGAAGGTGCGATGAGTGTCCAAATCGCTTCAAAGTCGGGCTGAAATTGCTTTTTCCAATAAGGCGCAAAAGCAGGATGATGAAAGCTGATAAATACTTGTAGAATTGCTTTGAGTTGCTCTTTATCATTGATATGGCTGGCTTTTGTGAGACTATCGAGCAAGTGCTCACTGTGCTGACTTTCGAGGACGGGATTTTGGCTGATAAAAGTGGTATAGAGCGAAAACATCTCAGGACTTTCAAAATAAGCGTGATTTTTGGCTGTCGTAAGTGTGAAAAGCCAGTCGTGGACAATATCAGCGGGATTTTCTTTCTTTGTTTTGAAAGGAAAAATGTCGCTGAGAATATTGTCTAGCCAGCTGAGTGCGATATTTTCAAGGAGAGTTTGTTTATCTGCGAAGTGTTTGTAAATGGCGGCGTGAGTGAGACCGATTTTTGCGGCGATTTCAGACACAGTCACGTTTAACGCGCCTTTTTCTTCAATGAGTTGACGGGCAGTGACTAAGATTTTTTCTCGTGTTTGCATGGGTTTATTATAGCACATTTGTTAAAGCGACGATATTTCACTTACGGTCAGTGCGAGTTACAATTATTGACAAATGTAACTTTTAGTTTTACAATATGAGTTACAAAATATAGAAAGTGTAACTTACAAATGGAATTGAAAAATCATACAATCTTGATTACTGGCGGAACTTCGGGAATTGGGCTGGCTTTTGCACAGAAATTTGCTGAGCTGGGCAATCGGGTGATTATCACGGCGCGCAATCAGGAAAAATTGGACAAAGTTTTGGCTGAAAATCCTGATTTGACAGGTTTTGCGAGTGATGTTTCTGATGAAAAATCTTTGACAGAACTGTCAAAATTTATTGTGGCAAATTTTCCTGACTTGGACATTTTGTTGAACTCCGCAGGGATTATGCGGGCAATCAATCTTTTTGACGATGAGCTCTCGCTAGCAGAATTAACGGCGGAAGTGGATACGAACTTGCTGGGCACGATTGCGGTGACGCAGAAATTTTTGACAGTTCTGTCAAAAAATCATGGGACGGTCATCAATGTTAGTTCTGGGCTGTCAAATCTGGCGGACGGTGCGCATCCGATTTATAATTTGACGAAGGCTGGTGTGCATTTTTACAGCGATGCATTGCGTGAACAGGCAAAGCATTTTGGACATGATTTGCGCGTGGTTGAGCTGGTTCCACCGCTTGTGGCTGAGACAAATCTGGAGGCACATTCGGATACGACGGCGCCAAATAATATGCGTTTGTCGGATTTGATTGAGGAAACTTTGACAGGTCTGTCAAAAAATGCTGAGCGCATTGATGCTGGATTTGCCAAGACTTTGCACACGATGGGCAAGGTTGACAGTGAAGAAAATACGCGAAAACTCTCTGCCAGTATGCTGCGAAGCTATTTTCCACCAACGAAGTGATATAATGGAGTCAGAAATATTTTTGACAGAATTGTCAAAACGCTTAGGCGCTTCAGTATCAGTCTGTCAAAAATAAAATGAGGCGGAAAAAATGACAGAAGCAGTTGTATTTGACATGGACGGTGTGCTGATTGACTCGGAATATACGTATTTGGAGTCGAAAACGGAGATTTTGCGCGATGCTGGATTTCCCAAACCTGTGAGCTATCAGTATCAGTTTATGGGCACGACTTACGAGTTCATGTGGCAGGTAATGAAAAACGAGCTGGGCTTGCCTGAGCCGATTGAGTATTACATGGACGAGATGAAAAAACGGCGTCAAGCAGTCATTGCTAAAGACGGAGTTCGTCCGATAAATGGTGCTGTTGAGCTGGTTCGGCGGATTCATGCAGCGGAAATTCCGCTTGCGGTCGCGTCAAGTTCGCCGAAATCTGATATTTTGCAAGCACTGACGGCGCTTGGAATTGACGACTGTTTTGACAAACTTGTCAGTGGCGAGGAAGTCGCGCATTCAAAACCTGCACCAGATGTTTATCTGGAAGCTGCACGGCAACTAGGTATTGCGCCGGAAAATTGTCTGGCATTTGAAGATACAAAAAACGGAAGTCGTTCAGCAAAAGCAGCAGGAATGTACGTTATCGGATTTGCCAATCCAGATTATCCTGTCCAAGATTTATCAGCTGCTGACGAAGTTGTCAAAAATTATGACGCGCTCAGCGCCGAGATTTTACAAAGAAAAATCAAATAAAACTGTTGAAAACGTGTGCAAAAACACGTTTTTTGTTATAATGATATCAATACAAAAAAATAGAAAGTCAAAATGAAAAAAACGAAACTTCTTTCGCCCTTCGCGATTTTTCTGCTGGGCATCAATTCGATTATTGGCTCAGGCATTTTCCTGCTTTCAGGCAAGATTTACCAAGATGCTGGTACGAAAAGTCTACTCGCGATTTTGCTTGCTGGTGCATCCATCTTTGTGATTGCTTTTTCTTATGCAAATATGAGCAAGATTTATCCTGAAAATGGCGGAGCTTTCATCTATGCTAAAGAAACTTTTGGACGTTTTACCGGCTTTGTTGTCGGCATGATGACCTGGTTGCTAGGAACTGTCACACTTGCGACAGAAGTTTCAGCGCTTCTGACCGCTTTGAAAATGATTGTTCCAAATTTGAACACACGATTGATTGGACTTGTGATTATTGCTCTGCTGGGAATTATCAGCTATTTTGGCACGTCAATTATCGCGGATTTGGATAATATCACATCTTTTGTCAAAATTTTGATTGTGCTGGTTTTCGTGATTTCCTGTGTATGGCTGGTCAAAAGTGTGCATTTTGCCACACCAACAAATTTGACAGATTCGTCAAAAAGTTTTGGTGGTTTTCTATCTGCTTATGGCACGATTTTCTTCTTTTTCACAGGATTTTCATTTCTCCCAGTCAATGCAGAAAAAATGACAAATCCGTCAAAAAATTTACCAAAGATGATGGCACTTGTCATGTTGACTTGTATCAGTGTTTATCTGATTATCCAAGCAATTACGATTGGTACGCTCGGTGGAAAACTCCCTAATACAGTCGTTCCAGCAGCCACAGCATTCAGCAAGATTGTTGGGCCGATTGGCATTCCGCTTTTCATCATTGCCATTTGTATCTCAATTTTCGGTGTGATTGTTGCGACAAGTTTTAACACACCAACAATCCTCGCAAGTCTAGCAACCACTCATGAAGATATTCCGTTGGTCGTCGCAAAAACGAGCAAATTTGGGACAGCCACTTTAGCAATTCTCTTGACAACAGTCGGCGCCATGGCACTTTTTCTCAGTGGAAATTACGTTTTCCTCAGCGGATTGACAGTATTCATGAGTTTTGTGCAATATCTCTCAACTGGACTTGCCAATATCAAGAAAAAATTTATTGTCATTGGAATAGGAACGGTCCTGTTCTCACTCGTTTTGCTGGCAAGTTTCACTGTGCCTGTACTGATATTTGGTTTTAGTATTCTCATTGTTCTTGTCGTGATTTATTTTATCGTGAAAGTTGATGATGAGCATTTAGAAGAAGTGAGAAAGTTAAAAAATGGTCAGTAAAGAACGTTTAGGTGGTTTCATTGATGGGATTGTCGCAGTTATCATGACGATTATGCTTTTAGAATTTCGCCTACCAGCCACAGGACTTATTGGCGACTTTTTCAAGGAAAATCTCGTTTATTTGGTTGCTTACGGACTCAGTTTTATCTATGTGATTACTTCCTGGTTCAATCAGCAATATATGCTGATGCACGCAACGCATATCACACGCAAGATTTATTTTTCTTGTATGCTCTGGGTGCTTTCGCTCTCACTTTTGCCAGTACTTGCTGCATGGACAGGGCGGACAATCAATATTTTTCATGATTTGGGACGACATTCGCCCCAAGCACCAGCCTTACTTTTTCTCGCCATGATTTTTCTGTGGGGCGTGAGTTATGCGCACATGGCAAATGCTTTTATCGCTGACAATCCCAAAGAAAAAGCAGAAATTATTCAAAAAATGGAAGTCTATCAATATTTGAGACATCCGATTTGGCGGATTAGCATGATTTTAGCGTTTATCATCACCTTTTTCTATCCGCCATTTGTTTTTATCTACACCGCGGGCGAAATGACATTTGCTGTCCTTCGTTCACGCAATCAAACATTTCTTTAGTAAAAAGGAGAACATAAAAAATGACAAAAAAAGAATGGATTTATTGGACGATTAGTAGTTTGATTTTATTATTGGCAAGTGTACTGGCGTTTTTGAACCACGGAGTTTACAGTGATATTTCATTTGTCCTGTTGATTGTTGGTGTTGTCGTGGGTTCATTTGTCGCACCAGAAAAAGGCAAAGCCAAGCCCGCAGCGACAAAAATTTATCAGAAATTTTGGTTCTGGGCGATTATTTTTGTCATTCTCTATTGGTTCAGCCTTAATCTGAGCGGTGCAACCTTTGTCTCGCTGATGATGGTGATGCCAGTTTATTTCATCATTCTAAATCTCCTTGCCCTCAGATATGATATTCGCCGTGCTTAATTTTTGATAATAAAAAAGTTTTTGACAGAGGTACAAACTTACAACTTCGTTATAAGTTCACCTTGTCCGAGAAGGCTGAGAATAAATTCTCTAGCCCCTACGGCAAAACTGTCAAAAACTTTTTTTCTGTAAAAATCAACTCATTTCTTCAAAATGTGTGACCAATTTTCCTGTCACATCTGTTTCAAGCATTTTGTGAATTTGTCGAAGTGCCGTCGCAATTTCAATCTCAGTCGAATTGCCATGAGCCTTGACAACAGGAGCTTTCAGCCCGACAAAAGCCGCACCACCACCAGAACTTGCGATATCTTTCAAGCTGTATAAAGCAGGTTTTACGAGAGCGCCGCCGATTTTCGTTGTCAAACTACCAGATTTGATAGTTGAACTAATCATCTTGAACATCGTGGACATCGTTCCCTCGATTGCCTTTAGTACCGCATTTCCCGTGAAACCATCTGCGACAACAACATCCGCAGCACCAGCAAGAATATCACGTGACTCTATATTACCAATAAAATCAATATCCGTCCGTCCAGAAAGCAATTCGTGCGCTTCCTTAACCATTGGAGAACCTTTTGACTCCTCAGCTCCGTTTGAAAGCAAAGCAACACGCGGTTTTTCAATGCCACGAACATTTTGCGCATAATAAGAACCCAAAATCGCAAAATCTACCAAATGTTGCGCCGTATTTTCCGTATTTGCCCCCAAATCCAACATATCAAAACCTTTACCGTCAGAAGTTGGCAATGTGGACATCAAAGCAGGACGTGAAACTTGCTTCATCCGTTTCACGAGCAATAAACCGCCAGTCAACAGCGCCCCAGTAGAACCAGCAGAAAGAATTGCATCCGCTTCGCCTTTTTTAACCGCAGTCAGTGCTTGAACCAGTGAACTATCTTTCTTTGACTTGATTGCCGTTACAGGATCATCATGGAAATCAATCACTTCACTTGTAGCAATGATTTCCACATTTTTTTCATCGTCCAAATAATTCTTGATAGCAGCAACGTCACCAAAAAGTTGAAATTCCAAGTCTGGAAATTCTTGTTTAGCAAGATTTACTCCTTTGATAACAGATTCAGGAGCATTATCACCGCCCATAGCATCAATCGCAATTTTCATATTTTCTCTTTTCTTTACTTATGATGATTAAATTCTCTTAATCAAATTATACAAAAAAAGCAACATTTCTGCTACTTTTTATTATTTTCCTCCAATAATCCGCTCAATCTTTGCGAATACACCATCTTCATTGTTACTTCCGATAATCTCATCAGCAACTTTTAAAATATCAGGATAAGCATTGCTGACAGCATAAGAAGTACCCGCTTGGCTCGCATATTTTAGCATTTCAAGGTCATTCATTTGGTCGCCAAAAGCAGCAAGATTGGCATTTGTCAGATGAAGTGCATCAAGAAGTTTTTCAAGTCCCGTCGCCTTGCTAATTCCCTGAGGAATGATGTCAATACTGGTAAAACCTGTCGTTGTCGCCCGTGCATAAGGTAAATGTTCACTGATAAAAGCTTCGCATTCCAAAGTATGTTCCACAGGAAAATTCGTTGTGATTTTGAGCAAAGCATCATCAATCGCACCAATTTCATTGACTTTTTGTGAATTTGGATAGTAAAATTGTGCTGCCTTAAAAAATTCTGACGAAATACCTTGCAAAGCGTAAGCACCTTTCAAGCCAGAAATAAGGAAATCATCGGCTGGACTGTAAGGCATTTCGCGAAGAAGTTGGATAATCTCGCTAATTTGTGGCAGAGTAAAATCCTGTGCAAAGATAATCTCATCTTTGACCGCTACGACACCACCATTTTCAGCCACAAAAGCCATATCATCTGCAAAACCATCAAATAATTCTTGCAAAGCGAGGAGAGAACGCCCAGATGAAGCAGCAAAAGTTAGATTTTTTTTATTAAATTCTCTCAAAATAGCGTGTAATCTTGCATGATTGAAAGTATGATCATCACGGAGCAACGTCCCATCCATATCCGTCGCAAATAATTTTAATTCTTTTTTCATATTTTTCTCACTTTTTATTTTTGATAGTTCTGTCAAAAATACTTTTCTCTGTTTATTATAACTTATTATGATAATGATTTCAAAGTGTTCAAAAAAACAGTCGAATAGACTGTTTTTATTTTTTGACAGTTTTGTCAAAAAAGTTTAATCCGCCCAAAGCGCTTTGACTTTCGCCTGAACCTCTTCGTTTTCCAAGAAATCATCGTAGCTTTCGCCGATACGGTCAATCACACCATTTTTAGACAATACAACGATATGATTTGCCAAAGTCGAGATAAATTCGTGGTCATGTGAGCTAAAGAGAATAGAACCTTTAAATGCTTTGAGACCATCATTAAGTGCAGAAATTGATTCCAAATCCAAATGATTTGTTGGGTCATCAAGTACAAGCACATTTGCACGTTGAAGCATCATTTTAGAAAGCATGACACGAACTTTTTCGCCACCAGAAAGAACAGAAACAGATTTCAAAGATTCCTCGCCTTTAAAAAGCATTCTTCCCAAGAAACCACGAAGATAAGTATTATCGTCTTCTTCCTTCGTCAAGACAAATTGGCGCAACCAATCAAGAATTGAATCACCATCAGCGAAGTCTCGTGTATTATCTTTTGGCAGATAAGAACGCGTTGTTGTCACACCCCACTTAATCTCGCCAGTATAGTCAATATCGCCCATCAAAGCACGAATAAGTGCTGTTTGTTGAATATCATTTTGCCCGATAAAAACAGTCTTATCTCCAGGAGTGAGGATAAATGAAATATTATCCAAAATCTTTTCGCCATCAATTTCCACAGAAAGATTTTCCACACGAAGCAAATCATTCCCAATCTCACGTTCTTGGTCAAAGCCGATAAATGGATATTTACGTGAAGACGGAACGAATTCTTCCACTTCAATCTTATCCAGCATTTTCTTACGAGAAGTCGCTTGTTTTGATTTAGAAGCATTTGCTGAGAAACGTGCAATAAACTCTTTGAGTTCAGCAATTTTTTCCTCAGCCTTACGATTTTGGTCGCCTTGTAAACGAAGTGCTAACTCAGAAGATTGTTTCCAAAAATCATAATTTCCTGGATAGAGCTTGATTTTACCGTAGTCCAGGTCAGCCATATAAGTACAAACATTGTTCAAAAAGTGACGGTCATGAGAAACCACGATGACTGTATTTTCAAAGTTAATCAAGAAATCTTCCAACCAGTTAATCGCCTGAATATCTAGTCCGTTGGTTGGTTCATCCAGCAACAGTACATCAGGTTTACCAAAAAGTGCTTTGGCAAGCAGGACTTTGACATGTTCACCAGAAGTCAGATTTGCCATGCTATCACTATGTTGTTCAGTTTTAATTCCCAAATTTTGCAACAATCGAGCAGCTTCAGCTTCAGCTTCGTAACCGCCCATTTCGCCAAATTCAGCTTCAAGTTCCGCAGCGCGCATGAAATCATCGTCTGTTGCATCAGGATTCATATAAATTGCATTTTTTTCCTGATTGATTTGGAAAAGTTTTTCATTGCCCATCATCACAACATCAAGCGGTGTTTTATCTTCATAATCATAGTGATTTTGACGCAAAACAGACATCCGTTCGTTAGGCCCAAGTGAAACGTGCCCTGTCGTCGGTTGGATTTCGCCATCTAAGATTTTGAGAAAAGTTGATTTACCAGCACCATTTGCGCCGATGAGTCCATAGCAGTTTCCTGCTGTAAATTTAATATTGACCTCATCAAAAAGTTTGCGGTCAGAAAATTGTAAAGAAATGTCAGATACAGTAAGCATTTATTGTCCTTTGTGTCATTTTAGTATATTCTCCTTATTCTATCATATTTTACTAAAATTATAAACCTGCCACATCATTGTTTTGCCCATTAAAACCAAAAGTACCAAAAATAGTTTTAGGTAAATTTTAGATAAGCTTGAGCGACGATTAAGCAACCCTCGTTATACTATATTTATTCCAATAAAATTTTTCATAAAGTTTACTCCTAAAGAATAAAAACGAACGGCTGGTTACCGTTCGTCTTTGTTTTATTTACTATTTTTTGCCATCCGGTTCATCATTATCTTAAAAACTCTTAGGAAAAGACGAGGATGCGCGCGGGCAATGTGAACGATTGAACGGTCACCAAATGAATGGAAGTAACGATGTTTTGGATTTTCATCTGTTGCAGCCTTGTAGAAAACTTCAGCAAGTTGAGCAGAAGTAGCACCTGCGCCCATAGAGCCAGAGAAAACACCACGTAAACTGTCAATAATTGGCTGATAAGCACTATTTTCTTTGAGATTTTTCTCAGCATTTTCCAAAGCGATAGCTCCCCAGCTTGACTCTGTTCCACCAGGTTGAACAACAATCGAACGAATACCAAATTGACTGACTTCTGTATCCAGAACGTCGCTCCATTGTTGTAGCGCTGCTTTTGTGGCATGATAGAAAGCGCCGAGCGGCATATAAAGGTCGCCACCAATAGAGGAAATGTTGACGATTCTGCCAAATTTTTGTGTCCGCATTGTTGGAAGAACGAGTTGAGAGAGTTCCACAGCGCCGAAAAAGTTTGTTTCAAACTGTTTTCTGATATTTTCCATAGGAATTTCCTCAGCAGGCCCGTATTCGCCGTATCCAGCATTGTTGATGAGAACATCAATCCGTCCAGTTTTATCTAAAATACTTTGGATAAATGAATGATTACTCTCTGAAACAGTGACATCTAATTTTAAGGCTGTGATATTCTTGGCAGTTGGGATTTTTTCTACACGACGAGCGCCGGCGAAAACTTGCCAACCTTTACTGGCGAAAAGTTTTGCGGCTTCAAATCCCATTCCATTTGATGCACCAGTGATGACGACGACTTTTTGATTTTCCATTTTTATGTTCCTCAATTTCGTTATTTTTAAATGAAATTAAATAAATTAGTGAATGTTCATTTATTTATAGAATTATTATAACTAAACGAACATTCATTTGTCAAGAAAAAAGAATTATTTTTTTATTGCATCAATCGAAAGTTCAATCATTTGCTGTATTTCCGCCTCATTTGGCAAAGTCCCATTACGAAAATGAAGTTGCAACTGGTCGGCAATCGGCACAGCTGTCCAGCCAATCATTAAGTCTGGACTAATATTTTTAACTTTTCCGGAAGCAATCAGACGATTGTACAGTTCAATGATAGGCTCAGTTCGTTTCTGGGAATATGCAATTCCTTCGGGAGCGATTTCATTTGGACTTTCCATCGTTGCGTGCATGAAATAAGCCAACTGGGGATATTTCATAGATTGACGTATCACATGATTGAGGAATTTTTTGACTTGTTCTAAAGGCTCAGAAACAGATAAAATTGTTTCCTCCATTCCATCGTCAAAAGTATCCTTGACTTGTATCAAAATCTGGCTCAGCATATCTGCCTTGTCTTTATAGTAAATATAAATCGTTGCAGGACTGACAGCTGCAAGTTTTGCTACCTTTGCGATTGACAAACCAACAAGTCCAACTTCTTGCGTCAATTGAAAAACGGCTTGTGTGATAGCATCTTTTTTATTTTCGTCTATTTTTCTCATATCTTCATTATAAATGAATGATTGTTCATTTGTCAAATGTTTCTCTTAAAAATAACAGAAGGTCCTCGGTGGAGAGCCGAGAACCTTCTTAGGAGTAATTTATGAAAAAGTTTATTTAGGAGTATGAAACATATTATACGACTCTTTCCTGAAATGAAACTTAAATGAAAAGAGAAAAATCAATAAAAGTTTTGTAATTATTTTTACCTGTTGTTTATATTAAGAAAAAATTATAAGTAATATTTTTTGCAAAAAAGAAAGCATTCTTTTATAATAGATAGACCATAAAAGAAAGTAGGAGAAATTTATGAAAGTTACTTACAGATATCTTGACGGTCGAGAAGGCTCAGAAAGCTTTGAAAGCGTTGATGAATTTATCATGTTGCAAAATCGCGAAATCCCAGCGATTGATGATTCCGCAAAAGTAGTTAGTGTAGAAATTGAAGGAACTATCTACACATTTACCGGCAATATAGGAGAATTGTTCTTTGAATTGAACAAATAAGGAGAGAAAAGTCGCTTTGTGGTGGCTTTTTTTTGAATAGAAATTGTTGTTTTTTATCATAGTGAATTACTCTGAAAATTGCGAAAACCCTCTGTTTAAGTTATAATAAAGATAACTTAAATATAAGTTAGGAGAACAAAAGATGAAGAAAATTCTTGCTTTCTTAGTTACATTTATTGCTTTTGGTATGGTCGCTGGAGCTGTTCACGCTGATAGCAATATTTATCGTCTATATAATCCTAATACTGGGGAACATTTTTATACAAGTAGCAGTGTTGAAAAAAGTGGTTTGCTCAATGTTGGTTGGATTTATGAAGGTATCGGTTGGGTAGCTCCTAGTGCGGGAAGTCCAGTCTATCGTTTATACAATCCACACGCTATGGGCGGAGACCATTATTACACGACAAGTGCTGGGGAACGAGATGTGCTTATGAGAGCTGGATGGCACTATGATGGAGTTTTCTGGCGTTCAGGAGGGAAAGTTTCGGTTTATGTTGCTTACAATCCTAATGCTCAGTCAGGAGCGCATAATTTTACAACTAATGCGAGCGAGCAACAAAGTCTTTTGAATGTGGGATGGAAATTCCCAGCGGTTGCTTGGCAAGCTGTGAAACTTGGCTCTGCAAATGGCGGTGTTCAGATGCGTCCGCAAACAGGAGATTATTGGAATTATCCTTCTGAGTTGAATGCTTATCCAAATATCAATCAATATCCAGGTATCAACATTGTTGTCAATAAAGCAACACAGCGGCTTTATATCAAGTCAAATAATCGTGTGCTTTATACGATGTACTGCAGTACAGCAAATCCAGCCTTGGGAGCTACACCATCAGGGAGCTATGCGGTTCAAGCTGAACACGGAGCAACTCTTGTTGAAAATGGTTATGCTGTTGCGAAAACTTATACATCATGGTATCAACACGGGATTTATCTCTTTCATTCCGTTGTCTTTAATCCTAATGGGACAGTCGATATAGCGCAGGCAGAGCAACTCGGAAAAACACCTCAAAGTCATGGTTGTGTCCGTCTCACTATTCCAGATGCACGCTGGATATATCAGACTATCCCAGTTGGAACACCTGTTACTATTCAATAATATGAAAAATATCTAACTTTAGGTTAGATATTTTTATTTTAATTATTTAACTTCTTTAAAAATAACGTGTTTGCGAAGTTTTGGTGAATATTTTTTCAATTCCAATTTGTCTGGTGTGTTGCGTTTGTTCTTTTGTGTCAAATAGATACGTTCGCCAGATTCTTTGTGTTCAAGTGTGATATTTACGCGCATGATAAGTCCTTTCTCTGATTACTTTCTGAAATTATTTAGCATCGCGCACTTGACGGCCTTTGTAATAGCCTTTAAGTGAAACGCGGTGTGAGCGACTGTAGTCGCCAGTAGCTTCGTTAAAAGTAACAGTTGGAGCTGTCAATTTGTAATGTGTGCGACGACGGTTTTTCTTCGCTGATGAAGTGTGACGTGCAGGTACTGCCATGATTTTTGTCCTCCGTGGATTTTTTTGTTTTTGACAGAACTGTCAAAAACGTACTCAACTATCATAACAGATTTTTTTGACAAATGCAAGAATGTAAAGTATTTTTACTTGACAAAATTATTTTTGACAAAGCTGTGAAGAGGTTAGACGCTTCAGCATCAACCTTCTCGGACAAGCTGAACTCATTTGCAAATGTGAGTTTGCAGCTTGTCAAAAAAATTATTTCATCATTGATGAGGTATTTTGAGTGTTCATCATGTTTTCTTGATTTTGTTGGCTCATCATGCTGCTTGAGTTACCACGTGTTTTCATTGCTTGCTTCATCTGTGAGCGGTTGATTTTTGCCATCATTGAGCTGGGCTGGTTTGTGCGCATCATCGAAGTTTTTGAATAGGCGTGTCCGGCGCTGATGACTGGTAAGGCAATGAGTGTAGCAGCGACGACAAGAGCGCCGAAGAAAAGTGTTTTATTTTTGTTCATTTGATTGGTTTGATTTTCCTTTGTTTGTGATTTTTCTATTATAATTTATTTTTGACGAAAAAATTTGCGACTTTGGACTGATTTTTGATAAGAAACCAGAGCAAAAAGTTTTTGACAGAATTGCCGAAGGGGCTAGAGAAATTATTATCAGCCTGTCAAAAAAATTATTGTGTTATGGATGAGTGTGTTTGCTTGCTCATCATTGTGTGTTTGCCTGAATGAAGGACTATTTTTTTCATTTCATCATATGATTTTGTTTTCTTCAGATTTTTTGTATGTATTGAATTATTGTTATAAACATTACAAATGCTACTGGCGATAGGTACGGTTGCTAGTGAGCCAAGTAAAATGATAACAAGTATTGAAAGACGTTTTTTCATTTTATTTACCTTTTTTATTTATAATGACATTGTAACATAAATTAGAAAAAAACGTATTATGTAAAGATTAGATTTCTTAGTTTTTATTATGAAAATGATTAAATGTAGTTTTTGACAGGTTGATGTTAAAGCATTTAGTCTTTTTGACAGAACTGTCAAAAATATTTGACAGAGATCATTGACGAAAAAAAATAAAAATTTTGATACAATATTTTTAATTCATGTAAAACCAATGAAAATGTCAGCTCAGATCTTTATGAATCAAAGTGCGGGGCGTTGAATGTTTCCTAATCCAAGTAAAACAGTGCTTGACGGTAATTTTTGACAAACTAAACAGAGCAAAATCGGACAAATTGATTGGAGAAAACATGAAAAACTGGCAAAAACTTGTTCTCGTGTTCCTGATTGCCCTTGCTGCGCTGATTGCGTATTTTGGTTTTGGACAATCTTTTATTGCACAGCTGATTATCACGGTTGTGGGTGGTTTTCTTGCACTCACGATGTTTATTGGCATGATAAAAACCTTGCGTAATGGCTCTTATGGTGTTGATTTATTGGCGATTACAGCGATTATTGTGACGCTTCTGGTAGGAGAATACTGGGCGAGTTTGATTATCGTTTTGATGCTCGTTGGTGGCGAAACTCTGGAGGATTATGCAACAGGACGCGCAAATCGTGAACTTTCTGCATTGCTTAAAAAGTCACCGGAAGTTGCGCACGTAAAAATCGGGGAAAAGCTGATAGATAAAGCTTTAGATGATGTTGAAGTTGACAGCATTTTGCTAATAAAACCTATGGAAGTTGTTCCTATCGACGGTTTGTTGTTGTCTGCTGCTGCGGTTTTGGATGAGTCATCTGTGACGGGCGAAACGAAGCCAAATGAGCTGGTCGCTGGCGATACAGTCATGTCTGGTGCGATCAATGGCAATTCCAGTATTGAAATACAGACGACGGTGCTTGCGCGCGATTCGCAATTTCAAAAAATTATTCATCTGGTGCGGGAAGCAAAAGATACACCGGCGAATTTTGTACGTCTGGCGGACCGTTATGCGATTCCTTTCACGATTATCGCTTATATTATTGCGGGAATTGCTTTTGCAATTTCGCGAAATCCAGTACGGATAGCTGAGGTGCTTGTCGTTGCTAGTCCTTGTCCGCTGATTTTGGCGGCACCGATTGCTTTTGTTGGTGGGATGAGTCGGGCGTCAAAAAATGGTTTCTTGATAAAAAATGGCACAATTATTGAAAAACTCGCCACGGCGAAAGCAATTTTCTTTGACAAAACGGGGACAATCACAGATGGGAAAATTGCTGTGGACGAGATTTTGCCTGCCGAACATATAAGTCAAAATGAACTTCTTGAAATCGTTTATAGCATAGAAAAATCAAGCAGTCACGTTCTCGCAAAGGCAATCAGTGATTACGCAGAAAGCCGTGAAATAGCAACAAAAAATTTGACAGAACTGTCAGAAACAGTTGGAATGGGTGTTGAGGCAAAAATTAACGGACAGACTGTCAAAATTGGGCGCAGTCAATTTGCTGATGCACCTGACGAACTTGATTATGACACAGCTTTTTATGTCAGCCGTGATGGCGACTATATCGGCGCTGTAACATTTTCTGACAGTCTTCGTCCTGAAGCAAAACAGGTGATGACAGAACTGTCAAAACTTGGCGTGGCAGAAATTACCATGCTGACAGGTGATAACAGCCGTGTGGCAAGGAAAATTGCTCAAGAAGTCAATATTTCCAAAGTTTATGCAGGACTTTTACCTGGTGAAAAGTTGGAACATATCAAAGCAGCAACCTTGCACCCTGTGATTATGGTTGGTGATGGTGTCAATGATGCACCAGCGCTGACTTTGGCAGATGTTGGAATTTCTGTCGGTTCAGGAAATTCGACAGTCGCCAGCGAAGCAGCAGATATTGTTTTGCTGAAAAATGATTTGACCAACGTCACAAAATCAATCCAAATTAGCCGAGACACAATGCGCATTGCGCGTCAAGCAGTGTTGATAGGAATTATTATCTGTATTCTCTTAATGATAATTGCAGCTACGGGACTCATTCCAGCAATCATTGGCGCTGTGTTCCAAGAAGTGATTGATGTGGTCTCAATTCTCTATGCTCTGCGCGCGTTGCGGGGATAAATGAAAAAAACTGTCCAGCCGGGCAGTTTTTTTCTGATAAAAATCAATGAAATATACAATGAAATCTTAGAATTTTCACATCAAAACCTTGTTTATTCCTTAAAATAAATTCGCTATCATAGAAATATCAAAAAGAAAGGCATATTTACTATGTTAGAGAAAAAATTTCAGTGGAGCAAAGTTCCACTTATCGGCGGATTGTTTTGGGCGACAAAGCTCATTTCAACAGGACAAGGTGAATCACTCTCCGACTTTTCGAGTCAAATTTTCGGACAGCAGCACGCAGTAATGGGCGATATCTTCACGATTGGCTGGTCACTTATTCTATTTGGACTTTTCTTGTTCATGCAGTTGCGCTCAGAAAAGTATCGTCCGATATTTTATTGGCTCTCAGTCGCATTACTCGCTGTTTTTGGGACAAATTTAGCAGATGATTTGGCAAATGGTCTCGGCTTATCACATATGATTACGGCGGGGATTTTCGCGGTTGGGATGATTATTTCCTTTGTGAGCTGGCATCATTCAACAGGAGACTTGTCGATTCATCATATTACAACACTCAAGCAAGAAATTTACTATTGGATTACTGTCATGTTTAGTTTTGCGCTTGGGACAGCGGTTGGTGATTGGTTGGCAGATACGACAGGAGGCTTCAATCCCGACCCTTTCGGACTTGGTCTGGGACTTTTAAATACTGGTCTAATCCTCGGAGCTATTTTTCTAGCACTTTTCATCTATCGTTTTGTTGCTCGTCCAAAAAATAATACTTTTGCAGAGATTTTGACTTTCTGGCTGGCGTATATCTTGACACGTCCAGTTGGTGCAAGTTTCGCAGACTATTTTGGCTATGATTTTCATGCTGGTTTTTTAGGAAATAAAGGAATGTCAATTATTTGGTTGAGCTTATTTGTAATCTTGATGTCGGCTACTCTACGTGAATATCATAAAAAAGAAAATAATCATTTGCAAGTTACTTAAGAATAAGTTAGTAATGACAAAATTGTTCACCTTTTAAAAATTCTGATAACTTATCAGAATTTTTTCATGGAAAATCAGTTGTAGCCACTTCATCAACAGCTTATAATGAATTTATGAAAAAGAAAATAACGAGAAAAACCCAGATTTACCTACTAGTTGCTGCTATTATATGGTTAATTACAAATGGAATTGCTATTTATTTTACGCCGATTTTGGATGAGACACATTGGATAGGGCTTATTCTTGGAAATATTGTTTTTCTGGTTACTTTGGCTTACCTTACAGGAGTTTTCCAACTTAATCAACATCTTCCTAAAATGAGTGAACTAAGGATAAAACGCTATTATCGTTACTCTTTCTGGATACTTGCATTTGGAATGTTTCTGATTCCTTTCTTTTTTATGATTCATCTTCCTGATAGCTTGCATCTTTGGGATTATTTCACGATTTTTAACAGTACAACACAACTTCATGGACAGCCTTTTGGAACTTATAACACGCATATGAGTTATTATTTGCGTTATCCCAATAACCAGTTTTTCGGAATTGTTTTCAATCAACTTTTTGCAGGAGTTGCCAGTAATATTTTTTTTAAAAATCTTCTAGTAACAGGAACTTCCAGCCTTTTAACTTCTCTTGGTTTACTTGCAATGTCGCAAACTGTGAAAAATCTTTCAGGCGTTTCGCTTGCCCTTTTGTTTAATGTTGCTGCCTTTGGTTTCTTACCTTTTTATTTCTATGGGGCGCAACTTTATACAGATACAGTAACTTTGCCTTTTATCGCTCTTGCAGTTCTCTTTTTTGTCAAGAGTTGGCAAGCGAAATCTGCGAAATATCAACTCATTTGGGCAAGTGTAGCCTCTTGTGTGACAGTAGTAGGTTATATTTTCAAGCCTACTGTTGCGATTGTTTTTATAGCTGCACTGGTTTTCTTGATTATTAATAAAAAATGGCGCAAAACTTTGGTCGTTTTAGCACTTTTTCTTGCTTTTTGGGGTGTTGGACATAGTTTTACACAAGCAACGATTGCGTCACAGTCAGGATTCTCACAAAAAGCACAAATAAAATATAATTTTCCAATGATGCACTGGATAATGATGTCTTGGTCACCCAAAAGTAAGGATGGTGGTTTTAATCTTTCATTACGTGAATATACGCAGTCAATCTCAGGAAAGACAGCCAAAAATAAAGCTGATACACAACTTTTTTTAAGCAATATTGAGCAGATGGGAGTCGGGGGAATAATTCATCAGATTGGACGCAAACTGGCTTATACATGGACTTTTAGTGATTTGAATAGCAGTTTTTATACTTATCGTCATGCCAATCCGCTTGTCTATCATTATTTTGATTATTTACCAAATAAAAAAACTGGAAATATCACTGGTTGGTTGATGTTAAAAGCAGCAGAAATGCTCTTTTGGCTACCGCTCGTTCTTTTGCTATGGAAACAGATTTTTACTCAACTTTTTTCCCCTAACAAATGGTCAAATCCTTGGAGTTTTCTTATGATTATTATTTTGGGACTTTCACTTTTTCTTATTTTGTGGGAGGCAAATTCGCGGTATTTATATAGTTTTGCGCCTATTTTGATTGCGATTGCGATTTATCAGGTGCATGAGTTGACAGTAAAAACAGGCAAGTGATTATTATTTACTCTAAAAAAATGAAATATTTTCTGATAAATTTTCATGAAATTGTCAGTGAAATCTTGTAGTAGTAAAATCAAGCTTTTGCTAAGATAGACTTTATTAAAAGAAAGGCATTATTTATGTTAGATAAAAAATTTTCATGGAACAAAGTTCCAGCGATTGGTCTGCTATTTTGGGCGACTAAGCTGATTTCAACAGGACAAGGTGAGTCAATTTCCGACTTTTCAGCAGGGATTTTCGGTCACGGCAATCAAGTGTTGAGTACAGCTTTTACGCTCATTTGGTCGATTGCTTTATTTGTGTTTTTTCTTAGAAAACAGCTTAAGTCCGACCGTTATCGTCCCTTTTATTACTGGCTAAGTGTGGCACTTTTGGCAGTTTTTGGTACGATTTTTGCTGATGGTTTGACGGCTGTGTTTGGTCTGTCACATTTGATAGTGACATTGATATTTTTAGTTTTGATGGTGCTTTCTTTTGCGAGTTGGTATTTTGTGACGGGCAATCTTTCAATTCACAAGATTATGTCGCTCAAGAGTGAGCTATTTTACTGGTTGACAGTGATGTTTAGCTTCGCTCTGGGAACGGCAGCGGGCGATTGGTTGGCTTACCCTATGGGGCTTGGCTTGCTCAATACAGGTTTGCTGTTGGGAGTTGTTTTTCTTTTCATTGTTGGCTTTCGTTACTTTGTTCGTCCACGTGAAAATTCTTTTATTGAGATTTTGAGTTTTTGGGCAGCTTATGCGCTGACACGTCCGATTGGCGCGAGTTTTGCGGATTATTTTGGTTATAAATGGCTGGGTGGCATTTTAGGAAATAAAGGAATGTCGCTGGTTTGGTTGATTTTGTTTATTGGTTTGATGATTGTCATGCTAGTGCGAGAACATCGGGATAAACACGTAGAAAATCTACTACTCAACAAAAAAGTCGATTTCTCCTGAATTATGATAAAATCTCATAAAAATATCAGTGAAAATGGGTATTTTTGCTATAAAAAATATGCTATCATAGCTGTAAAGATAAAAGAACTTTTGAGGAATAAAAAATGGAACGACATATTTTGATTGTAGAAGATGAACGTAGTATTTCAGATTATGTGAAAAAAGAACTGATTTTTGAGGATTATCTTGTGTCAACAGCCTTTGATGGACAAGAAGCACTGGAAGTTTTTGAAGTGGCAGAACCTGCGATTGACGTGGTTTTATTGGATTGGATGATTCCTAAGCTTGATGGACTTGAAGTACTGCGACGAATGAAAAAAATGAGTCCGAACACACCAGTGATTTTTCTGACGGCGCGTGATTATGTTGGCGACAAAGTTGCGGGGCTTGATGCTGGTGCGGATGATTATATTACGAAGCCTTTTGAGATTGAGGAACTGCTGGCGCGCTTGCGTTTGATTTTTCGAAAATGGGCAACAGAGCGTGCGGCGATTTATCAGATTGGGCATTTACGCGTGGATACGGCAGGTCACGAAGTTTTGATAGATAAGGAAGCGGTGAAGCTCACACAACGTGAATATACTTTATTGCTGTATTTGCTGGAACATCGTGGAGAAGCTATCTCGCGTGCCGATATTTTGGATGATGTCTGGGGAATGAATTTTGATGGGCAGGAAAATACGGTAGATGCTTATGTCCGCTATTTACGTGGAAAAATTGATGTTGAGGGCGAAGCATCATTGATTGAAACAGTGCGCGGTGTTGGTTATAAGATAAAATAATTTTTGACAGAATGGGCAAAAATTTTGGGAGATAAAAATGAATAGATTGAGAGAAATATTTAAGAAAGATAAGCCACAAACAAATGCGCGCGTGATCACTTGGATTTTTATGCGTGTTTTTTTGGTTTTGACTGTTCTCAATATCTTTGTCATTTCAGCTGTGGTTGCTTTTAGTGGCTTGCAAATGCGGGAGGCAGAAGGTTCATCACTTTTGAGCTCTGTGCAAGAAGCAGCGAACGATGGAAATATTAACTGGCGAGAATTTGAATTGGCTGGCGATGATGGACAATGGGCGGATTATGTGCGCGTGACGCGGGCGAATGGTGATATTGATATGAGCCACGGAACGGCAGACTTTTTAAAGTCAAATTGGCGTTTTCATTTAGATTATTTTCATTTGACGAATAATGGCATATTTTGGCATGATAGTACGACTTCTGACGGGATTACAGCAGAGTTGTGGCTGAATATTGATGCAGTTGTTGAGTCGGTAGCGCGGACAGTTGCAGCGATTATTCTTGTGATGTTGGCACTTTTTGTGGTGAGTATTTTCATGATTCGTAGGACATCTCGCAGACTGTCTGAACCCTTGGAAAATCTCGCAGAAGCGGCAAATTTAGCAGAAGACAAGAGTTTGCCAGTTCCTGAAAATCCCCAAGAAGTACATCAGTTGGCTTTGAATTTTAATCAACTTTTAGGACGACTTAACTTGAAAATTGAGCAGGAACAACAATTCGTCTCAGACGCTTCTCATGAACTCCGAACACCTGTTGCGGCTATTCGTGGACACGTGACTTTGCTCAAACGTCGTTGGAAAGAGCATCCAGAGATAATTGAGGATTCGCTCAATTATATTGATGAGGAATCATTGCGTATGAAAAAACTCATCGAGGATTTACTGATGATTTCGCGAGGAAACCGAATGAAAACTGAAAAAGAAGAGATAGATTTGGCAATCGTTGCCGAGAAAATAACAGAAGATATCAAGCTGGCATTGCCTCAAAAAGTGAGTTTTGAGCTGAGTAATCATGAGGATAACAAAACAGAGGCTTTTCTTATCCATGCAGATAGAGCAGCAATTCAGCACATTATCATTGCTTTTTTGGAAAATGCAGGAAAATATGCACCTAAAGATACGAAAATCACTGTGAAACTCAAAAAAGTCGGTGATAGCATTGACTTGAGTGTGGCAGATGAAGGTACGGGTATTCCAGATGATGAAAAAGCACAAATTTTTGAACGTTTTTATCGGATTGATAAGTCGCGTTCAAGTGAAATTCCGGGAACAGGTTTGGGACTTGCGATTGCCAAACAGTACGCTGAGGCAAATGGCGCGTGGATTTTTGTCTCGGATAATTTACCATGTGGAAGTATCTTTCATTTAGTTTTTAGCAATTAAAAATGGAGAAAAAAATGTCTAAAAAAATTTCTTATAGTGTGGGAAGTCTGGCGCTGATATTATTTTTATTAGTCGCTGTTTGGGTGAAGATGAAAGGAACGACAGCGCCAATTGCTTTTGATAGTTCTATCCAAAAGTTTGCATATCATTTACAAAGTTCACACGCTTTGACACGGTTTTTCAGTGATTATACGGGTTTTTTCGGGGATATGACAGGTTATATTACCGCAGGAGTTGTGATACTTGCTCTGTTTGTGCTAGGAGAACGTGTGGGCGCTGTTTATTTTGCTCTATTGGCGGCTTTTTCGACAGTTGTGAATGAGCTGATAAAGCATTTTATACATCGTATACGTCCTGATACGCATCGTGTGCTGGGATTTGCCCATCAAAGTGGCTTTAGTTTTGCGAGCGGTCATTCATTGTTTGCAACGATATTGTTTGGCAGTTTGCTCCTGATTTTGTGGCGCTATCTAAAGTCATCTCCTGCGAGGTTGAGCCTTATTATCGGAGCAATTTTTCTGACTTTGCTCGTCATGTTTTCGCGGATTTTTGTTGGTGTACATTATCCGACAGATACAGTCGCAGGTTTCCTTGAAGGCTTAGTATTTCTAACTTTTAGCGCTCCTACTTTTGTAAAATATAATCAAAAATATCATCAGTCCTGATGATATTTTTTTAAAAGTTTTGTGAGTTCTTCGAGTTCGTCAAGACTGTCAAAACTGACCGAAAGCGTGCCTTGATACTGTTTGTTTGCCTTTATTTTTACTGACTTTCCGAGAATTTTTATCAATTCATGTTCTCTTTCTTCGATAAAAATATTTTTGTCTATTTTGGACGCTTTATTCTGCTTGCTACTTTTTTTGTAAATCAAATCCTCCAGTTGACGAACACTCAGATTGTCAGTAGTAATGCGAGCTGCCAGATTTTTCTGACGGATTTTATTTTTTTCAGCAAGCAAGGTACGTCCATGAGCCAGCGAAATTTTTCCTGTTGAGACTTGCTGTAAAATGCTTTCTGGCAAGTCCAAAATACGGAGTAAATTTGAGACATAAGAACGTGATTTCCCTAGACTTTGTGCGACTTCGTCATGAGTTAGACCCAATTTTTCTGTCAAAAGTGATAAGCTCCGCGCTTCCTCAACAGTATTTAAATCTTCACGTTGAAGATTTTCCAAAATGGACAAAGTCATCATCTTTTCATCAGAATAGTCACGAATGATTGCTGGAATAGTTGATTGCTTGGCGATTTGTGAAGCAAGAAAACGGCGCTCACCAGCGAGAAGTTCATAGCCAACGAGTGCTGATTTTCGCACGATAATCGGCTGTAAAACCCCATTTTCTTGAATAGAATTGGCAAGCTCAGCCAATTTTTTTTCATCAAATGCCAAACGAGGTTGATAAGGATTTTTTACAATGTCGGAAATTTTTAATTCTACAATTTTTTCTGTCATTTTTTCTTTCATGTTTTTTTGACAGAACTGTCAAAAAAATTTGTAAGGTTTACATAGTTTACAGGTTGTGTAAACTTGTTTTTAATCATTTTTTTGCTCATCAATCCACTGTTTTCGCAGATGAAGTGCTTTTTCATATTTTCCCATATCATCAGGGCGGAAATAATCAGCGTCCAGTAATTTATCTGGTAAATATTGCTGATTGACCCAATGATTTGGGAAATTGTGTGCATATTGATAATCCACAGAACGTCCCAAATCTTTCGCCCCAGCATAATGTCCATCTTGCAAATGCGCTGGTACAGGTAGATTTCCATATTTTCCAAGGTCAGCAAGGGCTTCGTCCATCGCGACATAAGCCGCATTTGACTTAGGAGACAAAGCCAAATCAATCACGATATTGGCAATAGGAATTCGTGCTTCGGGGAAACCGAGTTTTTCCGCCGCTTGCAGGGCTAAAACAGTATGCAAAGCAGCATCAGGATTTGCCAAACCGATATCTTCGTAAGCCATGACTGTCAGTCGGCGCGCAAGACTTTGCAAATCTCCGCCCTCAACCAAACGCGCTGCATAGTGTAAACTTGCATTGACATCAGAACCGCGAATGGACTTTTGCAAAGCAGATAGCAAATCATAGTGTGCATCACCATCTTTGTCAAATGTGGTTGCACGGCGCTGTAAACTATTTTCCATATCATCAAGTGTCACATGATTGTTCTTAGACGAGAGAACAGCAAGCTCTAAAGCATTGTAAACCGCACGTAAATCTCCATTTGTCGAATGCACGAGAAAATAAAGGGCTTCTTCGTCCAACTTGACTTCGAGATTAAATCCACGTTCTTTATCCTGTAAAGCAAGGTTGACAGCTTTTTCCAAATCCTCTGCTTCCAAAGGTTTCAACTCAAAAATCTGAACACGAGAACGAATGGCAGGAACAACTGAAAAATAAGGATTTTCGGTCGTCGCACCAATTAAAATAATCTGGCCATTTTCTAAAAGTGGCAGTAGGAAATCCTGTTTTGGCTTGTCCAAACGGTGGATTTCGTCAAGGAGCAAAACAAGTTGTCCAGAAAATTCCGCTTCTGCCGCAATTTCTTGCAGACGTTTTTTTGTATCTGTGGTCGCATTAAAGGTACGAAAAGCCGCATTCATTGTCCCTGCAATCGCTGAGGCAATCGACGTTTTCCCAATTCCTGGCGGGCCATAGAGAATCATCGACGTCAAAAGTTGTGTTTCCACCATCCGCCGAATAATTTTCCCTTCTCCAACAAGATGACTTTGTCCAATGATTTCATCAATATTTCGCGGTCGCATTCGCCGTGCAAGATTTTGTTGTGACATTTTTCCTCCGTAAATATAGTTGACAGCTTAAATGCTTGCAAATAAAGCTTTTTTCATATGGTGTAAACTTATTTGTAAATCAAATTTACAGATAATAAGCATAAATCAAATCATCAACATAAGCTCCATTGATTAAAAATTCCTTGTGCAAAGCAGCTTCTTGTACAAAACCCAAATGCTCATACAGTTGAATAGCTGTGGGATTGCTTGAAAGAACGTTCATCGTAATCTTCAAAGCATTTTCAGCGCGCGCTTCAGAAAATAAAGCATGAATAAGTGCTGTCCCAACACCGTGGCTTCGGTATTTTTCCACAGTAACTAAGCCAAAAGTAAGCACGTGCTGACCAAATTCGGACGCGTGCCGTGGGCCATAATCCAAAAAACCAAGAATTTCGTCATTTTCTACAGCCAGCAAATAAGTTGTGCCTTTGAGGATTTTTTGCATGATAGACTCAGCACTACTGTTCATAAGATGTGGTGTGGCGTTGAGTGTCCAATTTAGATTTTCCAAGTTGGCAATTTCGGCAAAGTCGCGTGGTTCTATTTTTCTGATTTCCATAAATTCTCTTTCTTGAAAATGTAATGCTAGCTCTATTTTAACACTTTTTTATGGTAAAATTGAAGAAAGATTATAAAGGAGCAAAAAATGGCAAAACACGGCTTTTTAGACATTTTAGACGAAGAACTCGAAAAAAATTTTAATTATGATTATGAAATCAACTGGGACAAACGCAATTTTGCAGTAGAAATCAGCTTTTTACTGGAAGCGGAAAATGTACAGCATATTGCGCTGACAGATGCTGAAGGTGTTGAATCTGACGAAAATATCATTTATGAGGACAGTATTATTTTTTACAATCCTGTCAAAAGTCATTTTGATTCCGAAGATTATTTGACAGCTATTTCCTATCCTGAAAAAGGCTTGTCGCGTGAGTTTCTAGCCTATTTTACAGAATATTTACAAGAAACAGTTGACACCGGAATGGACGATTTGATAGATTTTTTGACAGACGACAGCGCCGAAGAATTTTCTATCAACTGGGACAATGAAAAGTTTTTGACAGAACTGTCAAAAATTTCAGAGACAGAATTTTTCAAATATCCGAGGTATTGAGTTGAAAATTGAGCGGATTTTTGACAGCTCAGAAAAATCACGACTGACGGCACAGATTTTACGCCAATTACCTGACTGGTTCGGTATTGAAGAGGCATTGACAGATTATATTTCTGCTGTTTCGGACAAAATGTTTTTCGCTGCCTTTGATGCTGAAAAGTGTTTAGGATTTTTTGCAGGAGAAATTCATTATGAACGAACAGGTGAGATTTATCTCTGCGGGATTTTGCCAGAATTTCATGGAAATGGCTTAGGGACAAAGCTTTATCAAAAACTAGAAAAAGCATTTTTCCAGCAAAATTGTGACACAGTTGTCGTGAAAACATTAGCAGTCAACGTCAAAATGAAAATTATGCCAAAACACGTCAGTTTTATAAAAAAATGGGCTTTACAGAAGTCCTTGATTTACCAGAACTTTGGGGTACAGAAAATCCCTGCTTGTTGATGGCAAAAAGAATAAAATAAGAAAAGAATAAATAAAAAATGAGTATATTAGAAGTAAAAAACCTCTCGCACGGTTTCGGTGACCGCGCGATTTTTGAAGATGTCAGTTTCCGCCTGCTCAAAGGCGAGCATATCGGATTTGTCGGCGCCAATGGCGAAGGTAAATCAACCTTCATGAGCATCATCACAGGAACGCTTGTGCCTGATGAAGGAAAGGTCACTTGGTCGAAAAAACACCGTGTCGGCTACATGGATCAGCACGCTGCGCTTGGAAAAGGGAAAACGACGCGCGAAGCACTGGCAGAAGCCTTTCAGTACCTTTTTGACATTGAAGCAGAAATCAACGATACTTACATGAAAATGGCAGAAATGTCAGAAGACGAGATGAATGCAGCCCTAGAAAATGTCGGTGAGCTTCAAGAAGAACTGGACAATGGCGATTTCTATCTGATTGATGCTAAAGTTGAAGAAACTGCGCGCGGACTTGGGTTGACAAACTTGCTTGATAAAGATGTCGCCGACCTTTCAGGCGGACAACGTACCAAAATCCTGCTCGGCAAACTTCTGCTGGAAAAGCCAGACATCTTACTCTTAGACGAGCCAACAAACTACTTGGACGAAGAACACATTTTCTGGTTAAAAAATTATCTGAAAAACTATGAAAATGCCTTTATTTTGATTTCCCACGATGTCGCCTTTATGGACGAAGTGGTCAATATCATCTATCATGTGCATGGTCTCGGAATTACACGTTATAGTATGGGCTACGCTGATTTTGAACGTGTTTTTGAAGAAAAAAAAGCACAGCTTGAAGCCTTGCATAATGCTCAAGTTGCCGAACAAGCCAAGCTCAAAGATTTCATTGCCCGTAAAAAAGCCAATGTTGCAACGTCTGGACAGGCAAAAGCCCGCGAGAAGAAACTTGCGAAAATGGAAATTATCGAAACGATTTCTGAAAAACCAAAACCACATTTTGATTTTCAATTTAGCCGAAAACCTAGCCGTCTCGTTTTTGAAGCAAAAGACTTAGTCATCGGATACAGCGAACCTTTATCCTCCAAAATCAATCTCAAAGTTGAATCTGGACAAAAAATTGCCTTTGTCGGCTCCAACGGTATCGGGAAATCAACTCTGTTGAAAAGTCTGATGGGCTTAATTCCCAGCCTTTCAGGAGAAGTGGAAAAAGGAAATTTCCAAGATATTGCTTATTATGAGCAAGAAATCAAAAATCCCTCACAAAAAACGGTATTGGACGATTTGTGGGACGAATATCCCGGATGGAATCAAGCAGAACTGCGTGGCGCACTAGCTCGCGTTGGTTTAACAGCAAAACAAATCGAATCTCGCGTTTACGTCCTTTCAGGTGGTGAACAAGCCAAACTCCGCTTTGCCAAACTGATGAATACCGAATCCAACATCCTCATCTTGGACGAACCAACCAATCATCTGGATGTTGATGCAAAAGATGAACTCAAGCGCGCCCTTAGTGACTATCCCGGCACGATTTTAATGGTTAGCCACGAACCTGAGTTTTACGAAGGACTTGTCAATGAAGTGATAAATTGTGAAGAATGGACGACGAGAGTGTTGTAAGGTGAGTGAACATCGTTTACCTTGGGAAAATCCACAGCAAAACTATAACATCACTCTAGCAAAACGTCGTTCGGAGCGCCGTTATCGAACTTTACAACTAGCAAAAACCTTGCGTGTGTTGTTGACAGATTTTAAAAGTCTCAAAGTCGAGAAGTTCAATGCAGAAATTGTCAATCAGATAGAACAACTCGAAAAGAACGCAGATTTCATAGATGAAGAAGAATTTTCAGCAGCGAAAAAATACGTCTCAAAAATGAAAAGAGAACTCGGCAAATGGAAACAAGCCTAAACGCAATCAAAGAAAGAATCTTATATAGCAAAGCATTTCAACTCGTTCGCCACCAAAAGAACATCAAAACGACCGCTTTTGAATCGCTTGGCGTTGATAACTCGGTCATTTCTCGATTTGAAAATGGTAAAACGCTGATGGGAATTGATAAGATTGATGCTTGCCTGCAGGAAATGCACACCAGTCTTCGAGAATACGAATATATGGTCAACGGTTTTGCTGAGGATACGCTTGAAGAAGCCTTTCATGAGCTGGAAAGTGCCTACTATGAAAATAATGAAACAAAAATCAGAAGTATTCAAAAAGAATATCGCAATGAGCGTTTAATCTATCTGAGTGCAAAAGCAATACTGGATGGATTGACAGAAGCTGAGCAAGAGATTATTTATGAAGACTACTCACAGATTGAAAGTTTAGGCTATGCAGAACTTTCGGCTTTTGCTCTCATCATTGAACACATGGCAACCGACATGATTATGGATATGATGGATAACTTCTGGGATAAAAACACCGCCTATTATAAAATCTTTTCTTACAGAAGAAAGTTACTGCAAGGCTCACATCGTGCAGCACTAGAGCTAAGTCGGCGAGGAGAGAAAAAATATGCAAAACTCGTTCTTGATGTCACAGCAGGGATTTTGCATGAACGAGATATTTTTTCAAAAACCATGCACCTTTTCAGCGTTGGTTACTATCTTTATCGTTTTGAAAATGTAGAAAAAGGCAAGAAAAAAATGAATTTTGCCCTCCAAGTCTTTGAAGAAGTAGAGAGTTACCGCTTGTTGGGCGCTTATCAACGCTTTTATAAAGAAACTGTCAAATAAAAATTCTGCAAATTTGCAGAATTTTTAAATACCCACTTTTTTGCGTGATATAATAAGACTATGGAATACAAAACACATAGAAAACTTGCAAGAATTCTATTGTCACAACATTGCTAGTATGAATAGAAGACTTCAAAATTTTATTCATACCTTTGTCAGGAAAAATCTGATTAGAAATTTTGGAGAAAATGTTATGAACACGAAAAAAGTCTTTATTGGAACACTTGCTTTATCAGCACTTTTTGTTGCAGGCGCATTTGCAACTTCCGCTCATGCTTTTGCGGATGACACAGCACCTACAACCCAAGATGTAGCACCAGTGATTGACACAAGTCAAAGTGGAGATACAACACTCTCTGTACCCGATAGTGCGGATAAAGTCATCAAAGATACGGATAATCAAGTAGAATATCAAGTCAATGATGCCGTGACAGTTGATAGTAGTTCGGGACCAGATTTAACCGCTCCTGTAACTGTTGATAGTCAGATTACTTCGGATGATGGAGATACGACGGAGGGAGTGACGAGTTATACAACAGATTTAAGTCAAGCGCAAGAAGTTGATAATACTAATACTGATAATCTAAATTTGGTAGATATTCCTTCTGTTATCATTGGCGACTTGTTTGGAACTAAAGCATTTGCTATTTCAAACAATAAATCAGATTGGGATTCGACTGGAGGGGTAAAATTTATACTAAAAATTTCGTGGACATCTTCTGGGGGATATGCAGTACTTACAGGAGTTTCAGGAGGATATACTAATTATGATATAAATCATGGTACATCAGTACAATCGTCGTTAGTTAATTTGGGAACAGATGGACAAATAAAAGGGACATCTGGAGGTTCACAACAAGTAGATGATGTAAAAGAGTATAGTAATTCATCATGGTCAATCACTCCAAAGTATAAAGCGGTGAAAGTTCCAGCAGCTGGGGCATTGGTGGGAGCGACTTACCATGCAACACTAACAAACGGTAAAAAATCATGGAATTTCTCGACAACGAATCGTGCATATTAGAATGGGGAGATTAAAATGAAAATTAAAAACATTAAATTTGGGCATTTGATTATTATGTTTATTATCTGGCTAGGAACAATGTTTCTACCTGCTACTGTCAATGAAAATAAGATAGGTATGACTTTTCGTATTGAAAAAAGTCGAGCCAATTTCTTTTATCTTATCTTCTATCAATTTCCTGTTTACTCAGTGTCAATTATCGTGCTTTTGTTGATAACGTTACTCTTTCTTGCTAAAAAAGTGAAGTTAGCTTCTTATTTTGCTTTTAGTTCATTTATGATTTATATTTTTACTTTTTTGATTATTATTCCATTTTCTTTCTTCTTAAAAGATGCTACGACGAGTAAAGAACTCCTTTGGAATATATACGTTTTTGAATGGTACCATGGAATAAACTATTGGATTGTGTTTGTTATTGGTTTGATTTTCATGTTGCTATTGTTCCTTTATAGCTACTCTGAGAAAAAGTCATTGTAAAGTGGTTAGGTAAAATATTCTAGTTTCAGAAATAGTGAATATTGTGTGGAAGAATCTGATAATCGTGAGAAGAGTGGATATACTAATATTTATTGTAATGGTACATCTAGGATGACCACAGGAAGCTCTAAAGGTTCCCATATAAATTGTTCGTGGTTCAATGGTATTGGGATGCCAGAAGAATTTCACACTAACTTAGTGTTAGAGCAGTAATAGGAGAGAGTGATGACAAAAAGAAAGGTTGTCTTGACTTCTATCATTCTAGTTCTTTTAATTTTCTTGACAGTGCCTATTCCAAGGAGCTTGGGCTTTTCTTCAAAAAGTCTTCCTGTGACAAATGGGGGAACACTGACTTTTCGGGGGGAAAGGTATCACTTCGTGACATATACGGTTAATCTGAAGCGTGGTTCCACGAAATGGTCAATCGGTTATCAAAATGTAGCATGGTCTAAAGGTAATATGTTAATTAATTAAGGAGGTTCACTATGAAAAAATATTTTGAAGAGATATTATTTTAATTCACTATTAGCAATGATAAAAATAGTAGCACTAAATGATGTACAAATTATAGTAAAAGTGGCAGAAAATTTGCCTACTGATAAGCACAGTAAAACTCTAATTTCCATTATGGGAAAACTGAGTGGACGTTCGATTGAATACTGTACTATTGAGGAAAAGTCTAAAAAAATTATTACCCCCGATTTAATGAGAATCGCTGTAAAGAGAGGATTTTATTCTGAATTTCAGGAAGATGACTCGATATTATTTTATATTTATAAAAATTACCAAAAAATTTTTGAAAGAAATTTGGAAGAAATAGACTTTTCAGAAATAAGTGTACTCATAGAAAATGAAAAAGATGAATACTTGAAATACCTTTTAATCAAACTAATTGTAAACGTTGCAATTAGAAGACGAGATATACAAATCACTGAATAATATCAACAAGAGTTAGAGGAGTTGGAGAGAGATGATTATGAAATCTGGAATAGTGTTAGTTTTAAACTTTTAATTTTTGAAGGAAAGAATGTAGCATTAGACTATCTCAAAAGACGATTAAATTTAGACGAGTTTATTTCAGAAACTCAAAATAACTATTTTGAATCACTGGTTTTTAAAAATTATGCTTCCCTTTTATCAAAATCAGATGGTCAAAAAAAGATAATTATGGAAAATTGCTTGGCACAAACACCACAAGACTTAAATTTATGGAAAGATTATTTTTCATTGTATCCAAATAAAAACAAATCTCAAGTATTATTTAAAAATGCTCTAAATTGGGGCTACTCAGAGTTAGGATTTTTTAAAGAGATAAAACTTTTAGAAGAAGAGCAAGACTTAATTTGTATGTTGGTGCTTTTATTGGATGATAATGGTAATAAGCTGTTAGCCACCAAGTTTTTAGAGCAGATAGAAAATGTGTCAATCAGAGATTTATTAAACCAATATATTATGCAGGACATTAAAATATGAAACAATTCTTTGTGCACCGAAAAATAGAAATCATAAAAGTTACTTTTTTTAGTATAATTCTAGCTGCTGCTATTGTTGGAAATTCAATCATACTAAGAATTGTCGTTAATGCGACTAAAGTGGATAATGTACAGAAGTATCTTTTTCTTTCTTTTGACGTCTTCATTTTTTTCTTAGTCGAGGCTTTGGTTTATTATCATCAGCAATCGTCAATTAAAATCCTGTCGTTACAACTGGGATATGATGTTCGAGAACAACTTGCTGTAAGAATTAGTAAACTCCCGCCATATTTGCTTGAAGAAAAAAAGAGTGAAAAATATCTTACTCTTCTCACAACGCAAAATGATTTACTCATTGATAGTTATTTTTATAAAATTTTTTGGGGAGGTTACCTGTTAATTCAGTTTATTTTTGCAGTGTTGGTTTCGTTTGCTGTCAATTTTTTACTATCAATTTTTGTGGTTTTACTTATTGTTCCGCAGTTGATTATTCCATTTATCGGAAAAATAAAATTAGAAAATAATAAAAATTTGGTTCTACAAAATAATGAGAATTATATGAAAGAAGGGCAAGAATTTTTAGAAGGCGAAAAAATTTGGAAAAATTTTGCACAAGAAAAACGATTTATAGCTAAATTTCATGATAGTAATTATAGATTACTCGAAAATCAAATACATGAAAAAAGGTTTAGTTACAAAATTATTACTTTAAATGATCTTTTTTCAAACCTCTTATATTTTGGAATTTGGGTAATTGGTGGCTATTTTATCATTATTGCCCATCTTACGATGGGGGAACTTGTGGCTTTCACGCAATTAGTCGTAGCAATTAGCTTCCCAATGTATTCTGCAACAAGTATCATCACAGATTTTCTTGGTGGTAGAAAAGTTGCACAAAAGTTTAAAAATGAGATTGAATTTAGTGAAAATGCAGAAGAAATCAAAAAAGCTTCTCAAGATATTGCGGCTTATCTTACAGACATCACTGTAAAATTTTCAAATAAAACTCTATTTGAACACTTTTCTTTTAAATTTGAAAAATCCAAGCGTTACCTGATTATTGGAGAAAGTGGACATGGGAAAACAACCCTTTTCAAGTTGATTTTTGATGAAATTAAAAATGAAAAAGGGAGTGTTGAAATTGGCACAAATATTGGCTATGTTCCTCAACAATCTTATGTTTTTCAAGGGACTTTGGAACAAAATATTACGTTATTTGCATCGGAGATTGATTTCGAAAAACTCTCACAGGCTATAAAAATTTCTGAGCTTACCATAAAAAGAGATGTTCAGGTTGGTAATAATACGCTTTCTGGCGGAGAGAAGCAGCGTTTGTCTCTTGCGCGTGCGCTTTATGCTGATTATGATTATCTTTTCATTGACGAACTTACCAGCAGCCTTGACCAGAATTCACGCCAAAAAATCGAAGAAAATTTATTAAATATAAAAGTAAATTTTGCTTATATCAGCCATCATTACAATCAAAAACTTTCAAGCAAATTTGATGAGATTATTGAGCTGTAAAGTTATTGAGGAAGATGAATTGAGCTGTATAAGGGAAGAAATAATGTGTAAAAAAGATAGGAGATAAAAATGAAAAAAACTACAAAATACATCATTGCTATATTTCTTTCCTTGCTTTATCTGCTCAGCCTTTTCCTGCCCAATCACGAGAATACTTGGGAGCTGAAAACGAACTTTTTTAATGGTTGGCAGATGATGGAGAAATATCCCAATGGCTCGATTATCTTTGCGCTGGGGCTGTTGTTTTGTTTGATTTCTCTTGTTTTCTTTCGGAAACTTGTTGTGCCTGCTTTTTGTGCTTTGCTTTCACTTTTTGTTCTCAAAACGTCGCTGGAGCTTGGTGGGATTGATTTGTTGATGACTTTTGGTGGAAAATCCGAGTATGGTTGGGGGATTTTAGTTGGCTTTCTATTGGGATTTTTGGCAATTACGGCTTGGATTGTCTGTTTTCAGAAAAAAGTTGAGTTGGATGAAAAAGCAGTAATAAGATGGCACTTGCCAGTAGCTGTTTCAGCGATTTATTTGCTTATCTTAGCGATTTTAGCTGTGAAAGAGAAGTTTAAAATTATTCCTTTTCTTGATTGGGTAGCGCTGCGAAATGGCGATATTGCTCCCTTTGTTTTTTGGCTTTTCTTGATTATCTTTTTGAGTGTGCTGTTTGTTTTGTCTGTGAAATTTTTCAGGAGATGGAGCTTTGCACTTTCGGTAATGTTGCTTTTGAGCTTTTTGCACAAATATTTGGATGATTTTTTAAGTCATTCGGCACAGCCGATTTCTTTCTGGCTGCTTGCTTTGCTAGGCACGGTTGCGATTTTACTGTGGGTGATTGCATTGGCAAAAACGGTGAAAATGAAAGAGAAGGTATAAGGAAAATTTTTTTGACAGTTCTGTCAAAATGTTTTTCTTGCTGACAAATGCTTGTTTTTACGGTAAAATTGTAAAAAAGGAGCATGAGATGAACAACTGGAATTCGATAACGGTAACAATTACTCGATTGGCTGAGGAGGCTGTTTCGGCTTTGCTGATTGAGCTGGGAGCTGGCGGTGTGGAAATTGCGGATAGTGCAGATTATTTGACGCACGTTGATGTGTTTGGCGATGAGATTTTGCCGGAAATCAAGCAATCTGAGCTGGTAGAGATTACCGCTTATTACCCTGAAAATTTGCCGATTGTTGAGTTGACAGCGGAAATTGAGCAGAAAATTAAGCGTTTGTCTGACTTTTTTGATTTGACAGGTCTGTCAATTTTGACAAATAATCTGTCAGAAACAAATTGGGCGGACGCTTGGAAAAAATACTTTGAACCGGCGCGCGTGACACATGATTTGACGATTGTACCGAGTTGGACAGAGGATTATCAAGCGCAGGCAACGGAAAAATTGATTAAACTTGACCCCGGTATGGCATTTGGCACGGGAACGCACCCTACAACGAAGATGAGTTTGTATGCGCTGGAGCAGATTTTGCGCGGTGGCGAGACGGTGATTGACGTTGGAACAGGTTCTGGCGTGCTTTCGATTGCGTCAAGTTTACTCAGTGCGGGCGAGATTTTTGCTTACGATATTGATGAAGTAGCGGTGCGCGTGGCGCAGGAAAATATTGACTTAAATGCAGATACAGAGCGAATTTATGTGGCGGCAAATAATCTTTTGGAAGGCATTGAGCAGTCAGCGGATGTGATTGTCGCAAATATTCTCGCTGATATCCTTGTTTTGATGACAGAGGATGCTTACAGACTTGTCAACGACGAGGGCTATCTGATAATGTCAGGGATTATCGCCGAAAAAGCTGACATGGTTATTGCAAGTGCTGAAAAAGCGGGATTTTTCCTTGAAACACGGATGATTCAAGGCGAATGGAATTGTGTGATTTTCAAGAAAACGGAAAATCGCTCAGGTGTGATTGGAGGTTAGAAGGTTTACAAAGACTGTAAATTTACTGTAAACCTAAAACGATATGGCAAATCAATATTTTATTTTCAGAAAAATGCCTGAGCTGGGCGAAGAATTTATCATCGAAGATAAAGCAGCAGCGCATCACATTTTCACCGTTATGCGTGCGGACTTTGGCGATGAATTGCGCTTGGTTTTTGCTGATGAAAAAGTTGCTTTGGCAGAAATTACAGATGTCAATCAGCACAAAGTGCGTCTTGTCAAACTTTTAGAAAATTTGACAGAACTGTCAGTAAAAGTAACGGTCGCGATGGGCTTTCCCAAAGGCGATAAACTGGATTTTATCACAGAAAAAGTCACAGAACTCGGCGCTTACGAAGTCTGGGCAGCGCCCTTCAAATGGTCGGTTGCCAAATGGGACAATAAAAAACTGTCAAAAAAACAAGAAAAGTTGTCAAAAATCGCTCTCGGAGCTGCTGAACAATCACGGCGTGCGCATATTCCACAGGTACAACTTTTTGAAAATTTATCAGCGCTGACCGAAAAATTCTCGGAATTTGACCAGATTTTGATTGCTTACGAAGAATCTGCAAAATCAGGAGAGCATTCAACTTTTTTGACAAGTCTGTCAAAAATGAAAACAGCTCAAAAACTACTGATTTTGTTTGGTCCAGAAGGTGGTATTGCCCCAGAAGAAATCGAAAAATTTGAGCAACTCGGTGCAAAGTCAATCGGACTTGGCCCACGGATTATGCGCGCAGAAACAGCGCCTCTTTACGCACTCTCGGCAATTTCCGCTTATTTTGAACTTTTTAAATAATTTCAAGGAACTGTAAACATTTGCAGTTCTTTTCTTTCAGAAACTTGCCGTCTTTTGGCAGCTCCCATATTTTATGGTAAAATAGACTAAATAAAAAAAGGAGGAAAGTTTAGCTCATTCAAAAAGAACTAAACAAAAAACTCATGCCTTCAGAACCTGTCCTAACTGGTGATCAAGTAGTAAAACTCACTGAAAATTATATGAATGAAAAAGATGTACTTCTCGTTAAAAAAGCGATGAAGTGCGCCTCAATCGCCCATGCAGAGCAATATCGTGCCTCTGGAGAAGCTTATATCGTCCACCCGACACAAGTTGCAGCCATTCTTGCCAAACTCAAACTTGATGCTGTAACGGTTGCCTGCGGCTTTTTACATGATGTCGTTGAAGATACTAAGTTTACACAAGATGATTTGATTGAACTTTTTGGTATGGAAATTGCCAATATTGTTGATGGTGTCACAAAACTTGGAAAAGTTGAGTACAAATCCCACGAGGAACAACTTGCGGAAAACCATCGTAAAATGCTCATGGCAATGAGTAAAGACATCCGTGTTATCCTTGTCAAACTTGCCGACCGCCTGCACAATATGCGAACGCTCAAGCATTTGCGCCCTGACAAACAAAAACGAATTTCACGTGAAACAATGGAAATTTATGCTCCCCTTGCTCATCGTTTAGGTATTGCTAGCATTAAATGGGAACTTGAAGACCTTTCTTTTCGGTACCTCAACAATGTCGAGTTCAATCGTATCAAAGGACTCATGGCAGAAAAACGTTCCTCTCGTGAAGCACTGGTCACAGAAGTCATTGACAAATTGACAGATCGTATTCATCAAGCAAATGTTGATGCTGAGATTTATGGCAGACCCAAACATATCTACTCTATTTATCGTAAAATGCACGATAAGAAGAAACGGTTTGATGAGATCTATGACTTGATTGCTATTCGCTGTATCACAGAGACAACAAGCGATGTTTACACCACTTTAGGCTATATTCACGACCTCTGGAAACCAATGCCAGGACGTTTTAAAGATTATATTGCCAATCCAAAGGCAAATGGTTACCAATCCATTCACACCACAGTTTACGGTCCTAAAGGACCAATGGAATTTCAAATTCGGACGCGCGCCATGCACCAAGTCGCTGAATATGGTGTCGCTGCACACTGGGCATACAAGCAAGGCATCAAATCAAAAGTTGATGTTCATGAAATTTCCGAAACGCTCAATTGGATTCATGAACTCGTAGAACTTCGTGAACAATCTGGCGACTCAGCAGAAGAATTTGTCAAGGCAGTTCAAGAAGATATCTTGTCAGATAAGATTTATGTTTTCACCCCGACAGGTACCGTGCAGGAACTTCCAGCAGGCTCAGGGCCGATTGATTTTGCCTATGCTATTCACACACAAGTCGGAGACCACGCAGTCGGCGCAAAAGTCAATGGTAGAATGCAACCCTTAACTTATGTTTTAAAAACAGGCGATCGTGTTGAAATCATTACCAATAAAACCAGTTTTGGCCCAAGTCGTGACTGGGTAAATCTTGTTAAAACCAACAAAGCACGCAACAAAATCAAACAATTTTTCAAAAATCAAGATAAAGAAATGTCCGTCAATAAAGGTCATGATATGCTACAAAGCGCTCTGGAAGAACTTGGTTTTGTACCTAATCAGTATCTTGACAAGAAACACATGGACGAACTTTTCAATAAGATGAGTTTCCGCAGTAGTGAAGCTCTCTACGCTGCGATTGGTTTTGGTGAAGTTTCCGCGATTTCTGTGGCAAATCGTCTGACCGAAAAAGAACGTCGTGCGCGTGAACGTGAGAAAAATAAAGCCTCCGAAGAAGAACTGCTGAATGGTGAAGTCAAGCGCGAAAGCAAAAATGTCATGAAAATTCGCCATGATGGAGGTGTCAGTGTTTCAGGGATTGACAGCTTGCTCGTGCGTATCGCAAAATGTTGTAATCCTGTACCAGGAGATGAGATTATTGGTTATATTACCAAAGGACGCGGTGTCTCCATTCACCGTGCCGACTGTCAAAACGTTCGTGGACAAGAAGATTTTGAACAACGACTTGTAGATGTCGAATGGGATGAAGATGAAAATATAACCAAAGAATACGTTGCAAACATTGATGTTTATGGCTTCAATCGTCCTGGTTTACTCAATGATGTTGTCCAAGTGTTGTCAAATTCCACGAAGAACCTGATTTCCATCAACGCCCAACCAACAAAAGATAAAAAAATGGCAAATATCCATATTGCTCTAGGAATTAGAAATCTATCAGAACTTACCTTTGTCGTCGATAAAATAAAAATGACACCAGATGTTTACAGTGTCAAACGTACAAATGGATAAAATAAAAAAACTTTACTTGAAAAAGTAAAGTTTTTTTGTTGTAAAAGAAAGTATATTAAAAGTGTAACAATAAAAACAAATGATTTACGAAAAAGTAGTGTTTAGATTGACTTAATATTTCGTAAGCGCTATAATAAGGATAATTAAAAATAAATGCTATACTACACAAAGTAAGCATTTTCTTTTGACAAGGTCAAAAGAAACACTCGGAGGACAAAAGAATGAAAAAAACAGCTCTTGGAATAAGCTGTGCAGCCGCTTTACTCATCGCAGGTGGTATCGCCACCACAAGTCACGCCTCAGCTGCAACAAGCGTTCCAGTTTATCGTTTATACAATGTAAATACAGGAGAGCATTTCTACACAGAAAGTCTTGCAGAAAAGAATGCCGATGTAAAAGCAGGCTGGAGCTACGAAGGAACAGGTTGGCAAGCACCAACAAAAGGCGCAGCCATTTATCGTGTCTATAATCCCAATGCCAATGGAGGCGACCATTACTACACAAAGAGTAAAGGAGAAGCCGCAGCGCTCGTAAAACTTGGATGGAAATGGGACAATGGTGGTAAAGCAGTTTTTTACTCAGGCGGCAAAGTCCCAACTTACGTTGCCTACAATCCTAACGCGCAATCAGGCGCGCACAACTATACTGTCAATAAAGCCGAACAAAACAATCTTTTAAGTCTTGGTTGGAAATATGGAGCCGTTGCTTGGTATGCAGAAGCTGCAGGAAAAACAGTAGCACCATCAGCCGTTCAGTCAGCACCAAGAAAAGTTGATATAAATGTTACTGGTGCAGGCGGAAATGAAGCTTCCAATCCTGGAAGTTATCGTTATCTTTATGCAAACAAATCATTTGTTGGCGCACCAAAAGGAACGCCAGAAATCAGTGTTTCTGCAAATGTAAAAATGCAGGGGACTGCAGATGGCTCAGAATTACAATTTGTACTTGCAGGAACGGACAATCCTGGAGGGCAGATTGGAATAGAACTTCACAATAATGCAAGTGGTGTCAATCAAATGCCTTATTGGAAAGCAGGAATCAATGTTGCTACGATTAATTTCCCTCAAAATGCTGGAACGACTGGGCAACAATTTTATTCAACAGCAACAAGCCTACCAACCATTGCACAAAGTCAGTCTGTACATATGCAAATCAAGTATTATTCTTCAGGTGTTATGCAAGCATACGTGAATGGAAGCTTAATTGGACAATATAGTACTCGTCTAACAGGTCAGTTGTTTGTGGTGCACGCAACAGCTACATCATCAAGTATAAGCATATCTAACCTGACTGTGTCAAAAAATGGCAAAACAGAAGGACCTTTGAACGGCACGAAGACAAGTGATGTGACTGGAGCTGGCGTTCTCTATTGATGAAATTTGAAAGTAAGATTGAATATCTTACTTTTTTTTATTCTAATGATAGAGGTTGACTAATCTGTTTGTGAAAAGTATAATAAATTTAGAAAGTTTTTTAATAGTATATTTAGTTTGGAGATAAATTTTGAAAAGATTACTTATAATTCTATTTTTAGTATGTGGAGGAATTGGATTAGGAACTGTTGGAAGTGGGAAAGTGTTGGCAGATTCAACACAAGCTTATGTTTACCGTTTATATAATAAAAATACGGGAGAACACTTTTATACTGAAAATGCTTATGAACGCGATGTAGATGTACGTGCAGGTTGGAGATACGAAGGAATTGGCTGGGTAGCACCAAAAACTTCATCAACACCTGTTTATCGTGTTTATAATCCTCATGCAACAGGAGGAGACCATTATTACACGAAAAGTAACTATGAGGCTCAGTCTTTAGTTAAAAAAGGTTGGAAATGGGATAATAATGGAAAAGCAGTGTTTTATTCAGGAGGAAATATTCCAATTTATGTTGCTTTTAATCCTAATGCGACATCTGGTTCTCATAATTACACAGAAAATACAAATGAGCAAAAAAATCTTCTTAAAGTAGGCTGGAAATATGGAGCAACAGCTTTTTCTGGACAATCGTGGAAAAATCCGCCAGTAGTAGGGTATAAACCTGGTGTACAAAGAACATATAAAATTCTTGGAGTCGCAGCAGGTACGACTTTTGGGGATAATCTTATGGTGCAATCAGATGTAAAAAAATTAGGTACACTGAGTTTCTCGCTAGAAGCAGATATGAATTTAACGGGAAGTGGGCGAGGCTATCACGGAAAATTAATGATTGGGGATAACAATGGTAGCAATGTTTCTTTTGGTATCCAAGTAGATAGTGCCAGCGGTATTGACAACAATATTTGGGCAAATAAAGGAGTCTATCTCTCTGAAAATGTTGCTAATGGTGGTGTCCACGATGGAGGAACCGCACTTTATACAGCTTATGGCTCTGCTCCTATTGGAAAAACGGTACATTTAAAAATTGCTTATTATGCAAATACTCAGCTGGTTGCTTTCTTTGTCAATGGTACTTTGACTGGAAGTCAAAAAGTCAACTTTAAACCTCTTTTCCATATTGGGGGACTTTTAACGGCAGACCGCTCTAGTTATGACGGCTCTACAGATGCTATGTACATGATTAGCGCTCAAGGAGCAACGGCTTTTGGGAAGGATTCGATAAATTGTCATTTTACCAATGTAAAGGAAGCTGGATTACCTCAAGAATATAATACATGGTCTTATGCAGCAGGTTCAGGAGCTTTGAACTGGTGGAATATTTTAGCTAATAATTATTCTGAAACTCTTGATAAAAATGGAGTTTTAGCGAGTGCAAATGTTACGGTAAGTGGCACAAGTACACTTCCCGCAAGTTATGATTGGGATAATTTCCCAGGTTCAGAACAA
The DNA here is from genome assembly GCF_018403765.1 of Lactococcus nasutitermitis. Classification (GTDB taxonomy): domain Bacteria; phylum Bacillota; class Bacilli; order Lactobacillales; family Streptococcaceae; genus Lactococcus; species Lactococcus nasutitermitis. Next base: position 98,172 of record NZ_BOVQ01000008.1, read on the forward strand.
CCTACAGGAGGTATTCAAATGCCCGTTGGTATTCCAAACGACTAAATTTAGATAAAATATTTTTGACAGAACTGTCAAAAATTCTAAAAGATTCTGTCAAATTTGACAGAATTTTTGTATAATTAAAAGCATGAAAATAGTAATTCAAAGAGTAAAATCAGCTTCTGTAAAAATTGACAAAACTGTCAAAAATAAAATCAACCAAGGTTTATTATTACTTGTTGCTGTCGAAGATGCAGATACACAATTTGACCTTGATTATGCCGTACGCAAAGTTATAAATATGCGTATTTTTTCGGACGAAGATGGAAAAATGAATCGCTCTGTCCAAGACATCCAGGGCGAAATTTTATCTATTTCTCAGTTTACACTTTATGCAGATACAAGAAAAGGTAATCGTCCAAGCTTTACAGCGGCAGGAAAACCAGAGTTTGCAAAACAAATGTATGAGAAATTTGATGAACAATTAAATCAAAATCTTCCTGTCAAAACAGGAGAATTTGGCGCAGACATGGAAATTGAACTCATCAATGATGGACCTGTAACTATTATCTTGGATACAAAAGAGGCAAGACATGGCTAAAAAACAAGGCAGCACATTTAAAGAAAAACGTACTCATTGGTATGAAAAACGCAAGCAATCATGGCGAGACAGAGAAAAGAAACATCGTCAAGATGAACTAGAACGCTTCAAAAGTAATCCAGAAATTATGCAAGCCAGACAAGAAATGTTTGACGAATTTATGGCGGATCATCCAGAACTAGCAAATTTGGAACGTGAAGAACTTCATAAAAAAATGCAGCGGCATAACGAAGAAGAAATGAAAATCAGCCGTCAAAAACTGCGCAATCACATTGAGACTTTTTCGGACGGAGTGATTGCTGTGATTATTACTATCATGCTCCTCGAAATTCCTATGCCAACTGGGCCGAACGGATATACTGGATTTATTGAAGCAGTCGGAATTTTCCTTGTGAGCTTTATTGTTACCGCTAATTTTTGGTTCAATCATCATAAAAATTTCGCCGTAACTGAAGAACTCACAGAACGTATGATTGTCGTTGAGTTTATTTACATGGGAATGCTCTCGCTCATTCCTCTACTGACGAAGTGGATTATGCTCAAACCAAACTGGTTTGCTTCTCTGAACTATGGACTTGTTCTTCTTGCTATTCTCATCTTACAAGAATGTATTTCTTACGGCATTACCAAACATGAATTTCGCAATAAACCAAAATCTTTTAATTTCTGGCGTCGCGTTTGGTTAAGCCGACTTAGTTTTACAATATTAGTGAATATCGCAATCATGCTGATTGCTATAGTGCGTCCAGATATCGGACATTGGCTATTTGTCATTGTACCCATTTTTAACTTCTTTTTCCGCGGTATTGGTGAAGGCACAGAAGATTTTACCCTTGATGTAGAAGAAGGCAAGGTAAATGGCAAACCACGGTTTTAAAGCATATAGAAAAGAGAGATTATGTCAATAAAAAATATTATCTTCGATTTAGGAGGTGTCATCATTGATTTAGGATTTGACGAGATGAGTCAAGCATTTTCAGAGTTAGGAATTAAAGATTTTGAAAATTATTTCAATCCTCTCCAACAGCAAAAATTCTTTGAGCAGTTAGAGCTTGGAAATATCTCCGAACAAACATTTTACAAAGAATTTCGTAAACACATTTCTCCAGAATTAACAGACAATCAAATTAAAAACACATGGAATCTCATTATCAAACCTTTCAATCCAGAACGTATGGCGCTTTTAGAAAAACTGACCTCTAACTACAATCTTTATCTTTTTTCCAACACAAATGAAATCCATGCAAAGTATTTTGAAGCACAGTGCTTAAAGCAAACAGGGAAAAGCCTCCAACATTATTTCATAAAAACTTATTATTCCCACGATTTACACTTACGTAAACCTGACCCAAAAGCATTTATAGAAGTATTACAACAAGCACACATAGAAGCAAAAGAAACAGTTTTTATTGATGATAACGCAGAAAATATTATAGGAGCAAAAAAAGTCGCTTTAAATACAATCCATCTTCAAAATCCATCGACAATTTTAGATATTGATTTTGCAAAATTAAAAAATCAATGACAAACAAAAGTAACGAAAATAAAAAATTGTTTATAAATTTTTGACAATTATCAGATTATTTGCTAAAATACAATCTATTGAATTTATTAAAAAATACCTTAATTTTAATGAGATAGGAGTTATTATTCATGGGATTTATGCAAAAAACTGATTTTGTAGTTGTATCTGGAGAAGACCAGCACTACAAACAAGTTCTAACAACTAGAGATTTTCTTGCGCTAGGTGTTGGTACGATTATATCAACATCTATTTTTACATTACCAGGACAGGTTGCTGCAGAATATGCAGGCCCTGCAGTCGTTTTTAGCTATCTACTTGCTGCACTTGTGGCAGGATTTGTTGCTTTTGCTTATGCAGAAATGTCCACAGTTATGCCTCTTGCAGGTTCAGCTTATTCTTGGATTTCTGTACTTTTGGGAGAAGGGTTTGGCTGGATTGCTGGCTGGGCGCTTCTTGCGGAGTATTTTATCGCCGTCGCCTTTGTTGGTGCAGGTTTTTCTGCTAATTTCCAGCAATTACTCGCACCGCTTGGCTTTAAACTTCCAGCAGCACTTGCAGCACCTTTGGGGACAAAAGTGAGCAATGGAAATGGAACAGTTGATTTACTTGCACTGATTGTTATTTTACTTGCCGCAGCTATCGTTTATCGTGGTGCTTCTGATGCAGGAAAAATTAGTCAAGTGCTCATCGTTCTCAAAATAGCTGCTATTGTCGCTTTTGTCGCTGTTGGATTAACAGCTCTTCATGGAGCTAATTATCATCCTTTCATCCCTGCACATAATCCAAAAACTGGATTTGGTGGTTTTCAGGGGATTTGGGCTGGAGTTTCAGCAATATTCTTAGCTTACATTGGTTTTGATTCTATTGCAGCCAACTCAGCAGAAGCTAAAAATCCCCAAAAAACAATGCCACGTGGTATTCTTGGTTCTCTTGTCATTGCCGTTTTTCTTTTCGCAGGTGTGACATTAGTCTTAGTAGGTATGCACCCTTATTCATCTTATGCAGGAAATGCAGCGCCAGTAGGTTGGGCGCTTGAACAATCAGGTCATCCACTTCTTTCAGAAGTTGTCACAGTTGTTGCCTTAGCTGGTATGTTCATTGCCTTGCTTGGTATGATACTTGCAGGCTCTCGTCTTATTTATGCGTTTGGTCGTGATGGTCTTTTACCAAAAGGCTTAGGAAAAATGAATAAAAAGCAACTTCCTTCAAATGCTATTTGGTTAATCACAATTATTTCAGTTGTTATTGGAGCCTTGACATCATTCACTTTCCTCTCACAGCTCATTTCTGCAGGAACATTGATTGCTTTTGTCTTCGTTTCTATTGGTATGTATGCGTTGCGTCCACGAGAAGGTAAAGACCTTCCAAAAGCAACATATAAAATGCCATTTTATCCAGTTCTACCAGCATTTGGTATTCTTGGTTCAGTTTTTGTCTTTTACAAACTCAACACCAATGCTCAATTACTTGCGGGAAGTTGGTTTGTATTAGGACTTGTGATTTATTTTGTATATGGTATGTGGCACAGTAAAAATAGAAAACAGTAAATGTCTGATAATACAGATAGCAGGAGCAAACATATTTTGGAACAAGAAAATAAAAAACAGCATTTAAAAAGTTCACTACAAACGCGTCATATTGTAATGCTCTCACTTGGAGGAGCGATTGGTTCAGGACTGTTCCTTGGTTCAGGACAAGCAATAGCAGCGGCAGGACCGGCAGTACTTATTTCCTATCTTTTAGCAGGATTAACGCTTTATGTTGTTATGTATGGCGTTGGAAAGATGGTAACACATCAGACAAAACATGAAACAGGAATGTCTGGAGTTGTTTCCCCTTATGTTGGAGCTCATTGGGCACATTTTACGGACTGGGTTTATTGGGCAACTTGGATGGCGGTTTTAATTGCCGAAGAAGCTGGTGTTTCGACATTTCTTGGAATGTTGATTCCAGGTGTTCCATTATGGATTTTTGCCTTAATTGTTGCAGTGTTAGGAACAGCTATTAACCTCTGGTCAGTAAAAATTTTCGCTGAAACAGAGTATTGGCTCGCATTCTTGAAAGTAGCAGTTATCATTGTTTTGATTGCAGTCGGTATCTTTTTACTTTTTGTCAATGATAATCATTTAGGTTTTATCGCTCCATCTGTTCAGAAAACTTCCACAGCTAGTATGGCTCCAAGTTTTGCTCCGCATGGTATTTCTGGTATTTTAACTTCGCTTTTAGTAGTCATCTTCTCATTTGGTGGTTCAGAGCTTGCTGCAGTAACAGTTGCTGAAACGCAAGATCCAGATAAAGCTATTCCTAAAGCTATCCGTGGAGTTTTAGTCAGAATTATCAGTTTCTATGTCATTCCAATCTTTCTATTTTTGCAATTACTTCCTTGGAAAGATGTTTCAAATCCAAATGGACCAAGCCCTTTTGCAACAATATTTACGCGAATTGGAATTCCCTACGCAGATAAAATTATTTTAGTTGTTGTAATCATTGCTATCTTCTCAGCAGTTAATTCGGCGATTTATGCAACATCTCGTTCTTTATATTCTCGAATGAGTGGTTCGCAAAGTAGAGTAGGCAAAAGTTTGAGTAAACTTTCAAAAAATCAAGTGCCTGTTCGCTCTATTTTGGTCAGCTCAGCAGTCCTTTTTATTGGTGTTATTCTTTCTGCAGTTTTAGGTGACGGCTTTTGGCATTTCATTGCTGCTTCAATCTCCTTTACAATTACGATTGTCTGGATAATGCTTCTAATTGGGGCGTTGATATTGTATTTTAAAAATTCTGGGGTTGCTTCTTGGTTCTTAAAACTTGCTACTTTAGTAGTGTTAGTGGTATTAAGTATCATTTTTGTGACACAGATTGTGACAAATCCTTGGACCTTATCTATTTTTGCTCTTGTCATTTGTCTTGCTTCTTACTTTAGTTATCGCAAAAAGTAGAAGGACGGCTTCACTAAAGTGGTAATAAGGTATAGAAAAATCTATGTTTTATTACCACTTTAGTGGTATTCTCCTATGGAGAATTAAGGTTTGTTCCCTCTTTTATAAGATAATCCCAAGTATTTACTTGGGATTGTTTTTGATTAAAAAATATTTAAGACTAGCTAAATTTTGATATTTGTTATAAAATCGTTAGTATTATCTATATAATTGGAGAAAAAATTATGTTTTATGCTTTTTGCCGTAATCTAGTTCGTTTCTTGCTAGTTTTGTTTAATGGCCGTACAAAGTTTTATCATCTTGAACGTATTCCTGAACGCTCAGAAAATTACATTGTTGTAAGTCCTCATCGTATGGCTTGGGAGCCTGTTTACTTTGCATTTGCAACAGCGCCTAAACAATTTATCTTTATGGCTAAAAAAGAGTTGTTTAAAGGATTTGGTGGCTGGTGGATTAAAAAATGTGGTGCTTTTCCTGTAGATCGTGAAAATCCTGGTACAAAACCAATCAAATATGCTGTCAAATCACTTAAAACAAGTGATAAATCTCTTGTCATGTTTCCAAGTGGGACACGCCATTCAAGTGAACTCAAAGGCGGAGTTGCTCTGATAGCTAAAATGGCAAATGTACGCATTGTTCCTGCTGTATATCAAGGACCACTGACTCTTAAAGGTGTTTTTCGCCGTGAAAAAGTTTCAGTGAATTTTGGAGAAGCTATTGATGTATCAGATATAAAAAAAGCCAATGCTGAAGGAATTGAAGAAATCAATCGTCGAATGGAAGAAGCTTTTGCAAAACTTGATAAGGAAATCAATCCTGATTATCAGTATATTGCAAAGTAGAAAGAATGAAAAAATTGATAAAAATGTCAGTTTTTTTATTTTTTGAGAACTTAATTGAAAAAAAAGCTACAAAGTGTTAAAATAAAAAGAAGTATTTACTTATCACGAAAGAGAATGTATGGCTAATAATATTATAAGAAGAGTTGTCGAAAATGACAAAAAAGAACTCCGTAAACTTAACCGCATGGCATTGAAAGTTGAAACATTTGCAGATGAGATGGAACACCTCACAGATGAACAACTTAAAGCAAAAACACCAGAACTTAGAGAACGTGTTGCTAAAGGAGAAGACCTTGATGATCTACTCTATGAAGCTTTCGCAGTTTGTCGTGAAGCAGCAAAGCGTGTCTTGGGACTTTTCCCTTTTCACGTGCAAATTATGGGTGGTATTGTTCTTCACAATGGGGACGTTCCAGAGATGCGTACAGGGGAAGGTAAAACCTTAACAGCAACCATGCCAGTTTATCTGAATGCTTTATCCGGCAAAGGTGTCCACGTTGTTACAGTAAATGAATATTTAGCAACCCGTGATATGACTGAAATGGGAGAACTTTATAATTGGCTTGGATTGACTGTTGGTTTGAATTTAAATTCAAAATCTCCAGAAGAAAAACGTGAAGCATATAACTGTGATATCACTTATTCTACATCTGCAGAACTTGGTTTTGATTATCTGCGTGACAATATGGTGACACGATTTGAAGATATGACACAACGTCCATTGAATTATGCCTTGGTCGATGAAGTTGACTCAATCTTGGTCGATGAAGCGCGAACACCGCTGATTATTTCTGGGCAAGCAGAAAGTTCATCTGCCTTGTATTATCGTGCGGATCAATTTACAAAGAACTTAAAAGGACAAAATCTTAATATTGCAACGTCTGATTATGAAGAGGGCGATGATTATAAGATTGATTTACAATCTAAGACCATTTCTTTAACCGAAGAAGGAATTGATAAAGCAGAGAAATTCTTTGCGATTGATAATCTTTACGATATGGAAAATGTTGCGTTGACCCACTTTGTAGATAATGCTTTGCGTGCTAACTTTATCATGCTTCATGATATTGACTATATGGTTGATGAAAATCAAGAAGTTTTGATTATTGACCAATTTACAGGTCGTACCATGCCAGGACGTCGTTATTCTGATGGACTGCACCAAGCGATTGAAGCAAAAGAAAGTGTGCCAATTCAAGATGAATCTAAGACAATGGCATCAATTACTATCCAAAACTATTTCCGTATGTACAAGAAATTATCTGGTATGACGGGAACTGCTAAGACTGAAGAAGAAGAATTTCGTGAGATTTATAATATCCAAATCACACCAATTCCAACGAATAAACCAATTTTGCGTTTAGACCATCCAGATTTATTGTATCCAACTTTGGAATCTAAGTTTAACGCAGTGCTTGAAGATATCAAACGTCGTCATGCCGAAGGGCAGCCTCTTTTGATTGGTACAGTTGCAGTTGAAACGTCAGAATTGATTTCAAATAAACTGGTTGAAGCAAAAATTCCTCATGAAGTACTGAATGCGAAAAATCATTTCCGCGAAGCGCAAATCATCATGAATGCTGGACAACAAGGTGCCGTAACGATTGCGACAAATATGGCTGGACGTGGGACAGATATTAAGCTTGGACCTGGGGTGATTGATCATGCAGATCCAGAATTTCGCGGGCTTGCGGTTATTGGTACTGAACGTCATGAAAGTCGTCGTATTGATAATCAGCTTCGTGGTCGTGCGGGCCGTCAAGGTGACCCAGGGGTTTCACAATTCTATCTTTCTCTTGAAGATGAGTTAATGAAACGTTTTGGTTCTGAACGTGTTTCTGTTTTCTTGGATAGAATGCGTATTTCTGGTGAGGATGCAGTTATTAAATCTGGCTTGATTACTCGCCAGATTGAAAGTTCACAAAAACGTGTTGAAGGAAACAACTACGATTCTCGTAAACAAGTCTTGCAATATGATGACGTCATTCGTGAGCAGCGTGAAGTTATTTATGCACAGCGTTACCAAGTGATTACAACACAAGAAGACATGACACCAATCTTGATGGGAATGTTTAAACGAACGATTGAACGTCAAGTCGATGGACATTTGATTGCTGGCGATATCAAAGATGAACAAACACTAATGAACTTAGAAAAAACAGTTGAAAATACTATGCTTTCTGAGGGAGAAGTAAATTTGGAACTCTTGAAAGGTAAAACTGCTCAAGAGATGAAAGATTTGATTTTTGATAAAGTCAAAACGCGTTATGCTTCTCAAATGGAAAAATTGAGTGAAGCTGACCGTCAGCTTGAATTCCAACGTGCGGTCGTTTTACGTGTCGTTGATAATAACTGGTCAGAGCACATTGATGCTCTTGACCAAATGCGTCAATCAGTTGGGTTGCGTGGATATGCTCAAAACAATCCTATCGTTGAATATCAAGAAGAATCTTATAAGATGTTTAACGACATGATTGGTGCGATAGAATTCGAAGTGACACGTTTGATGATGAAAGCTCAAATTCAGCCCCAAACAGTTGTACCAGAGCAAAAAGCTACACATATCACAACAACTTCTCAAGGAAATCTGACAGAAGTAAGAAATGCAGATGGACAAGTGATTGATTTTAGTAATGTTGGTCGTAATGATCCATGTCCATGTGGCTCAGGCAAGAAATTTAAAAATTGTCATGGCCGTGTTCATAATGGATAATAAGGCATTTCAGACAATTGAATAAAAAATATGAGATATAAATTGTCTAAATCTTTTAATTAGTGCAGAATTTTGATACAATAGGAAACACCTTAAAGGGTGTTTCATTTTATAGTTGAATTGGAAGGAATTTTTAGAAATGGTTTTTAAAGAGATTAGTCCCGAGATAAATATTGATGCAGTAAAAATGCTCGGTCATTTAAATGGGGAACAACAAAAAAGAAAAGAAGCGCGTGATAAAGAGTTAGAAGCAATTATCAAAGGGGAAGATGACCGTCTTTTGCTAATTATTGGCCCATGCTCATCAGATAATGAAGAAGCAGTTCTTGAATATGGTCGCCGCTTAGCAAAACTTCAAGAAGAAGTGAAAGATAAAATCTTTATGGTGATGCGTGTTTATACGGCGAAACCTCGTACAAATGGAGACGGATATAAAGGCTTAATTCATGAACCAGATGCTGATGGTCATACAGATTTGATTAATGGGATTAAAATGGTGCGTGATTTGCATTATAAAGTTATCTCAGAGACAGGTTTGACAACAGCTGATGAAATGCTCTATCCTGAAAATTTGCCGCTTGTTGATGATTTGGTCTCTTATATTGCAGTTGGCGCACGTTCAGTTGAAAATCAACAGCATCGTTTTGTAGCGAGTGGTATTGATGCACCAGCGGGTATGAAAAATCCAACTTCTGGAAACTTAAAAGTGATGTTCAATGGTATTTATGCAGCACAACAAGAGCAAGATTTTCTTTTCAATCGTGCAGAAGTACAAACATCTGGTAATCCGTTAGCTCACGTTATCTTGCGTGGCGGACAAAATGAAGTAGGGAAAAATATCCCGAATTATTATACAGATAATTTGCTTGAAACGATTGAAATATATGAAAAAATGAGCTTGAAAAATCCATTTATCGTGATTGATACAAACCATGATAATTCTGGTAAAAAATATATGGAACAAATTCGTATTGTTCGTCAAACACTTGTCAATCGTGATTGGGATGAACAAATCAAAAAATACGTACGTGGTTTCATGATTGAATCTTATCTCGAAGATGGGCGTCAAGACCATCCGGATATTTTTGGTAAATCTATCACAGACCCATGTCTTGGATGGGATAAAACTGAAGATTTAGTAAATGAAATTTTTACCAACTTGTCAAAATAAGCTATAAATAGAAAAAGAGAAAAAATGGGTATTCACAAAAAAGGGCAACAAATTAATATTGCAGAAATTAAAGCTGCCAATCAACTGACAGGTGCAGCACTTGAGCGAAAAGTTCAAAGAGATAAAGAGCTTGAGGCTATTATCAAAGGGGAAGATGACCGTCTTTTACTAATTATTGGACCATGTTCATCAGATAATGAAGCTGCTGTTCTTGAATATGCTGGACGTTTGGCAAAACTTCAAGAAGAAGTGAAAGATAAAATCTTTATGGTGATGCGTGTTTATACGGCGAAACCTCGTACAAACGGGGATGGATATAAAGGGCTAATGCACCAACCAGATACATCAAAATTGCCTGATTTGATTAACGGTATTCATGCTGTGCGTGATTTGCATTATCGCGTGATTACAGAGACAGGTTTGACGACAGCTGATGAAATGCTCTATGCTGGTAATTATAATCTTGTTGATGATTTGGTCAGCTACCATGCAATTGGTGCGCGTTCTGTTGAAGACCAGGAACACCGTTTCGTGGCTAGTGGGATTGATGCGCCAACTGGTATGAAAAATCCTACTTCTGGCAATCTCAATGTGATGTTTAACGCCATTCATGCGGCGCAGACTGCTCAAAACTTTATTTATAGTAGTGCTGAGGTTGATACAGATGGGAATCCGTTGGCTCATGCAATTTTGCGTGGTGCGACAGATGAACATAATGAAAATATCCCTAATTATTATTATGATGACCTCATCAAAGCGATTGCTAAATATGAAAAAATGAATTTGGCAAATCCATTTATCGTGATTGATACTAATCATGATAATTCAGGAAAACATTATGAAGAACAAATTCGTATTGTCCGTCAAACGCTAATCAATCGTGATTGGGATGAACAAATCAAAAAATATGTACGTGGATTCATGATTGAATCTTATCTCGAAGACGGTCGCCAAGACCATCCAGATGTTTTTGGAAAATCTATCACAGACCCATGTCTTGGATGGGATAAAACTGAGGATTTAGTACATGAGATTTATGAAGCTGAGTCTAAAAAATAATATAACAAATTCTACTTTTTAAGTAGAATTTTTTTGATGAATTGGCTGTAGAATGCTAATTATAAAAAAAGTGAAGATAAAAAACGATAGATATTGCAAACCTTTTCGTTTTATGCTACAATTTGTGTGGTAAGGATAGTTATTTAATTATCAAATAAAAAGTAAATAAGGAGAACCTAAAAATGGCTTCTAAAGATTTTCACATTGTTGCAGAAACTGGTATTCACGCTCGTCCAGCTACATTGCTCGTGCAAACAGCTTCAAAATTCACTTCAGAAATTACTCTTGAATACAAAGGTAAATCTGTCAACCTTAAATCTATCATGGGCGTTATGAGTCTTGGTGTTGGTCAAGGTGCTGATGTTACAATCGCTGCTGAAGGTGCTGATGCAGATGACGCTTTGGCAACTATTGCTGAAACAATGACTAAAGAAGGACTTGCTGAATAATGACTACTATGCTTAAAGGTATTGCTGCATCATCTGGTGTAGCTGTAGCTAAGGCATACTTGCTTGTTCAACCTGACTTGTCTTTTGAAACAGTTTCTGTCGAAGACACAAATAATGAAGAAGCTCGCCTTGACGCTGCATTGGCAGCGAGCCAAAGCGAGCTTCAACTTATTAAGGACAAAGCAGTAGAAAGCCTTGGTGAAGAAGCCGCTGCTGTATTTGATGCACACATGATGGTTCTTGCAGACCCTGATTTTATTGCACAAATCAAAGATGCTATTTCTTCTAAGAAAGAAAATGCTGAAGCGGCATTAAAAGAAGTTTCAGATATGTTCATTACCATTTTTGAGGGAATGACAGATAATGCTTATATGCAAGAACGTGCGGCAGATATCAAGGACGTAACAAAACGTGTTCTTGCTAATCTGCTTGGTGTAAAACTCCCTAGTCCAGCCTTGATTGACGAAGAAGTCATCATTGTTGCTGAAGATTTGACGCCATCTGAAACAGCACAACTTGATAAAAAATATGTTAAAGCCTTTGTCACAAATATCGGTGGGAAAACCTCTCACTCAGCGATTATGGCAAATACGCTTGAAATTCCTGCAGTTTTGGGAACAAAAAATATCACTGAATTGGTCTCAAATGGTCAACTTTTAGCTGCTTCTGGATTGACTGGTGAAGTAATTATTGATCCAACTGCTGAACAACAAGCGGAATTTGAAAAAGCTGGGGCAGATTTTGCTGCTCAAAAAGCTGAGTGGGCTGCGTTGAAAAATGCTGAAACTGTGACTGCTGATGGAAAACACTTTGAACTGGCTGCTAATATTGGTACACCAGATGATGTCAAAGGTGTTAATGATAATGGTGGGGAAGCTATTGGGCTTTACCGTACAGAATTCCTTTATATGAATTCTGACCATTTCCCAACAGAAGATGAGCAATATGATGCTTATAAGGCAGTTCTTGAAGGAATGAATGGCAAACCTGTCGTTGTCCGTACTATGGATATCGGAGGTGATAAGAAATTGCCTTATTTCCAACTTCCTGATGAAATGAATCCATTTCTTGGTTGGCGTGCATTGCGTATTTCATTGAGCGAAGCTGGTGATGCAATGTTCCGTACGCAACTTCGTGCTTTGCTTCGTGCTTCTGTTCATGGACGACTTCGGATTATGTTCCCAATGGTTGCCTTATTGACAGAATTCCGCAAGGCAAAGGGAATTTTGCTTGAAGAAAAAGCGAAATTAGTTGCTGAAGGTGTCGCTGTTTCTGATGCTATCGAAGTGGGAATTATGATTGAAATCCCAGCGGCAGCAATGCTTGCTGACCAATTTGCGAAGGAAGTTGATTTCTTCTCAATCGGTACAAATGATTTGATTCAATATTCAATGGCTGCTGACCGTATGAATGAACAAGTTTCTTACCTCTATCAACCTTACAATCCATCACTTTTGCGCTTGATTAACAATGTTATCAAGTCTGCTCATGCTGAAGGAAAATGGGCTGGTATGTGTGGTGCAATGGCTGGCGATCAGACAGCTGTTCCATTGCTTATGGGAATGGGACTTGACGAATTTTCTATGTCTGCAACATCAGTGCTTCAAACGCGTTCACTCATGAAACGTTTGGATACAACAAAAATGCAAGAACTTGCTAACAAAGCTTTAACTGAAGCTGGTACTATGGAAGAAGTTGTTGCTCTTGTTGAAGAATATGTAAAATAAGACACTTATATATAAAAAAACCACAGAATTGTTCTGTGGTTTTTTTGACAGTTCTGTCAAAAATAAAAGGATAGAAAATAGTTTTTGACAGACTGTTTTTTGTGTTTGACGGTGCTAAGTTTTATTTTACAGGAATAAAAGCGACTGTATCTCCAGTGTGTGTTGGCACGATGGTAACTGTCATGTCTTTTGTCAAGGTAATCGTTGCAGACTTGTCGCCGTATTTGCCAGTGCTATCCAGATAGAGGCTATTATCTACGGAATAGTCGGCTGTATTGTAATCAAGGAGAGTACCAACGCTATGAGTGACTGAGGTCACAGTGTATTTGCCGGCGGCGATTTGATTGCCTACAGTGTAAGTTCCTTCGCCTTTCGTGAAGCTCTTAGAGGCAGGCGTACTTGGTTTTGCAGGTGCGACATAAGCTTTGCCATACCAAGCAATGGCTTTGTACTTCCAGCCTAACTTGATAAGATTATTTTCTTCGCCAAGACTGGCAGTATAATTATGAGCGCCAGATAGAGCGTTTGGATTATAAGCAACATAAATTGCAGTGTTGTAACCAGAGTAGAAAACTGGCTTTTCATTATTATCCCATTTCCAACCGAGTTTTACAAGAGCACTTGCTTCACCTTTATTTTTGGTGTAATAATGGTCGCCACCTTTAGCGTTTGGATTATACACGCGGTAAACAGGTGATTTACTTGAAGATGGAGCAATCCAGCCGATACCTTCGTTATTCCAACCAGCTTTTACGTCAGCATTTTTTTCTGCGGTACTGGTTGTGTAAAAATGTTCGCCTGTATTTGGATTGTAAAGACGATAAACGTTGCTGTCAGCGTGCGCTTTGACGGTTGTTGCGCTAGTAACACCAACGGCTAAGACTGAGGCAGCAGCAGCGGTGATAATAACTGATTTTTTCATGATAGTTTTTCCTTTTTGAGCTTTTTATGTGAATCCCTAGCTGCACATGATTTGTTGACATGAAAACAAAAAATAGCACTTAAAAAGTGCTATTTTACATTAAAAAATTCACCTGCTCCTTGACAAGCAAGTGTTAATTGATTGCTGATTGCTTGCCATAAAGCTCTCCTGAAAGCGTTTTTACGCTTTTATATAATTTTATTTTACATCAAAAGCATCGGCTTGTCAATAGAATACGAAAAATTTTTTGACAGAACTGTCAAAAATAAAAAAGCCAAATTTGGCTTTTTTTATGTTAAAACGGTAATCCTTTAGTAAATTTACCCATTTTATCTTCTGTAATTTTTTCAATCTGACTGAGAGCATCATTGACAGCTGCAATCGTCATTTCTGAGAGTGTTTCTGGGTCTTCTGGGTCAATGACATCTGGATTGATTGTCAGAGATTTCAGTGTGCGATCACCGGAAAATTCAGCTGTGACAAGGTCTTGTGCAGATTTTCCGACGAAAGTGGTTGCTTTGATTTCTTCTTGTGACACTTGCATTTGCTTTTGGAGCTTTTGCGCTTGCTTCATCATATTTTGCATATTCATCATGATAGATTTACCTCTTTTAAAATGTAGTTCATGTTCTATTTTACCATAAATTTGCTAACAAAAAAACTCGTTATCCGAGTTTGATTTATGCGGAAGGCGGGACTTGAACCCGCACCAAGAAAATTCCCGACAGGATCCTTAATCCTGCGCGTCTGCCAATTCCGCCACTTCCGCGAATTGCTACTCAAATATAATATCATTTTACAGTGATTTTTGCAAGTATCAGTGATATGAGGATGAAAAAATTTTTTGACAGAACTGTCAAAAAAATCTGCCAGATTTGCCAGATTTTTTTATTTATTTGACAGGATTATATTTCGTCATAAATTTACTCACAGTTGAGCGATATAACGTTGGGTCAGTTTCAAATGACCGTGCGTGTGCGGCGCCTTTGACAATCAAAAGTTCTTTTGGCGTTCCTTTTTTGACAGCTTTGTAATTTTCATAAACCATCTTTGTTGGGACATAAGTGTCCGCACCGCCGTGAATTAGGAGGATTGGCAACTTATCTTTTGCGAGCGCCGAAGTCGAACTTGCCTGTTGGAAAAACCAACCTTGACGAATGGCATTTTCGGCTGAAACACTGTAAACAATAGGGAAAGCAGGCACATGATAACCGCTCCAACCTTGATAAGTAATCTCGCTCCAAACACTGCTATATCCACAATCTTCGATGATATTTTTGACAGAACTTGGTAAATCAGGCTGGTCAGAAGCCATCATCACAGTCGCAGCACCCATTGACAGACCAAACAAAGTGATATGAACTTGAGAATTTTGTTGCGTCAGCATTTTCGCCCAAGCGATAACATCTGTTTTATCCTTGTAACCATAACTGATGAATTTACCTTGAGAATCGCCAGCAGCTCGATTATCTGGCATCAAAACATTGTAGCCCAACTGGTGAAAGAGTTCGCCATATTGACGCATCGCAGATTTATCTTGTCGAAAACCATGCACAACGATAACTGTTTTATTCGTTGCCACAGCCGCGGGAAGATACGAAGCATCAAGCTTCAATCCATCGTTCTTGATGGTTACAGTTTTTACAGACAATTTATCAAAATCTTGTACAAGATGGTAATTTTTACTTGTTGTTGCCACCTGCGTGACAGGACTATCATTGCGAATGCAAGCCACTTGATAAAAATATAAGGTTGCTCCAATATCAATAATCACAAGCGCTAGAAAAATTCCAATAATCCAGCGCAAAAAATGTTTTTTCTTATTTTTCATGATGAAATTCATTATACACAAAAAGCCTTGCCATGTCTAATTATTTTTATCATCAAATATTTTAAAAAATGGGTTATAATAAAAGAATGAATTTAACACGACCAACATGGCTAGCGATTGACTTAGAAGCAATTTCCCAGAATGCTAAAACTATCATGAAATGGACGAGTGCGCGTGAAATGATTGCCGTTCTCAAAGCGGATGCTTACGGACATGGCGCTCAAAAAGTTGCTCAAAAGCTCTACGAAGATAATCAAGTTCGCCGATTTGCCGTTGCAACTATTGATGAAGGGATTCAACTGCGCCAAACTTTACCAGCTGATACTGAAATTTTGCTCTTATCTGTCCAAGAAGCAAGCCAAGTACCATTGATGTTACACTATCAACTTACACCAACGATTGACAATTTGGACTGGTTGAAGTCCGCAGAAGCGCAATTATTTTTTGACAGAACTGTCAAAAAATTTTCTATCCAAATTGCTGTTGATACAGGTATGGCACGCATTGGAGTACAAAATATACAAGAATTGACAGATTTATATCAGTATATCCAACACAGTAAAAACTTAGACTTAACAGGTGTTTACACACATTTTGCCAGTGCAGACGAAAAAAATTCTGACCAACATTTTCTCAAACAAAAAGAACAGTTTATAAGCATGATGCAACAAGCACAAATTTCTCAAAACTATTGGCATCTCGCAAACTCACCAGCTTCAGTCTGGCATAAAGACGAACTCCCAACGGACATTCTCCGTATAGGAAATGCTCTCTACGGTTACAACATGTCCGATTTGACTGACCTACCAGATGGCTTAATTTTACAGCCATCATTTACTTGGAAAACGCGGATAATCTCAGTGCGTAAGCTCCAGCCTGGCATGAGCGTCTCCTACGGTGCAACATTCATAGCACAGCAAGAAATGTGGGTAGGCACATTGCCAATTGGCTACGCAGATGGTTTTCGTAGAAGTTTTCAAGGAGGAAAAGTTCTAGTAAATGGCGAGTTTCAAGAAATTATCGGACGAATTTCAATGGACCAAGCTCTCATCGCTCTCCCAGAAAAAGTAGCACTTGGCACAGAAGTAACGATAATCGGCAAAGAGCATGAACATCAAATAAAACTAGAAGATTGGGCGAAAAAAGCCAACATGATTGGCGCAGAAATTATTCTCGGCATTTCTCCGCGAGTTCTCAGGATTTATAAAAAATAATACTTGACAAATGAAGCAAAAATATGCTATCATGATAAACGGTATTGTTTACCCCATTTTTGTGGCCCCGGAAACCCAAAAATATCTTGACAGCTAAGGAATGGCTGCCTGTAAACAAATTCTAGTAAAAGGAAAAACAACTAAAATGATGAAAACAACATTCATGGCTAACGCTCAAAACGTTGACCGCAAATGGTACGTTGTTGATGCGACTGATGTTCCTCTTGGGCGTTTGTCAGCAGTAGTTGCTAGCGTACTTCGCGGCAAAAACAAACCAACATACACACCTCACACAGATACAGGCGATTTCGTAATCGTTATTAACGCTGAAAAAATCAAATTAACTGGTAAAAAAGCAACAGATAAGATTTATTACAAACACAGCCTTTACCCTGGTGGATTGACTTCTATCACAGCTGGTGAACTCCGTGATAAAAATGCTGTTCGTTTGATTGAAAAATCAGTTAAAGGAATGCTTCCACACAACACTTTGGGACGTGCTCAAGGCATGAAACTTAAAGTATTTGTAGGTGCAGAACACACACACGCAGCACAACAACCTGAAGTGCTTGACATCTCAGGACTTATCTAATAGGGGGAAACGAACAAAATGGCACAAGTACAATATGCCGGCACAGGCCGTCGTAAAAACTCAGTTGCACGTGTACGTCTCGTACCTGGCACTGGTAAAATCACTGTAAATAACCGCGATGTAGAAAATTACATTCCACACGCAGATATGCGTTTGGTTATCAACCAACCATTTGCAGCTACACAAACTGAAGGTGCTTACGATACACTCGTAAACGTCAACGGTGGTGGTGTATCTGGACAAGCAGGAGCTATCCGTCATGGTATCGCTCGTGCATTGCTCGAAGTTGACCCAGACTTCCGTGGAGCATTGAAACGCGCAGGTCTCTTGACTCGTGACGCTCGTATGGTTGAACGTAAAAAAGCCGGACTCAAAAAAGCCCGCAAAGCATCACAATTCTCAAAACGTTAAAATATTGCATTTTATCATTTCAAGCACTTGCTTCGGCGAGTGCTTTTTTGTTTCTTTAAGTTTTCTTTTGTTAAAAATAGATTAAATTTAAGCTTTCGTTCAGAAAAGCCTTGACAAACATTTTTGTAAGCGGTAAAATAAAATCACAAAGTTTAACGTTAAACCTACCTAAAAACAATGCTTATCTAAACAACGAAAGGCTAGCCTTTCTCTTGTACAAAGTACAAGAGAAATATTCCTAGCAAAGAAAAAAGCAGGAGATACTCAATGGAAATGACTACTCAAAAAAGGAGTGGACAAGGTAAAAATCAATTATTTACAGAAAAACTAAAACATAATGCGTCACTTTACCTTTTACTCGCCCCTGCCACCATTTTACTCATCATGTTTGCCTATATCCCAATGTATGGACTTCTGATGGCTTTCAAAGACTATTCACCGTCACTTGGTATTTGGGCAAGTCCTTGGGTTGGACTGAAGTGGTTTCAGCAATATTTTAGCTCTTATATGTTTTGGCCCACTATCCTCAATACCTTAAAGATTGCCATTTACGGCTTACTTTTTGGATTCACATTACCCATCATCTTGGCAGTGCTTTGCAACCAGCTACGTAATCAAGTATTCAAGAAATTTTTTCAAGTAACAACCTATCTTCCTCACTTTATTTCAACCATGGTAATGGCAGGAATGCTCCTCTTATTTCTCTCACCACAAACGGGACTTGTTGCCAATCTTCTTCAGGTTTTCAATCTCAAAATGCCAGATATTATCGCCAATCCCAATTCTTTTGCCAGCTTAAATGTCTGGTCAGATGTTTGGCAAAATATTGGTTGGAACTCTATTATCTATCTTGCAGCGCTCTCTGCGATTGACCCCACCTATTATGAAGCAGCAACGATGGATGGAGCAACAAGGCTTCAGTGTATCATCAAGATTGATTTACCATTACTCTTACCAACCATCATGATTATGCTCATCATGGCAGTCGGACAACTTCTCAATGTCGGCTTTGAAAAAGTCTTGCTCTTACAAAATCCACTGAATTTATCAGGAAGTGAAATTATTTCGACCTATGTTTACAAAGTCGGTTTACAATCATTCCAATATTCATATTCCACAGCAATCAACCTCTTTCAAACGGTCATCAATCTCGTTATTCTCGTCACAGCGAATTTCCTTTCCCGCCGTTTGACAGATACTGGCTTATTTTAAAGAAAGGAGCATAGCATGAAAAAAGAAAAAAAGAAGAGAAAACCTAGAAGTAAGTCAGAAAAAGTTTTTGATTTTATGAATGTTGTTCTTTCAATCCTCCTTATCTTGGTAATCATCTATCCCTTGTGGTTTGTCATTATCGCCTCCTTTTCCAATCCGCAAGATGTTGCATCAGGAGCTGTCTGGCTTTTACCAAAATCAATCAATTTAAAAGGCTACACAACGTTGTTTTACCAGCCACTCATTTGGCGCTCCTATTTTAATACGATTTTTTATACTGTTGCAGGAACAGCGTTTGCTCTTTTTGTCAATATTCCTGTCGGTTACGCCTTGACGCGAAAAGATTTATTTGGCAGACGTTGGATTGCACTCATGTATGTCATTCCGATGTTTGTCTCAGGTGGTTTGATTCCCATCTACTTAGTGACGAAACAATTTGGACTTCTCAATACGATTTGGGTCATGATTATTCCTTTCTCAGTTTCTTCTTACAATATCATTGTTGCGAGAACATTCTTCCAACAATCTATTCCCGAAGGATTATGGGAAGCTGCCCAGATGGACGGCGCAGGCACTATTCGCTATTTTGTGCAAATTGTGCTTCCCTTATCCAAAGCAATTTTAGCAGTTATTGGGCTTTGGACAGCAGTCGGAATCTGGAATTCTTGGTTTAACGCCTTGATTTACTTATCAAACCCAAATCTACAACCTTTGCAATTACTTTTGAGACAATTATTGATTACTAATCAAACTCTCCAATCACAAGCAACAGGAGATGTAGCACAACAACTCCAACAAACGGCAAATATGATGAAATATGCTTCTATCGTTGTTTCAACATTACCAGTTATGTGTCTTTACCCCTTCTTACAAAAATACTTCAATCAAGGTGTTATGATTGGAGCAATCAAAGAATGATTTGAACCTCGCTTTCAGCTCAACTATTAAAAAATAGTTGTTTAATACAATAATCTAAGGAGATTACTAATGAAAAATCGTACACTCAAAGTTGCTGCCAGCGCAGCATCAATTCTTGCAGCAGTTACGCTCTTGTCTGCTTGTGGAAGCAATTCATCAAAGAAAGCTGACGCAGGAAACAAAAACTTTACCGTAGCAACTGTCCGCTGGTCTGACTGGGGAACAACTTTTGAAAAATTCCCCAATAAACTAGCCAAACAAGCAGGCATCAATGTCAAATGGAATGTTTATTTGGATGCGAACTGGACAGATAAACAGTCAACCATGATGGCAGGAGGCGACCTCCCAGATGCTTTCATGGGTTCAATAGCCTTTACAGACCAACAAATTGCTCAAAATCAAGCAGACTTTATCCCATTAAATAAATATATCAATAAAACGGATATGCCCAACTTGACCAAAGCACTCAAAGAAAATCCAGCCCTAAAAGCCATGATTACAAGTCCCGACGGCAAGATTTGGTCTCTCCCAAAGAACGAACCAGTGCGCCCAACGATTGCGAACCAACTCTTTATCAACAAAAAATGGCTGGATAAACTTGGTTTACAAATGCCAACGACTTATGCACAATTTGTAAAAGTGTTGCAAGCATTCAAAACAGAAGACCCTAACGGTAATGGTAAGTCAGATGAACTTCCTTATGCACCGGGTAATGTCAATCCAACATTTGCCTATATTTTACCATTTGGCAACCTAGAATCAGACGTTCAGCCAAATGATGTTGCGCTCTGGAATGGTAAACCAACCTTTGTTTACACTAATGACCGTTACAAAGCAGGTATTCAAGCCATGCATACAGCCTATTCTCAAGGATTGATTGATCCTCAGATGTACACGGAAGACGCAACACAAACTCAAGCTAACCTGATGGCAAAAACAGAAGTCGTTGGTGTTTCTGCTGGCTGGACAGCTGATGCAACCTTTGGAGCAAATGCCAAAGATTATGTCGCCTTGCCACCGCTTAAAGGCTCTGATGGCAAAGCTTATGTTTTCTCAGATCCAGACCATTACAATGAAAACCGTAATGAATTTATGGTAACGACAAAAGCTAAAAATGTAAAAGCCTTGATGAAATGGGTAGATAAATTCTATACTAACGACGCTTCAATCCAAAATACTTATGGAGAATTTGGTGTTGCCACAAAGAAAACAAGCGCAGGTTACGAAGTTTTAAAACCAAAAGCAGGTACAACAGCAGATACACAAGCTTGGGTAGATTCTCTGCGTGATTTTGGTCCTAAGACTTGGACAAAATCAAATAAAGATGTCACTTTCCAAGATTCAGCAAATGGCGATGCTCAAAAATTAGCAATGGATGCAAAATATAAGAAATATGCTTTGCCTGCCTATCCAAATGTTACTTATACAAATGCAGAATTGACAACAATGGCTCAACTTTTACCTGACATCAATTCTTACGCCACACAACAAGAAGCAAAATGGGTTACAAAAGGTGGCTTGACTGACGCTTCTTATAAAGCTTATGTGAATAAATTGAATGCTATGGGACTTCAAAAATTCATGAAGATTCAAAACGAGGCTTACAACCGTTACGAAAAAGAATTGAAAAAGTAAATAATAGTTTTCAGTCAGAGCATCATCGTTCTGACTGAACTTTATAAAAAGATTCTGTGGAGCAAACAATGAAAAACCATAGAAAACTTATCATCTCAATAATAATTGTTTTGTTGTTATTGATTGCAGGAGGCACATTGATGTTAAACCGACATCAAACACCCTTACAGAGTGGAAGAAAAGGAAATGGAGCAATAACCACGTATCCATTTGCTAAGGGGATGAAAGAATTTAAAGGAATGAAAGTTTATGTTCAAGATGCTAAACAGACTCGAGCCCTTCAACTCTACAGTGTCAATACAAATCCAAAGCGAAATTATCCAACCGATGATAGTTTACTGAAAAAAGCAGCCGTCGCAACTTTTGACATGAGAGGAAAGATTACAGTAGCCATTGTTTATCCTAAAGCTGTAAAATCTGTCCAAGTAAGACCGACAACAGCTGGTATAAACACAAAAATAAAAGGAAAAACGGTTTTCTTTACCCTCAAAAAGTGGGGACAGTATTCCGTAGAGATTAATGGTAATCCCATCAATAATGACCTTTTAATCTTTGCTAATCCGCCACAGCAAAAAATTCCAGCAGGTGCAAAAGTCATTAAAGGACGAGTTGACGGACCACTTAATATTGCACAAGGACAAACAGTCTATCTTGCAGCTGGTTCTGTTATAGATGGACCAGTAACGATGGCTTCTGATTCAAAATTGCTAGGGCGAGGTATTTTAACACAAGGTGGTCCGCCAGCTATCAATGTTCCAAATGCTGACAATGTCACGATTGATGGCATCAATATTTTTGACCCCAACGATTGGGTTGTGCAACTCTATAACAGCAGACAAGTTGCTATTCACAATTTGAAGATTATTTCTTGTCGTGATAATAGTGACGGCATCACTATTCAAAGCTCACAAGATGTAACAATCAATCATTCATTTGTTCGTTCATGGGATGATAGCATTGTTCTGAAAAATTACACAAACACGGATACACAGAATATCAAAGTAACCAACAGTCTAATATGGACAGATTTAGCACAGTCGATGGAGCTTGGCTTTGAAACCAATAAAGGTAACCCTCTCACTTCAATGAAACTATCCAATGTACGATTTGAAAATATTGATGTGCTGCACGCTTTCCATAAAGCACCGATTTCGATTCACAATGCGGATAATTGTAGCATTTCAAATGTGACTTTCAAAAATATTGTTTTAGAAGACGCACAAATGGGTGTTTCAGGAATGCATGGTGAAGGGGGAGGTTGGCCTTATTTGATTGATTTTGATAATGGCAACTCTGAAGATATGGGCGGAGATGCTTCGTGGACAAATAATGATGGTAATCGTTCCATTGAAAATGTTTTGGTTGATGATGTTTGGGTACTTGCTGGTGAAAAATCGTCTTGTGGATTACGTCTGCTCAATGAAGACAGTGGTGGCAAATCTCAAATGAAGAACATTCAGCTAAAAAATATTTATTTTAAAAAGCAAGCTCTTAATTTTACGAGCGTTATCAATGAGGCGAACCTTGCGAGACAAGTAAGTGATAAAAATTCACCGTATTTCTCTCCAAGCAAATAACTGCTTTACTAGAAATGTTATAATAAGCCAGAGATGTCCTCCTAAGTCTCTGACTTACTATTTATAGGTATTAAAGATGAAAAGATTATTAAGTTTAGATAGTCCACCCATGCGGTTTTTAGCGCTCATAGCAAACCTAATTATTTTAAATACATTGTTCATCCTAACAAGTATTCCCTTAATTACGATAGGCGCTAGTTTGTGCGCGTTGCAAACGAGTATTCAAAATATTTTACGTAAGAAAGATGAACGATTGATAGCAAATTATTTTAGGATTTTTCAAAGTAATTTCAAACAATCTACTATCGCTTGGCTGATAATCGTCGCACTTGGGCTGCTCTTTTTCCTAGATTTTCGTTTGTTAGGGCATTTGTTTATAGCCTTATCCTTCTTGTTTGGTGTGGTAACCATTTTGGCAGTTATCTTTCTAGCTATTGAAGTCTCTTATCTTTTTGCTTATATTGGACGTTATCAAGATAAGCTGCAAGTCGCCGTAAAAAACGTCTTAGGATTAAGCTTACAACACTTGTTTCAGACAGTATTTTTAGTGATTTATAATAGCTTCATTGTGTACTTTGCCTTGTCCAGTCCAGTAGCGCTACTTACCATGATTTACTTATTTACTTTTGGTGGTTTTGCTTTTATGAACTATTTTTCAGGTGTAATGATAAAACAGGTATTTGATAAATTAGAACGGAATTAAGAATGGAAGAAAATAGAATAATAAAATTTGATAAAGCACGTTTTGAAATTTTAACGGAAAATTTAATCCGCATTGAGTATAGTGAGACAGGAGATTTTGAAGATAACAAAACACAAATCGTTCAAAATAGAGAATTTTCTCCAGTGAAGTTTGACATCATCAAGAAAGAAAACTCAATAGAAATTTTAACAGATGCTGTGCATCTTTATTATACAGGTGGAACTTTTACTAAAGGCAGTTTGTATGCTGATGTACGTTTTGCTTTTAGCGTGTATTCAAATCGCTGGTATTTTGGAGAAAAGATTGATGGTAATCTCGGAGGTACAACAAGAACCCTAGATACGATTGACGGTGAATGTCAGTTAGAAGATGGCATTATGTCTAAAAATGGCTTTGCAATTTTGACGGATAATAGTTGGGAAATGAATGATAAAGGAGATGTAAAAAATTATCATCGCTCAGACATTGATATTTATTTCTTCGCTTACGGGAGAAACTATCGTCAAGCATTGAAAGACTATTATCATTTAACAGGAAATACACCTCAGCTTCCACGCTTTGTTCTTGGAAATTGGTGGAGTCGTTATTATGAATATTCGCAGGAGTCATATTTGGCTTTGATGGATAAGTTTCAAGATAAAAAAGTCCCATTATCTGTTTCGGTGATTGATATGGATTGGCACAAAGTAGCAGAGGTTCCGACTAAATATGGCTCAGGTTGGACAGGCTATTCGTGGAATAAAAAACTTTTTCCTCATCCGAAAGAATTTATCCAGCAACTTCATGATAAAAAATTAAAAGTTACATTGAATGACCACCCAGCAGATGGTATTCGTGCCTTTGAAGATGATTATCCGAAAGTTGCCGAACATCTTCATCTCAATAAAGAACTCGAAGAACCTGCAAAATTTGACTTTAACAATCCTGATTTTCGTAAATCTTATTTTGAAGATGTTCATGGTTCACTTGAAAAAGATGGTGTTGATTTTTGGTGGCTTGATTGGCAACAAGGAGCTGTTTCCTCAACAGGTGTTGACCCACTTTGGCTACTCAATCATTATCAATACAAAGATGCACAAAAACTCTCTCAAAACAATATTATTTTGAGTCGTTATGCAGGGCCAGGCAGTCACCGTTATCCTTTAGGCTTCTCTGGGGATACTGTGATTTCTTGGGATAGCCTCGATTTTCAACCCTATTTCACAAGTACGGCATCTAATATCGGATATACCTGGTGGAGTCATGATATTGGTGGACATATGCACGGCGGGAAAGATGCTGAACTAAGTCTCCGCTGGCTAGAATACGGTGTTTTTTCACCTATTAATCGTTTGCACTCATCGAAATCAGAGTTTACTAGTAAAGAACCTTGGCATTTTGACAAAGTCGTAGAAGAAGCTATGGAAAAATTCTTGCGCTTGCGTCATTCTCTTATTCCTTATCTTTACACGGCAAATATTGAAACAGCTACAAAAGGAAAAGCACTCGTTGAGCCTATGTACTATGCTTATCCTCTACAAGAAGAAGCATATAACCACAAAAATCAATATTTATTTGGTGGGGGCATGCTTGTTGCACCAATTACTCATAAAATTAACCCAGAATTGCAAATGGGTGAAGTAGATGTGTGGCTGCCCGAAGGAACATGGTATGACTTTTTCACTGGTGAAAAATACGAAGGAGATACTGAACTCAAAATTTACAGAGAAATAGATGAAATTCCTGTTTTTGTAAAAGCTGGAGCGATTATCCCATTAGACAAAAATCCAATGTTACGTGAAGAAATACCTTTAGAAATGATATGGAAAATTTTCCCACAAGGGGAAGGACACTATTGCTTAGTTGAAGATAACAATGAAACGACGGTTACCTTTGACAAAGGGATTTTGAACTTAACAGAAAAGAATCCAACATCTCGAAAACACACGATAATTTATGCTGGACATGAAATAACAACTTTATCTGGAGATTTTTCGCTGGATTTAACGAGCTATATTCAAGAGTTTGACTGGGATTTTCAAAAAAATCTATTTAGACGACTAGATATTGCTGAATTACCTTATGATGAAAAAGATACGATTTATCAAAAATTATCGAATATATCTGATTTTAATAAAAAAGTGGCATATATCAAACAACTAAATAATATAGAATTACAAGATTCTTTGTTTGAAATACTTTATAGCAGTAGATAAAGAAAATAGATTTATGTATAATGGAGCATATACAGAGGTCTAGTTATGGCAAAAATCACGTTAAAAGAAATTGCAAAATTAGCAGGCGTTTCAGTTATGACTGTCTCGAATGTTATTCATGGTAAAAATGCAAAAGTATCTATAAAAACTAAAGAAAAAATATTAAAGCTAGTTGAGGAGTATAATTACGTTCCAAATCAGAATGCGTCAAATCTAAGAACGGGTTCTTCTCAGTTAATTGGTGTACTTTTTTATAGTAAAGAAAGTTATACAGATTTTACTGATCCATTTGTGTCGTCAATCCTTACTGGGATTGAAAATGTTGCGAATAAGTATGGATATTTCACAATGATTCGTTCAATAGACAAGGCAGAAGATATTGAAGTTTTGCAAAGGAATTGGACATTTGCTGGTTTTATCATGATTGGTGTGAGTAGTTATGACTTTTCTCAAGTTGATAAAAACATATTTGTGCCGGTAACTTATGTAGATACCTACCGCAAAAGAATAACAATAAACTCAGAAAAAGCACGAAATTTTGTTGGAACAGACGAAGACGAAGTTTCCAAAATAGCCGTAGATTATCTGGTGAAGCAAGGACACGAAAATATTTTGTTCTGTAGTTTTGATTTTGATTCTGCACCGAGTGTTATTGAAAAAAGATTTTCTGCATTTAAAAAATATTTTGCCCAAAAAAGTAGTGGTCAATTTTTAGTAGCAACCACACCTACTCCGAACTATCAAGATGTCTTACAAAGTGTGAAGCCCTATCTGATGGCGCAACCTTTTAGCGCTATTTATGCTACGGCTGATATTTTAGCAGTCAAACTTAATCAAATATTTAAAGATGTTTCGATTATTGGGGTAGATAATGCTGAATTTTGTGATTTTGTTTCTCCCAAATTAACGACGATTGCGATTGACCAAGTGGAAAAAGGAGAAATTGCAATGAAAAAACTAATTATGTCAATTAACCAAGAAACAAGCAGTGATTTTTATTCAAATTCTTATCTGATTGAACGAGATAGTGTACAAAAAATAAAAAAGTCATAGTTTTCTATGACTTTTTTAAATCCATTCTTCCAGCTATATCAGTGTTTGAAGCCAATAGACGAACAGCAAGGGAAAAAAAATCAAAAATGCGTGCTTAATTCTTGA
>NZ_BOVQ01000009.1 GCF_018403765.1 Lactococcus nasutitermitis
TCGAACACAGAAGTTAAGTCCATCCACGGCGGAAGTACTTGGAGGTTGCCTCCTGGGAGATAGGCTAGTTGCCAAGTGATTTTGGTCCGTTGGTCAAGAGGTTAAGACACCGCCTTTTCACGGCGGTAACACGGGTTCGAGTCCCGTACGGACTATTTTTTGGAATGATTTGGTTTATCTATATGATTTCCTTTATTCCGGCATAGCTCAGTTGGTAGTAGCGCATGACTGTTAATCATGATGTCGTAAGTTCGAGTCTTACTGCCGGAGTTTTATTAAAGACCTTTAGGTCTTTTTTTGTTATAATTTGGATTATGCAAAAAAGATATATAACTTGGAATGATTATTTGAGAAATACATTTGGGGAAAAGATTTTTAAAGTGCCAATTGATGCTGGATTTGATTGTCCTAATCGTGATGGGACAGTTGCTCATGGAGGGTGTACTTTTTGTACAGTTTCTGGTTCTGGAGATATGATTGTGGCGCCTGAAGCGCCAATTCCTGTGCAATTTGAAAAGGAAGTGGCTGCTTTTCATCAAAAATGGCCAGGTGTGAAAAAATATATTGTTTATTTTCAAAATTTCACAAATACGCATGCTCCTGTAGAGGTACTGAGAGAGCGTTTTGAGCAGGCTGTGACGATGCCTGATGTGGTTGGTATTTCTATTGGGACACGGCCAGATTGCTTGCCTGAGGATGTTGTGAACTATCTAGCTGAGCTAAATGAACGTTTTGAAGTTTGGATTGATTTGGGACTTCAAACAACCTTTGACACAACTTCGGATTTGATAAATCGTGCGCATGATTATGCAACTTATGTTGATGCTGTGAAACGGCTTCGGCTACATGGAATTAATGTATGTACGCATTTGATAAATGGTCTGCCTGGGGAAACTCCCGAAATGATGCTCGAAAATGTACGGCGGATGGTACTTGATAGTGATATACAGGGAGTCAAGTTGCATTTGTTGCATTTGATGCGTAATACTGCTTTGCAGCGGGATTATCATGCGGGGAAATTGCAGTTAATGTCTCGCAAATTGTATGTAGATACGATTTGCAATCAGTTGGAACTCATTCCAAAGGAAATTGTGATTCATCGTTTAACTGGTGATGCGCCACGCGAGAGTTTGATTGGTCCGATGTGGTCGCTGAAAAAGTGGGAAGTGCTAAATGCGATTGATAAAGAAATGGAATTGCGTGGAAGTTGGCAAGGAATTGCTGATGTCCGACGTTTTGGATAAAAATATTGTGACTTCTTGGGAAGCCATTTTTGACAATCCTGTCAAAAATTAAAAATATGATTGTGGTGAGAGTTATAAATGATAAAGCAAATGGAACTAGCCCATCGTTTTTTGTCAGAAATTATTACAGCTGAGGATACGGTGGTTGATACAACAATGGGAAATGGATATGATACATTATTTTTGACAGAACTGTCAAATCATGTTTTTGCATTTGATGTGCAAGAAGCGGCATTGGAAGCTACTCAAAAGCGTTTAAAAGCGGCTGGTAAGACTGCAACATTGATTTTGGATGGACATGAGAATTTGGATAATTATGTCAATGGGCCAATTACAGCGGCAATTTTTAATCTTGGTTATCTTCCTCAAACGGATAAATCAGTTATAACGCATTCTCAAACAACTTTGACAGCTTTGTCAAAAATAATGGAGCGTCTTGTCAAAGGAGGACGCATTTCTATTATGATTTACTATGGTCATAATGGCGGAGCGCAAGAAAAAAATGCAATTTTACAGTGGGCAACAGAACTTCAGCAACGTGACTGGGAGGTAATGATTTACCAGCCTCTCAATCAAATTCACACACCACCTATTTTGATAATTATAGAAAAGAGATAATATTACTATTGTCTCTTTTTTTATATGATATTATAAGTCAAATGATTTCTTGAAATATATTCCTTTTGATAAGATAAAGATAATAGAAAAATAAATATAAGGAGAATAAAAAATGAAAGTTGTAATAATTGGTGGTTCGCACGCTGGTATTGCCTGCGCAAGACGCACTCGTGAAGAATTTCCAGATGCAGAAGTTGTCATTTATGAAAAGCAGGCAGAAATCAGCTTTATTTCTCAAAGTATTCCACTTTACCTCATGGGAAAAAATAATCTCAGAAAATCGAGTTATGTTACAGCAGAAGTTCTTCGTTCCGAGGGAATTATTGTTGAAACTCAAACTGTTGTCAAAAAAATTGATAGCAATGAAAAAACAATGACGTATCAAAAAGAAACAAGTGATGAGCCAGAGCTTACAAGTTATGACAAATTAGTTCTTGCAGTCGGTTCTTATCCACTTTTTCCAATGTTTAGCGGAGATTTCACGAATAAGCTTTTTGTTGTGAAAAGTATGGAAGATGCGAAACATATGGGAAGTTTACCAGAAAAAGTAAAAAAACTTGTCGTTGTTGGTGGAGGTTTCATCGGAGTCGAACTTTCTCGGATTTTTGTGAAAAAAGGGCTGGACGTCACACTTTTACAAGCAAGTGAACACTTATTGGATAAATATCTTGATACTCCAGCTGCAGAAAATATAGAAAATGTCCTAAGAGCAGAAGGGGTTAAATTAGAATTATCTACATTTCCTGTGGATATTCGTGAGGAAAATAACTCAGAAACGGGATATAAACTTGTTCTTTATACTTACTTATCAAAAAAATTTGAGGCAGATGCAATTATTTATGCTGTGGGATTTCGTCCGAACTCATTTTTGTTGGCAAATCAAGTGACTTTAGGAGATATGGGGGCAGTAGAAGTTGATGAATATATGAGAACGAGTGAGCCGGATATTTTTGCTGTTGGTGATTGTTCTACAACTTATGTCAATCGCATCAAGCATTCTCTCTATTTACCTCATGCAAGTGATGCCATTCGTCAAGGAGAGATCGCAGCAATCAATCTTGTCGAAGCACGACAAAAAATCAATTCTTCCCAGGGCACTTACAATATGAATATTGAAAATAGAACACTTTGCGTCACAGGATTGACACAAAAGCGCGCCCAAGCAGAAGGATTTGATTGCGATATGGTTTATTCGCATAATAGTTTTTTAAATTCGGACGAATTTACAAATGCTTGGTTGGTTTATGAAAAAAGAACACATAAAATCTTAGGTGTACAAATCGAAGGAACAGCACCAGAAGTATCGGGATACGTAGATACATTTTCTCTTGCAATAGAACAAAATTTAAGTATTGAAGATATTGAATTTACTGATTTTTATTTTAAACATGGTTATCAAAATCCTGAAGGTTTGACTAAAATTCTAGCGCAACTTGTTCGCAAACAAAATCCCAAAATTGAAGAAAATAGTTAAAAAGAAAGGAGCAGAGCAGTGAATGATAGCATTAAAAATGCTGATATTATCTATTGTCAGCAAGTTCTCAACAGTTTAAATCAACTTGAAAAAAATAATTATAAAAGAAATGATTTATTGCGCGCCTATAAATGTACAATCATCAAGGCAAGAAATCATCATGCTTTTGTGATTGGCTTGATTTTTCCACTTCTTATCATTATTTATTTTTTTAGTGCGTTTGCTCCTGTAAATGGTGAATTGTTAACACGTTTTGTTGCTCTTATCTTTATTTGCAGTGTTATATTTTTGATTGGCTATAGCATTTATCTTTATCTATGGGATAAAGGAAAATTGCATCATAGTAAAGAAAAAATAGAACAAAAATGGCTTGGAAAATTGGCACCACAAAAAGAAGAAATTGACCAGAGTTCTGAAAAAATCCTCGAAAATGACCTTATTGTACATCCGCGCATTGATGAAAAATATCTTTCTACACAGGGATTATTTGTCATTCTTCGTTATTTAGAAAATCAGCAGGCAGCTTTTTTAGAGGAAGCAATCTATATGATGGAACTTGACATCAAAAACTCGAAATATGGTAAAAATTTTGAACCTGCAACAGAAACAGTAGTAAAAAAAGAGAGAGAAAGTATCCATAAAAATCTGAAAGGAGCAAAGATATGAAAGATTTTACCCAAGATGAGTTTTTTGAATTGGGACATCATAAATTAAAAGCAGTACAAATTATAAGTACGTTATTTATGTGGCTGATTCTTCTTGCTCCATTACTTGTATTATTGAATTCTCTTGGTAAAAAGAAAATCTGGTCGATAATTTATCAGTGGCACACGCACGCGACAACTATTTTCACCCATTTTTTGGAAAACTTTATTGGAGTAACATTTATAGTTATTGCTCTTATTTGCTTACTTTTACTTTTGAGAAATAATCATTTGGAGCAAAAAGTTTATGCAACTAAGAAAACTTATGATGAGGAAAAATTAGAAAAACGTGAAGAAATTTTAGAAGAACTTTATCAAGAACGCTTTGGAGAGGAGAAATTTCGAGCAACAAGTAGTTACTATGTGGTAGCCTCAGAACAAAATCTTCCTGATACGCTTGTTCAGGATATATTTAAGGAGAGAGGGTTACACTAATGGAAAAAGTTATCTTAGATTTTCTTGAAATTCTCATGTTGTATCCAATGGTTGGAGCGATTTATTGGACAGTTGGTGGGTTATATTATCGTTTTTTCTATAAGGGACGTATGAAAAATTTTCAAGTTCTTTCAGAAAAAGAAGAACCATTTATTACAATCATGGTGCCAGCACATAATGAAGAAGTTATGATTGAAGAAACGATTGAATATTTGATGAACGATATTCATTATCATAATTATGAAGTATTGGTTTGTGATGATGGCTCAACGGATACAACACCAGATATTTTGGCACGTTTATCTCAGAAATATGATAAGCTGCGCGTGATAAGAATTACTGCAAATAAAGGAAAAGCGCACGCTTTTAACATCGGAATTTCATTTGCTCGCGGCGAATTTATTTTAAGTAATGATGCGGATACTGTGCCAGAGCCAGATGGTTTATGGAAATATATGAATTATTTTAAAGGTAAAAAACATCAAAATATTGCGGCTGTCACAGCGAATATGGACGTACAAAATCGTACACTGATGGTTGAAAAATCACAAACAATAGAATTTTCAAGTATTGTTGGGATTATTAAACGAACTCAGATGGGCGTTTTAGGCTCTATGTACGCTTATTCAGGAGCCAATACAATGTATCGAAAAAAAGCAGTCTATGATGTCGGACTTTGGCGGCAAAATCGAGCAACGGAAGATATTTCGATTGCTTGGGACCAACAGTTTAATGGTTGGCAGGCGGTTTTTGCAGCGGATATCATGTTTTATATGAATGTACCCAATACTTTAGAAATGCTTTATAATCAAAGAAAACGCTGGGCAAAAGGTGGTACAGAAGCTTGGGTGACTAACTTTAAACGGATTATTCGACATCCCGTGAAAAATCTGACAAAAGTGATTATGCTACTTGACCAGACAGGAAGTATCCTTTGGAGTTTTTTGTATATTTTTGGAACCTTAGTGCTTGTCATTCAGTTTTTATTTTATATGGCAACGGGACAATTTAGCACAATCAATCGTTTATTAGATTCAATATTTATTTTCTTTTCGTTTATGACAATTATTGGATTTTGGCAACTTTTTGTTTCGCTGGCTTTAGATAATCACGGGAAGAAAATGAAATATTTATTTTTTGCTCCTGCTTATATGCTCTGGTATTGGCAGATGAATGCTATCACAGTAGTTGCTACGTTCATACCAGCTTTGAAAGGTGTGCTTGGTTTTACAGGAACTGGGACATGGATTAGTCCAACGAGAACAAAAATGAATAAATAGACTATAAAAAGTGAGAAAAAGTATAAAATTTTTCACTTTTTTATTGTTATATATAAGGAAAAATTATTGTAGCAAAGACTTGCTTTTTAATAAAAATAGTGTAAAATAAATAAATCGTCATTTTGAAAAATGTACAAATTATAAATTATAAAAGGGGTTAAAATGGAGGGTGTTTTACTTGCTCTTATTCCAATGTTTGCTTGGGGTTCTATCGGTTTTGTTTCAAATAAAATCGGAGGAAATGCACATCAACAAACATTTGGCATGACAATGGGAGCGTTTGTTTTTGCGTTGGTCGTTTTTTTGTTTCGTAGGCCTGAGATGACATTACCTATATTTTTGATTGGTTTTGTTGGTGGTTTGATTTGGGCTGTCGGTCAGTCTGGGCAGTTTCATTCTATGAAATATATCGGTGTTTCAGTTGCTGGTCCATTATCTTCAGGAAGTCAACTTGTGCTTGGTGGTTTGATTGGTGTGTTTGCTTTCCATGAGTGGACAAAATCTATTCAGTTTATCCTTGGATTTGTTGCAATGCTTGCTTTAGTGATTGGTTTTTATTTTTCGGCAAAAAGAGACCCTGAAAATACGATGGCATCTGAATCACATGATTATACTAAAGGACTGATTGCACTGACTTATTCAACTTTGGGTTATGTTGCTTATGTTATTTTGTTTAATAACTTATCAACTCTTTGGTTTCACGTACATTTTGATACATTGACCATTATCTTGCCAATGTCACTTGGGATGATGGTTGGTGCGTTATTACTTGCAGGTGGGAAGATAAAAATGGAAAAATTTGTCTTCAAAAATATGTCAGTTGGTGTGATGTGGGGAATTGGGAACATCTTTATGTTACTTGCTGCAGCACAAGCTGGTGATGCGATTGCATTTTCATTTTCACAGTTGGGAATTATCATTTCCACAATCGGTGGGATTTTATTTCTTGGCGAAAAGAAAACCAAAAAAGAATTGGTTTATGTTACGATTGGTATGATACTTTTCGTTTTAGGTGCTTTGCTTCTTGCAGTGGTTAAGAGTCAAGGATAATATATTAAAAAGACTGGATGATGTTCCAGTCTTTTTTGAACTTATAAATCATTATTGACAAACTTTACAAAGTGATTCCACCAAACAACTGGTGGGATACTTTTTTGAATGGACGTTTTGGCAATAAGAGAGAATTTGCTTGTCGTGCTTTGAGGGAGATAGCCTAGTTTGTCTTTCACTTTTACATAGACGTTGACAAGGGGTTGAGATTTTTTAATCGGCGCTTCAATAGCTGCTGTTTTCTTTTGGCTGAAGTTGATGGAAATATGTTTTGTATCAGGTGTTCCATTGCTTGCTAAAGGGACAACGGGAGTGATATTTTTAGCGGCAACAAGTGGAACAGACTTACTTTTGCCATCGGTGATAGAGAACTTTTTAAAGTTCTTGAATGTTTTATTTTTATTAGCAATTGTGTCCGTTGTCCAACTTCCATAGACATAGTTCATCAGTTGATTTGTCAGAGTAAATGGTGTAGAATTATCTGCCGCTGGATTTGTAGCGTCAAGAACGACGGTGATGATACGGAAGCCATTTTGTGTGGTTGTTCCAGCGAAACAGTCAATTTGAAAACCAGTTGAACCAGTTTTTAGGCCGTCAACACCAGAACGTGATGTTGAGAAACCTTTGAGCATTTGGTTTGTATTTGTGAGAGTGCCTGATGATTCGCCACCTTGGTCAAAAGGAAGAGAGGTTTGTTTTGTAATATCAAGAACTTGCGGATAATCTTTCAATAAATGATAACTGACGATGGCGACATCTTCTGCACTCATTGTATTGGTTGCTGTTGCAGCAGAACCTGGGTAAATATGTCCATCTAAATCATCATTTGGCAGACCAGAAGCATTGACGAGTTTAGCATCTGTGACTCCCCATTGTTTGAGTTGCGCTTGCATCATGTCAACAAATTTGGGTTCGGAACCTCCGATTTTTTCAGAAAGAGCAACGGCGGCAGAGTTGGCGGATGGAATGAGTAGAGCATTCATGAGTTCTTTCACGGTAAATGTCTCGCCCTGTGCGAGTGGAATATTACTAGCATCCGCATTCTGAGTGAGTTCATAAGCATAATTTGAAATTGGAACTTTTGTATTCCAGGTAATTTTTCCATCATCAACAGATTTATAAACGAGATAGGCTGTGAGAAGTTTAGTGACTGAGGCAATCGGTGTACTGGCATCCGTTGCGTTTTGGACGTATAAGATTTTTCCACTGGAGGCATCAACAGCAATCGCAGATTTTGCGGCAACAGAGAAGTTATCTGCGTGAACAGGGAGAGCCACCATTACTGACAGAACTGTCAAAAAGCTGATTATCGGAATCAATAGTTTTTTCATAGTTTAAATTATAGCGAAAAAAGATGGAAAGCTCAATAGAAGAATAAATTATTTTTGACAGTTCTGTCAAAAAATAATTGACAAGTTATTGGAGATTTGATATAATGATTGACGGTACTTTTTACATTTGGTCTCATAAGGAGAACTTATATAAGTTGCCAAACTTCTTGTCAGAACTTGGATTAAGCGACCATATACTGACATTCCCAAATTAAAAAAACAAGAAAGGAATGCTTTTCTATTTTTCTTCGCTTCACGAGATTTCGTGAGAAAATTAGAAAAGCAGACGAAAAATGCCTACAATTAATCAATTAGTACGCAAAGCTCGTTCACCAAAGACTTCAAAATCTAAGTCTCCAGCGTTGAACGTTGGCTACAATAGCCGTAAAAAAGTACAAACTAGTATTGCCAGCCCACAAAAACGTGGTGTTGCAACTCGTGTCGGAACAATGACACCTAAGAAACCTAACTCAGCGCTTCGTAAATTTGCGCGTGTACGTCTTTCAAACCTTATGGAAGTAACAGCATACATTCCTGGTATTGGTCATAACCTCCAAGAACACAGTGTTGTACTCCTTCGTGGTGGTCGTGTAAAAGACCTTCCTGGTGTACGTTATCACGTTGTTCGTGGTGCGCTTGATACAGCAGGTGTTGCTGATCGTAAACAAAGCCGTTCTAAATACGGTGCTAAGAAACCAAAAGCATAAGAAGGGAGATAAGAAAAAATGCGTAAAAATCGTGCTCCAAAACGTGAAGTTTTGGCAGATCCAATGTACAACTCAATCGTCGTAACTCGCCTTATCAACCGCGTAATGCTTGATGGTAAACGTGGCGTAGCTACAAACATCGTTTACGGTGCTTTCAAACAAATCGAAGAAGCTACAGGCAATAATCCACTTGAAGTTTTTGAACAAGCTATGGAAAATATCATGCCAGTTCTTGAAGTTCGTGCGCGTCGTGTTGGTGGTTCAAACTACCAAGTCCCAGTTGAAGTTCGTCCAGAACGTCGTACAACACTTGGACTTCGTTGGTTGGTAACAATCGCTCGTAACCGTGGTGAACACACAATGCAAGATCGTTTGGCTAAAGAAATCTTGGATGCAAGCAATAATACAGGTGCATCAGTCAAAAAACGTGAAGATACTCACAAAATGGCTGAAGCTAACCGTGCATTTGCTCACTTCCGCTGGTAATTTTAATTTTGACGTAGGCAATTCTTGGTCAGTTTTCGCTCGTGTACCTTTGTACGCTCTGCTCAACTTGACACTACGAATTTCTCTAGCTAAATTAAAATTAGTAAAGATAAAATAAACCGGGCTGGGCACCTGCCCGCTCGGTTTTATTTGCAATTTAGAGAAAAATTGATAAAATATAAATGAGAAAACTCTCATTTATAGAACAAAAATTTAAAAAATATAGGAGAAAAAATGGCTCGCGAATTTTCACTTGAAAATACACGTAATATCGGTATCATGGCTCACGTCGATGCTGGTAAAACAACTACAACCGAACGTGTCCTTTACTATACTGGTAAAATTCACAAAATCGGTGAAACTCATGATGGTGCTTCTCAAATGGACTGGATGAAGCAAGAACAAGAACGCGGTATCACAATCACATCTGCTGCGACAACTGCCCAATGGAAAGGCAACCGTGTCAACATCATCGACACACCAGGTCACGTGGACTTCACAATCGAAGTACAACGTTCTCTCCGTGTTCTTGATGGTGCAGTAACAGTTCTTGATGCACAATCAGGTGTTGAACCTCAAACAGAAACTGTTTGGCGTCAAGCAACAGAATATCATGTACCACGTATCGTTTTTGCCAATAAAATGGATAAAATCGGTGCCGATTTCTACTATTCATTGTCAACATTGCATGACCGTTTGAATGCCAATGCACATCCTATTCAAATCCCAATCGGAGCTGAAGATGATTTCACTGGTATCATTGACCTTGTAACAATGCGTGCGGAAGTTTATACGAACGACCTTGGTACAGATATTCTTGATGAAGAAATCCCTGCTGAATATGTTGACAAAGCCAACGAATGGCGTGAAAAACTTATCGAAGCGAT
The DNA here is from genome assembly GCF_018403765.1 of Lactococcus nasutitermitis. Classification (GTDB taxonomy): domain Bacteria; phylum Bacillota; class Bacilli; order Lactobacillales; family Streptococcaceae; genus Lactococcus; species Lactococcus nasutitermitis. The sequence continues at coordinate 10,217 of NZ_BOVQ01000009.1, forward strand.
TGCTGAACTTGATGAAGATATCATGGAAAAATACTTCGCTGGCGAAGAAATTTCTGAAGCAGAACTCAAAGCTGCTATCCGTAAAGCGACTATCAACGTTGAATTTTACCCAATGCTTGCAGGTTCTGCCTTCAAGAACAAAGGTGTTCAAATGATGCTTGATGCAGTTATTGATTATCTTCCAAGCCCACTTGACATCGCTTCTGCTAAAGGTATCGACCCTGATACTGAAGAAGAAGTAGAACGTCACGCTTCTGATGACGAGCCTTTCGCAGCACTTGCCTTCAAAGTTATGACTGACCCATTTGTTGGACGTTTGTCATTCTTCCGCGTTTACTCTGGTGTCCTTGAAGCTGGTTCTTATGTTATGAACACTTCTAAAGGAAAACGTGAACGTATTGGTCGTATCTTGCAAATGCACGCCAACACACGTACTGAAATCCAAGCGGTTCACGCTGGAGATATCGCTGCCGCTGTTGGTTTGAAAAATACAACAACTGGTGATACTTTGTCTGATGAAGAACATGAAGTTATCTTGGAACGTATCGAAATTCCAGATCCAGTTATCCAATTGATGGTTGAACCTAAGACAAAAGCTGACCAAGATAAGATGGGTGTTGCCCTCCAAAAATTGGCTGAAGAAGACCCTACTTTCAAAGTTGAAACAAACCCTGAAACTGGCGAAACAGTTATCGCTGGTATGGGTGAGCTTCACTTGGACGTCCTCGTTACTCGTATGAAAGACGAATTCAAAGTCGAAGCTAATGTTGGTGCGCCTCAAGTTGCTTACCGTGAAACATTCCGTCAACAAACATCTGCACGTGGATTCTTCAAACGTCAATCAGGTGGTAAAGGTCAATACGGTGACGTTTGGATTGAATTTACACCAAACGAAGAAGGTGCTGGATTTGAGTTTGAAAATGCCATTGTCGGTGGTGTTGTCCCTCGTGAATTCGTTCCTGCCGTTGAAAAAGGTCTTGTTGAAACAATGGCGAATGGTGTCCTTGCTGGCTATCCAATGGTTGATGTGAAAGCAAAACTTTATGATGGTTCTTATCATGATGTCGATTCATCTGAAACGGCCTTTAAAGTTGCGGCTTCACTTGCTTTGAAAGAAGCTGCAAAGACTGCTGCACCTGCAATCCTTGAACCTGTCATGAAAGTTGTCATCACTGTTCCTGAAGAAAATCTTGGGGACGTTATGGGACACGTTACAGCACGTCGTGGACAAGTCAACAGCATGGAAGCACATGGTAAATCACAAATCGTGAATGCCTTTATTCCACTTGCTGAAATGTTCGGATATGCAACGACATTGCGTTCATCTTCACAAGGGCGTGGTACATTCATGATGACGTTTGATCATTATTCAGATGTTCCAAAATCTATTCAAGAAGAAATCATTAAGAAAAATGGCGGACATTCTGCTGAATAATTAATGTTTTACAAGTCTGTCAGTTTTTGACAGGCTTTTTTATTTTTGACAGAACTGTCAAAAAATATTTATACCCCAAATTTGTGAAAATGTAATAGTGTACACTATTGTTATGTAGCTTGACAGCTACATAACAATCTTAGATAGGCAGATGAAAATTTTATGAATGTGAATCAGATTTCTCAAGTTATTGTTACTAATCTTATTTTAATCGTTGTTTTGACGATGATTACCAGTGTGATTTGGGCGCTTATCAAATATTCCATTATTGATATTGTTTGTGAATATGATTTGGAACATCCAATTATTACGTTTTTTATCATTTGGTTTATTCCATTTGGTTTTTGGATTGAGATGTTCAGAAATACTTGGGTGGATAATACAAAGCGTTTGGTTGCATCAAATATCTACAAAGGAAATGAAAAATGAACGAGCATAAAAAAGGTGTAAATGTACCGCTTTTTTCCGCTATTTTTGGACTTATTGCGTTAGCTGTTATTATTGTTTTAGTGATTGTTCATAGTTTGTCATCTGTTGGAGCGACTAAAACGTCAAAAGTAGCGAATACTTTGATTTCATCTACTAGGGTGTCGAGCCAGAAAGCAAGTAGCTCCAATTCGTCATCGGTCACGTCGGTAAATGATTTTTCAAAATGGGAAACGAGTTATAGCTTTTATTATTTAAAATCAGGAGATACGCAATCAAGTTTGACAATTAGCCAAGATGGAGAAGTGACGCAAACGCAAAATTCGTCTGACGACCGTGTTTTTACTGGGACTGCTAGCATTTCTCAGGACAATGAAAGTGTGCTGAGCTACGTTATTGATAGTCAAAAAAGTCTGACAATGCCAGAGCAGAAAACGGTAAAAGCCGATGTCAAAATCCATGTGACATGGTATAATGGCGGTGGCACGCAGGATTACTATGGCTATCAAACTTACACGGGTCATTATGTGCTGACGGACGGGGTTGCGCGTGCTGGTGGAGTCGATGAGGTATGGCTGAGTGTCGCGAAAAGTGGAATGAATCTGTCGCAGATTGCTGCGGGAGATTATAGTTCTGTGGCGGGGACTTGGAAAAATGGAAATGATACAATTCTCACGATATCTGAAGATGGTTCTCTTGTTTTTTCAGGTGACCATTCTCGTACTCAATATGGTAAATTAGCAACAGGAGATGTATTGTCGGATAATATTGTGTGTGTATCGTTTGGATTTACTCCCGACCCTAATCCAGCCATATCACAAGGATGGGCGTTTTTCTTTACACCAGCGGGAGTCTCGCCTGTTGGAAAAACTGACCGAACAGATTCTACACAAGATAGAATTTTGCAAACGTCAACAGGAGAAGGTTGGTCAGTTTTTGAGGAGCCATCTGATGCTTTTTATAGAACCAACTAAACCATGAGCAATAAAAATTTACTGACAAAACTGTCAGTAAATTCAGCTTCGATTTATTTTGAATTAATGGAAAATTAAGTAAGAGCCGCTATAATATACTTATTCCAATTAAAATTTTTCATATGTTTTACTCCTAGAAAAACAGCGGCCGGTTACCGTTGCTTTTTGTTTGCATTTTTTATTGATGACTTTTTTGTCAGAGGATAGCCGTTGCACTTTAGTGCTTACGGATATGCTCGAATGTTCATCAGTAATTTTTTAATTGCTGTCAGTAAAATTGTTTCATGTCAAATTTGATTGTTCGGAAATTGCGTGTTATAATGGGTACATCAAATTAAAAAGTGGTGAAATTATGAAAAGAAATGAACGTTTAGTTGATTTTACAAATTTTTTAATTAATCGTCCGAACAAAATGCTGAATTTGAATGAATTGAGCAAACGCTACGATGTTGCAAAATCATCTATTTCTGAAGATTTAGTCTTTATCAGGCGCGTTTTTGAACGTGAAGGAATTGGTATTGTTGAAACTTTTCCAGGTAGCCTTGGAGGTGTGAGATTTACACCTTATATCACAGATGAAACCTCAAAAGAAATGACAGAAGGTTTGGCGGATTTGCTGCGTGAGGAAAATCGTATTTTGCCCGGTGGTTACGTTTATCTATCAGATATTTTGGGAACGCCGACGAATCTTCGCAAAATTGGACAGATTATTGCGCACGAATATCGAGATAAACAAGTCGATGTCGTGATGACGATTGCTACCAAAGGGATTCCGATTGCTCAGTCAGTTGCAGAAATTCTTGATGTGCCTTTTGTCATTGTCCGCCGTGACCCGAAAGTCACCGAAGGCGCAACGCTCAATGTCAATTATATGTCTGGGTCAAGCTCTCGCGTGGAAAATATGACCCTGTCAAAACGGAGTTTGTCGATTGGACAAAGTGTTTTGATTGTGGACGACTTTATGAAAGGCGCGGGCACGATTAATGGCATGAAGAGTCTCGTTTACGAGTTTGACTGTTTTCTCGCAGGAATTGCTGTTTTTCTCGAAGGGCCCTTCAAAGGTGAACGTTTGATTGACGAATACAGCTCCATCTTGAAAGTTGACCGCATTGATATCGCCAATCGCTCAATAGATGTACAGCTAGGCAATATTTTTGACGAAAAATAATATTTTCAACATTTTTGATATAACAAAGCCGTTGTGAGCTTGCTCACTTACGGATAGGCTAGTATGTTTACCTAAAATTGTCAAAAATTTTAGCTTTTCATAAGTTTTCAGAGTTACAATAATGGAATGTTTCAAAGAAAAGCAGTGAACAACCATGAGAATAGATAAAAAAGAAGAAGCAAAAATTGTTGATATCAGTTTCGATATTGCCCTCTTGCTAAAAAGTATTTTTGCACTTGGCGAAATTATCGGCGGAACAGCAATGTTTTTCCTGACTCCAGCGCGCGTGAACACGCTCCTCAGCTGGTTCAGGCGCAGTACAATGACAGGAGAAAAAACAGGATTTTTTACTCATCTCATTGTACATTTTTCCCAAAATTTCACCACGAACACACAGTACATTCTAGCTGTTTACTTGCTCTCGCATGGTGTCATCAAGCTAGTAACACTCGCGCTTCTCTGGCGAAAAGTACTTTGGGCATATCCTCTCTCACTTCTCGTTTTCCTCGGCTTCATCATTTATCAAATCAATGAATACACACAAACACATTCTATTTTTATGATATTTGTCACCCTCGTTGACCTCATCATGATGATTTTGACAATTCTAGAATACAAAAATATCAGAGAAAATAATAAAAAAACTTTTTGACATAGCAAAGCCATTGCGAGCTTGCTCGCTTACGGATAGGCTAGTGTGTTTATCCAGTTCTGTCAAAAAAATAAACACACAAAAAAGCTTTTGACAAAACTGTCAAAAGCTTTTTTTAACATTATTTCAACAAAGAAATCTTATTCAAAGGCCAAATACGTAATTTCGCCTCGCCCACAATATCTTTCCGTGAAAAAGTCCCAACAGCACGACTGTCGCGCGACACAATTCGATTATCTCCCATCAAGAAATATTGCCCTTTCGGAACAGTCACAGAAAAGACAGGACTAGAACTATTGCTCACAGTAAAAGCCTTAGCCTGCTGCGCCAGCTGAACAAAATATGAACGGTCAGCACTTGCCAAATCTTTTGTCAACGGATAAGCCGCATAAGTCTTCTCCAACTGCCCATCAGCAAGTTGCTTCTTAAAATCTTTCAAATAAGGCTCATTATAAACTTTACCATCAATCGTCAATTTATCATGGTCAAATGTAATCTTATCACCAGGCATACCAATGACGCGCTTCACAATATCCTTATTCTGCCCATCAGAAGTTTCCTTAGCCACAACAATATCAAAACGATTGATTTTTGCCGTCTTAACAAGAACTAAACGTTGTCTATCCGCCAAAGTCGGGTCCATCGAATGTCCATCAACGACGACCAACGACCAAATAAAAATTCGAGATAAAACAGCAATAGCAATGATAGCAATAAAAATGCCCCATTCTTTTAGAAAATTCTTCATACACATTCACTTTCTGTTTTGAGCGAGTAAACTCGCCTTTTTAGTATTCGCAAAATGCAATTTCGCAAATTCGCGCAATGCCTCAACACCACGACTTTGGATAATCTCAGCAGCCACCATATCAGAAGCCTTACCAGCTCCACTTGGCAATCGAAAACCAGATTTTTCAGAAAGTTCTTCCAAATTTTCCAAAAAAAGCGAACGCGCGATAATCGAACTCACCGCCACCGCCAAAAACTGGTCCTCCGCTTTCGTCAATAAAGTGATCGCCGAATGCACCTGATTTTTCTCATGTTTAACGTATTTCTTATAATTTTCCTTCGTTGTAAAAGCATCAATGACCACATTTTCTGGAGGATAAGCCAATTTCTTCTCCAACAAAAAAATCGCCTGATTATGTAACGCCACCTTGATACTCACAGCATTATAGCCACTTTCAATCGCCTCGTTATACTTTTTAGGAGAAACCACAAGAGGAACATGAACGATTTTTTCCATCAATTTAGGAGCCATCTGACAAATCTTTTCATCCGTCAGCTTCTTAGAATCAGCAACACCAAGTTTTCTCAAAAAAGAAATATCTTCAGCCCGCACAAAACTAGCCACCACCATCAGCCCACCAAAGTAAGAACCATTTCCTACTTCGTCCGTCCCGATGATATTCTCCTGCTTATTAACAGAAACAGTCGTTTTCTCCGCAATATAACCAAATTCTTGAGCAATTTTTTCAGCATTTTTCCCCTGAAAAACAACTTTCCCAGAATTATAGACCGAAATTGTCGTACCAGAAACTTTAGCATAAAAACGAATATAAGGATTTTTAGACGAAAGTTGCGAAGAAGCATATTTCTCAAAAAGCAAAGTCAACATCTTTTCATCCAAATTAAGTACAACATTCATAGAAACTATTTTATCACAAAAATCTCATATTTTGAAATTAAGCGTCAATTTTAAAAAAACAGCTTTCATTTATCTATATGTTTTCTTTCATAAAAAATAGTAAACCGGTTAATTAACCAGTTTACATTATTTGAATATTATGCTATACTAAAAAACGTCAATAATACAATTAGTAAACTAATTAGACAAAAAGTAATGAAAAGACGAGGGAAAAGTTATTAAAAAGAAACAAATTTTAGGAGTATCAGTGGCAGTATTGACTTTGTCAATGGCTTTGGGAGGAGCAACTGCCAGTGCAAAAGCAGATACAAGCACATCTGATAATAGTCAAACAGCACCTATTTTAGAAGATGAAAGCACCTTTTCAGCATTTCAAGGTCAAGTGAAAGTCATCGAAACATCTATAGACGGTCACAACATTCCTTTAAAAATCTCAGTAAACGGCAAAAATTATCTTTACGACTATGCAGCAGGTAATAACGGAGAAGTCTTATTATATCTACCAGAAACATCAGCTTACCAACCAGATTATAACAAGATTTTATCCAAAGTAGCAGAGAATTTTAAGCAAGATAATGTCATCGAAGATGCTGACCTAACAGCACTTGCTCAGCAAAGACTGGCATTGGCAATCCAAGACAATATGCAAAGAGAGAACTTAACAACTTCTCAAAGAGAAAAAGCATTAGAAAACACAAGTATCACATCATTAGGAAGTGAAACCATCGCATTTTCTGCCAATCCTATAGAACTGTCCGATGAAGGAGAAAACACATCAGACAGTAGTGATAATAAAGAAATTGCAGCAGTAACAGCAACCCTACCTAAAAGCGCCGAAAAGTATGGGATAGCGATTGGAAGAATTCCAAACGGCGAGTACGTTGTCTTTATCGAATACGGTAAAGAAAAAATAATCGAAAAATCGGCAAATGATTACCAAGTAAGTATGCAAAATCTTGATGGCGAAAAAGTTGGGACAGACTTCATATCAACTTTAGATGAAGTAGAAGCACCAACCATTCCAGGATTAAGTTATGACCATTGGGAAAAAGATGATATCAATAAAAAGATTACTTTATTTTATCGTCCAAGCGACGGAATCTTTGAACCAGACATGGAAGTATTTTCTGAACAATTCTACTCAGGTCTAAATTATTTTAGAAATTTAAAGAAATTAACAACCGCCGAACGTGATGCAGATTTAGAAATAAAAGCAAAAAGTTCAGCCATAGAAAATTCCAGTAACTTTGCCAGTGATAACATCAGTCAAAATAAAGATGAAATCATAATAACAAGTAGCATCTTACCTTATGAACTTAGCGAGGGAGAAGAAGAAGACGCAGTTTCTTACGGAGTGTTGGGCTTGCATGGTACTTCTAAAGAAAAAAGTGATATACCACAAGAAAGAAAATATAATCTTCTATATCAAAACAATGTCAAACAAGTAGGATATGGTTCAGAAATTGGGCGAGACGGACGAGTTTATTATACAGTCATTTTGAAACTCAACTCAGCATCAAGTAATAAAAAGGCACCAATTATACCAGTAAAACCAACAATCCAAAAAACAGAACATCAAAAAAGTAGCTCAGAACAAACATCAAAACAAAATTCAAATTCAACTCATAAAACAACTTCTAACCAATCAACAAATCAAAATCAACAACAAAAAGTATTACCACAACAAAATTCCAATAGAGAATTACCAAAAACAGCAGGAACATCCAGACAATCTTTGATTGCCAGCCTATTAGGATTTTTGATTATGGCAAGTGTAGGAATATTTAAGAAAAAACTAAAAAATTAACATGATAAATATGTCTCTGATATCACTTTCAGAAGCATATTTTTTATTATAAAAAAGAAAACCTCCTGTTATGGGGAAACAGGAGGAAAAAGGAGCTTAATCATCCCAAAAAGTTTATTTAAAAGCTTTTTGGGAACCAATATAAGGAAGAGTTAGAAATATCAAGGAACTGAATATTTCTCCAACCTTACATATAAGGAGTCAATGGGATTTGAACCCATGCGCGGGTATTAACCCGTTCGACGGATTTCGAGTCCGTTGCATTACCACTCTGCCATGGCTCCAAAATATATTTAACAATTAAAACCAAGAGCAGAGCTAATTAAAATCTGACCATTCGGGTCTGGGTATGTTTCGACACACTACCAACTCTGCCCTGGCTTTAGTGATAAGAAAGAAGTACTTATATTGAGAAAATAGAGTTTCCCTCTTGATAAGTTTCAGGCAATTTAAGAAGAACATCTCAATATTTCTTAAATACCTCTCTCTTAACTTTGTAATCTTATTATAGCACAGAAATTCCTAACGTTAAAGTGATATACTTTTTAGATAACTCTGCCAATTTTATTTTTCAAAAATATAAATAAAAAATGAATATTTTATCAAAAAAAGAATGAAAATCTGCATAATATCGCTATTTAATAAAATTTCATAAATAAAAATGCAGAAAATCAGATATTTTTCTTGACAAATGAATTTTTATGCACTATAATGTATTTATATTAAAAACTAAAGAGGAAAAAATAATGACAAAACAAAAAGTAGTTTTAGCTTATTCAGGTGGTTTAGATACAAGTGTTGCAGTAAAATGGTTAGCAGACAAAGGCTTTGATGTTATCGCAGCTTGTATGGACGTTGGCGAAGGAAAAGACTTAAACTTCATTCATGATAAAGCCCTAAGTATTGGAGCCGTTGAGTCTTACGTTCTTGATTGTAAAAAAGAATTTGCTGAGATTTACGTTGGCGCAGCCCTCAAAGGAAACTTGATGTATGAAAATAAATATCCACTTGTTTCAGCTTTGAGCCGTCCTTTGATTGCTAAAAAACTCGTCGAAGTAGCCAAAGAAACAGGCGCAACAGCGATTGCTCACGGTTGTACAGGTAAAGGAAATGACCAAGTTCGTTTTGAAGTAGCCATTCATTCACTTGCTCCTGAAATCGAAGTTATCGCACCCGTCCGCGAATGGCATTGGCCACGTGAAGAGGAAATTGCATACGCCAAAGAACACGGTGTACCAGTTCCTTCAACACTCGAAAGTCCATATTCTATTGACATGAACCTTTGGGGACGTGCGATTGAAGCAGGTATTCTTGAAAATCCTTGGAATACTTGCCCAGAAGATGCTTTCTTCATGACAAGTTCTGTTGAAGACGCACCAGACGAAGCAGAATACATCGACGTTGATTTTGAAGCAGGACTTCCAGTAGCTCTCAACGGCAAAAAAATGGACCTCTACAAACTTGTCAACGAAGTCAACATTCTTGCTGGAAAACACGGTATCGGACGTATCGACCACATCGAAAATCGCCTTGTCGGTATCAAATCACGTGAATTTTACGAATGTCCAGGTGCATTGACACTCCTCAAAGCTCACAAAGACTTAGAAGATTTGACATTTGTTCGTGAACTCGCACATTTTAAACCAGTCATCGAAAACGAACTTTCAAACTTGATTTACAATGGACTGTGGTTCAATCCAGCCACACAAGCCCTTATTAACTACCTTGACGAAACTCAAAAAGTTGTCAACGGAACAGTAAAAATCAAACTTTTCAAAGGAAATGCAACACCAATCGGACGTAAATCAGCTAATTCACTCTACGATGAAAAATTAGCAACATACACAGCCGCAGACGAATTTGACCAAGCAGCAGCCGTTGGCTTCATCAAACTTTGGGGCTTGCCAACACAAGTCAACGCACAAGTAAACAAAGAAGACTAAAATCACAACAATCAATTAAACTTTTCAGAGAAAAAGTATTGACCCCCACAATTAAAGTGAACCAGAGAGTCCCTATTGTAAATAAGCAAATAAAATGGAAGAGCGAGGTCAGAGAACCTCGCTACCGTTTTTTATAGAGCTTTTGGCTCAATAGCCGTCCAGCCCATTTTGCTCCAACTACAATCAGTAAAGTGAAGTATGGAAACTATTTTTACAATCTAGAAGCCCAACGTCTATCCGTAAAAATAGTTTCCCTCTGAGCGAAACGAAACGGCAGAGCTTACAAAATATTAAGAAAAATCTACTAAAAAAGGGATTTCTCAAAAAAATCTAAGAAAAAAATGATATAATCAAGTCATACATTAAAAAACTCTAAAAAAGGAGAAACAACATGATTGCTTTAATTATCATCATCGTTATCATTGTCATCTTAGTTCTCGCGATTGCAGGTATCTACAATGGTTTAGTCCGCGCGCGTATGATGACAAAAGAAGCTTGGAGCCAGATTGACGTTCAACTCAAACGAAGAAATGACCTCATTCCAAACCTCTTAGAAACAGTAAAAGGCTATGCACGTTTTGAGCAAGGCACACTTGAAAAAGTAACAGAAATGCGCTCGAAAATTGCCAGCGGTTCAGCAGGCCCAGCAGAAACCATGCAAGCCTCTGACCAGCTTTCTGGAGCTTTAAAAACAGTATTTGCTGTATCCGAAGCCTATCCAGACCTCAAAGCAAATACCAATTATCAACAACTCATGCTAGAACTCTCAGCGACCGAAGACAAAATCGCTGTCACACGTCAACTTTATAATTCAGCAACAGCAAATTATAATATGAAATTACAAACATTCCCAACAAATATTTTCGCAGGAATGTTCAATTTCCAAGCATCAGAATTTTTGCAAACACCAGAAGCAGAAAAAGTTGTTCCAAATGTGAAATTTGACGAAAACGGATTATAATTTATGAGAATTTTTGGAAGAAAACCAGCAATAAAAATAGCAGCTATTGCCATCGTTATAGCTCTACTTCTCATTGTTGCAGGAATCATCGCACCATTATTTCAAAAAAGTGCAAGTGGAGATATCAGTTATACGATTACACGCTATGACGGTGATTTAGTGCTTCATGATAATAATACAGCAACGTTCACAGAAAATATCCATTATCAGTTTGATGATAGTTTCAATGGTCAGTTTGTAACTTTCGGTATGGGAGGCAACCTTCCAACTGGCTTCAATGCAACAGTAGATTCCGTGAGTGCAACAAAAAATGGCATTGCCGTTCCATTATCCAGCGAAGATGTACAAACCACACAAGAAACAAATGCACTAGAAACTAAGATATATAATGGCGGAAACTCTGGCGATAGCGTTGAGATACGCGTAGTGTACCACATTACCAATATCCTTTTTGCTAATAAAGATGTTTTTGTCTTAAATTGGGTGCCGATTTCTGATTGGCAAGCACCTCTGAACAATGTCACTTTCAAAATTACAGCACCAATAGCCAAAAAGACAGATTTATCCGCTCATCTAGGTTATCTTAATCAGTCCATCAAACCCATCTCACTTGATAATGGTTACACATTTAGCGCACGTCGGATTGCAGCAGGATCAGACCTTGGCATTCATGGCTACTGGAGTTCAGAAGCTTTCCCGACAGTTGCGACAGGTGATAGTGAAGGTTTAGCAACTTTTAACTCAACTGAAAACAGTATTGCTTGGAAATCTCGTCTGATAAATCTTGTAGTGTATTGTCTAGCACCGATTGCTCTAGCATTATTACTCATTTTACTCATCTGGCGCGTGATGCGTCTGATAAATCAACTCACTGTAAAATCAAGCTTTGATAACAATTTGCGATTATATCAGATACCACAAGATTTATCACCACTTTTAGTCGCGGCCAATGTTTACAGTACCGATGTCAACGAACTTTCTCCCGCGGGCAATGAAAACCCGATTAACTTTAGAAATTTGGTAATGGCAGTGTTGACTGATTTGATTGACCGTAAAGTGTTAAAAGCAGTTGGCGAAGAAACGCTCATGAAAACAGCTAAGTATCAAGAAGCTGGCGCAATTTCAAAAAGTGAAGAAGAAATAGTGGATATGGTTTTCGGACATGGGATTGCAACCTTAAATGTCAACGATGCTTTTAATGAATATAAAGTCAGCGGACATGGCTCAAAAACAACACAACAATCAGAAGGCAAGCGGATAAAAGGAAATTTTGCTGAAACACAAGGCAGGATTGCCAGACAAGTTCGACAAGAAATGCAACAAAAGCAATTAGCAAACAACTTCCGTATGTTGACTGGTAAGGAAAAAAATAATCTATTTTTCAGCACACTATTATTCTGGCTGATTGCGATTGTTTCCTTTATTATTGTGGTTTTAGCAGTCTTAAAAACCTATCTTGCTCAACCACTCACACTCGTTGTTCCACTGGCAGTAGTTGTGGGCTTAGCTCTAGCATTTGCCGTTTACGTCGGGATATTATCAAGCAGTTATAGTAGAGATGGTGTACCCAATGAAGCAGGTGTACAAGCTCAGTTTGAGTGGAATGCTTTTTCCAAGATGTTGCATGATATTGCACACCTTGATGACGATAAACTTGACAGTATTGTCCTCTGGAATAGATATCTAGTTTTTGCAGCAATGTTTGGCTATGCTGATGAAGTCATCAAACTCCTGAATACGCGAGGTATCCAGCTTGGCGGAGGATTTGAAGGCTATGGATTTGGCTTTTACAATCCAATGTTCTGGGCAATCGGTGGCACATTAAATAATACAGTATCGAGTTTCAATGCAGCAGCAAGTATCAATACAAACTCAGGCGGTTTCTCCGGAGGCGGTGGCTTCTCTGGCGGAGGCGGCGGAGGTGGAGGCGGAGCATTTTAAACTCCCGACCAATCACTTTAAATAGGAAATAAAAAATGACAGAAAAAAAACTCTGGGGTGGAAGATTTGAAGCCTCACTTGACAAACAAACAGAAGAATTTGGCGCATCTATAAAGTTTGAGCAGCGTCTCGCGCCCTTTGATTTACAAGGTTCATTGGCTCATGTCAAAATGCTCGGAGCAACAGGGATTATCTCAGCAGATGAAGCAGCTAAGATTGCAGATGGACTAAAGAAAGTAGAACAACAACTTGTCAATGGCGATATCGAGTTCAAGTTGGAAAACGAAGATATTCATATGAATATGGAAAGTTATCTTCATGCAGAAATCGGCACAGTTGCAGGAAAATTGCACACCGCTCGCTCACGAAATGACCAAGTCGCTACAGATATGCACCTCTATCTCAAAGCAACGTTGACAGACGTTTTATCAGCTCTGAAAAGTCTTCGCACGACACTTGTCAACCTTGCTGACAACCAAGTTGACACGATTATGCCGGGATATACACATTTACAGCACGCTCAACCTATCAGCTTTGGACAGCATTTGATGGCTTACTACCAGATGTTTACACGCGATTATGAACGTTTTGAGTTCAATATCAAACATACAGATATAAACCCACTTGGAGCTGCAGCCCTAGCTGGAACAACTTTCCCGATTGACCGTGAAATGACGACAGAACTCCTTGACTTCTCAAAACCCTATGCAAACTCTATGGACGCAGTCAGTGACCGTGATTTTATCTTGGAATTTCTCTCAAATGCCAGCCTTCTCATGATGCACCTTTCCCGCCTTTGTGAGGAAATTCTCCTTTGGTGTAGTAATGAGTTTAAGTTTGTGACACTTTCTGATAGCTATTCGACAGGGTCATCTATCATGCCACAGAAGAAAAATCCTGATATGGCAGAGCTTATTCGTGGAAAAACAGGACGTGTCTATGGCAATCTCATGGGATTACTGACTGTCCTAAAAGGCTTGCCACTTGCTTACAATAAAGACCTTCAAGAAGATAAAGAAGGAATGTTTGACAGTGCGGATACGATTTTAACTGCTCTCGCTGTGATGACTGGTATGCTTGACACGATGAAAGTCAATAAAGACATCATGGAAACGTCCACGCAAAAAGACTTTTCCAATGCAACAGAACTTGCCGACTACCTCGCTACAAAAGGTATTCCGTTCCGCGAAGCACACGCAATTGTTGGAAAACTCGTCCTTGATTGTACAAAACAAGGTATTTATCTACAAGACGTCAAACTCGCCGATTATCAAAAACTTTCAAATCTGATAGAAGATGATATCTACGATGTTCTGCAGTCTAAAACAGCTGTAGCACGCAGAAATTCCTTAGGAGGAACAAGTTTCACCTCTGTCAAAAACCAAATCGCAGAAGCAAGAAGAAGTTTATAATGAATAGAAAAAGTATCACTTAGCTCTAGTAAGTGATATTTTTTATAAATATATTCACTCTCCTCAAAGAAGCTTTGGAGACAATGTTCAAAGAAACGGTAAGTAGGGAAGATATGTTGAAAAGTGCAGGTCTATTATGACTAAAAAATGCACTTGGACTTTTGAAAAAAAGGCTGAAAAAACTTTCAACAAACTAGATATTTCAATTCGTCGTAAAATATTGCTCGGGTTCAAGGGAAATATCGATTTATCTGTGATATCAACGATGAACGTGCTCTGGTACTCGTTATTAATTCTGGAAAAAAGAAACTATTTACAAATAATAATTGTAATTAGTTTCTTTTTTTATTTATAATTAACAGAATATTTTGAAATGACAAAATTCCAACAAATGAGAATGAGAAAAAGCGAAGTAAGATTTTTCTCGCTTTTTCTTAATGCACAAAAGTTCACAAACCTTGATAGAAAGCCGAAATAAAAAGGAAAGTATCTAAAATCAAACAAAGTGTTACAACTAAGTAAAAGTATTGACAAAAAAGGAAAAGCGTAATATAATGAATACACATAATATAAAAGCAATATCGCAAAAAATCAAGGAATTTTTCAGTTGTATATCGTAAAAAGTATGACTAAAAGTTAGCGAGTAAGTTCTGGGAAATATCTAAAAATCCGAACTTACAAGTAAGTTCCTTTTGTTAAGATTAACAAAAGGAACACTAACCAGCAACTGAAAATACGAAAATTCAATATTAAAAAAGGAGAAGCCTATGCTAAAAGATACGCGAGGAAAATCACCTTAGTACACAACATCAAACCTCAGTAACATTTTTAATTAGAAAACAAAACAGGAGAAATCAAATGACACTCAAATCACTCAATAAAAAATTCGCAATCGCAAGTATCGGGCTTCTCGCAGCAGTATCTCTCGGAGGTGCAGCGCTCAATCTTTCAACAGTTGTCAATGCAGCAGATACACAAGACCAGATTTCTAATGGTACAGTTATCATCAATGCTCAACAGGCAGCGCCAAATACAGCAGCAACTACCAATAACAATGGTACTGACACAGATACAGGGACTGGCACGACAACACCAGGTGCTTCTGGAGGCTCTGCAATAGGTAACCAAGGGACAACAAAAAATGACGGTACAACGCAGACTGTCACAGGTGGAACGATGGCAAATGTGACATTCACAGCAACATCAATCACACCTAAAACAACAGCTTCTGCTATGGTGCCAGGAGATACTAGCACTTATACAGCTGGCTCATCAACTCCAGTGACAACAAATGCAAATGGTGTCGCAGAGTTTGATAAACTTGCTGATGGCTACTATGACTTCCATCAAGTGACAACAGTCAATGGTATTGCCACAGTTGCGGACTTCATCGTTCAGGTCAATAGTGAAGACTCAACAGCTGGTACAGTCAATGTTTATCCAAAACTAGATATGTCTAAATCATCAGGTGTGACAGATACAGTCACTACAAATGCAACTTCTAATGATGGCTCAACTAATACGCCAAACAGTGTTGTTGCCCCCTCAGTCACTGACCTAAATGGCGATGGTACCACACAGGATGAAAATGCAACATTTTCAACTGACAATGGATTGACTGCAGCTGACGGTTCAGCTAATACGACGACAGCGGGTGCTGGC
Source organism: Lactococcus nasutitermitis (assembly GCF_018403765.1). Lineage (GTDB taxonomy): Bacteria > Bacillota > Bacilli > Lactobacillales > Streptococcaceae > Lactococcus > Lactococcus nasutitermitis. The sequence continues at coordinate 26,246 of NZ_BOVQ01000009.1, forward strand.
GATAAAGTTTATTTCAACGTGAACTCTGTCTTTGATAGCTCTATGGTCAATAATGGTAATGGCAGTAATGTTTATGGTACTTATACTATCACAGACACCCTACCTTCAACTGTTACAGCAGGCACACCGACTGTTTCTTACACAGATACTAGCGGGAACTATCTTGGTACCTTAGTATCTGGCGCTGACTATAATTATGATGCTTCAACAGGTGCTATCACGTTGACAAGTTCTGGAATGGATAAGCTTGAAACAGCGATTGCAGCTAATGGTGGATCTACTGGTAGCAATGTCGGTCAAGTCATCATCAATGCGCAATATTCTGCGACAGTCAATGGCGGCACAGTTGGACAAGTGCAAGATTCAGCAACGACTGCTATCACAAATGCTTATGGTGCAGTTCTTTCAACGACAACTCCTATCGTCACAACGGTCAATGTCGGTGGACTTGACTTCACGAAGACAGATGGAACGAACCCGATTACAGCATCAGGTGCGACATTTACCCTTGTCAAAGCGGCAAGTCAAGCAGATGCGATTGCGCTTGTTGAAGCAAATAGTGCAAGTTTCACAAATACTGCAACATTTACACCAAGTAAGATGACTTTAGGTTCTGCTTCATTTGTTACAGGAGATACAACAGGTACCGCAGATACAACGGCAACAACAGCGATTACTGTGACAACATCAAATGGTACAGCAGCTTTCACTGGTTTGAACCTTGTGGATAACAATGTTGACCAATATAATACGGATAACTACTATGCAGTCGAAGTCAAAGCACCTACTGGCTATCAGCTTCCAGCGGCAACAACTGGTGATAATGTCTTTGGACAAAAGAATGCGACGATTAATTATGGTAGCTCAACAGGCGGACAAACAGCCCTTTTAGCGGATACTACACCAACAGCAACTGATAATGAAATTGCCAACCAAAAACCATTTGCACTTCCATTTACAGGTGGCGAAGGTCTTGCTGGTATCGTGATTATCGCATCAGTTGCAGGACTTGCAGCCTTTGCAATCCGTCGTCGTAAGAACGCTGACGAAGAAGTTCACGAAGTAAAATAAAGTCATATGAAATAGATGAAGGGAGGAAACTCTGACGGAAAATAAACATAAAAAAGCCGCCAAGATAAAGAAACATTCCCTTCGTAATATTTTATCAACCATTCTCATGGTGATAGCGCTCGGTGTCCTTTTCTATCCGATAGTTGTCAACTATTTTGCCTCACGTCAGTCTGTGACGATTGTTCAGCGCTACAATGATACCGTCTCGCATCTTGGGGCAAATAAAACTAAAAAAATCCTTGATAATGCGAAGCTCTACAACGCAAAGCTCTATAATGATTATATCTATGCAATGAGTCAGCACCTGCCTTGGAAAGGCGATGTTCCCAACTACCAACAAGAGCTAAAAATCAATAGCTCAGGAATGATGGGCTATATCACAATTCCGCAGATACAAGTGAGGGATATTCCGATTTATCATGGGGACGCCGAAAGTACACTTGCTATGGGCGTAGGACATATGCAACAGACCAGTCTTCCGATTGGTGGACTCAATACGCATACAGTCCTTGCAGCTCATTCCGGACGAGTGAACAATACTTTATTTACCAATCTTGACAAGTTGCAAAAAGGCGATGTTTTCTATATCCACACGTTCAATTTGGAACTGAAATATCAAGTGATTAACATCAAAATTGTCAATCCCAATCAAGTTGGTTCGTTGAGTATTGTTAAAGGCGAAGATTTAGCTACACTTGTGACTTGTTATCCAACAGGTATCAATAATAAACGTCTCCTTGTGACAGGCGATAGGATAGCACTCACAAAGAAAGTACCGTCAGAAACAATTAATCGTAATCAGTTTGGTTATAATTTCTGGGTATTTACAGGTTCAGCAAGTCTTGCTTTTCTCGCTCTGCTCTGGTTACTTGCTCTCTTGCTTTTGAGACGGCGCAAACTTTATCAGGTCAGTCTGAAAGTTCTTAAAGAGCCAAGTCTCATAGAGGGGCAAAGTTCGGGGACGTTTGGTAGAGGATTTTATCTGACAAGTTCCAAACATATCGCTAAGATATGGGCGAAAGAACAAGAAAAGACAGTGCTTAACGTCTATCGCTTGAAGAAAGTCAAAGAAATATCCAGACGTATTTTCAAGGCAAAAAGTGATAACTGGCAAGAATATGTCACAGCAAATCTAAGTACAGGCTACGAGGGGAAAGAATATGAACTTATCATAGGTCCAATTCCCAACTATCCTTATCATAGAATGAGAAAAATTGAACAATATACTTTAAAGTCAGAAGATGCTATGAAACATCTTAAATACATAAAAAGCATTCAAGTTGAAAAAGAAACAAAGAAAAACTAAGGAATGAAAGGAGGAGTAATGATGAAAAAAAGTGTTCAAGTTTTTTCAATGCTCCTCTTTTTCATTGGAGTGTTGAGCTTGACTTTTACTGTAAAAGCAGACCAACATACGCAAATACTCACTATAGTGAAGTATGGACTGAGTAAAGGGGCAACAGGATTTGCACCAGACCAAACGATTGATACAGGTGAGGAAATCAATAATATGCCTGTCTATGATAATACAGGTAAAGAACTTAAAGCGTTGGCAAATATCTCTTATGGTATCCAAAAAGTTGTAGCAACGGGTGCGCAGACAGTGAACTTGTCGAACTCAGCGACTTATCAAAAAGAGGGGGATGTACAAACTATCACGACAAATAGTCAAGGGACAGCAAGCTTAGTTCTGACAGATGGTTATTATATAGTGAGTGAAGAAAGTAATGCTGCTGCCGGCTTAATGAAACCGGAAGCTCCTGTTTTGCTTTCACTTCCTAGTTGGGATACACAAAGTAATAGTTATCTTAGCACAATCTATCTTTATCCTAAGTCGAGTGTTGATGAGGAAAAGACATCACCAACACCTCCGTCGAAGCCTAGACCGATAACACCAATACCAAAAAACAAAGAAAAACCGAAAGCAAAAAACCCTTATCAAAAAATCTTAGGAAAATTACCAAAAACAGGGACGGCGCAATCTATTTCACTTGTGATAGGGGGTGCTATATTACTTTTTCTTGCGATTTTCATCAAGCGTAGACAAAAAGATAAAGAAGAACAACAATCACTCTAATGAAAGGAGAAGCGGATGAGGATGAGTCATTATAGACATGATAAAAATTTTCGTGGAACAAGTCACTTGGCAAATCGTTCACAACGTAGACAACGGACCTTAAAAGAGAATGATACGCTGAAAAAAGACAGTTCTCATACTCATACCATGAGGCAACAGACGAATTTCCGGATGTGGAAAAGTGGCAAACGTTGGGTTTATGGTGCAACTTCTTTGATGCTTCTTGCAGGAGGGATTGAGCCAGCTTTTACACCACTTATGCTTAAGACAGTTGTACAGGCGGCGACAGCGACAACTACTGGGCTGACGGGATCGGGAGCAGCCGTCAAGATGCCAGCCTTAACAATTGGCTCTGGGTTATCAGGTTATACTACTGCTGGGAGTTTAGCGACACTGACGGGAGGGGCTGCATGGGGACAATCCGGCTCTGGCTATACGCCAGCTTGGTCAGGGAGTAGTGTGACCTTAGTAAGTGCTGCGGCTACTCCTCAAGCAGGTTATGCAAGTCTGAACGCTATCATCAATGCTGCATCAGCATTTTCAATTTCTGTTAGTGCCGCGAGTGGTCCGTATGCTTCTGGGTATAATCCTGGAGCAGGTTACGGCTTCTTACTTGTACCTGCTGGCGAAAGCTTTACGGGAGGGCAAAATTTAAATACAGCAAATGCAGTCGGTGATGGGATTGCTGGTCTTAACAATGCTATTTTTGCAGGTCGAGATCAATATGTTGGCACAGGTGATGGAAGTTTTCAAACATCGAGTACGGCAGTGATACTCGCCACAAACGGTGCGGGGGCAGTTGGTACGTTGAACGGGGGACAAAATAACGCTTGGAGTAGTAGTGCAGCAACGGGAACAAATCCTTGGATTGCTTCCGTGCCCTACTCAAGTGTGGCTAACTCTAGCGCCTATGACAGCATGGCTTTGACTTGGGCGCCGAGTGCTGGGACGACAACGGGTACACTCACGATGACCATCAATGGTAATACGTTGACTTATACAAATTTGACCTTGCAATCAAATATGCAATTAGGTCTTCAGGCGGCACATGGCTCTCAATACTATCTTGCTAATACTCTTTCGATTAACTCTTATTCAGCAACGATGGCACAATCTCCTATTGCGGTCAATTACATCAATACTTCAACTTCGGCAACTGTTTATAAAAAAAGTACTGACACAATCACTGCTGATATTGGTGCAAGAGTTGGTGTTGTGGCAAGTGGTGCACCAGCTGCGTCGGATGCGTATGACTTTGCAGCACCATCCTTTGCGGGCTATACTTATTCTGGTGCGACAGCGCCTGTCATTGTTGGCGGGGGAACTTCTTCAATTTCGGCTTACTACACACCAAACTCTCAGTCTGCGACCTTTAATTATTCACTTGCAGCAAACACGCCGGGTTCTGCTTGGGGGGCAACGTCATCTGCATCCGTGACGAGTGGCTATACAGATGGAGTGATTCCTGCGCCGTCGGTGACGAGTGCGCCAGCGGGCTACACGACGAGCTATGTGTATGTTAACACAAGTTATTCGACGTTGACTTCGGCGGAGTCGGCTTATGACTCACAATATAGCGCTGCGGCGGGGACTTTTGCAGGCGCAGGTGCGAACCCAACGTTTACGATTGTTGCCTCTGCGAACTCACAAGCTGTGACAACGACAACGGCATGGACAGCGAGCAATACGCCGGGTGCGAGCTCAGCCGCAGCGACAGGCTCACTCCAAGCCAGTCTTCCAAGCGCCGTCCAGTATTCAAGTGCGACAACAGGAGCTATTTTAAGTAACGCAGCCTATTGGAACGCAATGGGTCGAACGCCTGCCAATATTCCTGCGGGTTACACTATTTCAACCATTAATTACAATGGCTATACTCTCTCTCAGGCATATAATAGTGCAGGTTCAGCGACGAGTATGTATCTCATGTCTGGAGGTAGCACGCTTGTGTCTTCATCAGGTTCTAACTTAGCGGTCTATGCTTATAGTGCGATGTCTTCTTCGGCTCAACCAGCAATGGTTTCTGCTTTTACCGTGCCTGCGAGCAGTACGGAGATGGACTTTACCTATGCGGCGAATAGCGCTGCACAGGGAGAGATTTATCTGAAAACACAGGCTTCTAGTGGAGCAGCGCTCACGTCTGGTGCATCATCTGCTGGCTCAAATTATGGCTATTATGCGCCGAACTCCACCTATAATGCATCGAGCGCCCCGACTTCGGCAGGATTTTCTAATGCAGCAAATACTTGGCGGATGACTACGGGGGAATATTATAATAGCTATGCAGTCTTTCCAACGGATGCAAGTCTTGCGGTGAAAGGCTACAGCTATAGTGTCTTGCTTTTGACAAGTGGTGGAGCTAACTCATCTTACGTTCCTACAGATGCGTCGTGGTCTTCTGCAGCAGCGGCAGGACCTTCTGGGGCATTACTTTCCGGAACAGCGGGGAGCTATGGTGCTCTATCGGGCTATAACTTTAGCACGATGTCAAGCGCTGCATCTTTAGCAACGGTTGCTGCGGGAAGTAATGGTTTGATTAGCACGGGTAAAATCGCTAACTTTGCAGTCGTCTATACACCGATTACAGCAACTGTAACGACTAAAAATACACTACTTGCGACGGGTTCAACTTGGAAGAGAACAGATAATATTAGCTCTGTTACAGATACCAATGGGAGCTCTACAGATTCGACGTACATAAATGGAAATATTAATGTTACTGTGACAGGGCCTAATGGTTATTCTGCTACAACTCCTAACATGAATGTTCCGGGAACTTATACGATTAACTATACGTATACAGACCCTGTAAATATGGCTACAACGACGAAAACAGCAACCGTAACGGTTGTCGGAGCTTATGGCTTTAGTACGAGTGTCGGGATAGACCAAAGTATCACAGGAACTGAAAGCAATCAAACCCTTGGACAAAACAGCTACGCGAGCCCCAATGATGTCAATGTCATCGCAGATAATACACCTTTTACTAGTCTAGCAGCAGGTGCAACAGTAACCAATGCGACGGTTTCCAATCTCCAGTTTGCAGATAATAATGGGAATAGCGCCACATCAAAGCTACAACTGAGTGACATCACAGTAACGAATGCAGGAAAAGTATTGATTGCTTCGGGTAAACTCAACCAATCAGGAACCTACAGCTTTTTAGTGACTTATACCTACACCAATAGTGCAGGACAGACTGTATTAGTCAGTACGACAGATACGATTACTGTGGCGCCACCGTTTGAGCTTCCATTTGCAGGAAGCTGGTTGACACCAAGTGTCCTTGCTCTCCTTGCTTTTGGACTATTGACGAGTGCTTTTATCATCAAACGTAGAAAAGTAGAAGTGAATTATGAAGGAAAAACAAAAACGAAGGATTAATTCTTCGTTTTTTTGCTTGAGAAGAATTGTGAATTTTCTGTGGGAGCACTAGTTTATACTAGTGCTTTTTTTATTTTCTAATGGACGAGTTAATGCTTGTTGAAGCGTTTTCTAAAAATAGAGTGACATTTTGCAAAGTTTGTGATAAAATAAGAGAGATAATTTAGGATGGGGGAGAGTGGCTTGGCTATAAAAAAGACATATCGCGTGAAACGTACAAAAGATTTTAATCAAATTTTTTCTGCGAAACATAGCTATGCTAATAGGAAATTTGTTATCTACAAGTTGAATACGAAACAGCCACATTTTAGAGTGGGACTTTCTGTGAGCAAGAAACTCGGTCATGCTGTGGTTAGAAATCGGATAAAAAGATTGATAAGGCACGCTGTTGCTGAATTTTCATCGAATCTTACAAAAGAGGATTTTGTGATTATTGCGAGGGCAGGTGTACAAGAACTTAACTTTGAAGAAGTAAAAACAAATCTCAAACACGTATTGAAATTATCAAAAATTTATGTAGATGGAGAAAACGATTGAAGAAAAAAATAACTTTACTCTCAATGATGGGTGTTGCTCTTGTCTTTTTGTCGGCGTGTGGTCGTGCAGCTGTGACAAGTCAATCTTCTAATCTTTGGGACAAAATAGTTTATGGATTTGCTCAAATCATTCGCTTCTTGTCTTTTGGTGGCTTAACTGGTATTGGTATCATTTTATTTACAATTATCATTCGTGCGGCGCTTTTGCCTCTAATGAATATGCAAATTAAGTCTAGCCAAAAGATGCAAGAAGTACAGCCTGAAATTAAAAAAATTCAGCAAAAATATCCTGGTAAAGACATGGATTCGCGCCAAAAGCTTCAAGATGAAACACAGCGACTTTATGCCGAGAATAATATTCATCCAATGATGGGCTGTTTGCCACTTGTTGTTCAAATGCCCGTTCTTTGGGCTTTGTATCAATCTTTGTCCCGTGTGGATTTCTTGAAACATGGTACATTCCTTTGGTTTGATATTGGAGCAAAGGACCCAACATTTATTTTGCCAATCTTGGCTGCAATATTTACTTTCTTGAGTTCATATCTCATGATGAAATCTGCGCCAGAGCGCAACATGATGACAACAAGTATGACTTACATTATGCCAATATTTATCTTTTTTATGGCATTCAATATTGCAAGTGGTATCGCACTTTACTGGGTGGCTTCAAATGCTTTCCAAGTGTTCCAAACAATGCTTATAGCAAATCCATGGAAAATAATTGCAGCGCGTGAATCAAAAGTTCAGGTAGAAATAGATAAAGTAAAAGCACGCGAAAAAGCAATGAAAAAAGCAAGAAAAAAATAATCTAAAAAAATTCTATTCCATGATAAAAATTTGTCATGGAATAGAAAAAACATAATATATACAGGAGTAGTTTATAATGGCTATTTTTACTGGTGAAACAGTTGAGGACGCGATTGAACGCGGACTAAACAGACTTGGTGTGAAACGTGAAAATGTTCATATTCATGTTGAACAAAAAGAGAAAAAAGGCTTCTTAGGTTTTGGAAAAAAACGCGCACGCGTTAATATTGAACCTATTCATGAAGAAACAATTCGTAAAGCAGACCATCTTGCTGAGCGTGGTGTTGAAGATGTCAATCTTGGTGTTCCAAAATCACGTTCTGCAATGGATGCAACACTTGAACTCAGTCAAGTGGTAAAAGCTGTTCGTGCAGCTGAAAAAGAAAAAAGTGGGGAAATCACTGAAGAAGAACGTAATGCGATTATTGAGGCGGCAAAAGAAACTGTTGTTCAAAATCGCAATACAGATGAACTTTCAGATATTCCAGAAGCACTTGCTAAAGAAGTAGCACAACAAGAAGAAAAAAGTTCTAGTATCAAAGAAGATGAAGAAAAAATCATCAGAAAAATTTCAAGTTATCTTACAACGATTACACAGGAAATGGGAATTGCAGCGCGCGTGAGTGTGTCTGGTGACAGTTCTTTGATTGTATTTAATCTTAATTCTGAACATGATGCGTTATTGATTGGAAAACACGGAAAGATTTTGCAAAGTTTGCAAGTTTTGGCAAAAGCTTATGCAAACAGTATTCTTAATACACGTATGAATATTGCTGTGAACGTTGGCGATTATCATGAGAAACGTAAGGCTTATATTGCAAGTTTGGCTCATCGCGCGGCAGAACGTGCACGTACAGGTGAGACAGTCTATATCAATGATTTACAATCTAATGAACGTAAAATTGTACATACAATAATTGCACAGGAAAATGGTGTCTCTAGTCATTCTGAGGGGCAAGAGTTCAATCGCTATATTGTTGTTTCTAAAGAAATTTAATCTTGACAAACGCAGAGACATAGTGTAAAATTGTAAAGTATGCTTTGGACATTAACGATATTAGTTATTAAGAAGCGCAAAACTGAAGAAAGGAACACCGCAAGAACGGTGGTACTGCTGTAAAAAGGTAGTACTAGGACTATACACAATGAAACGTACTTATCAACCTCATAAAAAACCACGCAAAACAACTCACGGATTCCGTGCACGCATGGCTACTAAAAATGGACGTCGTGTCCTTGCAGCTCGTCGTCGCAAAGGACGTGCTTCACTTACAGTTTAATGTAAAATAAAAACTGGCCATTTGGTCGGTTTTTTGTTTCTCAAATAGGAACATAATATTTAAACCGTTTACAGGAAATGTGTTATAATAAGAATATCATTAAAAATAAGTGAGGTTACCATGAAAAAAATTCAAATCGGTGATATGAATGCCAGTCAAATCGTACTTGGTGTGATGCGTATCAATGAACAAGGTAAAAATCCAGTTGCTGCTTTGGAAGCTGCTTATGCTGGTGGAATTAATTTCTTTGATAATGCGGATATCTATGGTGCTGGCGAATGTGAAACTATCTTCGGTGAAGCGCTGAAAAAAGCGAGCTTTTCTCGTGATGATGTGTATGTTCAGACAAAAGTTGGTATTCGTCCGGGGATTGCTTTTGATTTCAGTAAGAAGCACATTGTGGAGTCTTTGGAAGGTTCTTTGAAACGTTTGGGATTGGACTATGTTGATAGTTTGCTTTTGCATCGTCCTGATACATTGATGGAGCCTGAGGAAGTTGCTGCGGCATTTGATGAACTTGAAAAATCTGGTAAGGTACGTTATTTTGGTGTTTCCAATCAAAATGCGGGACAAGTGGAATTGCTTAAAACAGCTGTGAAACAACCTTTGATTATGAATCAACTTCAATTTGGTGTGATGCACACGGGAATGATTGATGCTGGTATTCATGTTAATATGACGGATGAGGGTTCTATCAACCATGATAATGGGTTGCTTGAATATTCAAGAATTAACAAAATGACAATCCAAGCATGGTCGCCTTTCCAATATGGCTTGTTTGAAGGTGTTTTTGTCGGAAATGATAAATTTCCTAAATTAAATGCAAAATTGCAAGAGCTTGCTGATAAATATGGTGTTACACCGACTGGTATTGCGATTGCATGGATTAATCGCCACCCTGCAAATATTCAAACAGTTATTGGAACGATTACACCAAGTCGTATTACTGAGGTTTGTGATGCGAGCGATGTTGTGTTGACACGTGAAGAATTTTATGAAGTTTATCTTGCTGCTGGCAACATTTTACCTTAAAAAGAGAAATGAAAGATTTGGGAGTTTGATAAACCTCCCTTTTTGTTTCATTTTTATGTGTTTAGTGAGCGAAAAGGATTGAAAAAAACAGTAAAATAGCTTATAATATGTAGTATAGCTGAAAATTGATAGTCTGTCAGATTGGCAGAAAAAGGAGGTGTCTTATGGGATTTACAGATGAAACCGTTCGTTTTGAATTTGGTGACTCAGATAAAAAAGAAATTAGTGAAACACTTGTTAATGTTTATGATGTGTTGAAAGCAAAAGGCTACAATCCAATCAATCAAATTGTTGGGTATGTTTTGTCAGGTGACCCTGCTTACATTCCTCGTCATGATGATGCACGTAATAAAATTCGCCGTTTTGACCGCGATGATATTGTTGAGGAGTTGATTAAAGATTATCTTACAGCTCATGGTGTGCAACTCTGATGTTCAGTAGGATTTTAGGATTGGATGTCGGCACAAAAACGGTTGGTGTTTCTGTGAGTGATTTGCTTGGAGTGACAGCTCAGCCTATTGAAACTATCAAGATTGATAGTGAAGCTGGCGACCTTGGCTTTGAAAGATTGGCCGAATTGATAAAAGAATATAAACCATCAAAAATTGTGATTGGTTTACCCAAACACATGAATAATGATGAGGGAATTCGTGCAGAAGCTTCACGCGATTATGGCGCGAAAGTGACTGAACGTTTTTCTGTTGAAGTTGACTATCAAGATGAGCGACTGACAACAATGCAAGCAGAACGAGTGTTGATTGATGGCGGTGTACGGCGTAAAGACCGTAAAAAATCTATTGATAAACTTGCGGCTGTTTTGATTTTGCAAAATTATTTGGATTCACATAAATTTTAAGTAAAAAATTATTCTATTAGAAATGATGGAATTGAAAATGAGGGGAATACATGGCACATACACACGATCACGGGCATGAACACGAAGATGAAAATCGTTATATCACACTTGTTGATGATAATGGAAGCGAAAGTCTTTATGAAATTCTTTTGACGATTGATGGTCAAGAAGAATTTGGGAAAAATTATGTACTCGTGATGCCTGTTGATGGCGAAGAAGATGAAAATGGTGAAGTTGAAATTCAAGCTTATTCATTTACACAAAATGAAGATGGTACAGAGGGAGACTTGACACCAATTCCTGAAGGCGCTGATGAGGAATGGGATATGATTGAAGAAGTCTTTGATAACTTTATGGAACAACAAGACGACGAAGACTAAACATTTGTGGTAATAAAAAGAGAGACGATGTTCTCTTTTTTTGTTGTGTGAAATTAAAAGAGTTTGTAATAAATCTTGTGGTTTAGGTGATATTGAGGCTGTGAGGGATTTTTTTCTTCTCTAAAAAATCAGAAAATTTTCGACATTATTGAGTAAGCTCGCTTTTTTTGATATAATTCTTTTAACGAGATTAAAACGAATTATTATTTACTCGCTAAAAAACTTCTTTTTGAGAAGTCTCGGAGGACTCCATGTCAAATACATACGGGTCACGCTCTTTGAAGCGTGAACGCGATAACTCAGAACATATAGAAAATTTAACCACGGATGGTTTAGAAATGGAAGATACTCAGAGCATTCCTAAACGGATACCTCGTTCGGAGTTGACCCGTAAACGTGAACACGAATTGGTTTTTTCGATTAGCTCTTGGGCGGTATATGGAATTATTGCACTTGCTTCGTTTCTTTTGAGCTTTAGTTTTTATACTTTTCCACTTTTTAATAATCTAGCTACACCGGAGCAGTCACAAGCTCTTTACTCTGGATTTGCAATGCAACAAGGTTTAACTCCTTTTAATGACTTTCATGGTATAGGTGGTTCGTTATTTTATTTGATAAATTGGTTGGGAAATATTACTGGAAATTCAATCGTGCTTTATCTTTTTGAATTGCTGGCTTTATTTGCTAGTGGTGTGTTTGCTTATCATTTAGCGCTTAGGCAGGCGGAGAAACATAATGCTGGAATTATCATTGCTATTGCGACTTTGCTTGCTGTGGCGGGTCTAGGACGAGGGGGAGATGCACCTACACTTTTTGCATTACCTTTTACTTTATGGGCGGTAAATTTCTTTGAAAATTATTTTCATAGAGAAGTGCGTGATGAGAAATTTATCTTGTTTGGTATTGTAGGGGCTGTTGTGTTTGTTATTTCACCTTTGATGTCACTTTTCTTTGTCGTCTCAATCATAGCGCTCTTTATATATAATGTTACACATCGTCGAGTTGGACGAGGTTTCTATCAGGCTTTGTCATCTATTTTTGGGATTTTAATTGTGGGGTATTTGACGGCTTACTATGCTTTGAATGCTCAGACACTTTATACTTCTATTGAGCAGTCGGTTTTAATTCCATTTTCAACTTTGGGTATTCATGGTAACTTTTTGCTTACTCTTGCGAAATCTGTTATTCTGATTTTAATTTTTGGATTGGTGACAAAGTTTGTACATGGGATTGCTCAAATAAAAGATGGTGGAGAAGCTACTGTTTGGTATGTATGTTTGCTCATTGGAGCGGTGATTATGACGATTACGGTTGTCCTTGCGCCTAGCTTTGATAGTTCAAACTTTCTTGCTATTTTACCTTTTGTTATTGTCTTTTCTGGTCGTAGTTTGCAAACGGCTGTTGATGAAAAGCGGAGCTTACTTTTAACATATCTACAAAATAATCTTTTTGCGCCTGTTTTGGCACTTTTGTTTGTGATTGCAGCGCCGATTGCTTATAATGTACTTAATCACTCCACTTTTTCAGAGGAACGTTCGATTGCGCAATATGTTAAGGAAAATACGACTAAAAAGGATAAAGTTTTTGTGCTTGCGGCGGATAAAAATATCAATTTATTATCAAAACGTGTGGCTTCAATAGATACTGTTCCTAGTTACTATCCGTTAAAATACAATCAAAGTTTTGATTCACGAATGAGTGAGACAAAGGATAAGTATATTGTTATTGAGGCGGGACAGAAAATGCCGACAAGTGTACATACTGTGCTACAAAACAATTATAAGCCTGTACAAGCTAATGAAAAATATTTTATGATTTATCAAAAAAAGTAAGTGAATTGAGCGAGAAGTAGAGGAGCAACCGTGGGCAGTAAGATTGAAACCTCGTCTTGACGCGAGTTGAGAGACTTTTTGTTCAAGATACTGCCAGTTTGTTTAGGACAAATATGGAGGAGAGAAAATGAAAGATTTTCAAAAATCGCATAAACTTGACTATGTTAGTTATGATATTCGTGGCCCTGTACTTGATGAAGCGCAACGGATGCGAGCCAATGGTGAAAGAATCTTACGTTTGAATACAGGAAATCCTGCAGAATTTGGACTTCTTGCTCCAGATGAAGTGGTTCGTGATTTGATTATGAATGCTGTGGATAGTGAAGGCTATAGTGACTCAAAAGGAATTTTTAGCGCGCGTAAGGCAATCATGCAGTATTATCAGCTGAAGCATTTTCCTAATATTGATATTGATGATATTTATACGGGAAATGGTGTTTCTGAGCTTATCGTGATGTCAATGCAGGGCTTGCTGGATACAGGAGATGAAGTGCTTGTGCCAATGCCTGACTATCCTTTATGGACGGCGGCGGTTTCTCTTGCTGGTGGAACGGCGGTTCATTATATGTGTGATGAACAGGCTGGTTGGTTCCCTGATGTTGATGATATTCGGGCGAAGATTACTCCAAATACAAAGGCTATCATTTTAATCAATCCTAATAATCCTACGGGGGCGGTATATTCTAAGGAAGTATTGCTTGATATTGTGCAGGTGGCGCGGGAGAATGAGTTGATTATTTTCTCGGATGAAATCTATGACCGTTTGGTGATGGATGGTGCGACACATACTTCGATTGCGACTTTGGCACCTGATTTATTTGTGGTGACGATGAGTGGGCTTTCTAAATCACATCGAATTGCAGGTTTTCGTGTGGGTTGGATGATTTTGTCGGGAGATAAATCAAATGTTAAGGGCTACATTGAGGGGCTGAATATGTTGGCTTCGATGCGCCTTTGCTCGAATGTTTTGGCGCAGTCTGTGGTTCAAACGTCGCTTGGGGGAACGCAATCGGTAGATAAGTTGCTTTTGCCTGGGGGAAGAATTTTTGAGCAACGAGACTTTATTTATAATGCTGTCAATGCTATTCCTGGTTTGTCGGCTGTTAAACCTCATGCTGCCTTTTACATTTTCCCTAAAATTGACCGAGAAATGTACAAAATTGATAATGATGAACAATTTGTGTTGGATTTCTTGAAACAAGAAAAAGTATTGCTTGTTCATGGACGTGGTTTTAATTGGGAACAGCCAGACCATTTCCGGATTGTTTATCTGCCACGTGTGAGTGAATTGGCAGAAATTCAGGAGAAAATGGAGCGCTTTTTAAGTCAATATAAGCGTTAGAGGTGGCTTTAAATAAAATTTTGTGAAATTCGTTTCTTTTTCACTGATATAAAGAATTTTCTGACGATTCTTATTGATTTTTGAAAATATGTATGTTATAATATGTTTAGAAAATTATTTGAATTGAAAATAGGAGAAAAAAGTGGTTACATTACTTGAAAAAACACGCAGAATTACAGCAATTTTGCAAGATGGTGTTTCTGATTTACAGCAGGACTTGCCATATAGCAGCATGACGGAGCGTCTTGCTAATGTGATTGATTGCAATGCTTGCGTTATTAACACTAAAGGTGAGGTACTTGGTTATTCTTTGCCTTACGATACTAATAATGAACGGGTCAGCCAGTTTTTCCATGACCGTAAGTTGCCTGAAGAATATGTTCGTGCGGCTGTACGTATCTACGATACGCTTGCAAATGTTGCTATTGACCAACCTTTGGCAATTTTCCCTGAGGAATTGTTGGGTGATTATCCAAATGGCGTGACAACATTGGCACCTATCTATGGTTCTGGGATGCGTCTTGGAACGTTCATTATGTGGCGCGATAAAGAGCCATTTACTGATGATGATTTGATTTTGGTAGAATTGGCTGCTACTGTCATTGGTGTTCAACTTTCTAACTTGAAACTTGAACAAATGGAAGAAAATATTCGTAAAGATACGATGGCAACAATGGCTGTGAATACTTTGTCTTATTCTGAAATGAAAGCTGTGAAAGCAATTATTGAAGAATTGGATGGTTCTGAAGGTCACGTGATTGCTTCTGTGATTGCAGATAAGATTGGGATTACACGTTCAGTTATCGTGAATGCTTTGCGTAAATTGGAATCTGCTGGTGTGATTGAATCACGTTCGCTTGGTATGAAGGGAACTTATCTTAAAGTTTTGAATGATGGACTTTTTGATAAATTGGCTGGTCGTAATTTCTAAAACTTGAATTTATACTGAAATGAGTAGATTTATCTTGATTTGTAGAGAGTGTCTGGTGGGTGAAAAGGCGCATGAAAGATAGATTGAAGAACACATTTTGGTGAGACATTTTTTGTAAGATGGTCTCAAAATATTTTGTGGAAACACACGCTTACCACGTTACGGTTTTTGAGGTTGTCTGTTGACAATGAATAAAGGTGGCACCACGTTTTCGTCCTTATGAACGATTTCGTGGTGCCTTTTTATTTTCTTAAAGTCACTGGGAAAAGATTTTTTAAGTGACTGTGTAATATAAATTGACTGAATTTTGAAAAAAAGAGGTAATAGAATGAAAACATTTATCGGAAGATATGGAAAAGAAAAAGTAGGGCAAACTGTGACGGCGCAAGGCTGGGTGGCAAATATCCGTAACCATGGGAAAATTGCTTTTATTGAATTGCGTGACCGTGAGGGGATTTTGCAGGTCGTTGTGAATGATAAATGTCCTGATTTTGAGTTATTGACAGATATGACACGAGAGACGATTTTGGCTGTGACGGGGGAAGTTGTTGAACGTGTGGCGCGCTATGTTAATCCGCATATCAAGTCTGGCGAAGTGGAATTGTTTGCTGAGAAGATTGAGGTGATTTCGCGGGCGAAACATTTGCCATTTGAGCTGGATGCGCATTCTGAGGCGGGCGAGGAAATTCGTGAGCGCTATCGCTATTTGGATTTGCGTCGGGAGAAAATGACGGAGAATTTGCGTTTGCGCCATAATGTGATGGCTGCGGTGCGTAACTATTTGAATGGCGAGGAATTTTTTGAGATTGAAACACCTTATTTGGCGAAGTCAACGCCAGAGGGGGCGCGTGATTTTCTGGTGCCGAGTCGCTTGCAACAAGGAGAATTTTATGCACTGCCACAGAGTCCACAGATTTTGAAACAGTTGTTGATGAGTGCTGGATTTGACCGTTATTATCAGATGGCGCGCTGTTTCCGCGATGAGGATTTGCGTGGCGACCGTCAGCCTGAATTTACACAGATTGACTTGGAAATGAGTTTTGTAAGTCAGGAAGAAGTGCAAGAGACTGTAGAGCAGATGGTCAAACACATTGTCAAAAAGACGAAGGATGTCCAATGTGTGGCAGCTGGTCAGTATATTTCTGACAAAACTGTCAAAAATGTTTTGGACTTTGAAACGTCATTTCCGCAGATGTCTTATGATGAGGCGATGCGCAGATTTGGTTCGGACAAGCCTGATACACGTTTTGGTATGGAGTTGGTTGATGTGACGGCGGCTTTGCAAGCTGCAACTTCTTTGACACTTAAAAAGTGGCTGGCTGATGATGGTGTGATTCAAGCAATTTGTGCAAAGGGAGCAGCTGGTAAATTTAGCAAGCATGAGCTGGAAGAATTGCAACAGTTGGTCAAAAATTTCAAGGTGAATTTTGCGGTGGCGCCTGTGGAAAATGGGGCGATTGCTGGAAATATGGCAACGAGTTTCAAAGTTGCTTCTGATGAGATTTTGACAGCTCTGTCAGCAACTGATGGGGACGTACTCTTCTTTGTCGGTGGGCAGAAAAAACGAGTGCAGGAGGCGCTTGGTGCGCTCCGTGTGCGTGTTGCTCCAAAATTGAATTTGACAGATTCGTCAAAACTAAATTTCCTCTGGGTGACAGATTTTCCATTGCTGGAATTTGATGACACTGAAAAACGCTATAAAGCCATGCACCACCCATTTACACGGGCATCAGTCAGTGCTGAAGAATTGGAAAAATCACCTGAAACGGCGAAATCATTTGCTTATGACCTTGTGCTTAATGGTTATGAAGTTGGTGGCGGAAGTTTGCGTATTTATCAACGTGAAATGCAAGAGCAGATGTTTGCCTTGCTTGGCATGGAAAAAGCGAATTATGAACGTGATTTTGGATTTTTGCTGGAAGCGATGGATTACGGCTTTCCACCACATGGTGGCTGTGCGCTGGGACTTGACCGATTTGTCATGTTGCTTGCTGGTGAGGAAAATATTCGTGAAGTGATTGCCTTTCCGAAAAATGGAACGGGACGTGATTTGTTGCTGGAAGCACCGGCTGAGGTTGCACCGGCACAACTGCGTGACCTGCGTTTGAAAAATGTCTGATTTGCAGTTGACAGAAAAAATTCGTCTGACAGAAATACTGGCAACGACGGAAGATTTTTTGACAGAACTGTCAAAAGCGCTCAAACTCTATCAGGACAAGACCATTCAGCAACAGGTCAATGCTACGGAACAGGGCTATGATTTGGCGCAGGTCGAGGCAATGTACCGTTATCAGCTGACGCACGGCAGGCTTTGGTACATCTACGTTGACAATGATTTTGCTGGAGACTTTGCGATTTCTGATGACGATGAGATCGCGATTGTCCTGTCAAAAAACTATCAGCAGCAAGGTGTGGCAACGGCAGTTTTGCAATACTTTTTGACAGTTTCGTCAAAAATATTTTGGGTAAAAATTGCTGAAAAAAACTTACCCAGTCAGCGTTGTTTTGAAAAAAATAATTTCGTCAGTACAGGAAAAGTAGAGGAAAATGGCAAAATTTACTTAAAATATTCTGTCAAAACAGACAATGGTCATCAATACAAAAAGTAGTGAAATTTGGTATAATTAAGAAGATTGAACTCTGAAAAAAGGAGAGAAAAATGAGTCAAATTACGACAGAACAAGTCAAGCACGTGGCGACTCTGGCAAAACTTGAATTTCCAGAAAATGAAATCCAAGGTTTCACAGACACACTTGGCAAAATTATTGATATGATTGAAACCCTCAACGAAGTGGATACGACAGGTGTTGACTTCACGATGAACGTTGCGGACAATCTCAGCCGAATGCGCGAAGATGTCGCTGTTGCAGGTTGGAATCGTGAAGCGTTGCTCAAAAATGTGCCAACGACTGAAAATGGCTTTATTCAAGTGCCAGCGATGATTGCTGATGGAGGTGATGCCTGATGACTTTTAACGACAAAACGGTCAAAGAACTCCACGAACTCCTTGTCAATAAAGAAATTTCAGTGACAGAATTGACAAAAGCAACGCTCGAAGATATCAAGGTACGTGAAGAGCAAATCGGTGCATTTCTCAATGTGACAGAAAAAGAAGCTCTGGCACAAGCTGCGGAAATTGATGCACGTGGTGTGCGCGCAGAGGTATTGACAGACGGTATTCCGCTGGCCGTCAAAGATAATATCGTCACGAAAGATATTGAAACAACTGCCGCTTCAAAAATCTTGAAAACCTGGATGCCACCTTACGATGCGACGGTCACAGAAAAACTCTATGACAAGGGGATGATTATTGTCGGTAAAGCCAACATGGATGAATTTGCCATGGGTGGTTCTGGTGAGAATTCAGCAGTCAAACCAACGAAAAATGCTTGGAACCAGAAAAAAGTTCCTGGCGGCTCATCATCTGGCTCAGCTTCGTCTGTCGCTTCAGGCGAAGTGCGTTTGTCACTCGGTTCAGATACAGGAGGCTCTATTCGCCAGCCTGCAGCCTTTAACGGGATTGTCGGCTTGAAACCAACTTATGGTCGTGTGTCACGTTTTGGTTTGATTGCTTTTGGAAGTTCGCTTGACCAAATCGGTACATTTGCACCGACTGTTGAAGAAAATGCCGAATTGCTCCAAGTTATTTCTGGTTATGATGCAAAAGATAGCACCAGCTCAAACGTCGCTGTACCAGACTTTGGCAGCAAAATCGGTAAAGATATCAAGGGTATGAAAATTGCCTTACCAAAAGAATATTTTGGTGAAGGCATTGACGAAAAAGTCAAAGAGCAAATCCTCAAAGCAGCAAAACATCTTGAAAGCCTTGGTGCGACAGTTGAAGAAGTCAGCTTGCCACACTCAAAATATGGCGTTGCGGTGTATTACATCATTGCCAGCTCGGAAGCCAGTTCAAATTTGCAACGTTTTGACGGGATTCGTTTTGGTTATCGCGCCGACCACATTGAAAACCTCGAGGATGTTTATGTGAAATCTCGTTCAGAAGGTTTTGGAGATGAAGTGAAACGTCGGATTATGCTGGGAACATTTAGTTTGTCAGCAGGTTATTATGATGCCTATTTCAAAAAAGCTGGACAAGTGCGAACTTTGATTATTCAAGATTTTGCAAAAGTTTTTGAAAACTATGATTTGATTTTAGGCCCAACAGCACCAACGGTTGCCTATGATTTGGGAACACAATCGCACAATCCTGTTGCGATGTACTTGGCAGATTTGTTGACAATTCCTGTCAATTTGGCTGGGTTGCCAGGTATTTCAGTGCCTGCAGGCTTTGTTGATGGCTTACCTGTCGGAATGCAACTGATTGGAAAACGTTATGACGAAGAAACACTTTATCAAGTGGCTGCAGCATTTGAAGCAACAACAGACTATCATAAACAACAACCCGTGATTTTTGGAGGTGATAAATAATGAATTTTGAAACAGTAATTGGACTTGAAGTCCACGTGGAACTTAACACAAATTCTAAAATTTTCTCTCCAGCTTCAACAAGTTTTGGTTCTGACCCTAATACGTCAACAAATATCGTTGATTGGGGCTTGCCAGGTGTCCTGCCAGTGCTAAACAAAGGTGTTGTTGACAGCGGAATTAAAGCTGCTTTGGCACTGAAAATGGCGATTCATCAAAGTATGCACTTTGACCGGAAAAACTATTTCTACCCTGATAATCCAAAAGCTTATCAAATCAGTCAGTTTGATGAACCGATTGGTTATAATGGGTCGATTGAAATTGAGCTTGAAGATGGTACACGAAAAAATATTCGTATTGAACGGGCGCACATCGAAGAAGATGCAGGAAAGAACACACACGGTACAGACGGCTATTCTTACGTTGATTTGAACCGTCAAGGTGTTCCATTGATTGAAATCGTCTCAGAAGCTGATATGCGCTCTCCTGAGGAGGCTTACGCTTATCTGACGGCACTTAAGGAAATCATTCAATATACGGGCGTTTCTGACGTCAAAATGGAAGAAGGCTCGATGCGTTGTGATGCCAATATTTCGCTACGTCCTTATGGGCAAGAAGAATTTGGGACAAAAACAGAGCTGAAAAACTTGAATTCCTTTAACTTTGTACGTCGTGGACTGCAATATGAAGTAGAACGTCAAGCAAAAGTGTTGCGTGCTGGTGGCGAAATTCGTCAGGAAACACGTCGTTTTGATGAAAAAACGAGTGAAACAATCCTGATGCGTGTCAAAGAAGGTTCTTCTGACTATCGTTATTTCCCAGAACCTGATTTGCCACGTGTGGAAATTTCTGATGAATGGATTGAAGAAGTGCGTGAAACCTTGCCAGAATTTCCAAAAGAACGTCGGGCAAAATATCTCTCTGAATTTGGTTTGAATGATTATGATGCACGTCAAATTACGTCCAGCAAAGCAACTTCTGATTTCTTTGAAAAAGCAGTTGCGCTTGGAGGAGATGCAAAACTTGTCTCTAACTGGCTGCAAGGTGATGTTGCACAATATTTGAACGCTGAAAATCTGGAATTGAAAGATATTAAATTGACACCAGAAAATCTCACAGAAATGTTGCGGATTATCGCTGATGGTACAATTTCAAGTAAAATCGCTAAGAAAGTCTTTCTCGAACTTGCGAAAAATGGTGGTTCAGCAGAAGAATTTGTTAAGAAAGCTGGTCTGGTACAGATTTCTGACCCAGCACAACTTTTGCCACTGATTCACGAAGTCTTTGCGAAGAATGAAAAATCTATCGCTGACTATAAGAGCGGGAAACAAAATGCAGCGAAAGCTCTCGTTGGTCAACTGATGAAAGCTACAAAAGGTCAAGCTAACCCACAAGTTGCGCAAAAACTCTTGTTTGAAGAACTTGATAAACAGTGATTTTGAAAAATCTCCTAAGGGGGATTTTTTTGCGTGCTTCTCTACTGTAAAAAAGAGTGGTTTTTATGCTATAATACATAAAAAGTAAGAATTAAGAAGGGGAAATTATCATGAAAGCAGTCAGAGATGCGACATATTGGGCAGAGCAGGTACGTTCAGGAGAAATATCCGCGGCTGAGTTGCTTGACTATACTTTGATGAAGATTGAGCACCTCAACCCGCAGTATAATGCTGTTATTGCACATGATATTTTGCAAGCAAAACAGGACTTGCCAAAGACTAGGCAAGGTTTTTTTGCTGGAGTTCCTTTTCCTTTGAAAATGCTGGGACAAAGTCATGCTGGATTGCCAGCAACGGCGAGTTCTCGACTTTTTGAAAATGATGTGGCAACACGTGATAGCTATTATGTGACGAAGCTGATGGAAGCTGGTTTTACACCTTTTGGACAGACAAATGCACCTGAGTTTGGCTTCAAAAATATCACAGACTCTGCATTGTATGGCGATACACGGAATGTTTGGAACTTGGCTCATTATTCGGGCGGTTCATCTGGTGGGGCTGCTTCTGCGGTTGCTGCTGGTATGTTTCCTATTGCTGGGGCTTCTGATGGTGGTGGTTCTATACGCATTCCTGCGAGTTTTTCGGGGCTAATTGGCTTGAAAATGACACGCGGACGAATGCCACAAGGTCCGGATGGTTTTAGGAGCTGGCAGGGCGCATCAATCGCTGGTGCGCTGACTGTTTCTGTGCGTGATACGGCGCGATTTGTTGCGGAAATGCAGGTGGTACAAGAAGCAGCACCTTATCAGGCACCTTTACTTGATAAAGAGCGTTTGTTGACAATTTCTGAGCCTAAAAAGCGTTTGGATATTGCATTTTCGTTAGAAGCACCTATTGCTGGGATTGAGATTTCTGATGATGCGAAAAATGCTGTGCTTAATGCTGTTGCATTTTTGAAAAGTCAAGGGCATCATGTTTATGAAGTGCCTTTTCCTCTTGATGCGCGTTATTTGATTGAGAGTTATTATCAGATGAATGCGGCGGAAACGGCTGCGATGCTTTTGCCTTGGGAAAGAATGGCAGGGCAGAAATTGACGAGCGATGCTGTTGAATTATTGACTTATGCTTTGCTGGAAACTGGGAGAAAAACACCTGTTGCGAGCTATATTGATGCGCTGGATGAGTGGGATGATGTGGCAGCGATTTTCGAGAAAAATATTTTTGAAGATTATGATGCGTTTTTGACACCGACTACTGCGAAAACAGCTCCTAAAATTGGTGAGGAATTGATGAGTTCTGAAGTCCTTGAAAAAATGGGCAACATTGCGGATAAGTCTTTTGCTGAGCAACTTGAGATTATTGAGGAAGCTTTTGAGCGTTCACTTGCTTATTCGCCTTATACTTTCATTAGTAATTTGACGGGACAGCCGGCTATTTCTTTGCCTGTTTATGTGTCTGATACGACAAATTTGCCAATGGGCATTCAATTTTGGGGACGAAAAAATAGTGAGATTGAGCTGTTGGAGATTGCTAAAGAGTTTGAAAATCATGGACAGTTTCGTCTGCCTGATTATTATTGCTGATAAATTTTTTGACAGACTTGTCAAAAAATTTTTTAGTTAAAATTTAGTTTTGGTTGAGTAGAAGTTAAGTGAAGATGAGTAGAATATATTTATTCCAATAAAAAAATTTTTCATGATGTTTACTCCTAAATAAAAAACGAGCGTCTGGTTAGCGCTCATTTTTTTATACTGGGAGTTTTTGATTTTTGGGGATTTCGATGGTTTCATTTTTTCGGAATTGGCGAATCATGCGAATAGTAGTTGGGATGAGGATGGAAGTTGAGCCAATCCATGCGGCAGGGCTGGCGGAGATAATCACAGAATAATTTAATAAAAGAACACCGATAATCGCAACACCAGCACGGAAAACAAGTTCCATAAATCCACAGATGGTCGGGATTTTTGCATTGCCCAATCCTTGAATGGTCGAACGTGTCACAAATAAAATCGCAAGTAGCCAGTAAAATCCGCCATTTCTTAGGTAATATTCACTTGCCATTTTGATGACGGCAGACTGGTCTGGCGAGATAAATGCGGTCGTGAAGTAAAAGTTAAACACATTGAGGACAATCGCGAAGAAAATTGCCCAGCCGACGGCAATCGCAATCGAGCGGTAAAGTCCTTGATTTATCCGACGAAATTGCTTCGCACCGTAATTTTGTGCGGCAAATGTTGCCATACCAAGTCCCATAGTAATCATGGGAAGCATGGCGAGTTGGTCAATCTTGGAAACGATAGCTTGCGTGGCGACAGCGTTTGTCCCCATCTTGTTGAGCGCGATTTGCATGGTAATGGAACCAATCGCAATAATTGATGATTGGAAGCCCATTGGCACACCTAAACGAGCATGATGATTGAATTCTTTGCGGTCGAACTTTAGTAAATCTCGTGTGATGTTGAAATCTGGAACTTTGCGTTTGATGTAGATAAAAAGATAGGCAACGGAAATTGCTTGAGCTAGAATTGTAGCGGAGCTTGAGCCAATCAGTCCAAGATGAAAAACGAGAATGGCGACATATTCAAAAATAATGTTTAAAATACTTGCAACAATCAAAGCGTACAAGGGCGTTTTGGAATTTCCCAGCGCTCGAATGGCATTTGAGAGATAAGCATAAAGGTTTGAAGCTATCATTCCACCGAGCATGATGGTGAGAAAGACTTTTGCTCCCTCAAAAATCGCAGTTGGTGTTTGCATGACTTGCAAAAGTTGTCCGACGAAAATCACGGAAATGACACTGAGAACAATCGAGATGACGACGGTAAAGTAAAGTCCTGTCACAAAGGATTTTTTTACGGCGAGTTTGTCTTTTGCACCAAATCGCTGTGCAGTCAAAATCGTCAGTCCAGCAGTCATTCCCTGAGCAAATCCGACAATCAAAAAGTTGATGGAGCCGGTTGCACCAACGGAAGCTAAAGCGTCCTTTCCTAAAGTTTGTCCGACAATCAGTGTATCTGCGGTATTGTAAAGAACCTGAAAAAAGTTTCCCAGCAGTAATGGGAGGGTAAATGCAATCAGTCCTTTAAAGATATTCCCTTTGGTTAAATCTTTCATGAAGTTTTCGTGTTAGCGCTTTCTATAATGGCTTTTTTCTTTGGCAAGCCTATAAATTTCTATCTTTATATTTTAGACTTTTTGTTGCTAGAAAGCAATGGGAATTTTGTTTTATTTTAGAGAAAATATTTTATCTTCTTAATGACGATTGGCAGTTGATGATTTTTGACGATAAAAAAACCGCCTTGCGGCGGAAATAAATTTTTTAATTATTTAGTAACGTTGATTGCTTGAGGTCCGCGTGGGCCATCTTCAAGATCAAAGTTCACTTTTTGTCCTTCTTCAAGAGTTTTGAAGCCGTCGCCTTGGATTGCTGAGAAGTGTACGAATACATCTTTTCCATCTTCAGCAGTGATAAAGCCAAAACCTTTAGTGGCGTTAAACCATTTAACTGTTCCTTGTGCCATTTTGATACATCCTTTCTTAAATTCCGTAAATCGTGTTTAGGAAAAGTGTAGCAAATAGCAAACATAATCTTAAAACAAAAACTTACAATTTCATGTTATCATAGATAGTATGAAAAGTAAAGCAGAAATTCGACAAAATGTGATAAATTTGTTAAAAAATTTTGATATAGACGAAAAAAAGCGACAAACAGGAGAAATTTTAACTGATTTGACTCAGTCAAAAATCTGGCAGAAATCGCATAAAATTGCACTTTATATGCCTATGACGATGGAATTTGACCTGCGAAAACTTTTTGACAGTTCTGTCAAAAATGATAAAATGAAAAAGAAAGAAATTTTAATTCCGAAAACTTTGTCAAATCATCAAATGATTTTTGTCAAATATGATTCAGCAGATTTGGAACGTTCGGATTTTGGTATGTTAGAGCCAAAAAATTGTCAGGAGGAAATTCCTGATTTGATTGTTGTGCCGGGTTTAGCATGGAATGAAGTGGGATTTCGCATTGGATTTGGTGGTGGATATTATGATCGTTATCTGAGTCATTTTTCGGGGGCAACGGTATCGGTTGCTTATGATTTTCAGCGGATTGATTTTGTCAATGAAGCGCATGATAAAGCTGTTCAACAAGTATTTACAGGGAGAAAATAAATGGATTTTGAAGCAATAAAAAAAGATTTTAATCAACACAAAGCAACTTATATTTTGACGATTGTGACGCTGGCGATTTGGCTGGGACAATACGTGACTTTTGGCAATCAAGCGACGGCTTGGCAAAATATTGTTCAAGTTGGTGGACTTTACAAACTACAGATGCTTGTAGACCCAAGCCAAATGTGGCGCTTGTTTACGGCGATTTTTATTCACATTGGCTGGGGACACATCATGATGAATATGTTGACACTGTTTTTCATCGGGAGACAAGTCGAAGAAATCTTTGGCTGGCGCAGTTTTGCGGTGATTTACCTCCTTTCGGGGATATTTGGAAATGCGTTGTCATTTTTCATCACACCAGCTGGCGGCGTTTCGGCTGGTGCATCTGGCGCTATTTTTGGGATTTTTGGTGCGGTTGCAGGGCTTGGCTATTTCACAGGAATGCCAGCATTCAAGCAGATTGGCAAGACTTTTCTCGTGTTGATTGTGATAAATCTCGTTTATGATATGTTTGATTTAGGAACAATCAATATCTGGGCGCACATTGGTGGTGCGGTTGGTGGTTTATTGCTCTCAGCGATTTTCCCACCAAAAGCGTTGAAACGTGCCATTCCTCCACATTATCGCCTAATTTCGAGCATAGTGATGCTTGTGCTTTTTGTCGCTTTTCTTGTTATTCCCTTTGTTTATTAGAAATGGAGCTGTGAGATGAAGATAGAACACATCGGACTTTTTGTTCAAGATTTAGAAAATATGAAAATTTTTTATGAGCATTATTTTGGCGCTGTGGCGGGAGAAAAGTATCACAATCCAAAAACAAGCTTCCAATCCTATTTTTTGAGTTTTACAGATGGCGCGCGTCTTGAAATTGGGACACGAGAAGATTTGACAGCTTTGTCAAAAAATTCTCCTACACATTTTGGCTATGCTCATCTAGCGATTTCACTCGGTTCAGCCGAAAAAGTCGATGCACTCACTCAGCAATTTCGCAAAGATGATTTCACTGTCAAATCTGGACCAAGAACCACAGGGGACGGTTATTACGAAGCTGTCATCATTGACCCAGAGGGCAATGAAATCGAACTGACCATCTAAAAATTTTTTGACAGAACTGTCAAAAAAGATTTTCATGCCAAAAAGTACTTCACATTTTTTGACAGTTTTGTCAAAAAATTTTTTTATGATAAAATAAAGCCATGAATACGAATACAAAAAAAGAATTACTAGATTTGACAAAATATGCTTTTCACAAGCCAATCACAGGAGGAGACGAAGCCTTTTATCGCCTGCTTGATGTTGCTCAGCCCTATATTCACAGAGAAAATAATCTTTTGACCTCAATGATTATTGATATTCCTTTTAATATTTACTGGAAAAATAGCACAGTAAAAATGCTCGGAATAGGCTATGTAGCAAGCTATCCAGAGTACAGAGGAAATGGCGCCATCCGCAAACTCATGACGGAAATCCTGCAAGACAACTACAAAAAAGGAACAGCCATTTCCTATCTTTCCCCATTTTCCTATGATTTTTACCGAAAATTTGGCTACGAATATGCTTTTGACAAAAAAATCTACACAGTCAAAGCCACAGATTTTCCAAAAGGAAAACGCACAGCAGGTAAAATAACGCGCCAAACGCTCAGCGAAGCTCAAAAAGACCTCCAAGAAATCCATGAGCAACTTGACAATCAAGGAAGTGTCAAACGCGACAACTTTGCTTGGGATTATTATTTCAACTACAAATCTCAACCCTATTTTGCGATTTACAAAGAAGATGAAAAAGCGCTTGGTTACTTGATTTATGACTTTGACGGTATGACTTTTACAATCAAAGAACTCGCTTTTCTGAGTCAAGATGCAAAACAAGCTCTTTATCATTTTATCAATAGTCACGCCGCGAGTTTTGACACCATTACATGGACAGCCCCAGCAAATACACAGCTGGAGTACGACTGCCCAGAACCAGCTCGTTTGCAGATTATTCAGCATCCTCATATGATGGCGCGCATTGTCAATCTCCAAGAATTTTTAAAAATCAATGGAACACCAGATTTTGCAGCAACAATTACTGATGATATCCTCCCAGAAAATAACATCACAGTAGGCAATGGCAAAGCACAAACCATGACAATCGGAGAATTTACAGCAAAAATCTATCGAGAAAATCTCGTCATTCTCCGTGAAGAATTTTAAATTTTAATAACAGAAAAATAACGAAAAGATAACATAGAAACTAACATTAAAAATTGGTATAGATTTTAAAAAGCGATAATAAGCATTTTTCACAATTTTGGTCTAAAAATTCCAAACATAAAAATAGCAATATAAAAATATATTCCAGAAATTGGAATATATTTTTTGTTATGATATCGCTTGCATTTTTAAAATGAAAACCTTATCATTAAAATAAGCTTAAAAACAAAGGAGAAACAAATGGGAAAATTAGGCATTTCAATTTATCCAGAACGTTCAAACTATGAGGCAGACAAAGCCTATCTTGACCTCGCCCACAAATACGGCTTCAAGCGTGTATTTACCTCACTATTAGAGATTAAAGGAGATAAAGAACAAGTTCTTAGTAGCTTTAAAAAAGTCGTAGATTATGCAAATTCTCTCGACATGGAAGTCATGATTGACATCAATCCAGGACTTTTCACTCAACTTGATATCAGCTACGATGACCTTTCGTTTTTCCACGAAATGGGCGCAGATGGTGTCAGACTGGATATTGGTTTTACAGGAGCCGAAGAAGCCCGAATGACCCACAATCCCTATGGCATCAAGATTGAAATCAATATGAGCCAAGGGACAACTTATGTTGACAGTATCATGGATTATTCGCCAGATACCGAAAAACTCCTCGGCAGTCACAATTTCTATCCTCACCGCTACTCAGGCTTGGAATACAATTTTTTCCTACAATGCACCGAGAAATTCAAAAAATACAATCTCAATACGATGGCATTTGTCAATTCTCATGCAGCAACTTTTGGCCCTTGGCCTACGCAAGACGGCTTGTGTAGTCTTGAAGACCATCGAGATTTAGAGATTGCCACACAAGTCAAGCACTACAAACTCATCGGCGGGATTGACGACATCACGATTGCCAATGCTTACGCGAGCGAAACAGAGCTAAAAGCGATGTCAGAAGCTTTCAACGCAAGCATCCCAGAAATTAAAATTATCCCTCGCCCAAACATCAGCGAAGTTGAAGAAAAATGTCTCTTTGAAACGACACACAGCTACCGTGGCGACCGTTCAGCTTACATCTTGCGCTCAACCATGACGCGCGTGATTTATCAAGACGAAGATTTCCCAGCTCATGATACGCAAACCATTCATCGTGGCGATATTGTTATTGATAATAATGGTTATGGACAATATAAAGGAGAAACACAAATTGCTCTCAAAGAGATGAAGAACGATGGACGTGTCAATATCGTTGCTCATCTCGCTCCAGATGAAGAATTTCTTTTAGATTATCTCAAACCTTGGAGCAGCTTCAAACTGATAAAAAATAATTAGCAGTTCAGCAACTTTTATGTTTCTATTAAGGAAATATGTTTTTTATTGAAGACAGAGCCTTGCAATTTCAAAATGAAAACCTTATCATTATAATGTAAACGTGTAAAAAATAAGTTTACTGAAATTCTAATTTTATTAGAGTATTTTATTATTATTAAAAAACGGCTAGCCGTTTCTCTTGTAGGTATCTACAAGAGAAACATTCTTAGCCGACACAAAGGAGGATTCCATGAACGGAATTACTGCATGGATGGAGAAATACATTGTGCCAGTTGCCGCTAAGATTGGTTCACAAAAGCACCTCGTTGCTTTGCGTGACTCAATGATTGGTATGTTACCAGCAACACTTGCTGGGGCGCTCGCAGCGATGATTTCTGCCATTGTCACAACTTTCCCATCATCTATCCAGCAAATGGTAGATGGTCCTACAAAATTCGCCGCTTTGGCACCAGATAAAGTCTGGACCTTAGCAAATGTCCCAATCATTGGCGACTTGAATAACATTTCAGGTCTGGTCAATCAAGGAACATTGACTGTTATCGGTGTTATCTTTGCCTTTTCTTGGGGTTACAACTTAGCACGTGCTTATGGTGTCAATGACCTAGCTGGAGGTATCGTTTCAGTTGCTACTTTGTTTGCAGGTCTGCCAAACCAATTAGGCAGTATCGGTACAGCACTTGGCACAGGTAAAGCGGGTACAGCTGCAATGACAAAAATTAACGATGGCATTTCTGCTCAGTTGATTGCAACTTACAAACCATTCTTTGCTGCTGGACATTTGGATGCTGACGCATACTTTACAGTTATTATTATGGGCGCGATTGCCGTTATCTTGTATGCAAAACTGATGCTTGCCAATATCACGATTAAAATGCCTGATACTGTGCCACCAGCAGTTGCAAAAGCATTCTTGGCAATTATTCCAACGATTGCTTCACTGTATGTTGTTTCACTTATCTACTATATCTTCCAAAAATTGACAGGACATCCAATCATTTACTTGATTGCCAAGTACATCGCAGCACCATTCCAAGTCTTGTCACAAAATATTGTTGCCGTACTGATTGTCACTATTTTCGTTTCAATCTTCTGGTTCTTCGGAATTCATGGTCCAAACGTATTGTCACCTGCTCTTGACGGTATCTGGGGACCTCTTGGACTGAGCAACCAACAACTTTACTTCAAAGAACACATTTCTGGTATTCAACATCTTATTTCACAAGGTGCAACATCTCAAGCGCACGCTGTTAATAATGAATACGTCAACCTTTGGGTGCGTGGTTCATGGGACGCTTTTGCTTGGTTCGGTGGCTCTGGTGGTACAATCACACTGATTATTGCCATTCTTATCTTCTCGAAACGTAAAGATTATCGGACAGTCGTTGGTATCGGTCTTGCTCCTGGTATCTTTGAAATCAATGAACCAATCATGTTTGGTTTGCCAATCGTCTTGAACCCTATCTTCTTGATTCCGTTCACAGTGGCACCATTGATTTCAGTTATCATTGCTTATGTAGCAACAATCTTGCATTTGGTTAATCCGGTCGTTGTTGCCGTTCCTTGGGTTACTCCACCAATTCTGAATGCCTTTATGGCTACAGGCTTTGACTGGCGTGCTATCGTTGTTGTTGTCATCAACTTAGTGATTACATTCTTCATCTGGACACCGTTTGTTATTGCAGCAAACAAACTTGAAGAAGAAGAAGTCGATTGATAAGGATTACAAATTAAAACAATAGGGCAAGGAAAATTTCTCCTTGCTCTATGAATTTATAGCTCAAAATGCTATAATAATTATAAAAAGACAAAGGAGAACACTCATGATTATTGTTAATATCGCACTCAAACAAGAAGATATCAAGGCACTTCTTGAAACTGAGGGATTCAAATTTGTGAAAAAACAAGGCCTTAAACTTTTCTTTGAAACAGATGCCGAAGATAAAGCAGCGGAAGCAAATCGTGCTAAAGCTATCATCAAAGGTTCTGAATGGGGACAAGGATTGTTCTTTAGTACAGGAGTTGCCTAATGTCAAACTGGGGAATTGGTCTTTTAAGTCTATCATTGCTACTCATCGCATACCATACATGGTATCTTGGATTGCCACTTCTTATTTTGTCTGTTATCATTCTCTTTGTCACACACAAAAATAAGAAAAAAGAAGAAAAAAAATAGGATTTTATTATGGAAATTGTTAAAACTATTGACGCGCCACGCGAATTTATCTTTGAAAAAATCATTGACTCTTGTCTTTATGATATCGAAAAAAACACGAAGCAACGTCCAAAAATTCGGAATTTGACGGGCTTCAAGTACACGAAAACTTTTGGTAAAAATCAAACAGGACAGATTAAGTTTGATGAAGTTTCCGCGCCAACAGTTTATGCTTTTACGACAGCAACAAACCGTAATACCTATAAGACACGATGGGAATTGCATAAGATTGATGACCGTTCAACAGATGTCATCATCACTGAAAGTAAGACGGCAAAAGGATTCTTTCAACATTTTAATGACATGATTGTTTCGATATTTTTTGGACGTTTCAAAAAACGCCGCATGATAGGTATCTTAGATGCTATCCAAAAAGCTTATGTCGGAAAATAAGAAATGACACTAAAAGTCTGCTAAATTAGCAGGCTTTTTTTCATAAAATAAAAACATATTCCAAAATATGAAACGATAGAAAACGTTTTCTTGTGTTATAATAAATATAAAGTTAGCTGTTCTTGGAACAGAGAAATAGAAAGGAATATCAGTAATTTTACTGATGTTAGGATAATATATGGAACACAAAAAATTAAATTCATTTCCAGAGGATTTTCTTTGGGGAAGTGCATCTGCTGCTTATCAAATTGAAGGCGCACCTTTTGAAGATGGTAAGGAAGCCAGTGTCTGGGATAACTTTGTTCGTATTCCGGGAAAAACTTTCAAAGGTACAAATGGTGATATTGCCGTTGACCATTATCATCGCTACAAAGAAGATGTTGCCTTGATGAAAGAACTGGGCTTGAAGTCTTATCGTTTTTCGATTGCTTGGACACGGATTTTCCCCAAAGGTCGTGGAGAAGTCAATGAAGCAGGATTAGCATTCTATGAAAATCTTGTGGATGAGTTGATTGCAAATGGGATTGAGCCTATCGTGACACTTTACCATTGGGATTTGCCACAAGCTTTGCAGGATTTGTATGATGGATGGGAATCACGCGAGATTATTGCTGATTTTGTGAATTATGCAGGGACATTGTTTACTGCTTTCAAAGGAAAAGTGAAATATTGGGTGTCACTCAATGAGCAAAATGTCTTTACAAGTCAAGGTTGGCAGATTGCGACACATCCACCAGGAAAAACAGATACAAAACTTTTTTATCAAGTTAATCATATCGCAAACTTGGCAAATGCTGCAGTCATCAATAAATTTCATGAGATGAAAATTCCAGGACAGATTGGACCGTCATTTGCTTATACACCACAGTATGCGAAGGACAGCGACCCTTTGAATGTGCTTGCGGCAGAAAATGCTGAGGAAATGTATGCGCATTTCTGGATGGACGTTTATATTTATGGTGAATATCCTATTGCGGCATTGACTTATCTTCGTGAAAATGGTCTGGCACCTGAATTTGCTGAGGGAGATGCGGAACTTTTGAAATCGGCACATCCTGATTTTCTGGGAATTAACTATTATCAGACGGCGACAAATGCTTGGAATCCTATTGATGGTGGCGTTGGTGCTGCTGGATTTAATACGACAGGTAAAAAAGGGACGACAAAGGAATCAGGTGTTCCAGGATTGCATAAGAAAATCCAAAATCCATTTATTGACCGTACGAACTGGGATTGGGAGATTGACCCTGAAGGCTTGCGGATTGCATTGCGCCGTATCACGAGCCGTTATCGTATTCCAGTCATGATTACTGAAAATGGTCTTGGCGAATATGACAAACTCGAAGATGGTAAAATTCACGATGAATACCGTATCAAATATCTTGAAAGTCATGTCAAAGCGATTAAAGAAGCGATGACAGATGGTGCGACGGTTATTGGTTATCATACTTGGAGTTACACAGATTTGCTGAGCTGGTTGAATGGTTATCAAAAACGTTATGGTTTTGTTTATGTTGACCAAGATGAAACGATGCAAGGCAGTTTGAAACGCATTCCGAAAGATAGTTACTATTGGTATCAACATATTATTGAGACGAATGGTGAGGATATTTAAAGAAAAAGAGCGTCTGTTGGCGCTTTTTTATTTGTGATATAATGTAAGGAGTTAATTTTTAAAAAATGGAGGCGAGAAAAAATGAAAACACGTGGTTTTGAGGTGCTGTCAAGTTATGAGAATGCTGGGATAAATTTGCCTGTGCGTTCAACGGAGCATTCGGCGGGCTATGATATTGAGGCGGCAGAAACGGTGACTTTGGCGCCGGGCGAGATTAAGTTGATTCCAACGGGATTGAAAGCTTATATGCAGGCTGACGAGGTGCTTTATATGTATAGCCGCTCAAGTAATCCGCGGAAAAAAGGTTTGGTTTTAATCAATTCTGTTGGTGTGATTGATAAGGATTATTATAATAATCCTGAAAATGAAGGTCATATGTATATGCAGATGAGAAATATCACGGAGCATGATGTGCTGGTGGAAAAGGGAGAACGTGTTGTTCAGGGCGTTTTCATGCCATTTTTAGTTGCTGATGGAGATGATGACGTCGAAAAAGCTGTGCGCGCTGGTGGATTTGGCTCTACTGGAGCTTGAAAATGTTTTTGACAGACTTGTCAAAAATATTTTTTGGTTGAAATCTCTTTTGACTGTTCTGTCAAAAATTTCTGAGCTAAAAATTTAGCTGATTTGACGGTCAAAGCCTTGACAGGTGTGTTATAATGGAAACATGAACAATTTGCGCATTCTTCATCTTAATGATTTGCATTCACATTTGAAAAAATTTCCGATAATTGAACGATTTTTTGCGGAAGAATCGCTGGGACAAAGCGATGTTTTTCGTTTTGATTTGGGAGATAATGTTGACCGAATGCACCCGATTTCTGAAGCGACAGACGGGCAGATGAATGTTGAGTTGATGAATCGGCTCAAACTGACGGCGGCAACGATTGGCAATAATGAAGGTTTGGGTTTGACGCACGAGATGCTGGAACATCTTTATGATAAGGCGAATTTCCCAGTTTTGCTGTCCAATCTCAATCCACCATTTGCGCAAGGTCCGCAGATTTTTACGACAAGTTGGGGCTTGCGCGTTGGTGTGCTAGGCTTGACGGCGCCTTACAAAACGGCTTATCCTTACACTGGTTGGGAGTTGCGAGACCCGTTTGAAGTGTTGGACGAGCTGCTTCCGCTAGATTGTGATTTCACGATTTTGCTGTCGCATTTGGGAAAGTCGACGGATGAAAAAATCGCACAGAACTATGATATTGACTTGATTATCGGAAGTCACACACATCATCTTTTTGAGCATGGCGCGCAGCTCAATGGTACTTTACTTGCGGCAGCTGGGAAATATGGTGAGCATATTGGCGAGATTGACTTAACATTTGATGGAAAAAATCTGATAGAGTCGCAGATTGAGGCTATTTCAACGAATACTTTGCCAAAGAAAAAGTCAGATTTGCTTGAGAGTCATGGCTGGGAAGTGCAAGGACACACGCTTTTGCGTGGTACACAAGTTGCACAGTTGGAAAAAGCTTTGAGCAATCAATTTCCAGACTTTGAAGCCAGTCATTTCATTGCTGGCAAATTTGCAGATTTTGGAAATGTAGCTGCTTGCGTGATGAATTCTGGTTTGCTGGTCACAGATGAGTTACCGGCGGAGATTACGCTGGACACTTTGCACGATGTTTTGCCACATTCTATGCGACTGATTCGCTTCACTTTTACTGGTGCTGAGCTAAAAAATGTCCTGACTGAAATCATTGATGTTTCCGCATTTTTGGGGACGCAGCAAATTCAGGGAATGGGATTTCGCGGAAAGAGTTTTGGAAATCTTGTCATGCAGGGAATTTCGCTGGAAGATGGAGAATTTTATTTCGGGGATAAAGTCGTGGAAAATGAAGCAACTTACCAAGTCGTCATGCCTGACCAGTACTTGTTTGCTTGGTATTTTCCATTGCTCAAAAAAACGGGCAAATCTGAAATCCTTTTTCCAGATTTATTACGTGAAATTATTGCCAAAGAATTGACAAAAGAAGCTTAAAATTTTTGACAGAACTGTCAAAAAGATTTGCAGGCATTTTTGACAGTTCTGTCAAAAAATATAAAAGAAAAAATAGATAAAATGGCTAAAGAAATAGACGAAACAAAATTAAATTACAACAAATATCCGGGAGAACACGTGATTGCGGTGGATAATATCGTGACAATCGGCGGCGACAAAACTTTTCACATTGTCCGCGATTTTCGTGATGCTTTTGACGCGGAAAAGTTGGAACAGCGCTTTTCTGACGTGTTTGACAAGTATGATTATCTTGTCGGCGATTTTGGATTTGAGCAACTTCGCTTGAAAGGATTTTTCTCCATGAGTCGCAAAAAAATGGCGGCTGACACAAAGATTGACCATCTTGAGGATTATCTCAACGAATATTGCAATTACGGTTGCCCTTATTTTGTGCTTCGGCGCGTGCGTGCGCGTGATTTGAAAAATGAGCAAGCCTATGAATCTGAGCGCGTATTTGAAGAAAATCCAAGCAAAGCAAAATTTGACAAACCACGTCGTAAACGAAATCGCAACCGCAACAAAAATTATGACAATAAAGAAAAAGTAACAGACAAAAAACGCGACACTGACAGCTTTGTCATGAATGAAAAACGTTCTGTCAAATTTGACAAAAAGCAAAACAAGCCATTTTCAGAGAAAAAAGTTTTTGACAGTTCTGTCAAAAATAAAAAAACAAGAAAAACAACAGAAAATGACAAAAAGCAGCCCAAAAAATCTTTTGTAATTAGAGAACGGCGCCACGATGCGTAATATGAATAAGCTTCCGCCAAGTGAGCTTAAAAAGTATTTGGCACATTTAAAAGTCAAACCAAGTGAATTGATATTTTTCATCGCAAAGCCAGTTATCAAACGCCGCGCTTTGCTTATCACAAATATCATCCTCCTTTTTGCTTTGGCTTTTTTGAATTTTCTTGTTCCCCAATTTACAAAAACCATTATTGATGTTGCAATTCCTGAAAGAAGTACGTCATATCTTGTACATGAAGTCCTCCTCATGCTTGGGGTAACTGCTTTAATTGGGCTTCTCAGCTTCGCCAATGCTTATCTCATGCAGCGCCTCTCTCTTGAAGCTATTGCAGATATTCGCCTTGCCACTTACAATAAACTGTTAAAGCAAGACTATGGCTACTTTCAAGACACGAAAACGGGCGACCTCATGGTGCGTTTGACAAGTGATATTCAAAATATTCAACTTCTGGTTTCAAACAACACCTTTAGTCTTGTCAGTCAAGCATTTACCTTTGTTGGTGTACTCGGCTTTCTATACATTCGTGATTGGAAAA
Source organism: Lactococcus nasutitermitis (assembly GCF_018403765.1). Classification (GTDB taxonomy): domain Bacteria; phylum Bacillota; class Bacilli; order Lactobacillales; family Streptococcaceae; genus Lactococcus; species Lactococcus nasutitermitis. The sequence continues at coordinate 62,843 of NZ_BOVQ01000009.1, forward strand.
TGGCGTTGCTCATTTCACTCACATTTCCGATATTATATCTCAATATTCAATTTTCGAGAGGACATATCCGCGAAGCAAATGCAAAAATGCGCCGCAATCTCTCAAAAATTTCCAATCAACTTCAATCCACATTTACACAAATTGAACTTATAAAAAATTACACCACAGAAGCACACGAATCTGTCAAATTTGACAAACTTGTCAAAGAGGGCAATCATTACCAACTTGACGTCACAAAATGGCAAAATATCTTATCACCAGTAACTACCTTTGTCAATACAGTTGGAACAGCAATCGTCCTTCTATTTGGTGGCTATCTTATCATCAATCATGAACTTAGTATTGGTGAACTCGTTGCTTACATCAGTTATTTAGCGCTCCTGCAAGCACCGATTACTCTGATTAGTCAAGTTATTAATAATTTTCAAAATGCGCTTGTTTCCTATGACCACATTGAAGATGTTATGCGTGTGACCGAAAAAGTTGTTGATCCAGTAAATCCGCAACCATTTCCCAATCCTTTGCAAAATGGAATTTCCTTAAATAACGTAAATTTTCACTATACAGGAAGCGAAAGCCCCATATTATCACACATTACATTTAATATTCCAGCAGGAAAAACAACTGCTCTAGTAGGACGTTCAGGAGCAGGAAAAACAACTCTGATTAAACTTCTCACTCGAATGTACGATACCAGCGCAGGAGAAATCAATTATGATACTACCGAAATTCGCCAAATGACTCTTAAAGATTTGCGCCAGCATATTTCTGTTGTCAGCCAAGATGTCACAATCATTGACGGGACGATTGCTGAAAATATTCGTTATGGAAGTTTCGGAGCAACGAAAGACAAAATCTTACAAGCAGCAGAACTAGCAGATATTTTGAACTTTATCAAAAGTTTGCCACAAGGTTTGGAAACTCAAGTCGGTGAACGTGGGGTGAAACTCTCAGGAGGACAAAAACAACGTCTTTCTATTGCCCGTGCTTTTCTAAAAGATGCCCCTGTCGTTGTTTTAGATGAAGCAACAGCAGCATTAGATAATGAATCAGAAAAACTTATTCAGCATGCTTTTGACAATCTTATGCAAGGACGTACTAGTATTGTCATTGCACATCGTCTTTCCACTATTCACGCCGCCCATCAAATTATTGTCATGGATGCAGGAAAAGTAGTAGAAAAAGGCAACCACGCTACCCTTCTTCAACAAGGAGGACTTTATAAAATGCTCTATGACCTACAATTTGAGTAAAACAATCAAATTATGATACAATTAAACCGACTTAATAAAAGAATATAGAGAAAAAAATTCCGGAGATTTCATGAACGAAATACAACATACAGCAACAAAAACAGCAGAAACGCGCCCCAGCATTTACGGCTTGACCCGCGAGCAACTCATTGACTGGGCAATAGAAAACAACGAAAAGAAATTCCGAGCAACCCAAGTCTGGGACTGGCTCTACCGCAAACGTGTCCAAAGTTTTGAAGAAATGACCAACCTCTCAGCAGCATTCATCGAAAAACTTAACAGCCAGTTCATCATGAATCCCTTGCAGCAAGTCGTCATTCAAGAATCCGAAGACGGCACAGTCAAATATCTCTTCATGCTTCCTGATGGCATGATGATTGAAACAGTCCTCATGCGTCAAGCTTACGGATTTTCAGTCTGTGTTACCACTCAAGTCGGCTGTAACATGGGTTGCACTTTCTGTGCTTCCGGCATTCTCAAAAAAGAACGCGACGTTACCGCAGGCGAAATCGTCAGCCAAATCATGCTCGTCCAAAAAAATTTTGACGAACGTGGACAAGACGAACGTGTCTCACATATCGTCGTCATGGGAATTGGTGAACCCTTTGATAATTACGAAAACATGATAAATTTCCTCCACGTGATTAACGATGACAATGGTTTAGCCATCGGCGCGCGCCACATCACCGTTTCCACCTGCGGTTTCATGCCGAAAAAAATCGAAGAATTTGCCCACGAAGGACTGCAAATCAACCTTGCCATTTCCCTTCACGCACCAAATAATGACCTCCGCACAAGCCTTATGCGCATCAACCGCTCACAACCTCTCGAAAAACTCTTTGAATCCATTGATTATTACACAGAAACCACGAATCGCCGAGTGACTTACGAGTACATCATGCTTTCAGGCGTCAATGACACACCAGAAATTGCCCAAGAACTTGCAAATCTCATCAAGCCACGTAACAAACTCGCTTATGTCAACCTCATTCCCTACAATCCAGTAGCAGAACATATCAAGTACGAGCGCTCCACACACGATGCAACCATGAAATTCTACGACGTTCTCAAGAAAAATGGCATCAACTGTGTCGTTCGTCAAGAACACGGCACAGATATAGATGCAGCCTGTGGACAACTCCGTTCAAAACAAATCCAAAAAGCAACAAAAGCATAAAAACTGGTCTCAAAACCAGTTTTTTTATCTCAAAAATTTCTAAAGTATATTGTCCCAACCATAAAAATATGCTATACTTAAACTGCAATTAAAAATAATGTTACACAAAAACATTATAAAATATAAAAAAGCACAATGGGTACTGCAAACAATGCGGTTGAGAAAAACCATCGGACCTGAACAGGTTAATACCTGCGTAGGAATGTGTCTGTATTTCGCTGAACCCTCCTTGTGCCCACACAAAGGAGATTTTTTATGTCTATTTTATTAACTATTCAAGAAAAACAACCTCTCGTCTTGAACCTCGCAAACAGTGTTACCCAACAACACGTTGCAGACGCCATCAGCTTTCTGGGCGCTTCACCTCTCATGACCAGAGCAAGCAACGAACTTGAAGAACTTCTCAGTATTTCTAGCGCTCTTGTCCTCAACACAGGCACGATAAACGAAGAAGAGCTTCCATTTTTCATCACAGCAGCTAAACTGGCAAATAAAATGCACAAACCAGTTATTTTAGACCCCGTAGCCGTGATGATGCCTTATCGTGCCAGCTTTGTCAGCCGTCTCATTGCCGAAGTAAAAATAACGATTATTCGAGGAAATGCCGCCGAGATAGCATGGTTCGCTCAGTCAGTCGTAGCAAGCAAAGGAATAGATGCCCTAGATGAACAAGTAAACGACCATAATGCACTTAAAGCTGCCAGACAAACCAACGCAGTAATTGTACAAACAGGACGTACAGATACGATTACAGATGGAAAAAAAGTATTAAAAGTGAACACACATAGTCCACTTTTCAAAATAAACGTTGGCTGTGGCGATATGCTTTCAGCAATAATCGGAGCTTTTGCTTCCGTTTCAGATTCACCATTAGAAGCAGCATTTGAAGCCACACAACTCTTTGGGGAAGCAGGAGAACTGGCAAGCACAGCAGTCAACAACTTACCAGGAAATTTTGTGAATACACTTCTTGATACTCTCTACCAAAAAGCTCAAAATTCCAGAGAAACGATTATCTAAGGAAAAATTTATGGAAAACTCAAATATAAAAAATCATCAGCGCAACGTTGGAAGTTGGGACTCCCTCGCAACTTGGATAAATGCGAATGCAAATAACGGCACTTGGTTTACAGGAGGAGTGATTGCAGCAGCAGGAGTGATGACAGCCTCACTCACACTCATTATTGTTGGCATACTTTCTTACGCTTTTATGAGTATTTCCGCCTATATGGGCTATAAAACAGGACTTCCCTCAATGTACTTGACACGCCCTTCTTTTGGAGTTCGCGGCTCTATTCTCCCATCATTTATCAATATTGTACAGTTCATGGGCTGGGCGGCAACGAATACTTTCATCGCAGCACTTTCCATGGGGACAATGTTGCACGTTCTTTTCGATTTTCCAAGCACGACAGGAAATAAAGCTTACATAAGTATTGGCTTAGGTGTTTTCCTGATGATGATATTGCATCTCTTATCCGTTTCATTAGGAGAACGCTCCATACAACTTTTAGAACGTTTTGGTATTTGGTTGATTTATATCCTCGTCATTTGGGAAATGGTTGTTGTTTTTCATCATTATTCATGGCAACAAATATTCAACTGGCATCCAGCGCTCAAGCTAAAAATGTCCACAGGAACGGTCATAGACACAATGGCAGTTTTCAATCTTGGTTGGGCAACAGCAGGTTCAGACTTTTCACGCTTTGCCAAAGATAAAAAATCAGCTCTTATTATCCCTTTCGTTGGCATCAATCTTGGGACATGGTGGTTTGCAGCTATCGGTATGTTTTCAACCATTGCTATGGCATTGAGTTTACACAGTTTTGATCCAAATAATTCTGATCCATCTGCTGTGGCAACAAAACTTGGCTTAGGACTTGTTGCCTTACTTGTCATTGTAGTGAGTTCCACAACATCAAACGCTGTAAGTCTGCTCGCAGCAGGTTCAGCTTTCAATAATATCTTTAAAAAAGCAACACTGAAACAATCTCTCATAACAGTCACGATTATTGCCTCTTTCATCTCCTTTATTCCACTGATTGTCAACAGCTTTTTAGACACATTTATTGTTTTCTTAAACATTGTAGGTATGACACTTATCCCAGTTATCCCCATTTACCTCCTAGATTTTTATCTTTTCAATAAAAGAAAATATCAACTCAATGCTTTAGAAAAAATAAATGGCCCTTATTGGTATCATAAAGGAGTGAATTGGCTCGCGATAATTGCATGGCTCATAGGTTTAATAGCTTACAATCTCTTTGAAAGATTGACCTTCCTCAGTCATACGATTGGAGTCAGTTTTGAAGCATTGATAATTTCAGGATTCACATATTATCTATTAACAAAAATATTCAGAAAGAAAAAATAAAAAATGCAAGTAAAACAAGTAGTAACGATTGCGGGTATTGATTCTAGTGGTGGCGCTGGAGTCAACGCAGATGTCAAGACTTTCCACAATCAAAAAGTGTACGGTGCAACAATAATCACAGGGCTTACCGCCCAAAACACTTATGGTGTGCAGGCAATAACAACAACTCCTCCTGATTTTATTTTAAAACAGTTTGATTCAGTGTTCTCAGATTTAGAGATTTCAGCAGCAAAAACAGGTGCATTATTTTCAAAAGAGCAAGTAGAAGCAGTCATTCAGGGAATAAAAAAATATCGCCCGAAACACCTCGTTGTTGACCCAGTCATGGTAGCAAAAGGAGGAGCAAAACTCTTGACTGATGATGCGATTGAAAAAGTAAAAATAGAACTTTTCCCTCTGGCAGAACTCATAACACCAAATCTTGATGAAACAGAAGTATTAGTTGGCTATCCAGTTGATACTGAAGAAAAAATCCATCAAGCCCTCTTTGATTTACAAGCAATGGGAGCAGCAAATGTTCTCATCAAAGGAGGACATTTGAAAGGAAGTAAAGTAATAGATAGCCTTTTAACGGCAAATGGTAGTATAACAACTTACACAGCAAATCGAACGAATACAAAACGAACACATGGAACAGGAGATACACTTTCCTCCTACATTGTTGCCCACCTCGCACAAAACGAAAATCTTCTGGACATTATGCCAAAAGCTAAACTATTTATCAGCAAAGCAATTAAAGAAGAAATCAATGTTGGGCATGGTCATGGTCCACTCAATCACTGGATAAAAGGATAAATGAATAAAAATTTTTTGAAATGTTATTTTATTGCAGGGCCGCAAGATTTTCCTAATCTCTCTTTAGAAGAAGCAGAAGTAAAAATCTCAAAACTTATCGCAAGTGGTGTCACAGCCTATCAATTTCGTGACAAAGGAACGCATTATAAAAATGAAGATGGAAGATTGGGCTTGGCAAATCGTTTAAGAAAAGTAGCAAAAGCGCATAATGTTCCATTTATTATCAATGACGATAGTGCGCTTGCTTTTGAAGTCGGAGCAGATGGATTACATCTTGGACAAGACGATATGGCAGTGAGTAGAGCGCGTGATTTACTAGGAAAAAAAGTCTTTATTGGACTTTCTGTGCGCAATGAACAAGAACTTATACAAGCCCAATCAAGTAAGGCAGATTACCTAGGAATCGGACCAATCTATCAAACGAGTTCAAAAAAAGATGCAGCCAAACCTATTGGAGATAAACTGCTCACAAGCATTCTTCAAGTGAACCAACTTCCCATAGTAGGAATTGGTGGTATTGACCTAAGTAAAGCTGAAAAATTAGCAAAAACAGGTTTAGATGGTGTTGCCATTATTTCTCTACTCACAGAGACGAAAATGCCTTATAGAACAATTAACACAATATTAAGAGCATTTGAATAAAAAACACTCTCAAATATGAACAAAATCCTACTAAATTTGATAGAATAGATTTAAAGACAAAAAATAGAAGAGAGAACTCATGGATTACGTAAAATTAAACAAATCACGACACGCAGTTAAGCATTTTGACGGACAAAAAATTCCAACAGTTGATGTGAAACAGATTATATCAGCCGCTAGTCTTGCCCCGTCTGCTCACAATATGCAGTCTTGGCATTTTGTTATTATTGAAAGTCCTGAAAAACGTGAAGCATTGCTTTCAGAAGTTCATCCACGTAATCAAGAACAAATTCGTACAGCAGGCTCAGCAATCGTACTCTTTAGTGATACTGATTTGCCAGAACGTTCAAGAGAAATTGCTCGCATTGCAGGAGCAGAACTAGATGATGAAATGCTAGAACGCTATAATAGCCGTTATCCAAGTATGTTTGAAGATTATGATGAATTGACAGAAAGTAATTTTCTATCCATCAATATTGGTATCATCACAATGAACCTTATTCTAGCAATCAAAAATAGAGGATACGATAGTAATGTCATTTTAGGCTTTAAACGTACACCAAAAGTCAATGAAATCCTTGAAGTTGAACGTCGCTATCGTCCAGAACTTATCATTCCGTTAGGAAATGCTGCCGAGAAAGGACAAGCAAGTTATCGCTTGCCACAAGATAGAATTGTAGAAATTCGTTAATTTAAAGTTTGTAATAAATAACAAAGCATTCATTTTTAAAATGAATGCTTTTTTGCATGAAATAAAAAGCAAAAAAACAATATTCGTTATAAAAATAGATTAAAAAACAAAAAACAAATATTGTAAAACATATTTTACAATAAAAAGAACAAAAAATGATATACTTCAATTATAAAGTAAATGTTTACAAAAAATTAGAAAGCATTTAGCTAGAGGACAGAGAGAAATAATGAAAAAACTAAAACATTTAATTGCTATTTTCGTTATGATAGGTTTTACTTTTCTGACTGTATCAAAGGTTCAAGCATCTACTTCAGGCTTTACAGTCAATCCTATCTTCCCCAATAATCAACTTAATAAAAATCAAGGTTATTTTGATTTAGTAATGAAACCGGGGCAAAAACAAACCATCTCGATTGAGCTGTCCAATACAACATCTAATCCTATTACAGTGGATACAAGTTTTGCTACTGCCACAACAAATAATAATGGCTTAGCTGTGTATGATACTAAAAATAAAGCATCTGATAAATCCCTAAAATATAAAATAGAGGATTACGTTAGCATTCCTAGTCAATATAAAGAAGTTACTATTCCAGCTAACGCTACAACAACTATAAACATAGTAGCAACAATGCCAAAAGCGAACTTTAACGGAGTTATGGCAGGTGGACTTGGCTTTAAGGAAAAAACGAATAATAAACCAAAAGCCAAATCGCAAAGTGTTTCTATTATCAATGAATATCGTTATGTTGTAGCTTTAATCATGCAACAAAACCAAACAATAATTGCTCCTAAATTAAGCATGAATGGTGTTGAAGCAAGTCAGGTCAACGGAAGAAATGTTATTTCTAGTAATTTAGAAAATTCGGCAGCTACTTATTTAAAAGATATGAATACTCAAGCAGTTGTTCAAGGAATAACAGATAAAAATATTAAGTATAGCTATGAAGGAAAAGCCATGAAGATGGCACCTAACTCAAATTTTAACTTTGCTGTTCCAGTTTCTATACAAGGCAATCCAAATGGAGAATATTCAAAACCACTTAAAGCAGGCAAATATCAACTTTCAATGACTGTTTATGGAGGAAAAGACGGCAATGGAAAATATGCAGAACAAGTAAATGGACTAGCAACTAGATATGACTATAAATGGACTTTCCAAAAAGAGTTCACAATCAGTCATCCCAAAGCTAAACAGCTTAACGCATCAGACCCAACAATCAATCATAAAAATACTGATTCTGTTGATTTACTGACGATTATAGGTGCTGTGCTCATTCTTTTATTAGTCTTCATTTTCTTGATGATGAGACGTCGCAGGAGAGATAAAGCTCAATCTTAAAGAGAAAAAGTTTAATTTTCAATTAGTAATTTTGAATTCATCTTCTAGCAAAATTAAAAATAGCTCAGAAGTGAAGATATATATATTAATACCAAGGAGGAGGAGGCATTAATTGAATAAAAGTTTATTTTTGCTTGTAGGTGCGTTACTTATTATGGCACCACCGATACGAGCAGATGGAGACAGTGTACAAGCTGTACAGACAAAAGGAAGTGTAGGATTCTATCAACCTAAAACTTCACCATCGTCAACGGTTCAGAAAGAACCAGAAGGAGGAGCGACTACTCAAAAGTACGCTAAGCAAACGGATATAAAAATTTCCCAAATTACGGGAAATACATTACTCCCAAAAACAGGAAGCAGTTCCCATCTAGCAACTATCATTGGAATAAGTTTCCTACTAATCAGTTCTACCTTATACTTAAAAAATAAAAAGTTTATAAAAGTAGCAAAAAAATAAAAGATTTAACAAGGAGATTATTATGAAAAAAACAATCACACTTTCTGCTGTAGCACTTACAACATTGGTTCTCGGTGGAACAGTTATACCTATTTTTGCTGATTCAGTTGATGCAGGACACTGGGATACAAATGGTACGGTAAACTTTACTGCTCCAACAACTCCTCCTGATGTGACAAATCCACAAGCTCCTGATGGTACAGGAGATGCAGGTACTGCAGGAGACTTCTCTATTGATTATGCTTCAGATTTAGATTTTGGTTCACATGAAATTTCAACAAGCAATCAGACTTATTATGCAAGTGATGATACCACTGCATTTGGTGCAAGTAATCCTGTAGCAGATTTTGTTGAAATGCACGATTTACGTGGTTTAGGAGCAGGTAATGGAAACTGGACACTTTCAGTTACTCAAGAAGCACAATTTAATAATGGAGACTTAGATTTAACTGATGCTGCTTTGACTTTTGGCTCTGGAGTAGGAGCAAATGCAGGAGGAGGGGCATATGTTCCTGCAACTACAGCTGGTTATACACTCACACCTGGTGAGGCTCAAACAGTCATGACAGGTGATGGAACGGTTGGACAATACTTGGTAAACTATGGTACACCAACGGACTATGCGGACGGTGGCACGAGCGGTCCAATCTCTCTCTATGTTCCTTCAGGTTCTGCAAATACGGGTGCCTATACTTCAACTCTTGAATGGGACTTGGAAGTTGCCCCATAAGTAAAAAAGATAATACTTTTGAAGTTGAAGTTTCTTTCTGATTTTAAAGAAAGAAACTTCTCTTTGTAAAGAGAGGCGACAATGATAAATTTGAAACAATTACTAAAAAAATTCATACATTTATGCACAAGTAGCCTACTTTTACTTAGTGGTTTCATACCTATCCTTGCGTTGTTTCCAGTACAGTCTGTTAGTGCTGTTACTCAAACAGGAGTTGGAATTCTGACACAAGGTAGTTCTTGGGATACAGGGCACCATACTTATAGTGGGCAACAAAATCAAGCAACAAATTATACGATTGGTGGGAATGATTCACCCTCTATCGTTGGTAATTGGCTTAATCTGGTCAATGATAATCAAAATAAAATTGGCTTTGCTACTTTTAATGGTGCAGTTTCCACGGCATCAACTTTTTCCCTGAAAGCAACAATCAAAATTGATACAACTTTGATTATAGGACTGGGAGGAAATTTCGAAAATGGTGGAGATGCTCTAGGTTTTATCTTAACTCCATCTTCCAATAGTCAGCTTCAAGCCAATATTCCTAATGCCACAGGACCTAATTTAGGTATAAATGGATTAAGTAATACATATTTTTTAGGTCGAGATTTGTATTTTAATGATGATGCTATGTATGATGGAAATGGAAGTTTATTTGGCTGGACTGCTGGCGGAGGGAATGTTATGGCTATTCGTAACACGACTCAATCAGGAATGCTTAATCCAGCAAATTATCCAGCAGGCACAACGACAAACACAACGACTGGACAGGCTTGGATGCAAGCTCCAGATGATAATTATGCACTGGGACTCGATACAGGAATTCCAGGGGAAGTTCAAGAACCTATTTCTATGTCTTGGACACCAGATACAACAAACTCTGCACCTACAGGCTTTAATTCGGGGACATTAACTTTAAATCTCATTGCTCAAACAACAAATAACGGGGGACTTTTGGGGTCAAGTAGTGTGAATGGAGGCTTATCAGGTTATACGTTGACCACTCACTGTAACTTACAAAACTCAATGTCTATTGGGTTTGTTGGAGGGACAGGAGGAAACTATTCTGAAATGTCGGTTTCATTAGACAGTGCAACAGGTACAATCAATCGTGGAGAACAAACGACAACTGTTAATTATGTGAATGCAAACACAGGAGCCTCACTAGTTGGATGGTCACCTACTACGATTGCTGCAAATGTTAATGATACGTTGAATGTTTTGGCACCAGGAAACACAGCAACATCTTCTCCAGCGACTTCGACAAGCACCACGGGAACTTATAGCTATGTGGCACCCACAGCACCAGCAGGATATAGTTTTAGCTCTGCAAATTCTGTCACTGTACAAAATTATCAATCAGGAGGAGTTAATCCCAATGTAATAAATATTGAGTATGCTCCAAATACGCAAACAGCAAGTTTTACTCCTTGGTATATTGGAGGAACTCCGGGAACAAGTAATTCGATAACAAATACAATGGCGAATGTGACTTATGCACTACCATCGACAAGTCCTAGTAGTCCTGGACTTGCAAGTGCTTTGCCAGTTATTGCCAATACATCAGGCTTAACTGATAGTATTGCACCAGTACCATTGGTTGTTGTTCCAACAGGTTATAGTATATTAGAAGTGATAGGGCCTAATAATCAGGTATATCCAAGTTTAGGAACGGCGTTGACTGCCAATCCTTTGACAGATTCATCTGCAACAGTAGCATCTGGAACTCCTAATAACTTTGCGGTTATTTTAGCTCCGACATCCCAAACGGCAAACTTTAGTTATCAGTATGCTTCGGGAACGCCAGGTTATAATGGAACTGCAGCGGGTACAGGCTACTCTGTTCCTACTTTACCAAGCAGTATCACTCAGAGTGGTCAGACAGGAACAGTGATTGCTAATCCGGGATTATCGCAACTTCCAGCAGGATATGTAGCATCTGCAGTCATAGCACCGGATAATTCAAGTAATAGTTTAGCAGGGAATGCTGATTTAACAGGAGCGCTTGCTAAATTCCCTTATATGTACTATCAAAATGCTCCGTCAACTTTTGGTTTGCAAAGTAACTTTCAAATATTAGTTAGTGCGATAAATCAAACAGGAACGGTAAGTTTTGTATGGGATAGCAATACACCAGGCTATAACGGGAATGCAGGACAACTTCAAGCTTCCTTGCCGAGCCAGATAAATTTATCTGGGGAGACAGGCAGTGCGATAAGCTTCAATCCAGTAATTCCAACGGGCTATGCGATTGATACAGTGGTTGGACCTGATGGAAATACTTATACTGATAGCACAACAGCTGGTATGAATGCACTTCAAGCAGCACAAGCGGCTAATCCTTATTTTACAGACTCTAGCCAAAGAATGAATAATTTTACTATAAAATTAAAAGCGGTACAACAAACGGTCACGTTGCAAGTGAATGTTGATCAAAGTGTCAGTCCAATTCCAGATGGAGGTATTCCTACTACACCTAATCCACAGGTTGTAGCGTTAGGCTTAACAGGAGCGCGGATATCTTCGAATGATGTACAAACGGGACAAGACTGGCTGGATGGTTGGATAACAAGTCATGCGGGTTGGCAGATTGTCCAATATACAGACCCATTGGATAATAACTATATAGATGCTAATATGTCTTTGCAGGAAGCCGTAACGGGTGCAGGAGGTTATATACTTGGGGGAAATAATACATATGAAGTTTCAGTCACTTATTCTGGCTCAATTTCATTGCAAGTACCTTCGTCAGTAGATTTTGGCTCACATACTATCAGTAGTTCAAATCAAACATATACGGGAAATCTTAATGAACCAGTAACGGTATCTGATACACGCGGAAGTGATGCTTCTCCGTGGACAGTTACAGTAGCTGAAACTTCACCAATCACATCATCAAATGGAGGGATTTCTCTTGAAGGAGATTTAGAATATAACAATCAAGTGTTGAGTACAGCTCCTACACAGATAATGACTACATCTCAAGCTGAAGGTGGGACAACAGTTATCCTAGATGCTGGTTCAAGTCCATTTCGCTTGAATGTTCCAGTTGATTCACAACTGGCAACGAGTTATCAAGGAGTTCTGACTTGGACTTTAATAGTAGCGCCATAGGGCTGGATAAATCCCTCTATAATTTATAGAGGGATTTATTTATTTTATGCTAAGAAGTCATAACAAGAGCAATATTGGATTGTTTTTGTTAAAATAAGAGATAGCGCTTTATTATTGATATTAGTTATTTTTGAAATTTTATGAATGAATTTCAAAATGGATAAAATTGTTATTATAATTATGAGAGGAAAAGAAAATATTGCTTACATTTTGGCAAAACTATCCAGAGATACAAGCAAAACTGGCTGCTGTCCAAGATTTAATGGCAGAGCGTTTAAAAATAAATAATTCTGAAATCCAAGATGCCTTGCGAGAATTTGCGGCTTGTGGTGGGAAAATGATACGTCCAGCTTTATTTTTTCTTTTTGCAGGTTTAATTGATAATAAGGATAAAGATGATGAGAAATTGGTTAAAATTGCGGCTTCCTTAGAGCTTTTACATTCAGCAACATTGATTCATGATGATATTATTGATGATTCACCATTACGCAGAGGGCTGCCATCTATTGAGACACAGTTTGGAAAAGATGTCGCTGTTTATACAGGTGATTTTGTTTATACAGTTTATTTTGAATTATTATGTGAAACGATGGCTACAACTCCTTTTCTTGTACATAATGCAAAGTCAATGAAAAAGATTTTGCAGGGAGAATTGACACAAATGCAATCAGCCTTTCAAACAGATATCTCTGTTCGTAAATATCTCAAAGCAATCAGTGGCAAAACTGCTGAGTTATTGAGCTTGAGTTGCTTAGAAGGTGTTTATTTTGCAGGTGGAGATAAAAAAATGCAATACTCAGCACGCAAGACTGGACTGGCAATTGGTTGTGCATTTCAGATTTATGATGATATTTTAAATTTTACAGTAGATTTATCAGCGGCTGATAAACCGATATTGACAGATTTTCGTCAAGGTATTTATACTTTACCTTTGTTATTTGCAAAAGAAGCAGATAAAGAAATTATTTTACCGTATTTAGAAAAGTCTGATAAGCTGACACGTGAGGAATGTTTGAAGTTAGCTCATTTAGTTGATGAACTTGGTGGTATGTCAGCAGCGTTGAAAATGGCAAATAGTTTAACCGATATTGCATTGGAAGAAATTACGAAGTTACCAGATACACAGAATAAACAAATATTAGCTGAGGTCACGAAACTTCTACTTCAAAGAAATTATTAGAGATATTTCAAAGGATTTTTTATGAATTTTAGATTATTTGCTGAATTGATTGAACTGAAAGCTAAGACAGCGAGTGTCTTTCCTTTTCTTTTGGGGCTTTCTTATTCTTTATATCATTATCATCAAGCAAATCTTGTGCCACTTTTACTTTATTTTGTGGCTATGTTTTTGTTTAATTGTTTTGTTGATATATGGGATAACTATAATGATTATCATAAAGCTGTTGATACTGAGGGATATAAGAAAAATACAAATATTATTGGTCGGGAAGAAATTTCACTTAGGACAATTCGATTGTTACTTGCTGGATTTTTCTTTAGTTCATTGATTTTAGGCTTAATTGTAGCTAGTATGACGGGTTGGGTGGTATTTTGGCTAGGTTTGATTTGTTATTTTGTTGGTATTTTTTACGCAGCTGGTCCAAAGCCTTTATCAACATTACCTGTTGGAGAAGTGGCAAGCGGAATTACAATGGGTTATCTCATTTTTTTGATTTGTCTTTATATCAATGCTCACACGGTACTTATCTGGAATATTGAGACAATCTTAACGACAATTCTTGTAGCTCTGCCTAATACACTATTGATTGCTAATATGATGCTTGCTAATAATACTTGTGATGTTGAAGAAGATGAGGCAAATCAACGTTTTACAGTAGTGCATTATATTGGAAAAACTGCTGCGCTTACCTGGTGGAAACTGGCTATTATTTTGAGTTTTCTGTTTATTGTTCTTGCGGTTATTTTAGGAATTTTATCACCAGTTATGTTAGGAATGATAGTGATTGTACCTTTGATTATCAAGATTGCTCGTCCTTATCTTGTAAAACAGATAAAGAGTGAAACTTTTGTAAGTTCTGTAAGTATTCTGATGATTTTTCAGTTTTTACAAGTTGTTTTGATGTTTATTGGATTGTGGCTGAGATAAAAAGTGCTATTAGCTATAGCACTTTTTTTAGGATTTATTTGCAGCAGTCATGATTTTTAGGACTGGCTTGAAGTGTGGTGCTTTTGATAGGACAACTTGCTTTGCAGTCATCACAAGCTCCTTTGCTTTTGATAACTTTTCTAAGGGCAAATGTGATTGCAATGAGAATTAGAAGAAATAAGATGATACTAGCTAAGTTCATGAGAAACCTCCTTTGTGCTAGGGCGACGGAATATAAAGTAAAGTCCGATGAAAAGGACGATAAGAGCAAGAATAGTTGGAAAACTAATGTTTTGGCTGTTGATTGCTGAGCCAAATTGATAGATGATAAAACTCATACTATAGGAAATGAGTGTTTGAAAACCTACGGCACGTAATGTCCATTTTAATTCTCCCATTTCTTTGTAAATCGTAGAGATAGCTGCGATACAAGGCGCGCATAAGAGGTTAAAGACGAGGAGAGAATAAGCAGAAAGTGCGCTATAATGAGACTGTAGAGCTTGCCAAATAGCTTGTCCATTGCTACCCGTAACACCAGAAGTGTGAGAATAGAGAACGCTCATCGTGCCAACGATTGTTTCTTTAGCGACAAGTCCTGTGATTGTAGCTACGGTAGCGCGCCATTCTCCAAAACCAAGAGGAGCAAAGAAGAAGGCAAGCGCGGAACCGATGTGAGCAAGGATAGAATGGGCTGCTTCTACATGTTGAAGTGCAAAGTTATAGTTTGATAAAAACCATGTTGCAACATTCATCACGAAGATAATTGTTCCGGCACGTTTTACAAAACTAATAGCACGGTCAAAGGCGTATTTGAAGACCGTTGTTGTATGAGGGAGATGATAACTGGGAAGTTCCATGATAAAAGCAGAAGTATCTCCAGCAAATAAGCGTGTTTTTTTGAGGATAATACCTGAAACGATAATCATGCCCATTCCAAGGAAATAGGCACTCGGAGCAACCCAACTGGCATGACGGAAAAATGCACCAGAAACGAGGGCGATGATAGGGAGTTTTGCTGAACAGGGCATGAAAGTTGTAATCATAATCGTGATTTTGCGGTCACGCTCTTGTTCGATAGTGCGAGTTGCCATAATTCCTGGAACACCACAACCTGATGCAATCAACATGGGAATAAAGGATTTTCCGGATAAGCCGAAACGCCTGAAAATACGGTCCATGACAAAGGCAACACGTGCCATGTAGCCTGAATCTTCTAAAATCCCCAGTAAAATAAATAGTACAAAAATCTGAGGTATAAAACCTAAAATAGCTCCGATACCTGCAATAATACCATTAAGCACTAAATCTTTGAGCCAAGGGGCAATCGCTAATTGGTTCATTAGATGTGAGACGGTTTCTGGAAGCCATTGACCAAAGAGAACGTCGTTGAGCCAGTCGCTGGCTGCTGTACCAACCGTTTGAATTGCAATGTAATAGACAAGCCACATGATGAGGACAAAAATTGGTAAACCAAGCCATTTGTGAGTGACAATTTGGTCGATTTTGTCGGTAAGGTTGGCTTTGCCATTTGAAATATCTGTCACACAGAGTTGTACGATTTGTCCGATGAGGTCGTAGCGCTCATTGACAATGATGGATTCACAATCATCGGACATCACTTTTTCTGTGATTTTTACGATGTCTTTGATTTCAAACTGTTGAGCATGAGAGAGTTGTGAAAGTGTAAGAGTATCACCTTCAAAACATTTGATTTGCTCGAAACGATTGCTACTATGGATAACTTTGCCAATTTCTGCGAGGGCTCCTTCTAGGCGATTATCGTATTCAATGTGAGCTATATCATGTGTTTTTGTAGCTATATTGACTGCTTCATTCAAGCCACGATTTTTTATGGCAGATGTGGCAATGATTGGTACTCCGAGGCTGTAAGAAAGTTTTTCGATATCTATTTTTTTCCCATCACGTTCGGTAAGGTCGCTCATGTTGAGAGCTAGAACCATTGGAATGCCGAAGTCCATGAGCTGGAGCGTGAGATAAAGAGAGCGTTCCAGATTGGTAGCATCTATAATGTTAAGGAGAACATCAGGTGGTGTTTGAAGAAGATAGTGGCGCGTGACTTCTTCTTCGAGAGAATAAGGGGAAAGAGAGTAAGTGCCGGGTAAATCTTGGATTTCAACTTTTTTATCTTTTTTGTAATGTCCTGATTTGCGCTCGACAGTTACACCGGGCCAGTTACCAACTTGTTGATTGGCGCCAGTTAATATATTGAAGATGCTTGTTTTCCCACTGTTGGGATTTCCTAGAAGTGCGATTGTTGTCATGTATTTTCCTAAATATGATTTATTGTTTGAGAGTAACTTTTATTTTTTCTGCATCATTTTTTCTTAGTGAAAGAGCGTAGCCACGAAGGTGAAGTTCCATTGGGTCTCCAAGTGGAGCAAGTTTACGAACGAAGATGCTCGTGCCTCGAGTGATACCCATATCCATGAGACGGCGTTTTATTTCGCCTGTGGCATCAATCATACGTACGACACCAGTTTGACCTACGGTAAGGCTAGAAAGTCCTATCATATTTTCTGTTGTTTGCTCGTTTTTGATGATGATTGTTCGTAGATAATCTAAACTTAGAGCTAGGCGAGTATTTCCTACTTTAACGATAGCATTATCTTCGTTGAGTGATAGGAGGACAAGCTCTTTGTCAGGTATAAAACCTAGTTCACGAAGTTTTTGGGAAAAAGTTGTCTTTTTTAGCTCGGATATATAGTAAACTTGCCCAATATGGGCTTGATTGAGTGTTTTCATCTGTTCTTTCCATGAAAATTGTTTGATTTGTCAAAAATGTTTTACATTATTAGTAAAACATTTTTTAGGAAATTTTGCAAGGATTGTTAAAAAAATAAAAAAACTCTACAATTTGTAAAGTTTTTTTATTTGCAAGTTTTTCTTATTCGACAGAGAAGAGGTAAGGGTAAACGGGTTGTTTGCCTTCGTGAATTTCTACTTCTAAGTCTTCGTATTTCTTTTCTAGTTCCTTGGCAATTTTATCAGCTACGGATTTTTTTCCATCACTGCCGATATAAATAGCTGCGATTTCGCTGTCTTCATCAATCATTTGGTCAAAAACGGCGAAAATGGCATCATTCATACGTTTAGTGCTGACTACGATTTTATTGTCAAGCATTCCGAGTGTATCTTTTTTATGAATTTCAATTCCATCAACGTTTGTATCACGAATGGCTGTTGTGACTGAACCTGATTTTACATCGCTGAGGCTTTCACTCATTGCTTCTTTATTTTCTTCGATTGATTTTGTTGGGTCGAAGCTGAGAAGAGCTGTGAAACCTTGAGGAATTGTTGCTGATTCAACGACTTCTACAGGAATTGTTGCAACTTCTGCGGCTGATTTTGCTGCCATAAAAATATTTTTGTTATTAGGTAAAATAATGACTTTGTCGGCATTGACCGCTTCGATAGCTTTGACGATGTCCTCGGTTGAAGGATTCATCGTTTGTCCTCCTGAGACGATGTAATTGACGCCCATTTCTTTAAAGATTTCGGCTAAGCCATCGCCTGCTGTGATAGCAATGAGGCCCCAATCCTTTTTGGAATCAGAAGTGGAAATGTTTGTGGCTTTGGCTTCTTTTTCTTTGACACCTTCGTTTTGGAGGCGCATATTGTCAACTTTGACTTTTACGAGACGACCAAACTTGAGTCCTTCTTGCATAACAAGTCCAGGGTCTTCTGTATGGACGTGGACTTTGACGATTTCATCATCATCAACGACAAGAAGAGAGTTTCCGATACTGGCAAGATAGGTCTGGAATGTGTCGTGGTCATAGCTTTCGTGAGCTGTTGGACCTTTGCCAATTTCAACCATGATTTCGGTACAATAGCCGTACTTGATGTCACTTGTAGAAGCGTTGGCTACACCAGAATTTTCGTGCTCGACGTTAATCATACGTTCCATTGCTTCAGGTCCTTCTTCAGGATCTTCTGGAATATATTCGCCGTTAAGAGCGGTCATGAAACCTTCATAGATGAAGACGAGACCTTGTCCGCCGGAATCAACAACACCAACTTCTTTGAGAACTGGAAGTAAATCTGGTGTCATGGCAAGTGCTTTATTAGCACCGTCAAGTGCGGCTTGCATGACTTTGATAACATCGTCTGTTTCGTCTGTTTTGTGTTTTGCCATTTCAGCAGCGCCACGAGAAACGGTAAGGATAGTTCCTTCAACTGGTTTCATGACAGCTTTGTAGGCAACTTCGACACCGTTTTGTAGAGCAGCGGCGAGATGAATGCCGTCAAGTTCTTCGTAGTCTTTGGCATATTGGGCAAAGCCACGGAATAATTGACTGAGAATAACACCGGAATTGCCACGAGCGCCCATGAGAAGACCTTTTGAAAGAATTTGGGCTACTTCGCCGACTGTGTCAGCTGGTTTTTCAAAAACAGCTTTGGCACCGTTGGTAATGGTCATTCCCATATTGGTTCCTGTGTCACCATCGGGTACGGGGAACACGTTGAGGGAATTGACATATTCAGCTTGGGCATTCAGGCGACTAGCTGCTGCCTGAATCATTTCGTTGAATTTATTTGAATCTATCTTGGTCACTAGTCTTCAACCACCTTCACATTTTGTACATAGACGTTGATTTTCGCGGCAGAAATACCGAGTTGGTTTTCTAAGTTGAAACGTACACGTTCTTGAATATTTTTTGCTACTTCGCTGATTTTTACACCATAAGAAATAACGACGTAAACATCAATGGAAGTTTCGTTTTCATTTGTTGTAACTACAACACCTTTTGCGTAATTTTCTTGACGTAAAATATTGCGGAAGTTGTCTTTGACAGCATTTTTGCTTGTCATGCCAACAACACCGAAAATCTCTGTGGTGCTTGCACCGACAACCGTTGCGATGACCTCGGTCGCGATATCGACATTTCCATTTTGGTTATTAATCGTAACACTCATTTTCATATTTGTACCGATTAAATTTTGATTTAAGGTACTTTCCTCCATATTATTTGAATATCCTGACTTATTTTACCATATTTTTGGAAAATAAAACAGTTTTGTCCGTTGTTTGTCGTGTGAGATATTTTTGACAGTTCTGTAAAACCTAATTTTTGATAAAAAAATTTTGACAGAACTGTCAAAAATCTTTTTTTGGTATGACGAAGTATTTTTTGTTGATTTTTTCGATTTGGATAGGTTTTTGATAAAAATTGGTGAGACTTTGTTCGGTTAAGATGCTAGATTTATCGCCAGATTGGATTATTTTTCCATCACGCAGGAGGAGAATTTTGTTGAAATCTTCGGTAATCTCGTCAGGGTGATGAGTGATATAAAGGAGAGTGGGGGCGTTTTTCATTGTTGTAATATCGTGAAGTTTTTCGAGCAGATTTTCTTTGGCAAAGAGGTCTAATCCGTTGGTGGCTTCGTCTAAAATCAGTATATTAGGATGCAAAATTAAACTTCGTGCAATGAGAAGAAGTTGCTTTTCACCTTGAGAAAGTGTCCCATAAATACGTCCAATCAGATCGCTTGCGCCCACTTGGTGCATAAGCTCGCGCGCTTCGTCCAATTCTTGGTCAGTAAATGGCTTGTAGAGCATACTTGAATTGAATTTTCCTGTATAAACTAAATTTTCCGCATGACTATTACCATTGAAACGCTCAGCGATAAATGAGCCGACAATGCTGATTTGTTGACGCAATGCGGGAATTTGGTCCTTGCCAAAGCGCGTGCCTAACACGGTTAATTCTCCAGAAGTTTTCCAGTTTTCTGCCATGATAAGCTTGATGAGACTAGATTTTCCAGAACCGTTCAGACCGAGAATGACCCAATTTTCACCTTGATTGACTTGCCAGTTGATATCAGATAGGATAGACTTTTGGTTGCGCATAAAATTGACATTTTTAAATGAAAGAATTTCCATGATAAATCTCTCCATATTTTTCAAAATATTAAGACTATTATAACGCAAAATCTGGTAAGTTGCGAATTTTTTTATCAAAGTTTTTGACACCGACAAGCTACGCTTTCTGGTATCCACTCTCGCTAAGTGGCTAAAGCCATAAGTCGAGTGGCAGTTCTGTCAAAAATAAAAAAACCTGTCAAAAATGACAGATTTTACTTTTTTGCTTGCGCAAGCAAAAACGAAATTAAACACGTTCAACGCCAGCAGGCAATTTTTTCAATGCTTTTGCTGAAGCCCAAACAGTTTTGATTTTTCCGCCTTCAAGAATTGTAACTTTTTGAAGATTTGGTTTTACAACACGTTTTGTTTGGTTCATTGCGTGTGAACGATTATTACCTGAAACAGTCTTACGACCAGTAAAATAACATACTTTAGACATGATTTATATCCTCCCCTTATATTTTTTATGCTTCGAAAGATAACATACTTGATTAGTATAACATTTTTTTATCAAAAAAATCAAGTTATTTTTCTTCTTTTGCTGATTTTTTTTCTTAAATTTGATAAAATAGTGCTATGGACAATTTAATAGAGGAACTCACAGCAAAAAATAGTGAATATATTCATGCCGTAACCAAGCAACTAATGGTAATTGGTAAAACAGATGAAGAAGTGAAAACAATTTTGGCGGACATTTTGCCTCAAATCATTGAAGGGCAAAAAACAGGGATTTTAGCCAAAAAACTTCTTGGAACACCACAAGAATTCATTCAAAAATATGAACCTGAAAAAAAAGCTGGCAAAACTACAAAAACAAGTAATGAAAATACAAATCCAGTGTTGATGTGGCTTGATAGCAGTTTGATGCTTTTTGGAGCAATCACAGCTATTAGCGGAGTTCTCGGACTTTTCAGCAAGAAATATCAAACCTATGGTCTAACAACAACGGTTATTATGGCGGCCGTTGCAGGGATTGTGATGTACATGATGTATCGCTTTTTCTACAGTCAAGAAGCAACTACTCGAAAATGGAATTGGAAAAATATGTTTCTAGTTGTTGCTGTTGTCCTCGTCTGGGGAGTATTAACAGCAGTGACAGCAATGTTGCCAAGAGCGTTGAATCCGATTGTTAATTCTTACGTCAGCATTGTACTGGCAGTTCTTGCCTTTGGTATCAAATATTTGGTAAAACGTCAATTTCACACACGCTCAGCAATGACACCGGCAGCGAGAGTAAATTCGAAATAGTAAGATGATTATCTTGTTTTTTTATATTGTTGTATCCAGATGTAATAAAAAATAGACATATTGTAAAAAAATATATCTATTTTTTTTTTTTTATAAAATACAATTTATAATTTAATACAAAAAGTAATTACAAAGATATGTTAAGCCTTTACATATTAAAATAATTTTGATAAAATTACATTGTAAAGATTTTTGTAAGGAGAAAAACAGGATGAAAAAAGTAACACTTACCGTTCTTGCTTCCGCTGCTTTGATAGCAGGCGGAGTTATCGCAGCACCTCATGCTCATGCGCAGCAGATTTCAGGTGTCAATACTGCTGGAGTCTATATGTATCGACTCTATAATCCAAACAGTGGTGAACATTTCTACACGGAAAATATCAAGGAAGACCAAAACTTGGTAAATGCTGGTTGGAGATTTGAAGGAATTGGTTGGATTGCCCCTACTAAAGGAGCGCCCGTTTATCGCCTTTATAATCCTAATGCTGGAGATCATTTCTATACGACAAGTGCAGCAGAAAAAAGTAGTCTTGTGAAAGCAGGCTGGAATTATGAAGGAATTGGTTGGCGTTCAGGTGGTAAAACACCATTGTACCGTGCTTACAATCCTCATGCTACAGCAGGTTCTCACAACTATACAACAAATAAAGCTGAAGAAAATTCTTTAGTATCAGCTGGTTGGAGTAATGAAGGTATTGCTTGGTATGGAGTTGGCGGAGGTATTGGAGCTGCCAGCGGACATAACTATGTTGGATTTGTAGAAGATAGTAATAACAACATTTTCGGTGAAGCTCTCTTTACAAACCTCAACGAAGCGTTTAATTGGGCTAAAACTTGGGGAGCAGCACACGTAACTACAGATTCAGGTTGGGCCGAAGCTCAACAATTAAACTAAGATGTTTTTTAAGACGAAGTGTTCAATCTTCGTCTTTTTTTGATGATTTATGCGAAAAATAGAGAAATGACACATAAGCGATTTTATGCTATAATTAACCTGATTAATTATATTATGGAGGTTCCTTAAATGAAGGGAATTATTTTAGCTGGTGGTTCTGGGACACGTCTTTATCCCTTGACTCGCGCAGCAAGTAAACAACTGATGCCAGTGTATGATAAACCGATGATTTATTATCCACTTTCTACATTGATGTTGGCAGGAATTAAAGAGATTTTGATTATTTCAACGCCGACAGATTTGCCACGTTTTGAGGAACTTTTGGGCGATGGTTCAGAGTTTGGAATTTCTCTTTCATACAAAGTGCAACCAAGTCCAGATGGTCTCGCACAAGCATTTATTTTAGGTGCTGACTTTATTGGAAAAGATAGTGTGGCACTGATTTTGGGCGATAATATCTATCATGGTCCAGGAATGAGTAAACTCTTGCAAAAAGCAGCAGGTAAAGGACATGGAGCCACTGTTTTTGGTTATCATGTCAATGACCCTGAGCGTTTTGGCGTTGTTGAATTTGATGATAAAATGAATGCTATTTCTATTGAAGAAAAACCAGAAAATCCAAAGTCAAACTATGCAGTCACAGGACTTTATTTTTATGATAATGATGTGGTTGAAATTGCCAAAAATATCAAACCTAGTCCTCGTGGAGAGCTTGAAATCACGGATGTGAATAAAGCATATTTGGAACGTGGCGATTTGAGTGTTGAGCTGATGGGACGTGGTTTTGCTTGGCTTGATACAGGAACGCACGCAAGTTTACTTGAAGCGGCGCAATATATTGAAACTGTACAGCGAATGCAAAACGTCATGGTAGCGAACCTTGAAGAAATTGCATGGCGCATGGGCTATATCACAAGTGATGAAGTTCGTGAACTTGCTCAACCTTTGAAGAAAAACGACTACGGACAGTATTTGCTACGACTCGTAGGAGAAAAATAACTCTTACAACCAAATTTAGTTTGCTTTTTAAGCCAACAGGGCAATTTTACGTTATTGATGAAGCTGATTGATGTCGCTTCATTTTTATAGAGCAAAAGATAAATAAAACAAAAAGGAAAAATCAAAAAATGAACAGTAATTTTTTTGAAAAAGAATTAAAAGCGACGGCGATTGAAGCGATTCCGGGCTTTTTGCAATTTGACATTCCTGTTCACGGCGACAACCGTGGCTGGTTCAAGGAAAATTTCCAGAAGGAAAAGATGATTCCGTTGGGATTTCCAGAAGGCTTTTTCGCAGAAGGAAAATTGCAAAATAACGTGAGTTTTTCGCGGAAGAATGTCTTGCGAGGGCTTCATGCAGAACCTTGGGATAAGTACATTTCTGTCGCTGATGGCGGGAAAGTCCTTGGGAGTTGGGTTGATTTGCGAGAGGGCGAGAGTTTTGGCAATGTCTATCAGACCGTGATTGATGCAAGTGTTGGAATTTACGTTCCTCGCGGCGTGGCGAATGGTTTTCAGGTACTGTCTGACACAGTTTCGTATAGTTATCTCGTCAATGATTACTGGGCGTTGGAATTGAAGCCTAAATATGCATTTGTGAATTATGCAGACCCTGCTTTGGGAATTACATGGGAAAACTTGGCGGAAGCAGAAGTTTCTGAAGCCGATAAAAATCACCCATTTTTGAAAGATGTTGTAGCTTTGAAAAGAGAAGAACTATGAATTTGTCAAATACAGCGCTCATCATGATTGACCTGCAAGCTGCGATGCGCAGGATTGTGGCACCATTTGCGAAGCCTTATAGTTATGATGAGGTGCTTGCGAATAATCAAAAACTCATGGGGGCTTTTGCGGATGCTGGGCAACCGATCATCATGGTCACTGTTCAGCCAAAAATTTTGCCTAAAAAATGGGCGGAACGCGTTGGACGTTTGATTTTGGAAGAAGATGCACGTGATTTGCCCAATGTCTATAAAATCGCTAAATATGGACCGAACGCTTTCACACAGTCAGATGAAAATTTGGAACAACTTTTAAATCGTCAAAAGATTAAAAAGCTTGTTTTCACAGGAGTTTCTACGAGTAATGGCGTTGTCAAAACGGCACGAACAGCGCGGGAACTGCATTTTGATGTGGTGATTGTCAAAGATGCGACGGCGGATAAGAGCTTATCTGGTTATCAAAAATCGTTGGAAGAATTTGAAACGATTTGCGAAACCAAGGATTTTGTGAATTAAAAAATAAGGAAGAAAAAAATGACTGAATACAAAAATATCGTCGTTACTGGCGGTGCGGGTTTTATTGGCTCAAACTTTGTGCATTATGTGTACAACAACTTCCCAGACGTGCACATCACAGTGCTCGACAAACTGACTTATGCGGGAAATGTGAACAATATCAATATGCTTTTTGATAGTGGGCGCGTGGAGCTGGTGGTTGGCGATATTGCTGACCCTGAAATTGTTGATAAAGTGGCAAGCAAGGCGGATGCAATTGTGCATTATGCGGCTGAAAGTCATAATGATAACAGCTTGATTTCGCAGGATGAATTTGTTCAGACGAATTTCATTGGGACTTACACGCTGATTCAAGCGGCGCGCAAGTACGATTTGCGTTTCCACCATGTGTCAACGGACGAGGTTTATGGCGATTTGCCTTATCGTGAGGAATTACCAGGACATGGCGAGGGTGCAGGTGAGAAATTTACACCGGAGACACCTTACAATCCAACAAGTCCTTATAGTTCAACGAAAGCGGCGAGTGATTTGATTGTGCGGGCTTGGGTGCGCAGTTTTGGACTGAAAGCGACGATTTCTAATTGCTCCAATAACTATGGGCCTTTCCAACATATTGAGAAGTTTATTCCACGTCAAATTACGAACGTTTTGAGCGGAATTAAGCCAAAACTTTATGGCGATGGCAAAAATGTCCGTGATTGGATTCACACGGAAGATCACAGCTCTGGTGTTTGGGCGATTTTGATGAAGGGGCGGATTGGCGAGACTTACCTCATCGGCGCTGACGGCGAGAAAGATAATAAAGCCGTGCTGGAAGACATTTTGGTGCGCATGGGCAAAGACAAGAACGACTATGACCGCGTGATTGACCCTCGTGGTGATGCGCACGATAAACGCTATGCGATTGACAACACAAAACTTCGCGAAGAACTTGGTTGGACACCAAAACACACCGACTTTGAAAGTGGTTTGCAGGCGACGATTGACTGGTACAAGGCAAATGAGGGCTGGTGGAAAGCGGAGAAAGACGCGGTGGAAGCCAAGTATGCAAAGAGTCAGAAAGTGATAGACTAAACTGGAGATTTTTTATGAAAGCTATTGATAAAAAAGGGAAAAGTGTCGAATGCTGGGAAATTTCTGGCGATAAAGCGACTATGCCAGATTGGGTAAAGCAACTTGTGGCTGAGCTGGATATTGTTTTTCCTTTAGGGCAAGAGGGAAATATTCGCGTGACTCCTCACAAACTCCGTTGGGGCTGGGGCGCACAAGGTTATAATGTTGCTTTTGGCAGTTTTCTAGTTGATGATGGAAAAAAGATTAAGGATTATTCAAGACTGAAATTTTATCAGGAGTTTAAAGTGGTTGAAGAATAGGATTTTGGTAAATTTCTGAGTTTGAACTTATCTTGGGTTCTGATTATTCTTGGGCTTATATTTATCGGTGTTGCAAGTTGTAGACTGTTTGTGTGGTAAAAAATGAAATTTCTTAAAATGTTATATTTGGTTGCCAGCATTATTTTCTTAATTTCGGCATTTGTCAGGTTCTTTGTGGAAAAAAATCACTCGGGTGCTTGGTTAAATTTGATTTTTGGCTTTGTTTGGCTAGCTTTGTTTTTTGTTGAAGTGAGTAGGAAAAAATAACTTATCAGTGCTGATGGCTTTGTCAAATTTGACAAAACTGTCAAAAGGAGAAATTATGGCGAAAAATTTAGTACCGCACCTTGTTTTTGAGAACAGTAAGACGGCGATTGCCTATTACGAAACGGTTTTTGGTGCGACAGATAGCGGACGGATGGTGGTTACGCCTGAGCTTGCGGCGCAATTTGGGAAAAATCCTGATGATGCGCATTTGTCAGAACTGACGGTGCACGGAAGTTTTCATATTTTCGGTCAGCCGATTTATTTTGCGGATGATTTTGGTGGGAATGCGGTTCAGTCTGGATTGACATTTTTGCTGGCAGCGACGGAAGATGATGACGCTGCGATTTCGGAACTCGAAGCGATTTTTGAGAAAGCTGAAAATTCTG
Source organism: Lactococcus nasutitermitis (assembly GCF_018403765.1). Classification (GTDB taxonomy): domain Bacteria; phylum Bacillota; class Bacilli; order Lactobacillales; family Streptococcaceae; genus Lactococcus; species Lactococcus nasutitermitis. Next base: position 89,823 of record NZ_BOVQ01000009.1, read on the forward strand.
GACGGGTCACGGTTCAACAAGCTTTTACTGATGCTTTTTGGGGCGGAAAATTTGGTGTGCTTGTCGACGAATATGGCATTACTTGGCAATTTGCTGTCAATCCACAGATTTGATAGCCTAGGGAGGCAATAATGATTGAGGCGACACAATTTGAAAGATTTCGGGATATTTATATCTGTCCAGACCCGCAGGGACATCGTCCAACATGGATATGGTTTGCGTTGGTGGATGGTGTGATGTATGTCGAAGCTTCGAGTAGGCAGTCTTCTTGGTGGCAATCGGCAATGAAGTCAGGCACTGGACAGCTTCATGTGGCGGGAAAAATTTATCAAGTGAATCTCATGCACGTGAAGGATGCAGGGGAAATTGAGCGTGTGAGTGCGAGTTATTTGGCGCGTTATCATGGGAATTCTGCGCCAAGTGCGGAGTCTGAGATGACTTGCATGCGTGTGACATTTTTGACAGAAATCGGGAAATCGGAATTGCCAAAAGTACAGGTTTGACAATTCTGTCAAAAAATAATTGTGATAAAAAGGAGAAAAAATGATTGACCATATTAGTTTGACTGTGGCAGATGTCGCCGTGTCGAAGAAATTTTATGATGCGGCGCTTGCGCCACTTGGTTTTGCGGAAGTTGCTGCCAATGAGAATTTTGTGATGTATCAGCACGCTGACGGCAGTGTTTTCGGAGTTTCTCAGGGCATTGCGGCGCCGATTCATTTTGCTTTTGGTGCATCAACACATGATGCGGTGAAACAATTTTATGATGCGGCGATGGCTGCGGGCGGTACAGATAACGGCGAGCCGGGAATTCGGGAAAAATATGCGCCGACCTACTATGCTGCCTTTGTTATTGACCCTGACGGTTATCGGATTGAAGCGGTTTGTCATGCAAAATGAGATAAAACTTTTTTGACAGTTCTGTCAAAAATAATTTAGCACATTCCATTGATACTGATGATGGATGAGGAGAGAAAAATGGATAAAATTAGAAAGCGGAATTTAGCAGTTGGGGGGATTTGCTTGGGACTGGCTGTGATTGGTTATGCTAATTCAGGAAATAATGTTTTGTTTTATTTCGTTGGTTTACTTGCCATGGTGTTCGCTATTCTTTTTCTACTCATGGCATTGAACAAGCAAAGTCGTTTTGTGGCAGATGTTAAGACGGAGAAGATGCCTGAGGAAGTGCTCGAGAATGTCGAAGATTATCTGGTTAAAGAATTGAAATTTAAACTGAAGAATTATAAAGGAACGCTCGTTTATCAAAAAGGCGATGGATTTTGGCTTCAGAAAAAATGTGTGCTGGTGGATACAAGTCATAATCAGCTGGTTCATATTGAGGCTTGGGTGAGTGCGATTTGGCAAAATGAGAATGATTTTACTGGCTATGTTGGAACAGTGCCCAAAAAGCGCCTTAAAAAGCAAGTTGAGCAGTTGATGACGAGAATTAAATAATCATCATATTTTTGACAGTTTTGTCAAAAAAATAATGAGGAAAAATTTTGATAAAATAGTTAACAGAAAAGGAAAAAATTATGATTTTAATCACAGGTGGAAATGGTCAGCTTGGCACGGAATTGCGTCATTTATTGGACGAGCGCGGTGTGAGCTATACAGCGGCTGATGTGGCAGAATTGGATATTACTGACAAAGCGAGTGTGGATGCGTTTTTCGATGCGAATAAGCCCGAAATTGTCTATAATTGCGCAGCTTACACGGCGGTTGACAAGGAAGAAGACGAGGGAAAAGAACTCGGCGAGAAAATCAATGTTGACGGGACACGCAATATTGCTGAAGCTTGCGCGCGCGTTGGGGCGACGATGGTGCAGATTTCGACGGATTATGTTTTTGGTGGTTATTTGCCAGTTGGCGAGGAATGGCTGGAGAATGCGGAGAAACATCCTGTCAGTGAATATGGACGCACGAAAGATTTGGGCGAGCAGGCGATTGTTGCTTCTGGCGCGAAATTCTATGTTATCCGCACGGCTTGGCTGTTCGGCTCATATGGACCAAATTTCGTCTTTACCATGCAAAATTTGGCGAAAACGCATGATACGTTGACAGTTGTCAATGACCAGCATGGCCGCCCTACGTGGAGCCGCACGCTCGCTGAGTTCATGGTACATTTGGTTACGACAGATGCAGCAAGCGGTTTTTATCATTTGTCAAATGATGCAGCTGCGGGCGAAGATGTGACCTGGTTTGATTTTGCAACAGAAATTTTGAAAGATACAAATACAAAAGTCTTGCCTGTTTCGTCAAAAAATTTTGCGGCAAAAGCAAAACGACCATTCAACTCGACGATGAGCCTTGACAAAGCTAAAGCGACAGAATTTGACATTCCAACTTGGCAAGAAGCACTCGCACAAATGTTGTCAAAAGGCGATTTGCGCCCGTCAGCTGATATGGTCAAAGGTGATTTACGTCAATAAGTTTTGACAGTTCTGTCAAAAAAATTATCACATTATCCGAACATTTTTGACGATTCTGTCAAAAAAATTTAGCTAAAAAATCAAGGAAAGAGACATGAAAAAACACGTTTTCATCATTGGCAGTCGAGGATTGCCCGCAAAATACGGTGGTTTTGAGACTTTTGTTGAAGAACTCGTGAAACATCAGCAAAATCCGAACATTCAATATCATGTCGCTTGCCAGAGCGAAAACTCAGATTTGGCGGGTTCAGATGGACATTTTGACTATCTCGGTGCGGATTGTTTTGCTATCAATGTGCCAAATATCGGCGCAGCGCGCGTGATTGCTTATGATATTTTGGCGATTAATGCCAGCTTGAAAATGGTTAAAGAGCAACAGATTGAGCAGCCGATTTTCTATATTTTGGGCAATACTATCGGTGGTGTGATTGGGCGTTATGCTAGAAAAATTCACAAAGTTGGCGGTCAGCTTTTCGTCAATCCTGACGGACTTGAATGGCGTAGAACCAAGTGGGCTGCGCCTGTACGCCGTTATCTCAAACTTGCCGAACGTAAAATGGTGCGGTACGCGGATTTGATTATCAGCGATAATGTCGGTATCAAAGATTATCTCACGGCAGAATATGGCAAAATCTCTTCAAAAGTGATTGCTTATGGGACGGAGCAGGTTATTTCTGACTTGACAAACTCGCCAACTCTTGACAAATTCGCTGTGAAAAGCGATAATTATTATTTGATAGTTGGTCGATTTGTTCCTGAAAATAACTATGAAACTTTGATTCGTGCGTTCATGATGTCAGAAAGTACGCGTGAGTTAGTGATTGTGACAAATTACGAAGGCAACGCTTTTTATGATGAATTGCGTGAAAAAACGCAGTTTGATAAGGATAATCGTGTCAAATTCGTTGGTACTGTTTATGATCAAAACGAATTGCGTTACATTCGGGAGCACGCATTTACCTATCTGCATGGACATGAAGTTGGTGGGACAAATCCTGGACTCCTTGAAGCGATGTGGTCAACGCCAGTCAATCTGGTGCTGAATGTTAATTTCAATCAGCAAACAGCAGCAGATAGCGTCCTTTATTTTGACAAAGAAAATTTAACGGAGCAATTCACAGAACTTGAAAATTTGACCAACGACCAACGACAAAATCTCCACCGCAAGGCACAAGAAATGATAAAAGAAAAATACACTTGGCAGCATATTTGCGCCCAATATGAGGAAATTTTTTGTTCAAGCTCACAAAGTGTAGCCGGAGACGATGATGGAAGTTAATATTTTAATGTCCGCCTACAATGGTGAAAAATTTATTGCTGAACAGATTAAAAGCATTCAGCAACAGACATTTACAGACTGGCAGCTGATTATCCGCGATGACGGCTCACATGATAAAACCTGCGAGATTATTGACAGTTTTGTCAAAAACGACAACCGTATCACTCTTGTAAAAGCAGAGAATGTCGGAGTTATCAAATCTTTTTACGAACTTGTCAAAAAATATCCAGCAGATTTTTCATTTTTTAGTGACCAAGATGATTTTTGGCTTCCTGACAAACTTCAGATTATGCTTGATGAAACCAAAAAACACGATAACAGCAAGCCAATCATGTATTATACAGACCTCAAAGTCGTTGATAAAAATTTGACAGTTCTGTCAAAAAGTATGATACGCAGTCAATCCGACCACGCCAACACAGAACTCGTCCAAGAATTGACCGAAAACACCGTCACAGGTTGTACTAGCATGATAAATGCCGCCCTCGCCAAAGAATGGCAAGACACCGAAAATATCATCATGCACGATTGGTATCTCGCACTCGTTGCCACAGCTCTGGGCGAGCTTGTCTATATTGACCGTGCGACCATTCTCTATCGCCAACATGACAACAACGTCCTCGGCTCACGTACCTTATCAAAACGCGTGAAAAATTGGACAAATCATTGGTTGGACAAATATTGGTGGTTGATTGATTCAAGTCAAGTACAAGCAAAAAAATTACTGAGTTTTGAGCATCTATCTCCTCAAAAACGTAGTCTCATCACAGATTACGTAAGTCTTCTCGAACAGCCACTTGGCAAACGAAGAAAGATTTTAAAAAGAAACAACTTGAGAAAAAATAAAACACTTCATACTTTTATTTTTAAAACACTCATCATTACAAAATTTGCATATAAAAAATGAGAAATCATTTACTGATTTTATAATAAATAGAACATTTAACTCATTTTGCATCAAAAAAGGAAAAACAAATGAACTTCTTCAGCCGCAGAAATCAAATTCTGCTCAAAGAATTAATTAAAACTGACTTCAAACTTCGCTATCAGGGCAGCGTTATCGGCTATCTCTGGTCAATCTTGAAACCGATTTTACTCTTCTTGATTATGTACCTCGTTTTCGTGAAATTCATGAGATTTGGTGCAGGAACACCCCATTTCGCCGTTTCACTTCTTTTAGGGATTACGGTTTGGAATTTCTTTAGTGAAGCGACTGGCGTCGGTATGATGTCCATCGTTGGACGAGGTGATTTGCTAAGAAAAGTCAATTTTTCTAAACCTGTCATCATCTTTTCAGTTGTATCCAATGCTTTCATCAACTTGATTATTTCTCTTGTCGTTGTGATTGGTTTTGCGATTATCAATGGTGTTCACTTTAGTTGGACAGTGATTTTTGCAGTTCCGTTGCTCTTTGAGTTGATTATTTTTAGTATGGGAATTTCCTTTATACTTTCGACAGCTTTCGTTTATTTCCGTGACTTGGGGCCTATCTGGGAAGTTATCATGCAAGCAGGCTTTTATGGCACTCCAATTATCTATCCTGTTACACAGATTTCCTCACATCCGCATTATTATTGGGTAGCGCAGCTTCAAATGCTCAATCCAATGGCACAAATCGTGCAAGATATGCGTTACGTCTTGACTTATAGTAATAATACCAATCCAACGCTTTGGCAAATGTGGCACAATCCTTTCGTTATTGTTATTCCATATATCCTGCCATTTATTATTTTCGCATTCGGATTATGGATTTTCACGAAAAATTCAAAACGTTTCGCAGAAATTATCTAAGGGAGAGAAAAAATGGCAAATATAGCAGTAAAAATAGACCATGTCAGCAAATATTTCCGACTTCCGACAGAGGCGACAACAAGTTTACGTACCACTCTCGTCAATCGAATGCGCGGTATTAAAGGCTACAAAGAACAGCACGTTCTCAAAGATATCGACTTTGAAGTACACGAAGGCGACTTTTTTGGTATTGTCGGGCGAAATGGCTCAGGAAAATCAACCCTTCTCAAAATTATTTCACAAATCTATGTTCCAGAGCAAGGAACAGTCACAGTCAATGGAAAACTCGTCAGTTTTATCGAACTCGGTGTTGGTTTCAATCCAGAACTTACAGGGCGCGAAAACATTTATATGAATGGTGCCATGTTAGGGTTTTCAACTGAGGAAATAGATGCCATGTATGATGACATTGTAGATTTCGCAGAACTTCCTGATTTCATGAACCAGAAATTAAAAAATTATTCCAGTGGTATGCAAGTGCGACTGGCTTTTTCAGTTGCGATTAAAGCACATGGAGATGTCCTTGTACTTGATGAAGTGCTCGCCGTCGGCGACGAAGCTTTCCAACGTAAATGTAATGATTACTTCCTCGAACGCAAAAAATCAGGAAAAACAACAATTTTAGTGACACACGATATGAATGCCGCTAAAAAATATTGTAATAAAGCAATTCTCATTGAAAATGGCTTGATTAAGGTAGCAGGAGATGTTGATAAAGTTGCCAATCAATATAGTTTGGACAATCTGAAACGTTTGGAAGCTGCACAAGGAAAAACACAGCTTTCAGAAGAATATGTTTCTGATTTGAAAGTTAATCTTCTCTCACCTGTACAAACAACACCTGAGCAACCTATCAAATTTGAAATCGAATACGATGTCAAAGCCCCTATTGAAACATATATTGCTTTTTCACTCACTGATGCTGACCACAATATATGGATTTATAATGATAATTCCTTGGATTATATGACAGAAGGAATGGGACATAAGAAAGCAATCTATGAATGCAAACTTGAGCAAGTTAATAATCTAAAGCTTAAATTGCAAGTATCTGTACGTAATAGTAAAGATGAGATGGTTGCTTATGACCCAGATGAGAAATTCATCATGATAAATCGTAACGATATTCCTAAGGAAGATTTGAGTGCGAAAGATTCATCAAGTGGTTTAATTCAACGAAATGGAGCATGGGATTTTGCGTAGGCAAAGAAAAGAAAAAAGAATCAGCAAGCCAGAAAATATCTTTTTAATCATTGCTGTCGTGCTGGGATTGGCATTTGCAGTTTTTCAGCCACTTTTTATCGAGCCTGATGCAAGTTATCACTTTGATAGTGCCACTTATATCTCTAATACTGTCGTTAATCGAGCAAAAGTTGGATTTCCAGCTGAGGATTATCAGTCAACACCCGTTCCTTTTACAACAGTTAGCACAATGATGAAAAAAGGAACTTATTTCAAAAATTTTTTTGAAACAAAGTTACCTATTATTTCACATTCAAAAGTAGAGTCACGAATTGTTCAGCTGAGTTGGCGGAATAAACTAATGCACTCAGTAGCTGCATTGGGCGTGAAAATCGGTCATATGATTTACCCTTCAATCGGGGCGATGATTATTACAGCGCGAATTTTTAATTTGATATTCTTTATTGTAGCAATGTATTTTATTATCAAGAAATTAAAAGTTTATCAATGGTTATTTGTGTTCGTTTCTTTAACGCCAACAGTTATCCAGTTTGTAACAAGTTTGAGTTATGATTGTTTTAACTACATTGTTTGTGCATGGTTGATTGCAACCTTACTCAATCTTGCGGCAGATATTAAAGCAGAAAAAGAGCTTACGATTAAGAAATTTTTCTTGCGAATTATTTTGCCATCCATAGCTGTTTATAGCTCTAAAGAAAATTCTATATTGCTATTTATTCTAGTAGCTGGAATGCTGATTTATTTGATTGGAAAGAAATTAAAAATTTCTTTGAGTAAGTTACAAATTGCTCTTGGTTCCAGTTTTATTTTCATCTTGGGAGTCGTCTATTTCTTTATGAGATATCATGCACATTTGTATCTCATTGCTGGGAAATTCTTTTATACTTTCCTTGAGCCTTATTATACAGTATTGACGACAGAGGTTATCAGTGGGACTAATACAGCAGGTGTTCCAGCATGGCTCTTTGCAGTTCAGTTTGCAGTACTGATTTTGTTACTCTTGTCTTATACAAAAGAAGCTATTCCACGTTGGTTTGCTTGGTTATCATTTGCAGTTGCTGCGCTCAATCTGTTTGGAATTTTGCTGCAGTATGCGGTCAATAGTTCTTATTTGACAGATGCAACGATTACAGGTCCTCAAGGACGCTATTTCACGGTATTTATTTTACTTTTGCCAGGAATTTTTACTTTACTAAGTCAGAAGATATCAGTAAAATCAGGTGCTTGGTTAAAAAAACTGGTGGTGTTTGTGATTGTCTTTGTTTTGACTATCAATTTATCAGTAACGGCTGTTAAATTTTATCATTTGCAACTTCCAGCGGATGAATATCGTTCCGGTGTGACACATTATATTTTTAAGTAGGTAATTATGGTTTTTAAAATTTCTGTTGCTGTGACTTGCTATAATCATAGTGACTATATCGAAAAATGTTTACGTAGTATTTTTGAACAAACTCATCAAGAAATCGAACTGTTGGTCTTCAATGATGGCTCAACAGATAATTCTGATGAAGTCATTACAAAGGTACTAGAGACTTCTCCATTTGCTGAAACACATTATTTTTCAGCAGAAAATAAAGGTGTTGCTCGTGTGCGTAATGAAGCGCTGGCAAAATTTACAGGTGATTTTCTATTTTTCATGGATAGCGACAATTTTTTGAATGAAAATCATCTGGAAATACTTTTGACAGAACTGTCAAAAAAATCTGCGGACATTGCTTATTGTCAACTTTGGGATTTTGAACATAAACATAATCTTTTGCGAGAAGATTTGGATTTTAGTTGGGAAAAAGAGTTAGAAGGCAATTTGATTGATGTTTCATCTCTTGTCAAACGTGAAGTGCTGAAAAATGTCCAATTTGATGAAACACTGCAAAATCTTGAAGATTTTGATTTTTGGCTAAATATTTTTATGCAACATCAAGCAAAAGCTATCTTTGTGTCAGAGACAAAATTGAATTATCGTGTGCTGGATGATTCACGTAGCGCGCGTGATGATTGGGAACAATATTATCAATCATATTTTTACATTCTTGATAAATACAGAGATAAAATTTCTGACGATATCATCCATGCTTTGCAATCAAACGTTTTTCTTTGGGTAAAAAATTATGAAGCGCTCAAACAAGATTTGGCGCAAGACTTTGAACAAAAATTGGCCGATAAAGACCAGCATATCAAGGACCAAGATGAATTCATCCAAAAAGCATTGCATGACAAGGATGTTCACATAGAAAGTCAAGCAGCAGAAATAGAAAATCTAAAGAATTCCCCAGAATATCGGCTTGGTAGAAAATTACGCCATCCTTTTAGAAAATAGAACACTATGAATAACAGACTACTTCTTTACGTACATTTTAATAAAGATAATAAACTAAGTGCGCACGTCATTTATCAACTGCAACATCTCCGAGAACTTTTTGGAGAAATTTTCTTTATTTCCAATAGTCAACTTGCTGAAAAAGATTTGACGGGACTGTCAAATCAGCATCTTATTGATGGTTTTATGCAGCGTGAAAATAAAGGTTATGATTTTGTTGCTTGGTCTGATGCGATGAAACATTATGGTTTTGACAAACTTGCCAATTATGATTCCGTCACAGTGATGAACGATACTTGTTTTGGACCAGTTTATGATTTTAGCGCACCCTTTGAGCGTTTTGACAGTGATGCGACCGTTGATTTTTGGGGAATTACTAATAACAGAAGTCACAAAGTAAAACCTTGGGCAGATGAGCCAGAGATTAAATTACCAGACCATATCCAAAGTTATTTTGTCAGTTATAAACAAAAAGTAGTAGCTTCTGACAGTTTTGTCAAATTCTGGGATACTGTTGAAGTGCTTGATGATGTTGTCAAAGTTATCATTCAGTATGAAACAGCAATGACAAAGTATTTTGAAGATGCAGGTTTTCATTCAGCAGTTCTTTTTGACACTCGTAAAGAAGATTGGTCTGGAATGCTAGTACATGATTTTTCAGTTTTCAATCTTCCAGCTCTTTTACAACGTCACATTCCATTTTTGAAAATCAAAGCGTTTAGTTATGGCGCAGACAATATTTACACACCGCTTGTGATTGAACGTTTGCAACAAGAAAGTGATTATCCGATTTCTTACATTGTTGAACATATGACAGACGTTGATTATCCTGACCGTGAATATATGCTGTCAGAAAAAACAATTCAGTTTACACCAGATTTGACAGCTTCGTCAAATTTAAAAATTGCCATCCATCTTCACGCGTTCTACATTGATCTTATTCCAGAGTACCTTAATTATTTTGACAACTTTGTCAAAAATTATGACCTCTATATCACAACAGACAGCGAAGAAAAGAAGTTACAGATTCAAACAGATTATCCCCTGCCACAAGTCAAAGATATAGAAATTACAGGTAATAAAGGCAGAGATGTGCTACCTTGGATGCAAGTAACACCGAAAATGAAAAATTATGACCTAATAGGACATTTTCACACAAAGAAATCCAAAGACAATGACTGGATAGTTGGTGAAAGTTGGCGCCGAGATATCGAATATGCTCTGTTAAAACCTGCTCAACAAATTTTCCAAGAATTTGAAAAAAATCCCCAACTTGGACTCATGATTGCAGATGTACCATCATTCTTTGACCATTTCTACGGACCAACTTATATCACAGAACGAGATATTTGGCATTACATGTACGAAATGTGGCAAAAAATAGATTTTAAAAATCCCAAAGAGCTCAAGCAAAAAGACAGCTATGTTATGAGTTATGGCACAATGATTTGGTACCGTCCAGAAGCACTTCAAAATCTTTTAGAAATAAATATTGCTGAAGCTGTTCCAGAAGAACCAATTCCATATAACAGTATCCTTCATGCTTTTGAACGTCTTATCGTCTATGCAGCATGGGTAAACGGATATGATTTCCGTATTTCACAAATCCAAACCAATAATGGTTTTATCGCCAATTATTCAGCAAATCGTCTTCTTCGCACCGTAGAAACAGACCTTACGCAAACAAAACTTAGAGATTTGGTGAAAATGATGTTTAAGAAAATCAAAGTAATCCTTGTCTATCGACTGATGCCGTGGAAACGCTAAAAGAAAAATGAGAAATGAATAATAAACAAGAAGTCAATTTCAGCAAAAGAACAATCCTTTCAAGCAGGCAAATTTATCTCTTAATCACAGCTATTCTAGCTATGTGGACGTTTGGAATATGGACAACAAGTTTCACAAATAATCCAGTAAATCAGGAATACAATTATGTTCCGATTACTCTTGTATTGAGTCCTATTGCGATTTATGTTAAAAAATATGGTAAAATAAGGAATAATTGGCTATTTCTGTTGAGGATATTTAAGATTATTCTCATTTCTAGCTTAGTATTGTATCTCTCAAAGACATTATTTGTTTATTATACTCAAAATAATATCCCAGATGTACTCCCTCAAATTACTCAATGGATAAGGAGGCTTATATAATGGCTGATAAAAACACACAAAAGATTTTACTCATTATTCCTGCTTACAATGAGGCAGAAGGAATAGTAGAAAATATTCAAAAAGTACAAGCGTACCAAAAAAATATAAATTATCAATTAGACTATCTCGTGATTAACGACGGTTCCACTGATAATGAAGAACAAGTATTAGTAGAAAATAATATTAACCATATTGAACTCATTCAAAATCTAGGAATTGGTGGCGCAGTACAAACAGGCTATATTTATGCTTATCAACATGATTATGATATAGCTGTTCAGTTTGATGGTGACGGACAACATGATATTGAGTCACTTCCCAATCTTATCGAACCAATTTTAAAGGATGAAGCAGATTTTGTTGTCGGTTCACGTTTTTTAGACGAGAGCAATTCAGAATTTAAATCCTCCACAGCACGTCAGACAGGTATTAAGATTTTATCTGCACTTATCTATTTTTCTTCAAAAATAAGAATAAAGGATGTCACAAGCGGCTATCGAGCAGGAAACAAGCAAGTCATTTCTCAGTTTGTAAAACGTTATCCACGACAATATCCAGAACCAGAAACTTATATGCACCTTTTCGCAAAATCTATTCGTGTCAAAGAAGTAGGCGTCAGAATGTTTGAGAGAACTACAGGTACATCAAGCATAAATATGTTAAAAGGTGTCAGCTACATGATTAGCGTTTCGCTATCAATTATAGCTACCTCGTTACTTGGAAGGGAGAAAGAATAATGCCCGTACAATTAAGAATACTAGCGATTATCCTTGCAATTATTTTTTTTATTTATACTGTTCAACTGGTGCGCAAAGACCGGGCAGAAATAAGACATATGCTGAAATGGCTCGTTTTAGCACTTCTTATTTTATTTGGAGCAATTTTTTCTGATTTGGGAAGTAAAATAGCTCACATTTTAGGAATAAATACCTTGTCTTCACTCGCATTATTTATGCTTGTAGCAATGCTTGTCATCATTTGCTTAAAATATCAAATGTCACTCATATCAGCTGAAAAACAAATAAAAAATTTGGTTCAAGAACTTTCCTTGCTTAAAAAGGAAGTGGAAGATGTAGAGAGTAAACAGAAAAATAAATAGGAATTTAATAAAACCATGACAAAGACAGTTGCATTTTTTAGCGGTTATTATCTCCCGCATTTTGGAGGAATAGAACGCTATACCTATAATGTTGCTATAAGACTTAGGAAAAAAGGTTATAACATCATTGTAGTGACTAGCCAAGAAAACAACCAAAAAGATGAAGAAATTATTGATGGAGTTAAGGTTTATCGCCTACCAATAAGAAAAATTTGGCAGGAACGTTATCCTTTCTTTAAAAAAAATCAACACTATAAACAGTTGCTTCAAAAAATTCGGGAGGAAAAAATTGATTATTATGTGTGCAACACAAGATTTCAACTTCCAGCACTTTTAGGAACACAACTAGCGAAAGAAAATAATAAAAAAGCACTCGTACTGGAGCATGGCACAACTTATCTCACACTTAATAATAAATTTTTAGATTTTTTTCTTCATAAAGTAGAGAAAATTTTAATTCAGCGTGTTAAAAAAAATACCGATATCTTTTATGGCGTATCACAAGAAGCAGCTGATTGGTTAAAAGAATTTAATATAAATTCCAAAGGTGTTCTTTATAATGCAGTGGACCCAGCAGAATTTGACAAATACTTTACTCAAAAAACAAAACCAGATAAAATAACAATTAGCTTTTCAGGAAGACTGCAAGCAACATTCAAAGGTGTAGAAATTTTACTTTCAGCATTTGAACAACTTTCAAAAGAATATAATAATGTTGAGCTTATCATTGCAGGCGATGGTCCGATTTATAAAAAAATGACGCAACGCTACCAACAAGAAAATATTAAATTTTTAGGCTATATTCATCATGATAAAGTAATGGAGTTGAATAATCAATCTGATATTTTTGTTCTTCTTTCAAAAATAGAAGGTTTCTCAACCTCTATGATTGAAGCAGCTATGATGAAAAACGTAGTTATAACAACAGATGTTGGTGGTGCTTATGAATTGTTGCCAGATTCTACTTATGGTTATGTTATTGAGAATAGTGAAGAAGCTTTACTGAAAGCTCTAAGAGATTTAATCAATCATCCAGAAAAAATAAGACCTATTCAAGAAAAAGTATCTCAGCGTGTTATGGAAAAATATACATGGAATAAAACAGTTGAAAATTTTGAAAAAGCGTTTATAGAACTAGAATCTTGCACTCAGTTGTTAGAAAGGTAGGATATACCGAATGAAAGAAGTTAAAAATAACCATACATTTGTTATATGTGCGTATAAAAGCTCTCCATATCTTGAAGTATGTATTGAGTCTTTGTTAGCGCAAACTTCAGTATTGAAAAAGGAATCTTCTGTAATTCTTTACACTTCAACACCCAATGATTTTATTACTGAACTTTGTGAAAAGTATGATATTCCTCAGTTTTCTGACAAAGGTGGCAGTATTGGTGCAGATTGGAATAAAGCTTTATCCTTTGTAAAAACAAAGTATGCTACGATTGCTCATCAGGATGATATTTATGAAGCCGACTATGGTGTGAAAATACTTCAGGTATTTAAAGCGAGAGAAGATTTGAATATTGCCTTTTCTGATTATTATGAGATAGATGAAGAAGGAAAAAGTCGGAGTAGAAATATCAATCTCAAAGTTAAAACATTCGGTCTTAAATTACTTTCACTTCTGCAAAATAAAACTTATCAAAGAAGAATTTATGCTTTTGGAAATTTCATTTGCTGTCCAGCTGTTTCTTACAATATGGAACGCTTAAAAGACTTCAAATTTAATGAAGAAATGAGAATGGCACTGGATTGGGATGCTTGGGAAAGAATTATGCGCTTGCCAGGACATATCAAATATCTGTCAGAAAGACTTATGGCACATAGAATTCATGGAGAATCAGAGACAACAGTAAATACGCAAAACGAACATAGAAAAAATGAAGAGTACGAAATCTTTGAAAGATATTGGGGCAAAGGTCTCTCAAAATTATTTATGATGATTTATCAATATAATAAACTGGGGAATAAACATGAATGAACAAGCCTTAATAAGCGTTATAATTCCTATTTATAATGCAGAAACTTATCTAGTAGATTGCTTAAATTCAATTTTAGAACAGACACACAACCATTTAGAGATTATTTTAGTAAATGATGGTTCTACAGATAATTCTCTTAAAGTTCTCCAAGAATATATGGACAAAAAGCAGGATAAGAGAATGAAATTATTTTCTATTGAAAATTCCGGACCTGCAGGAGCGAGAAACTTTGGATTAGAACAAGCAACAGGTGATTTTCTCATGTTTGTTGATTCGGATGATACGATTAGTTCAGATTTACTTGAAGTATTATTAGCAACTCTTAAAGGAGATGATGAGCTTGCAATGTGTAAGTTCTCCAAAGATTTTAAGAGAGTGGGAGAAGGAAATAGAAAAGAGATATTTCAAACCCAATCTTTTGTAGAAAGTGTCAAGCAAATGTATTCTCCTGGATTTGCTTCAGCAGGCCCAGTTTGTAAATTATATGGACGTCAAATCTTTAAAAATTTAAGATTTCCTGATATTATGATGTATGAAGATGCAGCAATAAGTCTTCAGGTACTTTCGATAGCGAATAAAGTAAATTTTGTTGATTATTGTGGCTATTATTATCGTTTTAATCCAGAAAGTCTTACAAATAAGAAAGTGTCTGAGCGAAACTTTGCTATTTTTGATAAAACGGAAATTGTGTTAGATTTTGTAAAAGAACATCATCCGGAAGCATTGAAACTAGCACAGACCATTTGTATCAATGATAATGATTACGTAATGTTAGAATGTACAAGAGATAAATCTGATGTCTCTAAAAAATTATTTCTTCAGCTTTTTGAGAAAAATAAAGAACTTTCAAAAAACTTAGGTATGAGAAAGTTTGTCTATCTCAATTCTGGACTTTTACGTTTAGGATTAAAATTGATGAATAAAATTTACTACAATGATTTTGTTAGAAATAATTTGAAAAAAGTTTTAGGAGTGTAAAGTGGATAATAAAATTGATTTTGTAATTACTTATCTGGATGGTGCAGATCCAGACTGGGAAAAAGAAAGGGATTTTTACCGAAATAATCAACAAAAAGGTACCGCACATGAAAATGGTAACAGTCGTTATCGAAATATGGATAATTTCCAATTTCTCCTGCGTTCCATAGAACGATTTGCTCCATGGGTAAATAAAATTCATATTGTAACTTGGGGACACGTTCCTAAGTGGTTAAATGTTAATCATCCGAAAATTAACGTTGTTAACCATAAAGAATTTATTCCAGAAGCATATTTACCTACTTTTAATTCAAATGCGATTGAATTTAGTTTTGATAAAATCCCAGGTATTTCAGAGTGTTTTGTAAATTTTAATGACGATATGTTTTTGAACGCACCTACATTACCAACAGATTTCTTTGTAAATGGAAAACCGTGTCTTCAAATGATGCACGCTCCATTTATGCCAAGTGACGCTCTTTTTTCTAATAACATTTTAGCTTTGAACAAAGCTGTAGATACAAAATATTTGATAAATAAAAAAATGTTTTCGCTAAAAAATGGAGTATTTGCTTTTTTGGCTAATGTTTATATGCTCCCTATGTTAAAATTTTACGGTCATTTTCTTGGCTTTCGAGAAGACCACTTGCCAGCTCCGCTTACAAAGACATTGTACAAAGAATTAAGAACAAAATTGCCTGATTATTTTGAGTTTGTAGGACAAAGTAAATTTAGAAATTCTCAAGATATTAAAAGTATTTCTGACTGGGTAATGCTTGATTATGCGCGTGCCACAGCTGAATTTATCCCAATGAATTCATTCAAGTTTGGAAAATTAGTCAATTTGGACAAAGAAATAGATTTTGATGCTCTTTTCAAATCTAAATATAAGATTTTGTGTTTAGAAGATGGCGATTGGGTTCCAGAAAATGAATTTGATGAAGTAGTCAACAAAATGAATAGTGCTTTTGAAAAAAAATTCTTAGACAAAAGTGAATTTGAATTATAAGATAGTGTGGAGATATTATGACTTACTTAGAAGAAGTACACAAGCGTGCATTAGAAATACAAAAAGAAATAGATTTATTCTGTGTTAAAAATGATATTCCTTATTTTCTCATAGGAGGGTCGTTGCTAGGAGCAGTACGTCATCAAGGTTTTATTCCATGGGATGACGATATTGATATAGGAATGCTCAGAAAAGACTATGAAAAATTTATGTCACTCTGGAAAGACACTGAAAACTATGAACTGCTTGAATACAGAAAGCAGAAAGATTTCAGTCGTCCACAAGCAAAAATTTCTGATAAACATTCAAAAATTAAAGTATGGTCTTCAAGAGATGATGATGATTATCAAATGGGTGTTTTCGTAGATATCTTTCCCATAGATATTGTATCAGATGATTTTCAAAGAGTTGGTAAAACATACTCAAAAATTAAACGATACATAACGATATTAAACAATAGGAAACTATCAAGAATTGCTAGTCCTAAAGACATGCCATTCATCCAAAAGATTAGTTTGCTTACTTTTAAGACGATAGCTTTTGTTATGTATAAGATTTTAGGTCGAAAATATCTAATCAACAAGATTTATAAATTATCTACTGAATCAAGCGGAAATTACATAATTAATTTTTCTACATCGTATAAGTTTACTCAGGAACTTTTTCCCTTAGAGTATGTAGATAAAATTATTCAACATAAATTTGAATCTGAAAGTTTTCCAATACCTGCAGAGTATAATAAAATGTTGGAAATACAATATGGTCCTGACTACATGAAAATTCCTGACAATATCAATCCTAATACTCATCATGGTTTTGATTATTTAGAAATTGATGATATAGAATATATCGTAGATGGGAAACTAATATAACAGATTATATTTTCAAAAACTTTGTTGTGAGAAGGAGGTTAAAAATTTAATGATGAATACAAAATTAAAAACGGGTTTTATCTTCACATCCCTCGGAATTTATAGTAATTTTCTTTTACAAATTATCATTCAAATGGTATTAAGTAGATTATTGACGCCAAAACAATTTGGACTTGTTGCTGTTATGCAAGTATTTATCATATTTTTTGCCATGATGATTGAATCTGGAATGGGACCTGCAATTATTCAAAATAAATTGCTAACTTTTGAGGATAATCGTGTCTTGTTTGACTTCTCCGCTCTGTTTGGATTAAGTATTGCCGTTATCTTTGGCTTCTTCGGTATTGTTTTAGCCATACTTTATCACAATCATGATTTTTACTTTCTTACTTGGGTACAAGCGATATCAATATTTTTTAATGGCTTAAATATTGTTCCAACAGCTATACTTAATAAAGCTAAGAGATTTAAAGCTGTTAATTTTAGTTTGGTGCTTGCTAATTTATGTGCTGGGATTATTGGAGTAACTCTTGCTTTTCTTGGTGGAGGAGTGTATGCTTTAATTATAAGTGCTATTACAGCTTCAATTATCAACTTCTTACTTAATCATTTTTTCTCTAAGGTTACCTTTACAAGACATTTTAACATGGCACCATTAAAAAGTGTATGGACATTTTCTAAGAACCAATTTGGATTTAACTTTGTTAACTATTTCTCCAGAAATTCGGATAATATGTTAATTGGGAAGTTTATGGGAGAAGCGGCACTTGCAAATTATAGTAAAGCATATCAACTGTTAATGCTTCCTAATACACTTTTTACAAGTGTAGTAAATCCTGTTTTACAGCCCGTTCTTTCAGAGTATCAAGATGATGTGGATTATATTCGACAGGTATATTTTAAAATAGTTCATATTTTAGCTTTAATTGGTATTCCTTTATCAATATTTTTAAGTACAACGGCTAGACAAATTATTTTGTGTATGTTTGGTGGTCAGTGGTCAGCAGCTATTTTTCCATTTTCTATTCTTTCAATAACTGTTTGGAGTCAGATGATTGTTACTCCTGTGGGTGCGATTTTTCAAGCAAGAAATCATAGTAGAAAATTATGGGTTACAGGATTATTTACTGCTAGTGGATTAGTATCCTCAATAATTATTGGAGTACTTCTAGGTTCAATCAATACTGTGGCTATCTGCTTGACAATTGGATTTTTATATAGTTTTTGCGTTAATTATTATAGACTCATTAAACATTCTTTAAATGGGAAACTACTTGACTTTTTTAAAGAATTTATAACACCAGTTATTTTAGGTGGAGTAATATTTATAGTCCTTGAATTAGAAAAGTTTATTGACCCCTCTAATTTATTTTATAGTTTAATTCTTAGAGGTGTCATTTTTATTTTTGCATGGTTACTTTTTATATTTTTTAGTTCAGAGAGAAAAGTAATCACAGAAATTATTAAGAAGAGGTAGGTAAAAATAATGGATAAAGAAAAAGTGGTATTAGTAGCAGGAACATTTGACATCTTACACGAGAGTCACATCAATATGCTAAGAAATGCACGTAATCTTGGTGATAAATTGATTGTAATGCTTTCTACAGATGAGTTTAATGCTGGGAAAGGAAAGAAAGCTTACCAAGATTATGATACTCGTAAGTATGTACTTGAAGCGGTTAGATATGTTGATTTAGTTGTGCCAGAACAGTCTTGGGATGATAAATCTTTATATATTGATATGTTTGGTGTTGATATTTTTGCAATGGGAGATGATTGGAAAGGAAAATTTGATTTTCTTAAAGAGCAGTTTCCTGAACTAAAAATAATGTATTTTCCTCGTGGGAAAACCTCATCATCTAAGATTAAAGAAGAACTAGGAAAATTAAATAATCAAGAAACCAAGGACTAAACTCGAGAAAATTACACGATTTTAGCTATGAAAAAATAAAGCTTTATAATAATTTTAATGGAATGGATAGTACATTGATGAAAAGTCAAATAATACTGAGAATAAAATTAAGTGTCATAGTTACTTGCTTTTTTATGAGCTTTTTTTCAAGTGTTATGAAAGTTCAAGCCGATAATACTAATACCAATGTAAATGTGTCTTTGACTGCTGTAAATAATGGTACACCGATTGTAAATGGTGTATATTCTGCTGTTAATGTTCAGAAAGTTTACAGCCAAATGAAAATGGGGGAATTTTCTTCAGATGAAATGAATAGTGCAACTTGGTTGATGGTAAAATCAACTTTGAGTTTTGTTGAAGGACAGAAAGATAGTCCAGATATTATCTTACCTACAGGTGCAAAGATTGGAAATGGTCAACAACATACAGAGGCAGAAATGCCAGACCTTATTAGCTTACTCATTCAATATGGTGGAGGTAATTTACTGACTAATGGGCAAAGTGGAAACTTTTTCCATCAACCCTCCCCTAAATTTGCTAACAAATTTACCAACAATCAAGGAAACGCAGTCGCAGTTCTCCCAGCGGGAAAAACGTTAATCTTAGATGGGAGTGGCAAAGTATTGAAGTTAGTTGATATTACATCGACTACTAAACAAATAATGATTGACACGGCAAACTTAAATGACCGTTTAAGTGCTGTTTTGGAAAATCCTGAAAAAGAAAGTCGTTCAAACTTTAATCAATATATTATTCAACCTAATCGAACACTTACATATAAGATAACAATAAAAAAAGATTTTAACCAAAATGGTGGAGTGATTTCAGTTGTAGCAAACAATAATTTAGTTATTGACAGCATTAAAGCTGATAATTCTGCAAGTACGATTAGTCCTATTGCATCTTCTTCGGTAAATAATTCTCAAAATGTTACTTTTCCTGTATTAAGTCAAGATGAAGTGTTGATTGTACACGCACACGTAACTCCGACAAGTCTTAGTGATTTAACACCAAGTGGAGCTACATTAGTTGTTAGTGGTGGTGATACTAATGGAAATTTTGTAAAAAGTAGCTCTCCTGCAGTTATTCTTACTGGGATAAATTTCGCAATGGTTGATACACAAGCAAATAAATTTGTGACTGGAGGAGAATATATCCTTGGGAGAAAAGTTGCTGGTGGAGATGAGTTATATTCTAATAATGCACAGTGGGTTAAAGTAGCTAATCTTAATCAATTGGATTTAAATTCTTTAACTAAGCTGGAGGGGGGAAAACAATATGCGATTGGAGATATACAAACAACTCCAATTCCTCTTGAGACTAGTCGTTTTAATTTTAAGTCTAAAAAAGCACTTCAGATTAACTCATCACTTATTCAATTAGTAGGTTTAGCACCTGGTCCAGATTATTTTCTTTATCAGATAACACCTCCAAAAGGATATAGTCTTAATAAAAATTTGATTCATTTTACAGTATTTAGTCGAGCAAAGATTACTAAAAATGGTAGTCTTATTGCGGAAAATTCTTTAGGAATTTCTAAGAATCCGGATTACTCGTTGAATACATCTATTCCAGATTTTTCTGCTGGAGTTCAGGAATATAATATATTAGCTACAAGTGGTGAGTCAGTCAAGCCAATGAGTAGTTTTATTCGGATTATACTTCCTATTAGTATTTTAGTAGCATTAATGCTTGCTATGATGATAATTATTGTGAGGATTTTATAATATGGAACGAGTTAGAAGTACAAGAACTGAGAAGCAGAAAAGAGTTTCTCGAACATCCTTTGGAAAAATTCATAGAGTTTATCTCATTTTGGCTATTATAATTGGGGTATCGCTTTCTTTATTTATGCCATTATTTAATGAACCAGATGGACAATATCATTATACTGTTTCGACAAATATGGTAGGAATATCCAATGATATTTCAGCATATGGCGAAGCAAGTATAAGTTCAGGAATAAAAGCGCAAATTCCGTCTTACCAGTCTGGGAATTATTTTCAAAAGTATTTTCAAAATAAGATTGTAAAAATGCCGATGAAGGATTTGCCACGTGTACAAACCCAGCCCTCACTACTCAGTTATAATTTTTGGGGACATATTATTTCCGCTATGGGTGTTTGGCTAGGCTATCATATTTATCCTTCTATGGGGGTAATGATAGTTACAGCAAGACTTCTATCTACATTTATTTGTAGCTTAGCTATGTTTTTTATCATTCGTTTTGTGAAAAAAGGAAAATTATTCTTTTTAGCTTTGGCATTATCGCCAGTTATTACGAATAGTTTTGCGAGTTTATCTTATGATGCGCTGACTTACGTTTTGGCGGCATTTGCTGTTGCTATTGCGATTAATATGATTGTTGATAATAGAGTGAGAGTAGTCAGGTTGCTGCAAATGGTTGTTGCCTCCATCATGCTTTATTTGGGCGCGAAGACGAATATTAAATTGTTGATTGCTCTGTTTCCATTAGTAATTCTTGGTGTGTTAATAAGTCAGCATTCTAAAGAACCAAAAGAAGAAGTTAGATTAGCTTATCGTGCAACTTTCATTAAAAAAATTAATGGTATTTTATTGGTTGTGGGAGGAGTTATTGTTCTGATACTTGGAGGATACTCTATTTATAGCCATCATCCAAGTCTGCTATTTTCTAGCTGGCGTTTATTGTTAAATTATTCAGTAAATCTATTTTCAATAACGAATATTTCGCAAATTTTTAGTAGTATTATTGCAGCTCCATATGCAACCATTAACTATATGCCTCTATGGGTTTCAGGAGTTTGGTATGTTTTACTTATTTTGATACTTTTAACTGAAGAAAAGTTCGTAAAATCTAGGCTTCTTAGTCTTGGTGCTTTGCTTTTATTTCTGTTAGGTGTTCTTGCTGTTTATTTTTCATATATGAATTATTTTTCTCCGTCAATCAATGTAACGAATGTTCGAGCTGTAGGAGTTATAACTGGTATTCAAGGAAGATATTTTACACCAACTCTTTTACTATTTCCTTTAGTATTTGCAAATACTCACTTTAAGATACAACTCAATCGCAAAAATATGATATTTGCTTTTTCAATTATTGTTATAATAATTTCAAATATATTATTACTTTTCGGAACTTTATTTGGAATTTATTATTTATAAACGAAGAGCGCTGTTAGTGCTTAAGGTAAAATAAAAAAATGGCTGAGAATAGCCATTTTTTTATTCTGAATAGAATGCAATTCCTTCATTTTTCCATCCCGCTTTTACAAGAGAATTTTGTTCGTAAGCGTTTGTTGTGTAGTTGTGCATTCCATTGTGAGGATTATAGGCACGATAGATTGGAGTAGAACCAGCAGAACGGAAACTAATTCCTTCGTAGCGCCATCCTGATTTTACTAAACTATTTTTTTCATAACTACTCATAGTATAAAAATGATAGCCACCATTGGGATTATAGAGACGATAGACAGGACTAGATGAAGTTGAAGTTGAAGCACTCCATCCAACTCCTTCAAGGTTCCATCCGGTTTTGTCTAATTGCTGTGCTTCATAACTATTTTCTGTATAGAAATGCTCACCACTGTTTGGGTTATAGACGCGATAAACGTAGCTAATGGCTGAATTGTCATTGAAAAGATTTGAATAATCAATAGAGACATCAAGTGGGGAGGAAGTACTCATACCAGTAAAGTACATTTGACTTGAATATTGCCAAGCTCCGTATTGCATATTTTGGAGATTGTTATTGCTTGGTTTTCCATAGAGATATTGTGCTATCCACATATTTTTAGCACCAAGTGTTGTGGCGTTCATTTTATTAGAAGTAGCCCAACTTTGTGAGGTATAAAATTTAACATTAGGATAGCCAGCAGCCCGTACAGTTTTTGCAAAAGTTTGAGAAGCTGTTGTCCAATTACCGGTGTAAGAAGTATTTTCGGCATCTTCAATCATAGTTGTTCTTGTTGGAAGTCCTAAAGATTGGGCTACTTTTACGAAATAGGAAGCTTCTGAGGCAGGATTACCAAAGTCAGCAAAGTGATAGACAGCTATATTTAAGCCAGCGTTTTGTGCCATTTGAATTTCACTTTTAGCGTAAGGATTAGTATAAGTTGTACTTTCAGTTAGTTTGACAACAACTGTTTTAACCCCCGCTTTTTTTAGTGCATTGAAATCATTTTGAGTCATCCATGATTGGTAAGATGAGACATCAACGGCATCTTTTGAGGGGAGACTTGTATCTGTAGAGGAAAGGTTGGCTGGTGTATTTGCTGAACTGAGTAAGTGGTAAGAGAGAGCTTCAACTTTAATAGCACCAGTTCTGTAGGATGTCGTAGAAGCTTTTGGAATACTTGTTGTTGTGGATGTTGAGATAGGAGAAATGTAATAGCCCATTGGATGATTATTGGGAGTAGCATTCACACTTGCAGCAGTATCATCAGCCAGGATAGATTTTGTTGATAGAAATGCGAAAAATAGAAGAGGGATTAAGAGGATTTTTTTGTGAGACATATTTTCTCCAAACTGTTATTTTGTAAGAGTTTTCTATTCTATCATCATAATATATTTTTAACAAAATTACAAATCAGTAGCTATTTTGCTGATATATGAAAAACCTCAAAAAATTTGAGGCTTTATTTCATTTTACTTTCCAAGCAGTTCCTTCATTTTTCCAGCCAAATTTAACGAGTTGTGTGTGTTCATAGGAGTTGAGAGTATAATTGTGCATTCCATTGTTTGGGTTGTAAGAGCGATAAATAGAACTGTTACCTCCTGTGTAGAAGGAAACTCCTTCATAGCGCCAACCTAAACTGACTAGTTTATTTTTCTCGTTATTGTTTAATGTGTAGAAATGATAGCCTCCGTTTTTATTGTAAAGGCGATAAACAGGATTATTTTTTGTAAGAGGAGATTCCCAACCGATACCTTCGTGATGCCAGCCTGTTTTACTTAATTGAGTAGCTTCGTAGCTGTTTGTTGTATAAAAATGTTCGCCACTGTTAGGATTGTACATACGGTAAACTTCTTGATGTGTTGTTGAGGCTGCTGGAGCTTTAAAAATATTTCCGTAGTCAATGTTAGTATCAATGGGTTTTTGAGCGCTGAAGTTGGTGAAATACATTTGGCTGGTGTATTGCCATGCGCCGTATTGAGTGTTTTGGAGGTTGGTGTTGCTTGGTTTGCCGTAGAGATATTGGGCTACCCACATATTTTTATTGCCAAAAGTTGTTGGATTGATGATTTTACTTTCTACCCAGCTTTTTGATGCGTAATAGCGAATGTTGGAATAACCTTGATTTTTTAGGCGATTGGTAAAGTTTTGACTGGCTTGATTCCAAACTCCAGAAGCAGTTCCAGAGTACTCAGCATCTTCAATCATGACGGTACTGTTTGTTAAGCCGAGACTTTTTGCCATATTTGCGTAGTAAGTTGCTTCGTTAGTTGCAGCGTTATTTGCGCTTGTTTGATTGCTGGTATTGCCAAAGATTGCAAAGTGATAAGTGGCAATGTTCAGTCCGGCATTTCTTGCCATTTGGATATGGGATTTTGCATAAGGATTTTGGTAATAAGTACCTTCTGTAAGTTTGATGATGACTGTTTTGACACCTTGGGCTTTGAGTTGGTTGAAGTCAGATTGGGTCATCCAACTTTGATAGCTGGCGATGTCAATGGCATCTTTTCTTGGAAGGCTACTATCGTTTGAAGTGAGATTTGAGGGCGCACTTGCACGGGCGCGTTTCATTTCTGGTGTACGATACCCCCCTGTATAATAGCCCATTGGATGGTTGTTATTTTCAATATTTTCGCTTGTTTCAGCTGAAATTTGTTGTAGAGGAAGAACTGTTAATAGGACTGTTGTAAGGAGGAATATACTTTTTAATTTAGTTTTCATTTTTTTCTCTTTTTCTAATGTAATTCTAATTTTAAAAACGATATTTTTAATTTTAACAAACATACTATTGATTACAAAATGATTTGAAAGATTATATGATAAGAAAATGAGATTTACCTATTGAAAACTGGGCTAAATAGTGATAGAATGGGAACAATAAAATTTTGGAGGATTGTTGTTCGATGTCGAATTGGGAAACGAAGTTTTTGAAAAAAGGTTATACTTTTGATGATGTATTGCTCTTGCCAGCTGCAAGTAATGTTTTACCAAATGAAGTGAAGTTAGGTGTGGATTTGGCTGCTAATATTCATTTGAATGTTCCTATTATTTCAGCTGCTATGGATACAGTTACGGATTCAAAGATGGCTATTGCGATGGCACGTCAAGGTGGCTTGGGTGTTATTCATAAAAATATGTCGATTGAGCAGCAAGCTGAGGAAGTGCATAAGGTAAAACGTTCTGAATCTGGTGTTATTACAGACCCATTTTTCTTAACGCCTGAACACAAGATTGAGGAAGCTGAGAATTTGATGGCGACTTATCGCATTTCTGGTGTTCCTATCGTGGAAACTTTGGAAAATCGTAAGTTGGTTGGGATTTTGACAAATCGTGATTTGCGTTTTGTGAGCGATTATGAGCAACAGATTAAAAATGTGATGACTTCTGAGGAGCTGATTACTGCTCCTGTTGGGACGACTTTGGATGAAGCTGCTTCTATTTTGCAACGTCATAAGATTGAAAAATTGCCTTTAGTGGATGCTGAGGGAAAACTTGCTGGTTTAATCACGATTAAAGATATTGAACGTGTGATTGAATTTCCAAATGCGGCAAAAGATGCGAAAGGTCGCTTGTTAGTCGCTGCGGCTGTTGGTGTGACGAGTGATACATTTGACCGTGCGGGAGCTTTGTTTAAGGCTGGTGCAGATGCAATTGTGATTGATACGGCACATGGTCATTCCGCTGGTGTGCTGCGTAAGATTGCTGAAATTCGTGCGAAATTCCCAGATAAAACGTTGATTGCTGGAAATATTGCGACGGCTGAGGGCGCACGTGCTTTGTATGATGCCGGTGTTGATGTCGTGAAGGTCGGAATTGGTCCTGGTTCTATCTGTACAACGCGTGTGGTTGCTGGTGTTGGTGTGCCACAGATTACGGCGATTTATGATGCGGCTGGTGTGGCGCGTGAATATGGCAAGAAAATCATTGCTGATGGTGGAATTAAATATTCTGGTGATATTGTAAAAGCTTTGGCTGCTGGTGGTGATGCAGTTATGCTTGGTTCTATGCTTGCTGGAACAGATGAAGCACCTGGTGAAGTTGAGATTTTCCAAGGACGTAAATACAAGACTTATCGTGGAATGGGCTCTCTTGCTGCGATGAAAGATGGTTCTAAAGACCGTTATTTCCAGGGGGCTGTCAATGAAGCAAATAAACTTGTGCCAGAAGGTATTGAGGGACGTGTGGCTTATAAGGGAACGGCAAGCGATATTGTCTTTCAAATGCTTGGTGGTTTGAAAGCTGGTATGGGCTATACGGGAGCTGGCGATATTACAGCTTTGCATGATTCAGCACAATTTATCGAAATGTCTGGTGCTGGATTGAAAGAATCTCATCCGCACGATGTACAAATCACGAAAGAAGCGCCAAATTATTCTGTACAATAATAAAATATTTTTGACAGTTTTGTCAAAAAAGTCTGTCAGTTTTGATAGACTTTTTTATGTTTTGTTTTATTTTTGATTGAGTGTAAATTAAGTGAGAGTCAGTATAATATATTTATTCCAATAAAAATTTTTCATAAAGTTTACTCCTAAAGAGAACGTTCAGCTGGTTACTGAGCGTTTTTTGTATTCTAAATTTTTTGACAGAACTGTCAAAAATATTTAACGGAAAAACAGTCAAAAAAGGCTGTTAAATATGTTATAATAGCGATATGAGTAAAACTGTAAACGAAGAATTGCGTTGCATTGGTTGTGGCGCGCTTATACAAAGTGAAGATAAAAATGGCTTGGGCTATTTGCCTGCTAGTGCGCTTCAAAAAAAACTTGAGAACGATGATGAACTCTATTGTCAACGTTGTTTTCGACTACGCCACTATAATGAAATCGTGCCAACGAGTTTGACGGATGATGATTTTTTGAAGTTGCTTCAGGAAATTGGCGAGCAAGATGCGCTGATTGTTAATGTGGTGGATATTTTTGATTTCAATGGTTCGTTGATTCCAAGTTTGCATCGCTTGACAGGAAATAATGATGTTCTTTTGGTGGCAAATAAAAAAGATATTTTGCCACATTCGCTAAAGGTTGGAAAATTAACGGCTTGGCTCAAAGAGCAGGCGAAAGCACAAGGCTTGCATCCGCTGGATATTCGTGTGATTTCGGCAATGAATCGTGATGATGTGACGGACTTGATGAATGAAATTGAAGATTATCGCGAAGGACGAGATGTTTACGTAGTTGGTGTGACGAATGTTGGAAAATCTACGTTGATTAATGCGATTATCAAAAACGCTTCAGGAGAGGATAATATCATCACCACTTCACGTTTTCCTGGGACAACTCTGGATAAGATTGAAATTCCACTTGATGATGAGAGTAAGTTGATTGACACACCGGGGATTATTCATCGGGGACAGATGGCACATTATCTTGAAGCGCAGGATTTGAAACTTATTTCGCCCAAAAAGGAAATCAAACCTAAAACTTATCAGTTAAATAGCGAGCAGACTTTGTTTTTCGGTGGTCTGGCGCGCTTTGATTTTATTTCGGGAGAAAGACAGGGAATGACGGCGTATTTTGACAATGAAATAGATATTCATCGTACAAAATTGATTGGAGCTACGGAATTTTATGAACGTCATGCAGGAGAATTACTGAAACCGGCGATTGCAGATGTGAAGCTTGTTCGTCGTGAATTTTCGCTCAAGGGAAAATCAGATATTGTTGTCTCAGGACTTGGTTGGATAAATGTACCAGAACGTGCAGTTGTCGCAGTATGGGCACCAGAAGGAGTAGATGTCGTGGTACGTAAAGCTTTGATTTGACAAATAAATAATGAAAAAGTAGGAGAAAAAATGGATTATAAAAAGATGACAATTCAGCAACTTGAGGCGCTTGAAGAGACAGGAGAACTCGTTTGGCGGGATAGTTTGGAAGATGAAAAACGTGATTTTTTGCGGGAACATCCTGATTATAGTGAGAGTTGGTTTAATGAACATTGGATTGCGAAAACTTATGGACAAGGCGCTTGGATTATTAGTAAGGATATTGAAAATCTCTAATCGTGTAATCTAGTCCAAAAGACAAAAGGAAAAAGAAAAGTTATTGATTGATTTAGATGAAAAACAAGAGCGTGTGTTGCTTGCTGGCATAGAAACTTTTGAAAATAGTGAGAGTTTCGAGAGTTCAATGATTGAACTTGCAGAATTGACAAAAACTGCGGGAGCTTTGGTAATAGACCAATTTACTCAGAAAAGAGAACGTCCAGATGGGCGCTTTCTGATTGGTTCTGGTAAGTTGGAACAAATTCGTTTTGCGATTGAAGTGGGCTACATTGATACAGTGATTTTCAATGAACGTTTGACACCACGGCAAAATATTAACTTGGAAAATGCACTTGGTGTGAAAGTTATTGACCGGATGCAGTTGATTTTGGATATTTTTGCGATGCGGGCGCGTTCTCATGAGGGAATGTTGCAGGTTGAAGAAGCGCAGTTGAACTATCTTTTGCCACGTTTGGTGGGGCAGGGAATTGAGCTGTCCAGACAAGGTGGAGGCATTGGCTCACGTGGGCCAGGGGAAAGTAAGTTAGAAACTGACCGTAGGTATATTCGCACGCGGATTGAAGCCATTGACAAACAACTGAAAAAAGTGGAAAAAACGCGGGAAACCATTCGACAGAAAAGAAGTGAAAGTGGACTTTTTCAGATTGGTTTGATTGGTTATACAAATGCTGGGAAATCAAGTATGATGAATGCGTTGGTTGGTGTACAAAAAGTTCAATATGAAAAAGATGAACTCTTTGCTACGCTTGATGCGACAACAAAGCTGGTTCAACTTGGGGATGATTTTACAGTGAGTGTGACTGATACAGTTGGTTTCATTCAAAATCTGCCGACAGAGCTTATCAAAGCGTTCAAATCAACACTTGAGGAGTCGGCAAATGTCAATTTGCTAATTCATGTGATTGATGCGAGCAATCCACATCATCAAATTCATGAGGAAACGGTGCAGAAAATCATGTCAGACCTTGATATGATAGCTATTCCAGTTTTGAATGTTTATAATAAAATGGATATTGCGCCGACTGATTTTGCGCCAACATTGACACCGAGTATTCAACTGTCAATTAAAGAGGAAAATGGTGTACAATGGTTGAAAACGGCCATTCTGGAAAAGTTGCATGATTTGTTTGATGCCTTTGAGATTGAACTGCCTTATGCGCAGGCTTATAAGTTGCCTGAACTGCGGAAATTTGCTCTGGTTGAGCAGGTGGTTGAGAAAGAAACAGCCTATCATGTGAAAGGTTTAGTTTCACCTGATATGCGCTGGAAATTAGATAATTATTAGTAAATAAGAATAGAATAAGGAAAATTTAAAATGGAATTAAATGGAAAACAAAAGCGCTATTTGCGTAGTTTAGCAGTAAATATTCGTCCGATTGTGCAGATTGGAAAATCTGGTTTATCAAATGAAATTTTGACGAGTATTCGTTCAGCTTGTGATGCGCGTGAGTTGATTAAGGTGACTATCTTGCAAAATTCAGATGAAGAAAGAGATGATGTTGCGGAAGCGATTGAGGAAATGGGACTTAATGTGGTTCAAATTATTGGACGCAATATCGTCGTTTTCAAGGTTGCTGAGAAGAAAGAAAATCGTAAAATTTCCGTTGATGTTAAGAATTTGGTAAGATAATTAGAAATAAGTGATAATTAAGCTCATTTTCATGAAAAAACTGTAAGGAAAAAGTATGGCAATAGAACTTTTGACACCTTTCACAAAGGTAAAATTGAAAGAGGAAGTAGATGAGAAGCGCCGAGCAATCGGGCTTTTCTGGGGGAATTTTAATCCTATACATGTGGGGCATTTGACGATTGCGGATCAGGTGCGTCAACAACTTCATCTGGAAAAAGTTGTTTTCTTGCCCGAACATAATACAGAAGGGCATGTTGGCAACATGATTGCGCTGGCTGTGGCGGATTATGAAGGTCTGGAGCTGGATTCTTGCCGTTGTAAGGCGAAAGTTGGAATCTATGAGACAGTGAAACAACTTTCTGAGGATAATCCTGAGTGTGATTTTTATTTTATTGTCGGTGGTGATATGATTGCCAGTTTGTCACTTTGGGAAAATATTGATGAATTGCTGGACTTGGTCACGCTTGTTGGTGTGCGCCGTCCGCGTTTTCGTACAGGAACTTCTTATCCTATCTTGTGGGTCGATGTGCCTTTGATGGAGATTTCGGGAAATTTGATTCGTGAACAATTTCATCGTGGGCTTGTGCCGAATTTTCTGTTGGCGCCGAAAGTTTTGGATTATATTTTGAAAGAAGGTTTGTATGTTTGACTTTTATCCGGAAGTTGGGCTGTCACGTGAGGAGTTGCTGGCGAAAATTGCTGCGCAGGTCAAGGATAGTCGTTTTCAGCATATTTTGGGTGTGGAGCAAGCGGCGATTGAGCTGGCGCAACGTTATGGGGCAAATCCACACAAGGCGAGTTTGGCTGGGCTTTTGCATGATTATGCTAAAAATCAATCGGATGTTGTTTTTTTGGATTTGATTGACAAATATGGACTTAATCCTGAGTTGAAGCGCTGGGGAAATAATGTTTGGCACGGAATGGTCGGAATTTACAAGATGAAAGAGGATTTCGACTTGAGTGATGCGGAGATTTTGCGAGCGGTTGAGATTCATACGGTCGGCTCAAGTGAGATGTCTGTGCTGGATAAGGTCGTTTATGTGGCGGATTATATTGAGGCTGGGCGTGATTTTGCGGGTGTTGATGAGGCGCGTGCGATTGCTGCGAAGTCGCTTGATGCTGCTGTGGCTTTTGAAACGGTGCGGACGGTGGAATTTCTGGCGGCAAAACGGATTGCGATTTATCCACAGACGATTGAGACTTACAATGCTTTTTTGCCTTATCTGGCTGAGGGAAATGTTTGAAAATGAATGTTTTATGTTATTGGTGAATTTTTGTTACGGAAATTTATGCAAAACTATAAAAATATTTTTCACTTGGGTGGCGGACGTTGATTTTATTTTTGACAGAACTGTCAAAATTGATTGAAAAAGTTTTTGATAGAATTGTCAAAAAATGTGAATGAGTCAAGTCAGAGAAATTATGTTAAAATAAGAAGTCTGAACTTTGTAAAATGTGCTGCTCTGCCATTTTCCAAAGTAAAGGTTAGCTCTAAAATAGAAATTAAGGAAAATATGAATTCAGAAAAGTTATTAGAAATTGTCGTGAAAGCGGCGGATGAGAAAATGGCGCTTGATATTGTGGCGCTTGATATGAGCGAAGTTTCAGGGATTGCGGACAATTTTGTCATCATGGAAGCGATGAATGTGCGCCAGATTGATGCGATTGTGGACAATATTGTCGATAAAGTTGAGGAAGCTGGTGTGCAAGCAGGCGGACATATCGAGGGCGAAGGGCGTTCTGGTTGGGTGCTGATTGACCTTGGCGATGTGATTGTCAGCGTTTTTGGACATGACGAGCGCGGACATTACAATCTTGAAAAACTCTGGTCTGATGCGCCTTTGGTCAATATTTCAAGTTGGGTCAGTGAATAAAATTTTTGACAATTCTGTCAAAAAAATTTGGAGATACAAATGGTAGAATTAGAGCAAAATTATACATTATTTTCGCGTGTTTATGACGAAGTGATGGATGATAGTTTGTATGAGAAATGGTTGGATTTTTCCGAACGTCATTTTCCTGCGCGCACACATAAAGTCTTGGAACTTGCCTGTGGTACGGGGATTTTGTCGCAAAAATTTGTCGCGAAACATTATGATGTGACTGGCGTTGATCTGTCAAAAGAAATGATGGATTTGGCGAAAAAACGTGTGACAAATGCGGAATTTGAACAATGTGATATGCGTGAATTGCGCTACCAGAGCGAGTTTGATGCGGTCACTTGCTATTCGGATTCGCTGTGTTATTTGACAGATTTGTCAGAAGTCAAAAAGACTTTTGACGGCGTTCATCGCGCGCTCCGTCAGGGCGGAATTTTCATTTTTGACGTCCATTCGACCTATCAGACTGATGCGCTTTTTCCGGGCTTTGCTTACCATGACAATGCCGAGGATTTTGCTTTTGTCTGGGACACGTATGCGGGCGAAGAAGCCCACAGTGTCGCGCATGAACTGACATTTTTCGTCAAATCTGACGATGGAAAATTTGTCCGAAAAGACGAATTGCATGAAGAACGAACTTACGAAATCGCCGATTATTTGACAGCTCTGTCAAATTTTTCTGACGTCAAAGTTTTTGCAGATTTCACGGACAATGCACCAGAAGCCAAGAGTCTGCGCTGGTTTTTCGTATGTCAGAAATAACCGGAATTATCGCCGAATTCAATCCCTTCCACAACGGGCACAAACGCTTGCTAGACGTGGCTTCTGGACTGAAAATCGTCGCCATGAGTGGCAACTGGATGCAGCGCGGTGAACCCGCAATTTTCGATAAATGGACGCGCGCAGAAATGGCGCTAAAAAATGGCGCCGACCTTGTCGTTGAACTGCCTGTCACGGTTTCCGTCCAATCCGCCGATTTTTTCGCCCAAGGTGCTGTCGCAATCTTGTCCGAGCTGGGAATTGACACCCTCCTGTTTGGCAGCGAATCGACAACAGACTACAACAAAATTGCAGAGCTTTACGCGGCGCGCAAGCAGGACATGGACGATTTCGTGAAGAATTTGCCCGACAATGTCAGTTACCCTGAGAAAACGCAGCAGATGTGGCAACATTTTTCCTCTGTCAAATTTGACGGAAACATGCCAAATCATGTTCTCGCCCTCGCTTATGCCAAAGCTAGTTTTGACAAGTCTGTCAAACTTCAAACGCTCCAGCGGATTGGCGATTTTCACTCCGCAGAACTGACAGGTCAATTTGCCTCAGCCACAGCGCTCCGTCAATTTTTGACAAGTCGGTCAAATGAACCCAAAACATTTTTGACAGAACTGTCAAAAATAAAAAAGGTCATTCCAAGCAATTTGACAGACCTATATAAGTCACCGCAAGCCAGTTGGCATCAGCTTTTTCCCCTTTTGCAATACAAAATCATCAGCTCAGACTTAACGAATATTTTCCAAGTCAATGAAGAACTGCAAAATCGCCTGAAAATAGCCATCAAAACAGCAACAACTTTTGACGAATTACTTGAGCAAGTCCATACAAAACGCTATACAAAAGCCCGTGTCAGACGACTTTTGACTTATATTTTACTCAATATTTCACGCGATTTTACTCTTCCAGAAAAAATCCATGTGCTAGGTTTCACAAAAAAAGGACAAGCACATCTAAAAAAATTCAGTGAAAAAACAATCGTCCGTATCGGACAAACAGCTTGGGATAGCACAACACAGCGTGCAGATACAATTTACAGACTTGCCAATCCACAAATTCCCGAGCAAAATTACGGCAGAAAACCAATAATTTTCTGACGAAACTGTCAAAAATAAAACCAGCTCTCCACAGAAAGCTGGTTTTGTGGTATAATATTAGAGAAAAAATCATCACAGACAAAAGTCTGTAAAGTTAAATAAAAAAACGAGGTATAATCCAATGGGACGTAAATGGGCAAATATTGTCGCAAAAAAAACAGCCAGAGATGGCGCAACATCAGCTAAAAAT
Organism: Lactococcus nasutitermitis; assembly: GCF_018403765.1. Taxonomy (GTDB): domain Bacteria; phylum Bacillota; class Bacilli; order Lactobacillales; family Streptococcaceae; genus Lactococcus; species Lactococcus nasutitermitis. The sequence continues at coordinate 123,576 of NZ_BOVQ01000009.1, forward strand.
GCAAAATTCGGTGTAGAACTCTACGTCGCAGCAAAACGTGGTGGCTCCGTTGACCCAGAAGCCAACAGCCAACTGAAATTCACGATTGAAAAAGCAAAACAAGCACAAGTTCCGCGCCACGTCATCGAAAATGCGCTCAAAAAAGCAGCAGGAAAATCTGACGAAAGCTACACGGACGGTCGTTACGAAGGTTTTGGCCCCAACGGCTCAATGGTCGTTTGTGAAACTCTGACACCAAATGTCAACCGCACCATCGCTGATATCCGTACAATTTTCCATAAAAACGGCGGAAATATCGGTGGCGAAGGCTCAGTCAGTTATATGTTTGATAATACAGGCGTGATTGCTTTCAAAGGCGACGACGCAGACAGTATTTTTGAACTTCTCCTTGAAGGCGATATTGATGTGCGTGACGTCACAGCAGAAGAAGGTTACATCACAGTTTACACAGAACCAGCAGACTTGCACAAAGCCTTAGAAGTACTCAAAGCAAATGACATCACAGAGTTTGAAGAAACAGACCTTGAACTCATTCCTCAATCCGAAGTGACCCTATCTGATGAAGACCTCGAAGTTTTCCAAGGATTGCTTGATGCCCTCGAAGACAACGAAGACGTCCAAAAAGTTTATCATAATGTAGAAAATATCTAAGAAGCTAGATATATCAACTTTCAATTAAAGAAATATGCTTTATAAAATCAAAAAGGGGCATGAAATTTTAAAATAAAAACGGTGTTTATTCACCGTTTATTTTTTTATAAATTTTTCACTATACTCAGATTTCAATGTATTAGCAATGTGTGTGTATAAGCAGAATAGGGAAAACTTACCAAAGTTTAGCATAGTTTGGTATCTGAATCAAGATGTATTACGTGAATTGAACATAGCTAAGAAGTAAAAACGGCATCCAAAAAGATGCTTTTTTGTTATTTATTCTAAATAATTAAAAAAGCGGTTGCATTTATTGGAAATTAAGAGTAAAATATAAAACAACAATCATTAAAAAGACAATACAATTTAATATTGAAAATTATATTTTTATTTAGAAGTAATAACGTTGATTATTTTGAGGGATTTTTATACTTTATGAAAACACACCCACACTTTTCTCAGAAAAGTTGTTTCCGAGCTTGGAAATCAGGCAAGCACTGGCTTTATGCGGCGACTGCTCTCGCTGTTTTAG
>NZ_BOVQ01000010.1 GCF_018403765.1 Lactococcus nasutitermitis
AGAATTAAGCACGCATTTTTGATTTTTTTTCCCTTGCTGTTCGTCTATTGGCTTCAAACACTGATATAGCTGGAAGAGTGGATATATCTAAAAAAATCAAAATCAATATTTTCTCCACTATTTTTCAATAATCACGTGTAAAAAATATTATTCGCTTAAAATAAAATTCAAAAAAGCCTTTAGAGGCTTTCCCAACTTTATGCCACTGATAAGAATCGAACTTACGACCTTCACCTTACCATGGTGCTGCTCTACCGACTGAGCTACAGCGGCTGATTTTTCAGTATTTAGCAGAAATGAAAATTTGATTTACAAATTTTTCCTTCCGCCACTTGAAGTCTTAACTTCATTCTTACCGAAATGAGCAATCCTGCTCTGTAATGTTTTATCAAAATAATCTTCTTGCTAAGATTACTTAACCATTCTATCAAAATTCCAAAAAATTGCAAGTGAGAACCGTGCTACATTGCTCTTTCCCATAATAAAAAGACCACTAAAAAGCAGCCTCATCTTATGTTATTTCACTAACATCTGATTTCCCAGTCCTTTACTGATTGGTTCTACAAAATGAATATCTTTGTTCTGAGCATCTTTTAATAGCTCTTGCCAAGCTTTCCATACATTAGCTTCCGAAAAGCGTTCAGACAGTTCATAAGCTTTATCAGACATTGTTTGTAATTCCTTATCATCTTCAAAAAGCTCAACAAACTTTTCTGCCATTTCTTCAACACCATCAAATCCGACAATATAACCATTTTCTCCGTTCACAACTAAATCATTGGGACCATAATTAACATCATTCGTGACCGTCACCATTCCATGACTTTGCGCTTCCATCAATGCCAGATTAAATCCTTCCATGATTGACATGAGCGCATAAACTTGGTGTTCACGTTGTACACGCGCGACATCTTCTTTTTCCAAATAGTCATGTAAATGCACAGCTTCTTGTAAACCGTACTTTTCAATAGCTGAATCTATTGCTTTTTTAGCTGCATCATTATCACGATGGTCTATGTAACCATAAGCATCTAAAGTAATATCAGGAATTTTAGCTTTTGCTATTCCAACTGCTTCAGCAACTTTTCCTACTCCTTTTTCTGGAGCAATACGACAAGTCATAAGCACACTGTGTTTTTTTCGACTAGTCATAGGAATTTTATCTTCTGCAAAAACTTCGTCAGGATTGACACCGACAGGTATTGTAAATAACTTCGTAATTGGCTCAAAACGCGCCTTAACATCTCGTGTTTGCTTATCCGTTGCAGAAACTATCGCATCATACTTATTTGCATTAGTTAGACCATATTCATAGAAATTATTCATCACAGAATGCATTGGGTCTTGCGCATCTCCAGCATGAGAATTATGTAAATGCAACACAGTATAGGCAGGACGTTCCAACTCTGGCAAAGACCAATCGCCCAAATGTGTACGGTCTAAAATAAAGATATTTGCTTTTTCTGGATTCCAATAATCCTCATTTATGCAATTAAAGAAATACAAAGTGAGTTCATCAATATTAGAAAAAATATAAACTGCACCATTATCTTTCGTTAATCTCCAGCCCGTCTTAATGAATTTTTGGTTTGCATCAAAACGATTGTAAGTTTCCAACACAGGTTTCCCATTGATGTCATACCAAACTTCCGTCCCAATCTTATTATCTGGCGTATACCATTGTGCCAAACTCATAAATCCACGAAAATCATAGTGGTCCACTCGATATAGATTGCCAAAGCCATCAAAAAGCTCTACAACACTTACACGTTCCATCTCATCTTCATCATAATAACGAACACGCGCTACCAGTCGATTTTCCTGATTGACTAAATACATTAGTTGTCCTGGTTGTTTAACATAACTCAATCCCGTCAAGCCAAAATCAATGTCTTCGACATGAATGATTGTTTCAGGAACTTTTTCAGCTTTTTGAAAATAGTCAAACATTACCAACGTTTCTTCTTGAGAAACACCTACATTTGCTAGATAACGATGCACTTGAGGATTCCATTCTCGAAAAACAAGTTTAAATGGCTCTCCATGCTTTCTGAAAAGGTCTGCCCGTTTAAGCTGAGCGTGTTCAATTCCAGAATTTTTAGCATTAAATGTCGAATTTATAAAGAATAACATTACTGAACGCCTCCTACAAATAGATTTTTAATAGTATTTTTCTGTTTAAGCCAGCGTTCCCAAGCCTTTTCTTCACTAAATTCTTGAGACTTTTGGTAAGAAACTTCTACCAAATCAGAAACTAGCACATCAGCTAAAGCCTGAGCAGCTTCATTTAAAGCACCATATGGCACCAAACGTCCGTTTCTTCCATTTTCTATCATATCTGAAAGGCCATATTTCACACCATAAGCTACCACAGGAACTCCATGTGACAAAGCTTCCAGCACATTCATTCCAAATCCTTCACCACCAGAAACATTTAATAAAGCTTTTGAAGTATCTAAAGCTTTATCAATTTTCTCTTTGGATTGATAACCTTTAAATTTTACATTATCTTTCAAATCTAATTCTTCAACTTTTTTATTCATCTGTTCTTGAATATCTGCAGGTGAAGCATATCCATAAAATTCTACCACCAAATCAGGAATAACCGCTTGTACCCTTTTAACAATTTCAAGCACATCAATTGGATTTTTTTCAGCCGCAAGTCTTCCCAAATAAATCACTTTATTTTCACGTTTTTCTTGCTTCAATACTCCTTCATCCGCAAAAGTATCTGGTAAACTAATAACATTCTTAAAAGAGTAAAATTTCTTGATTTCATCACGTTGCTGGTCTGTAGCTACAATAATCCCATCAAATTCATCCTTATATGCCGAAAATAATGGTTCAAGATAATCCACCACTTTTCTTGAAGCACCCACTTGCAAATTATTTGCCGTATGTATATTATGCAAAAATTGCCATTTACCTACTGCTCCCGTAACATCTGCCAAAGCCGCTACCAACGATGGGCGGTCATTGATATAAACGACTTCATCTTTTCTTGCCAACTCATTCAAGAAAAATGTAAAAAGTTCTTGTTCCGTATTAAAACGCCAGACACATCCCTCATAATCAAGTAACTTATACATTGTTGGATTAAGTTGACCATTGATGTTCATGTGAGTAATTTCAAGCTTAGGTACACCATTATAATCAAAAAATATTTGACTACCTAACGTTCCATTAGGGTGAAAATATTGAGTAGAAGATTTAAATCCTCTCCTATCCCATATATCCTTCGCAAGAATACCATTCATATCATTGAAGTAATCAATCGAACCAACAATTCCTACCGTTGCAGGAGCAATCGAAACTTTACCGATTACCTTTCCTGCGTGTTTAATCAATGACTCATTTGCATCTATTCCCTCGATATGATACAGCTCTTTATCAATCGCTTCCGTATAACGAACATCAATATCTTTCGCCACAACATCTTCAATTCCTTGAAAATAATCGTACATATTGATTACATCAGTGTAAGATAAACCCGCTCGTTGCACATCTCCTGAAAGTTGCGAATTATAATTTTTTACTAAAATTTTCGCTGGAATATTGTTATCATGAAAAAGCTTCACTCTTTTAATTGCTGAAAATTCCGTTCCAGAATTTAAAGTAAAAATATTTTCATTCACAAAATAATTCATCGGCATTTTATATGCTCCGTTTCATTTTTCTAGCTCTGTTCTCTATTATACCATTATACTACACTACGTAAAGAAAAAAACAAGTAGCTCTATTTTGCTTTGACATTAGCTAGACTAAAGTAAAATTTAGAGCTACTTATTATGCTTATTTTGTATCTAAAGCTTATTCTTTCCCTTTAGAATCAGAGTTTCTACGTTTTTTAAGAAATACTGCAACAAGTAACGTCAATAGACCAACTGACATAGCGATTCGAGAATCTTCTTCCCCATCTCCTGTCTTAGGCAACGTACTAGCAGTAATTTTACTCATAGCTACCACAGGTTGATTATTAGCGGAACTATTCGTATTATTTTCAGTTTTCATAGTCTTTACAGCATTTGTGTTCTTTGTAGTCTTTCCAGCATCAACTGTAGATAAACTATTTGCTAAATCTGCTACTGATTGAACTTCTCGTAACGCTGAGCTTGCCACACTCGCAGCGCTACTAGCGATAACTTCTTCCGACATTGCTTTTGAAGTTTGTCCCGCAGAAGCATAACTATTTGTCAATGATGCTGCCTGACTTGCTAATGAAGTTGCACTCATTGCGATTGATTGTTCTGCCTTAGCTTGAGAAGCCAGACTCGCTAAGCTCTTATCACTAGAATAAGTTCCTGCCTCACTCACAACAACATTTGTTGTACTTGTGGTCATACTTGAAGAATTTTTGGCACTGGCTGCTGCTGTTGAAGCCGATGAGGTCATACTCATTGCTTCATTTTGCAAATCACCTCTAGCATTCATCAACAAAGTATGAATAAGTGAACGCGCACTAAGTGCCGTACTATTAGCACTACTTGCCGTACTTGCTGCTGTTGAAGCTTCATTCGTTTCATATATTGCCTGCGCAATATATGAACTTACTACTGATGTATTTCCATCTTCCGCAGCACTTTTCGCCAAGCTTGCATAAGAACTAGCTAAACTAGCATCTGTTATAGCTACCATTTTTGCATTTGTTGCAATACTATTAGCGTTATTAGCCGCACTATTAGCACTTTCTGCCAAACTATTATCAAAAGCAACATGGACATTAGAAGTATTTGCTGATGCCAAGCTTGCCAGATTTGTTGCCTCATCGTTAGCCGACTGAGTATTATTTGCTGCCATGCTCTTACTTATCGTAGCAGAGCTAGCATACTTATCTGCACCTGTTGCACAACTCTCTAAGGCTGAAATCAACTGTTCATTTGATACAACACTTGTCGCTTCCGATGCCGCTTTTAAAGCATCACTCGCCGCACTTGAAGCAAGAGAAGCTTGTTGTTCAGCAATAGCTTTTTGACTCGCTGCACCTGTCAAATCTCCTGCAGCTAAATCTTTCACCATTGCCTCCGAAGCTGTCGTAGCCGCTTTTGCTGCTGAACTTGCAATGACACTGTCAGAAGACGTTTCATTCGCTAAACTTACCAAGCTCGCATCGCTTGGATAACTATTCTCTATACTTGAAACTGTCGTATTAGCTAAACTTGCTACCTGCACAGCACTATTTGCAATAGACACAGCTAAAGCCACATTATCTGTTGCATTTGAGTTTGCAGTTGAAGCTGCATCACTTAATGCTTGATTCATCAAAACTTGTGTCGCACTGTCTGCTTGATTTCTAGCATTGCTTGCCATCGTCGCATCACTACCTGCCGCACTGGCATAACTGCTTGCCACACTCAAATTTCCTGTATTTGCTGCGACAATCGCTTCACTAGCTTCCACACTGGCTTGTAACGCTGCGCTATTGGCAAGACTAGCAGCACTACTTACCACAGTTGCATCAGATGTGAGAGCTGGGTCATTCGGATAAAGATTAGCAACACTAGATGCTGTTGTACTATCTTTATTCGTTGCTGCTGATGCTGTACTAGCTGTTACTGATGCACTATTGGCAAGATTTATCGCATCATTCGTTGAACTTGCTAAATCATTTTTTGCTTGATTAGAAGCTGAATCTATTGCTTGCGAAGCCAACTCTGCTGCACTTGAAGTTGCATCGCTCAAAGCTTGATTCATCATAGCTTGCGTTGCACTGTCTGCTTGATTCCTAGCATTGCTTGCCACCGTTGCATCACTACTTGCCGCATTGGCATAACTGCTTGCTTCACTCAAATCCCCTGCATTCGCTGCGACAATCGCTTCACTAGCCTCCGTACTGGCTTGTAACGCTGCGCTATCTGCAAGGCTGGTTGCGCTACTTACTATAGTTGCATCAGATATGAGAGCTGGGTCATTCGGATAAAGATTGGCAACACTAGATGCCGTTGAGCTATCACTACTCGTTGCGGTTGATGCCGTACTTGCTGTTACTGATGCACTCTTTGCCAGATTTATCGTATCATTTGCCGAACTTGCAAAATCAATTTCTGCTTGTTGAGAAGCTGACTCTGCTACTTGTGAAGCCTCTACAGCCGCACTTGAAGCACCAGATGCTGCACTACTTGCCAAGGCAGCTAAACTCGTCGCATCCCTGGTATCTCCAGCATTTGCTGCTGTAATCGCTGCTGATGCCGCTGAACTTGCAATAGTTGCCAGACTACTTGCAGCATTATTAGCCACACTTGCAAGCGTTGAGTCAGCAACCAAGCTCATATCATTTGGATAACTATTTAAAGCTTCACTCGTAGTCAACGAATTATTAACGGCAACATTTGAAGCCGTTTGAGCCACATCTGATGCTGTATTTGCAGTTGCAATCGCTGCTGATGCCGCCGCGTTATTACTTGCTGTACTGTCCGCTGCATCTTTTTCTGCTGCCGTAGTAACTGTATCCAACGCTGATTCAGCAACTGCCTTTTCACTTGTGGCAACAGACGCTGCTGAACTTGCAACACTCGCTGCACTACTTGCTATAGCTGCATAACTTTCCGCGACTGCTTGATCGGACAAAGCAGCACTTGTATTTCCGGCAAGAGAATCTACCGTCACAGCTTGAGCTGCTGATGCCGCCTTATCTGCAGCACTTGAAGCAATCATTTCAGCGGAACTTGCAGCCGTTGCTTCCGATTGAGCTACTGCATTTGCTGAGTTAGCAAGACTTGCCGCTGATAAAATCGTTGAATCTGCTGGATATTGTGATGCAAGAGAAGTCGCCGAAGTTGCCGCTTGACTTGTCGAAGCTGTTGTATCATTTGCCGCGCTGTTTGCCATTTCTGCTTCTGCTGCAGCATTTTTTGCATTTTCTGCTGCATTATCTGCTGCAACCGTACCGTTTGATACTGCCAAAGTTGCTGCATCGTTAAGAGCTTGTTTTGCTGCATTCGAGGCAACTACCGCAGCACTTGATGCCGCGTTTGAGGCTGTATTTGCCATTTTTGCATCTGCACTGGCTTCGTTTGCATAAGAATTCGCTTCTGATGCTAGACTTGCAACAAGACTGAGATTAACATTATTTGCTGCACTCGTTTCCGCAGCTTCTGCTGATGCAGCAGAAGCCGAATCACCAGCTGCAACCGCACTTGCATAAGCAGACGATGCACTATCATAAGCAGAAGTCAATGCACTGATGACTTTATAATCTTCATTCACCGCTGTTGATGCTTTTATCGCATCCTGAGCCGCTTGGCTTGCTACTGTACTTTCAGTATTTGCTGTATTTGTGGCACTGTTCGCTAAACTTGCATCACTGGATAATGCAGTATTACCAGAATTCTGTGCATAAAGCGAATTTGCAACACTTGCCGCAGAAGTCGCCGAGCTGACCGCTACACTATTTTGATTGTTTGCCGTTGCAGTATTTTCATAAGTATTTGCTACTGTTGTTGCGCTTGATGCAACACTTTCATAGCTACTAATATAAGCACCGTTAGTATTCGCTGCTGACAATGTCGCCAAAGCAGATGACAAATTTGTAGCCTCACTCGATGCTACTGTCGCAGCAGAATTTGCAACAGACAAGGCTGAGCTAGCAACAGCACTATCATTTGCTACAATCGCCCCCTCACTTGCTGCCATCGAAGCATAGCTTGCTGCTAGAGAAGCGTTATTTTGTCCTGCAGCACTCGTTGCTTGTGACTGATAACTATCAGCAACCGAAGTATTTCCTGCTGCTGTTGCACTGCCCGCTAAAGATGCATAGTAGGAACTTAAACTTCCTTGAGCCGCAATCGAAGCCATTATAGCATCCGATGAAGCAAGTGACAAAGCATTTGAAGCTTCTGAAGCCGCACTATTTGCAACAGCTTGTTCACTTGTTACTACAGATGCAGCACTTGAAATCACATCAGTATCAGAAACAACAGCAACATTTGAAGCAAATTGTGAGTAATCTGAACTAGCTAACAGAGTACTCAAACTCCCTTGAGCTGCCGTAGTACTATCCGTTGCGTTTGAAATAGCATTCGCAGAATTTGTTAATGAATTATTAGACGACGTTGCGAAAGTTACAGCACTTGATGCGTTAGAAGCATAACTTTCAGCTAAGCCATATTGAGCAGCATCAGCCGAAGACTCTAAACTTGCTGTATTTGCGGCTGTAGATGCAACTTGTGCTGCACTTGAAGCCACAGCAGCGTTAGATGAAGCTGCACTCGCTAAGCTTGCAGCTGCAGAAGCAGCTGAGGAAGCTTGTTCTGCAGCAATTAAAGCATCTGAAGAATCTCCATGCGCTTCATAGCTTGCAGCATCTGAAGCTTGTTCACTCGCTGTTGCTACAAGTTGATTCGCTTGAGTGACTTCATTATTAGCCAAATCTGCTGCCTGTGAAGCAACTGTACTGGCTGATTGAGCTGTGTTATTTGCCGATGCGATAATACTATCATTTGGCCAATCATTACTATCTGATGCAGTAATCGCTGCATAAGAACCTGCTCCATTTGCCCCTGCAGAAGCATAACTATTTGCAGAATCTGCTGCTGTTTGCGCATTCGCAGCATTCTTAATCGTTGCCTCAGAGAACGAAGACATTGCTGAATTAAATGCCGTTGAATTTACAGAACTTGCTAAAGAAGCGAGCGAAGCATTAGCATCACTTGTAACCGCAGCCGAAGCTGCCTCTGATGCGTTAGCTGCAAGATTTGCTGCATTGATAGCATTATCTGCTGCTTTACTTGCTGCTACAATCGCATCTGCCATACTAATCTGGAAGCCTGAGATTTCATTATAATAGCTTTCAGCATTTGTCACATCTCCTACGGCTGCTACTGAAGAAGCCAATAATGCAAGGGAAGAAGCTTCTGAAGAATAAAGTGATGCCGTTGCACTCGCTTTTGCTGCATCTGCCGCATAGCTATTTGCCGCCGCTGCGTAATTATCAATATTTTCTGCCGCAGTTATTAGCGCTGTATCAGTAGCACCGTACTCAGTTGCATAGGATTGGGCAAGGAGAGCATCTGCTTGTGCTGTTGCATTTGCACTGGAAGCAACAGAAGCTGCTGAACTAACTGTTGTTGCATCACTCGCTACTGATGTGCTTGCTGAGCCGGCATCTGAGGCATAGCTACTTGCTAACTTATCTTGTATGTATTCATTTGAAGCTGCGGTTGACTGAGCTAAAGCATCTTGTAAGGCTGCACTCGCTATTTGAGAAGCTTGTGAAACAACTGCTATATCAGAAAGAGCTTGTAACGCTGCACTAGAAGCTTGAACATTGTAATAACTTGCGAGAGACAAGTTTGCTGCACTCGCCGCACTGATAGCTAGAACAGCTACAGATTTAGCAATACTTGATTGAACAGCAGCATCTGCTACGGCGCTACTTGCTACTTTCGTTGCAGACGAAGCCAAAAGATAGTCAGAATTTGCTGCACTGGCTGCTGAAGTATTGATTGTATCAAGTGGATATTGATTGGCAATACTATTTGCATCGGAAGCTGCACTTGATGCAGAGATTGCTACGCCTGACATAGCATTAGATGAAGCTGCAGCTACAGTTGCCGCAGATGATGCTATCAAATATTCAAATTCTGCAGAGGCTGCAATGACTGCGGCGGCGGCTTCGGAAACTGCGGTTGATGCAATATTACTGTCCGCTGCTGCGCGTGCATTATCAGAGATAGCAATACTTGCGTCATTATCAATTTCGAGCGTCAATACAGCAGCTGAACCTGGGTCATATTGACTTGCAGGTGCTGTGTCTGTGGCATAAGCAGCGACTAGCGCTTGTAATGAAGCAGCTTCACTTGCTGCTGATTGTGCTTCTGCCGCTGCATTTGAAGCATCTAAAGTTGCCGTACTCGCTTCAGCATTAGCAGAAGAAATGACTGAGCTTGCTGAGCGAATCAGTGTATCATCTGGAAAAGCATTCGACATTGAAGTAATGGCATTTGCCTCAGATGTGGCTACTTCTGCTGTTGAGGCCGCACTATTGTATTCAGGGATTGCTCCAAATGTTGCTCCTGCTGAACCAGCATTTTGTGAAGCAACGATAGCATTTGACAAGGCACTACTACTTGTCTCTGCAAGAAGAGAATTATCAACGATTGCTTGAGAGTTTGCACTAGCTAGTGCTTTAGCAGCAACACTTGAATCATAAGAAGCGAGCGCTGAGTCTGAACTCGCCAAACTCAACAACGCTACTGCCGAATTCATCTTCTGCAAGGCATCTGCAGCCAATCCTGCGGCGGCGGCACTATCTGTACCTGCCATTGCAGTATTTCCCATAGCAAGATAAGATGAAGCGGCGGCAAAGAGAGAAGCTGCATCAACCGCATCTTGTGAAGCTATTGCTGCGTCCTGTGCTGCCGTAGTGGCTGCTGAACTTGCGCCACCTGTCCAAACAATCGTTCCATTAGATGCTGTACTAGAAACTAGCGCTGCATTTAAAGCATTGCTTGCTTCTATATTTGCATTTGAGGCAATCGTTGCATAGGAAAGAATGCTCTTATCATTATAAGAATTTTGTAGATTATTAGCTGAAGTTGCTGTCGTCGTTGTTGCATTGGCACTATCTTTTGTTCCTTGAACATAGTCAGCAGCTGAATTTGCTGCTACTGCTGCTAGAGAAGCATTTACTGATGGATTACTCATTACATAAGTAATGCTATAACTTGGATTTGACCCATCGTAAGTTCCTGTGATTTTCCCACCTTGAATGACACTTGATGGACTATCTGCTGAACCAGTTGCATCTCCATCGCTAGTCACAACTGCATAATAAACATAACCCGTCGTCACATCAGTAATCGTTGACGGTACTTCAATACTCCAGTTATCTCCCATAACACCTGCATCAGATACTACAAAAGTCCCTCCAGAAGTTGAGGTATCGCTTGTAACTGAATCTCCTGAAATAGCAGCTAAACTATCAGCATTTGAAGTTGAAGCTGTATTAAAGGTATCTGGGAAATTTAATGTCGCTGTTGCCTTGACAGTTTCTGGCGCTACTAAAAGCACAAAACTGTTACTTGTACTATAATTTCCACCATTATCAGCATTTATTGCTGACTGGACGGCTGCTGAGATATTGGAAGCAAGTGATGTATATTGAGTTCCCACAGCATAAGTTGAACCAGCATAGCTCACTGCTGAAACTTGATAGTTATTCGGTAATGTAGCTAGACTTCCTGAGATATTAGAAAGAGTATCTCCAAAAAGCCCTGTTTCAGAGATTGAGCCTGCTAATGTTGGTGTATTCGCATAATTGCTCGCATAAGAATATGCAAAAGTTGCTGTTTCTGAGTTGGCAGAAAGTGTAACTGTAAAATTATTTGTGCTGTTTGTTGCAGGATAATTCCCAGCATTAAAGTTAGAAGCAGCTATGCTTTCCGCTGTAGCTAATGATGAGACAGCTGAGGCAATCGCACTATAACTTTGATAAGAAGTTGTCGAACCTGCTACTTGATAAGAAAGAGCGAGTGATGATGTATAAGAATAATAGGATTGTGCAACTGAGGCAGCTGATGAAGCAGCTGAACCTGCATTTGCACCTTCTGAGGCAAAATCACTGGTATAGATATACGCATTTTCAGCTGCTTGAATGAGTGCCGCACCTGATAAAGTACTTGAACTATAGGTTGTATTACCACTTGGGTCTGTGACAGAAGCGACCGAATAACCACCAGGGACTTTAGCAAGCACATTTGTCGCAACTGCTCCTGTACTATCAATAGCTAAGCCTACTGAGCCAGAAGTTGAGTAAGAGCTAGGAAGTGTGGCAGCTCCTAATGTTGGTGTCCCTGTCGCATAACTATAAGCAAAGTTTGCTATGTCTGCATTTGGTGTATAGTAAACATTGATAACATTTGGATTGATAGCACTTTGTGCAAAGTTTTGCACGGTAATCGGACTTGATGTGCTAGAGTAAGTGTAACCAGATAACGTTGGATGCGTGTAGTCAGTCGTATCTCCTGTACCATCAACACCAAAACTCGAACCAATCGCTTGAGATACAGATGTAGATGGTGCTGTAGCGATAGGCAATCCAGTTGCAGCATTGATGTAGTTGACAATGACAGGCTGACTTGCTGCATAGCCTGAGATTGTTGCTGCTGGGACGGTTGTTGTTTGAGTAGAAGTCGTATTCGCACCCGTCGAACCTAAATAAGTAGATGAACTTAAATTATTTCCTGTCGTTAATGAGGCAGAAGCCATATTAACCGTCATGGTTGAACTGTTACCGCCCGTTGAACCTACAAGTCCTAGAGACATCTGATTTTGAACGGTTAAATTCGTATAGGTGACCGTTGTCGTTTCAGTCTGATAATGTCCCGAACCAAAAGTATCTGAAGGCATTATCGTAACAGTATAGGTTAACACAAGAGTACCTGTCGTTGAATTTCCAGTTGTGGTATTCGGTGTCCATTGAAGTCCCACGGTATCAAAAGGACCATTGGTAGTCGTCAAGCCTCCATTTGATAAATCATAGCCTTGAGAGAGTGAAGCAACTGGGTTTGTTCCTGAATTCGTCGTTCCAGAAGTCGTCAGATTTCCTGAAGCATTCGTCTGAGCAATACGGATTTGTTGAGATGCAGAACCTGAGCCACTATCTGCACCCACTGTACTATCTGCAGGCATTGTTGATGTTGAAGGGTCAGCATAAAAGTCACGACCAGCAAAAACCGTATTAGGAAGCCCAGCATAGTTGACCGTATTGCCAGATACATAGCCAGAAATAGCTTCTACACCTTTACCAATTCCAAGATAGGGACCTGGGGCGCCACCTGTGGAACTATAAGTTGTTGAAGTCCCACTCGTCGTGGAGCTTACATTGGTTGCTGCTAAGATTTGCTGGGCTGATGCCGGTGTCAAGATAAATCCAAGGTCATCCCCTACTTTATTATTAGAACCTGAAGCGAGTGTTTTCACATTAGAAACAGTAACCGCTTGTGTCATATCAAGTGCTTGATTAAAAATAGCCATCCCACTTTGAAAGCCACTGTCTGTCGCAAGTGTCATCGTACCCGATGTACTATTTTGAAAGCCAACTTTTGATGTTCCAGCACTATTTGCGCTTACCGTCTGATTGATTGCGCCAAAAGTCCAGTTGCTTTGTGTTTGTAAAGCACCTGTCGCTATCGCAATACTATTCGCAGATAGCGTTTGTCCAGGAACGAGTGTTCCTGCAGAGTTTGTTGCTGCATGAGCTATGATAGGACTTGGTGTTAATAATGGAAGTGCTACTGATGCGACTCCTCCAGCAAATGTTACCAAGAGCATTGAGCCATATACCCATTGCTTACCACGTTTCCACATACGAAAATTCGTTTGTTTTTCTTCCCTTTGTGTGTCTTTGAATAATGTGCTATGTTTCATTGTGGAAACTCCTTCATAATGCCTTTAATTGTATATTTAGCTTCGATTTTAAAGCTAAATTTTTCGACTATTTTATGTTATCATTTTTCAAAATTCTTAACGTTTCTTTTTAGAAATATTTCGGTTATCATTTCGCAACTTTTAGTTTTTTTTATTTCTTATAATTATTTTATTATTCGTTTAAATCTATGAATTATTTGGGTAAGTCCCATATATAATCTATAAATTTAGATTTTTACCGATAAACATTTGTTTATTTTGTTTTTATATAGTGTATTTATTATCTTTTTTATATGCTTCATTGTTATACAAATTTGTAGTAAAAAGATTTACATAAACTCTAAATTCTGTTATAATAATCATGCGAAATGAGAATACGCAAAAAAAACGCGTGCTAGCCGCACGCGCATGTCTCTCATCTCGGACAATTGGGATGACTAGCTACTTTACTTATGGCTAGTTTTTTTGTATTCAATATAAGCTTTCACAAGTTCAAGGATTGTCTTCAACAGTGCTAGCACAGCTAGAAATGCTGTCATGAATACCGCTTTCTTGTCCGAGTGTGTCATCAAATAACCATTTAGCCTCCCCATCCTCCATTACTACTATTTGTAAGACCGTTGGCTACCGTTTATTAAAAACTCTGAGCTTTTTTAGCACTAGCTCTATATACGTAAAAACATTCATTTGTCACTGAATTTTTGAAAAAAGAGTAAAAAAAACAATCTTAATTGAGTGTACTATCTGATTAGAAAACTAACCAGATAGACAGAGCTAGACTAAGCAATGCTACTCAATGCCCTAGGCATCAACTCAGGCACACCGCCAACATCGTAACACTCAATAAGGATTCTTATTTTTTTGTTTTTACTTTTATTTTTTAAATTATACTAATTCGATGATTGCCATTGGTGCAGCATCACCACGACGTGGTTCTACTTTAAGGATACGAGTGTAACCACCGTTGCGACCTTCGTAGCGTTTAGCAATATCATTGAATAATTTTTGAAGTGCTGTTGGGAAAGTTTCAGTTTCTTCGTTGAAATCTTTTTCAGCAATTTCATTACGAACATATGCTGCTGCTTGACGACGTGCGTGCAAATCACCACGTTTGCCAAGAGTAATCATTTTTTCAACTGTTGAACGAACTTCTTTTGCACGAGCTTCAGTTGTAACGATTGTTTCGTTGATAATCAACTGTGTTGTCAAATCACGAAGCATTGCTTTACGTTGTGCTGAGTTACGTCCGAGTTTACGCTTGCTCATTGTGTTTCTCCTTTCGTGGATTTGCTTTTGCAAATCTTTGTTTCAAGTATTAAATATGTCAATTTGAACTATTTAATACTTGTCTTATTTTCTTTTTTTCAGGCTCAAGCCTAGTTCAGTCAATTTCACTTTCACTTCTTCTACTGATTTGTGACCGAGGTTTTTGACTTTAATCATGTCAGCTTCACTCATTTCAACAATATCAGCAACTGTATTGATACCTGCACGTTTTAAACCATTGTAAGCACGAACTGAGAAGTCCATATCTTCAATAATCTTATCCAATACACGTTCAGTTTTTACTGTTTCATCTTTGGCTACAAGTGTTTCAGCTTCTTGGACTGTATCTGACAAATCAACAAACAGATTTAAGTGGTCTGTTAAGATTTTTGCAGAAAGTGACAAAGCATCATCTGAACTAATAGTACCATTAGTTGAAATATCCAAAGTTAATTTATCGTAGCTTGAATCTCCACCAACACGGGCAGGTTCTACTTGATAATTTACTTTGCTTACTGGTGTGTAAATAGAGTCAACGGCAATCGTACCAATAGGTGCGCCTTCGACCTTGTTTTCATCGGCAGGGACATAACCATAGCCTTTATTAACAGTCATTACAGCACGCATTGAGTGACCCTCAGCGATAGAGAACAAGTAGTGTTCTTTATTGACAATTTCAATGTCACTATCAGTTAAGATATCACCAGCAGTAACGTCCATAGGTCCTGTCACATCAAGTTCGATTTGTTTTTCAGAATCAACGTAAGATTTAATCGCAATACCCTTGATAGCAAGGACAATTTGAATAACATCTTCACGTACACCAGGGATTGTAGCAAATTCGTGTTGTACACCTTCAATTTGAATTGAAGTGACAGCAGCACCTGGGAGTGATGACAAAAGGACACGACGTAAAGAATTACCTAAAGTTGTACCGTAACCACGTTCAAGTGGTTCAATAACGAATTTACCGTAATTTTTTGTTTCGTCAAATTTAGTAATTTTTGGTTTTTCAAACTCAATCATCTGTATTCTCCTCTAAAACGAAAAGTTATTAGCAACTAGAGTAACTAATTATACGCGACGACGTTTTGGAGGACGTGCACCGTTATGAGGTACAGGAGTCACATCAGAAATAGAAGTTACGTTAAGACCAGCGGCAGCAAGTGCACGGATAGCTGATTCACGACCAGAACCTGGACCTTTAACTGTAACAGATACTGTCTTCAAGCCTTGATCTTGAGCAGCTTTGGCAGCAGCTTCTGAAGCCATTTGTGCAGCGAATGGTGTAGATTTCTTAGAACCTTTGAACCCAAGTGCGCCAGCAGATGACCAAGCAAGAGCGTTACCATGAACGTCTGTAATCATAACGATAGTGTTGTTGAATGTTGATTGGATATGTACAATACCTGATTCAATATTTTTCTTAACACGACGTTTACGTGTAATTTTTGGCATTTTAACTCCTTTCTAGTATTATTTTTTCTTGCCTGCGATTGATTTAGCAGGACCTTTACGAGTACGTGCGTTGTTCTTCGTGTTTTGTCCACGTGTAGGAAGACCACGACGGTGACGCATACCACGATATGAACCAATTTCCATCAAACGTTTGATGTTGAGGTTTACTTCACGACGAAGATCACCTTCAAGTTTGAGTCCATCAAGTTCACGACGAATTGCGTCTTCTTGATCAGATGTTAAATCTTTTGTACGAATGTCTTCTGAAACACCTGCAGCAGCAAGTACTTTTTGAGCGGTTGTAGTTCCAACACCGTAAACATATGTCAATGAAATAACAATACGTTTTTCGTTTGGAATATCAACTCCAGCAAAACGAGCCATTTAATTTAGTTCCTTTCTATCCCTGACGTTGTTTGTGTTTTGGATTTACAGGGCAGATTACCATAACACGACCATTACGGCGAATAACTTTACAGTATTCGCAAATCGGTTTAACTGATGGTCTTACTTTCATTTTTATACCTCCTATTAAATTTGGGGGTTATCTGAAGCGGTATGTGATGCGACCGCGAGTCAAATCGTAAGGTGAAAGTTCAACTTGAACTTTGTCTCCGGGCAATACTCGGATATAGTTTTTACGAATCTTTCCTGAAATGGTCGCAAGAACGCGATGCCCATTTTCAAGCTCAACAGTAAACATTGCATTCGGCATCGTTTCGACAACTCTACCTTCTACTTCAATTACATCATCTTTTGCCAAGCAAAAGTACCTCCTTAAAAATCCCCGAAAGATACAAATATATCTAAAAAGTCGGACTAGTATAGTTTATCACTTTCATTACTTTTTTGCAAGTAGTTCTTTTGGAAAATCCTTTATTTTTCTATATTTGTTGTGATTTAGGGGAATTAAAAGCCATTTTTTCTCTATGACAAGGGTTTCGTGTGTTTCTTTCTTGCTTTATTTTATGAAAAAAGGCCTATCTAGGTCTTTTTTTATAATTATTAGTCAAGAATAGCTTTAACATCTTGTGATACTTTATCAATATCTTGCTCACCACCAACATTTTTTACCAAGCCAAGAGTTGTATAATGTTCAATGATTGGTGCTGATTCTTTGATATTGACGTCTAAACGATTTTTTACAGTAGCTGGTTGATCGTCTGGACGTTGATAAAATTCGTGTTCACCACAAACATCACAAGTGCCTTCTACTTTGGTTGGATTATAAATCTTGTGATATGTTGCTCCACAGTTACGGCAGATATAACGTCCGCTCAGACGATTAACTAGAATATCAGGATTTACCTCGATATTGATAACTGCATTAAGCTTTAAGCCGAGTTCTACAAGCATTGTGTCAAGAGCGTGCGCTTGTTCAATTGTACGTGGGTAACCATCAAGTAGGAAACCTGCCTCTTTAATATCATCTTGTGCCAGACGTTCTTTCACAATACCGTTGGTTACTTCATCTGGAACCAGTTCGCCTTTGTCAATGAATGATTGGGCTAATTTACCCATTTCTGTTTCGTTTTTCATTGCAGCGCGGAACATATCTCCAGTTGAGATGTGATTAACATTATAATTTTTAACGATAAATTCTGATTGTGTCCCTTTTCCTGCACCAGGAAGTCCCATGATTAATAAGTTCATTTTATTTTTTTCTCCTATAATTTTTTGTCTCTTGGACAAATTTCCGAAAGTTTTACGTACCTATTTTAGCTTATTTTCTTGAAAAAATAAAGAAATGTCTTATTTTAGCTCTCTATTCTTTTAGCAAAAATAAAAAATAGCTGCCATTAGGCAAACTATTTTTTATGCTTCTTCAATTGGATTATCCATAAAACCTGTGTATTTACGTTTTAGAAGATATCCTTCAAGTTGTTTTACAGCTTGAATAGCTACTTGTATCAAGATTAAGAGTGATGTTCCACCAAGGGCTACGATTTTTGGTAGTCCCCATACATTTTGAGCAGCGATTGGAATGATTGAAATCAAGCCAAGGAACAATGCTCCAACTGTTGATAGACGCATCAATAAACGTGAAACGTATTTTTCTGTTCCCTTACCCGGACGAACTGATGGAATGTATGAGCCTTGTTTTTGTAAGTTTTCAGCCATTTTTTCTGGATTGACTTGAACAAATGAGTAGAAAAATGTGAACAAAATAATCAACAAAGCATAGAATAACATTCCTGTCCATGTCGTATATGACAAGGCATTTTGTAAGGTGGATAACCATCCTACGCTATTACCATTCGCTTTTTGCAAAAACTGTAAAATTGTTGCTGGAGCCGTTGTAATAGAACCTGCAAAGATAACTGGAATAACTCCTGCTGGATTGACACGCAATGGTAGATATGAACTCATTGGCGCACCTTGAGTCAGCTTTGTGTATTGAATAGGTACTTTACGTTCTGCTTGTTGCACATAAGTTGTGATGTAGATGATAAGAATACAAGCAATAACTAATCCTACTACAAATAACCATGACATTGGAATCTCTGAAGGACGAACGTTTTCAAACTTTTCTGTATAAACAGATTGGATTGCACTTGGAATGCCTGAGACAATACCCGCGAAGATAATCACTGATACTCCTGAGCCAAATCCTTTTTCGTTAATCTGTTCCCCCATCCATGTAACAACCATCGACCCTGTGGTCAGGATTGCGCCAATCATCAGGTAGCTTTGCCAAGTTGGATTTTCAACAATATTGAGTGAACTCATTGCTTGGAAACCTGCGGTGATACCAATAGATTGTGCCATTGCAAGAACCAAGGTTATATAACGTGTTGCCTGATTGAGCTTACGACGCCCGATCTCTCCTTGTTTTGACCATTCCACAAATTTAGGTAAGATATCCATTTGCAAAAGTTGAACAATGATAGATGCCGTAATGTATGGAGAAACTCCCATAGCAAAGAGTGAATAATTTTGCATGGCATTTCCTGACACCAAGTTCATCATATTGAGGAACGGTAAATCACTAATTTGATTTAAGTTTTGGACATTGACACCTGGTACTGTGATATGGGCGCCAAGTCGAAAAACAAAAAGTATGAAGATTGTGAAGAAAATTCTTGCACGTACATCTTTTACTTTAAGTGCGTCTTTTAAAGTTTTAAAGAACATTAGCACCTCCTTTAGCTTATTTTTTTAGTCAAAAAGCGATTGAAAAATCAATCGCTAGTTTTTTATTTGGCTTCGAGAACTACAACACTTCCGCCATTTGCTTCGATTGCGGCTTTTGCAGCACCAGATACTTTAGCTACGTTGACTTTAAGATTTTTAACTGTTAATTCACCATTTGCAAGTACTTTTACGCCAGATTTTACATCTTTAACGATTTTTGCTGCTACAAGTGTTTCTGCAGTTACTTCTGCACCGTCTTCAAGACGATTTAAAGTTTCAAGGTTTACAATAGCATATTCTTTGCGATTAACATTCAAGAAACCACGTTTTGGCATACGACGGAATAATGGTGTTTGTCCACCTTCAAATCCTGGACGAATGCTCCCACCTGAACGAGATTTTTGACCTTTTTGACCACGACCAGATGTTTTACCATTACCTGATGATGTTCCTCGACCTACGCGATTACGTACTTTACGGCTACCTTCTGCAGCTTGCATTTCATGAAGTTTCATGATGTTCTCCTTTATTTACACATTGCTTCTCGCTCCTACTTCCTGTAAAGAGATAACAAAAAGTATGAACTCGCCTGTGTATTCTTTAATTTGTGATAAATCACTATAACATTATATCAAAATTTGAAAAGAAATACAAATCTTACTTGCATTATCTTTGATACTTGAAATATTTACTATAATGCTTTATAATTTATTTTGTATTCTTTAGATTTATCTGAATATTTTAACTTTTAACTTAAGGAGAAAATAATGGCAAAACAACAAGCAAATGAGGGCGCTAATGAGCACACTTCTATTGCAGGACTTACAACAGAATCTCCACAGGCTTCTCGTGGCTTAAAAAATCGACATATCCAACTTATCGCTATTGCTGGTACAATTGGTACTGGACTTTTTCTTGGCGCTGGTAAGACTATTTCAATGACCGGTCCTTCTATTATTTTTGCTTATCTTATTATCGGTATTGTGATGTTTATCTTTTTGAGAACGATTGGTGAGATGCTTTATGTTGACCCTTCTCAACATAGTTTTTTAAATTTTATTACTAAATACTTGGGAAAAAGGGCTGGATATTTTTCTCAGTGGAGTTATTGGTTAGTGCTCGTTTTTGTTTGTATTGCTGAGCTTACTGCCATGGGAACTTATATACAATTTTGGTTGCCAAAAGTGCCGCTTTGGTTAATTGAAATCGTAATGTTAGTTTTACTTTTTTCCCTCAATACATTAAATGCGAAATTTTTCGGAGAAACTGAGTTTTGGTTTGCGATTATCAAAGTTGTTGCTATCATTGCATTGATTTTTACTGCCGTTATTTTGCTTTTTGGTAATTATAGTTATATCAATGAAGTCACACACAGTCATGCTCATGTATCACTCACTAATATTACCAGAGGTTTTCAGTTATTCCCCAATGGTCCTTGGCACTTTATTGGCTCCTTGCAAATGGTAATGTTTGCATTTACTTCCATGGAATTTATCGGTATGACTGCTGCTGAAACTGCGAATCCTCGAAAAACTTTACCTAGAGCTATCAATCAAATCCCTGTTCGTATTTTAATCTTTTATATTGGTGCTTTGCTTGCGATTATGTCTATCTTTAATTGGCATGATATTCCTGCTGACAAATCGCCGTTTGTTATGGTATTTTCTTTAATTGGTATAAAATGGGCTGCTGCTTTGATCAATTTTGTTGTATTAACTTCTGCTGGTTCTGCGCTTAATTCAACTTTATTTTCTGCTACACGAAATATGTATTCTTTGGCGGCGCTGCACCCTAGTAAATTTACTTCACGTTTTACAAAAGTTTCTAAAAATAATGTCCCTATAAATGCTTTGTGGTTCGTTGGTATTTTAACTTTATTTGCACCTGTACTTTCACTTTTGTCTGGTATTTCTTGGATTGGAAATGCGTTTGATTTTGCTTCTTCTTGTACGACGAATTTGTATTTGATTGTTTATTTATTAACCCTTTTCACATATCTAAAATTTAGAAAATCATCTGACTTTAGAGAAGATGGATTTAAAACACCGCTTTATAAGGTTCTTGTGCCCTTTACCATACTAATCTTTGTTCTTATATTCCTTTCTCTATTTACAAATAGTAGCACTCAACTCCCTGCTATTGGTGCTGTGATTTGGACGATTATCTTTTCTGCTTTCCTTATTTATGGTTGGTTACGTGAGAAGCAAAACAACCGTGCGTAAATACTTGTCAAGAAATTTAAAAAATCTGAGGTTTCGATAGACCTCAGATTTTTTTATAAAACAAAAGAACAGAAAATATTTTCTGTTCTTTTTTGTAATTATGCTTCTTCTACTTTTACCAAGTGAGAAATTGAGTTTGCCATGCCGCGGATGGCTGGTGTATCTTCTTTGATAACTGAACTGTTCAATTTTCCAAGGCCAAGTGCCACAACTGTTTTGCGTTGAGCAGGGATGCGGCCGATTGGAGAATTTACCAATGTAATTTTAATTTGAGCCATTTTTTCCTCCTTATGCAAAGTCTGAGACTGATTTGCCACGTAATGCAGCAACTTCTTCGACACGTTTAAGTTGTTTCAAGCCATCAACAGTAGCGCGTACAACGTTTACTGGTGTATTTGAACCAAGAGATTTAGATGTTACATCAGCAACACCTGCGAGTTCGAGGACGGCACGTACTGCACCACCTGCGGCAACTCCAGCACCTTCAACAGCTGGTTTGAGGAGGATTTTCCCTCCGCCAAATTGACCAAGTGCTTCGTGAGGAAGCGTTGTGCCAACCATAGGTACAGTAATCAAGTTCTTTTTAGCTGCTTCGATTGCTTTACGGATAGCTTCTGGAACTTCTTGAGCTTTACCAGTACCAAATCCTACACGACCGTTACGGTCACCAACAACAACGAGTGCTGCAAAACGAAGACGACGACCACCTTTAACAACTTTAGTTACACGGTTAATCGCTACTACGCGTTCTTCAAATTCGCTTTTAACTTCTTCTCTGCGATTTTTTCTTTCTTCTGCCATTTGTGTTTACCCCTTTCCTTAGAATTTCAATCCAGCTTCACGTGCGCCTTCAGCGAGTGCTTGAACGCGTCCGTGATAAAGATAACCACCACGGTCAAAGATAACATCTTCGATACCTTTAGCAGTTGCAGCTTTTGCTACGAGTTCACCAACTTTTTTTGCTTGTTCAGATTTTGTTCCTTCAGCAATTTTGAGTGATGAAGCACTTGCAAGCGTTACTCCAGCTACGTCATCAATAACTTGTGCGTAGATGTTTGTGTTAGAACGGAAAATGTTCAAACGTGGACGCTCTGCAGTTCCAGAGATTTTTCCGCGAACGCGTGTGTGGCGTTTTTGGCGGAGTTTGTTTTTATCTGGTTTAGAAATCACAATTCTACCTCTTATAATTTTAAAATTTTGATAGTTTTTGCCATCAATGTGCTGTCATTTTACTGACAGGGGGAAATTTTTTCTTTGGCGAAATGCCAAAAATATTTGGAAGACTAATAAATAATTTTTTAGATTATTTACCAGTTTTACCTTCTTTCCGGCGTACATATTCACCAACATAGCGAATACCTTTACCTTTATAAGGTTCTGGTGAACGACGACTACGGATGTAGGCTGCCATTTGTCCAACAGCTTCTTTGCTGATACCTTTTACAGTGATGTGTGTAGCATCTGGAACTTCAAATGTAATTCCTTCTGGTGCTTCAACATCATCTGGATGTGATTTACCAACTGAAAGGACAAGTTTTTTGCCTTGAAGTTGTGCACGATATCCGACACCAATCATTTCAAGAGCTTTTGAGAAGCCTTCTGAAACACCAACAACCATGTTGTGGAAAAGGGCACGTGTTGTACCGTGGATTGTTTTCATTTCTTTTGAGTCATCCGGACGTTTGAATGTAACTTCGTTTCCTTCAATAGACAATGTAATGTCTTTTGAAAATACACGAGTCAACTCTCCTTTTGGTCCTTTAACTGTTACTTTTGAGCCGTCTTGTTCTACTGTTACTCCAGCAGGTAATACGACTACTTTGTTACCAATACGTGACATATTAATATCTCCTGTTAAATTATCAGACTGTCAGCAGTCCGTTTTCACGGGGTCTTGTTTTTCCATTCCTTTTCCGTTTTTGGGGAATGGCTTAGAAATTTTCATTCTAAGAATTTTATTATTTATGACAAAATGTCTTAAATAATTTGATAAATCTTACCAGATGTACGCGAGAACTTCGCCACCAATATTCTTACCACGTGCAACTTTATCAGTTACAACGCCTTCAGAAGTTGAAACGATAGCTGTTCCCAAACCATTCAAAACTTTTGGCATTTCGTCAGATTTGACATATACGCGAAGTCCTGGTTTTGAGATACGTTTCAAGTTTGTGATAACTTTTTCACCATTCTTACCGTATTTCAAGAAAACACGGATGATGCCTTGTTTGTTATCTTCAACGTATTCAACGTCTTTCACATAACCTTCAGCTTTGAGAATTTCAGCGATTTGGCGCTTAATCTTTGATGCAGGAGCTTCCACAACATCGAATTTACGCATATTTGCGTTACGAATACGTGTGAGGAAATCTGCAATAGGGTCAGTCATTACCATTTGTAATTTCTCCTTATTTGTAGTTTGGGTGTGTTCAATCCCACTTTCAAATTAATGAGGTTATTTTTTCATAAAATAACCGAACCTAAACATTATAGCAAACTTTTTTTGCTATGTCAATAGCTTCGGGTGTTTTGAGACCGTCTAAATTTTGGTTAGAATTCATCAATCTCTTTGTTATCAAGAATAGAGAATATCGAATTTTTATACAAAAAAATCTGCAGATGATGCGCAGATTTTTTATTGTTGTTCTTCTTTAACATTATTTGAGATTTCCCAATTTATACTTGCTGTATAATTAACTCCAGCTTGAATGTTGGCTATTTGTTCTTCAGGAATTGTTAAACTGATTGATGGTATTTCTTGATTTATCAGTATGATTGGTGCGCCTGTATGATTTGTAATTAAATTTTGACTTTCTTGGGAAATCGTTATTGTTTGCCAATAATTTTCCAATGTAGGAAAAGTTAGTTGTGAGCTGAAAGTGCTTGTCGTTCCATTTGCTGTTTTTCCTGTCCAATCTCCAATAGAAACTGAGAGTGAGTAACCATCTAAAATCGTTGCATTCATTGTTAAAATACTTGTATTTTGAATACTTTTTCTCAAATCTGACCATGCAACATTTCCAAAATCAAGATAATTCTCATTGATACTCAATGCGTTCGATAATTCTGGTGTTGTTGACGAATTTCCATTTAGCTCTGCTATCCGTTGTTGAATCAATGCAATCAAATCTTGGTTGTTTTGAACATTTGGATCATTATCTAGTAACATCTGAAGTGTTTTCACTGTCATCTGTTCTAAATAACTTCTAATCAAAGCTTCTGTTGGTTGCCACTTAGTGCTTGCTTTGGGAATTGCTTGAAGAAGATTATTGATTGTAGCATCATCTAAATCAAAATCATCCTCTCCTTCATTGAACAATGTTAATAGTAAATCCATTGTATTATAATCTGAAACGTCAATATCGTTTCCCGTTATGTCAAGCGTTCCACCATTATCTGCGATATTTTGTGTTGCTTCTAGCAACCATTGCGCTAAACTGATCAATGCATTATTTTTTAAATTCAGATTTGTGAGATGAGCTGTAATTGGAAAATGAGTATTGGAGCTACTACTTTGCATTCCATTATTTGATAAATCTAATATTGTAATGTTTTGCTCTGGCGCTTCGCTAAAAATGGTATCTCCTAGCTCATAATAGGATGTGTACTTTAAATTATTATCAGCAAGAAGCAAGGTTTGGAGATTGGTTAATCGGTCTGTCTGAAAAAGGGCAAGAAGTTCTTCAACCAGTGTTGCATCTGCTACTTTAGATGTTATGCCTGTCAAGTCAACTGTTGTTGCTTGATCTGCAGAAGCGAGGATTTGCATCAGAAAGTTAAAAGCTCCTTGAGCTGCTGTACCATCTTGAATAATATCTTTAGTCGCTAAAGAGCCGTTTTCTCCTTCAACCAAATCAGTCGTATTGGCACTATATGCTGCTTCACTAATACTATAATCTTGATTGACTTTTAAATTTGCTATCCAATCTGCAACCGTTTCGTTTGCTTCCGATGTCACTGTCCCATCTGCATTTTGAGTTCTCGTCGCTAAACTTACTGTTGTTAGTTGTTTAAGGTCAGAAATCGTAAATGTTGCTGGAGTTTCTCCGCGTTCAGTCGGTGTCGTTCCATCAGAATAGCTACTATTATCCAATAAAACTTGGATAATATCATCAGGAATTTCATATGCTTCTAAAGTGTTGCTGTAATAGCTATAACTCTCACTTTCTGTTGTTTCTGCTACAACGTTTGGTACCAGTCGAGGAGAAAATAATGGAAAGAGTGTCGCTAGGAATAGACATATCAATAAAATTATTTTTTTATCACTTATTTTCGTCATCTTTTTCTTTCTTCTCTTTTCGTTTTTTCATTAGTAAAATGATAAAAATAATGAAAACTAATAAAATGAGAACTAACAAAACAATCACTATCCAGATAGCATAAATAAACCAAGGGGTTCCTCCTTTTGCCTTTTTCAACTTCTGCTGAAGTTTTTGGGCTTTTTGAGCACTAAGAGTAAGTGTGGTGGTTGATGTTTCTTTATATTGATAGTGCGTTCCATTCGCATCTTGATATTTTCCGTTAGAATTTTTTACAAAATATGCTACTGTTTGTACTTTATACTTTCCAGTTTCGACTTTTGCTGGTAATTCTAAACGATAAAAGAAATGCGAATTTGGTGCCATTTGCATATCGCTATTGGTACGTATATATGTTTTGCCTGTTAATAAATTGATTGCATTCGTCGTTATTTCCAGTTGATTTAAAAAAGTAGGTGCAGGATTTTGCATGGGGAGAGTGATTGTATTTTGATAACTATGCTGAGTAATCGTTGCTTTTCCTATCTTCAAAATAGGTAGCCAGCTTTGATTAACATTGCGTGCTATGGTGGCAATCTCATAATTGTATTGATTTTTGACAGATAAACCTTGCTTTTTTTGTGCGCTATCTGTAGTCTCTACTGGTGTAAATGTTAAGCCTCCAGCAATTATACCTGGTAACTTTATAGCAGGCATTGTCAATGTTCCTGTATATCTATAAGTTTGCTTGGCTGGAATTACCACCTGCTTTGGACCTTTAAAATAATCGGCAATATCTGATTTTAAACTCTCATCTCTTTTTTGAGGTAGTTTATAATCAACAATACCACTATCACTTGTTTGCGCCTGAGTCATTGCTACTTTTACTTTGATAGGTTTATCAGTGTTATTGATTAAATCAACTTGTAATGCTGTAGATTTGTTAGGTGCTAATATAAGGTCAAAGAATGTTTCTGTATTGTCTCGTTGTGTAGATGGTTCAAGAGGACGAACCGAAAAGGGCAAGCCTTCTGCCTGCCCTTTTATCGGAAATACTACTCCTACAAAAAAGACGGCAATGAGTATTGCTATTTTTAATAGTCGTTTTATTTTCATGAATATTTTCCTATGCTTGTGTTGAAGAAACTGAGCTTTCTAAATCCCAAGTTAGTGTGTTACTATATGAACCTTTTTTCAAGAAAGTTCCTGCTTTAATTGATAAGCCAATATTCATTTCTGGGAGCGTTGTTTGTCCTTCATTACCTGTAGCATATTGATAGCCATCTTTTGAAAATTCAGTGCCGTTGAGGATAAATTGAGCACCACTATTGAGTGCTGTGGCTCCTTCATCACTTCCTGCTGATGCGCCAACTCCTGTAGCAGTCCAATCACCACTTGCAACAGTGACTTTCCATTGGTCATTTGCTTGACCTAAAAAGTCGTCCACATTTCCATTTAAAGTTTCATTTGCTGGAAGGGTAGTGTTATTATCTAAAGTTGCTCCATTTAGATAAATATCTCTCAAATCAAGATTATCCCCGTTAAATGTCACTTTATCTGTAACATTGTATAAGCTCAATGCTCCACCTGTGAAAGCAATGGAAGCTGTTGTTGTTGCACTTGTTTGATTATCAGATGCTTGTGTTGAATTTGGAGTATTTACGTCCGCAACAACAAAAGAATCAGTGATACTTGCTCCTGAAGTAAGTACTGCGCTTAGAAGTAATGCTTGTGCTATTTGTTTTTTCATAATTTTTATTTCTCCCTTTTTTTAATTTAGTTTGTTAGTGATAATATAATTAACTTTTCAATATGACACCTCCTCTTATGCAAGATAGACTATTTTTTTAATAGTCTGGTCAATAGCACGGAAAAAGGTTAATCTTATTTTATTAACCTTTTTATAACTCGTTGATTTCGTATATATTTTACGAAAGTTATCATTAGATATGATTATTTATATATCTTTTTAATCCTTTTAATGATTGTTGTTGCTTTTGTTAAAACAAAAGCAACAAATATGCTATCTTCTTTAGAAGTATAGCATATTTATATTAAAAATTCTAATTAACTTTTTTAGTTTTATTACTAGTTTTGTGTTAATAGTGGCTATTTTTTTGTTACTATTTTAATAGTTCTAACAGTAATAAACAGCTATAATAGCCATTTTTATCCTATTTACGTTAAAATTCGCTTACTTTAATTTGTTTTTATTTTGTGAAAAAATCATTCAAATATGTTGAATAAGTCATGAATTATTTGCAAAAAAATAATTTTAGTTTTATTTGATTTTTTGACAGTTCTGTCAAAAAATCATTAGTCGTCAAACAACGAAATAATATTATTCTTATCTCTGGTGCTGTCACTTTTCTCAATCTCTGTCAGGGCTTTTAAACGATGTGCCATAACATCATTTTTATATAATCTCCGCAAATTCCACTGTGCATATTCATACCCTTGGTCTGCTGATTTTTTATACCATTTAAGGGCTTCTGTCTTATTTGCAATCACTCCTTCCCCTTGTTCATACATCAGTCCAAGACCATTTTGTGCTTCTGCATATCCCGCCATTGCTGACTTCTTGTACCATTCTAATGCCAACAATTTATTTTCTTTTGTATCACCAAGATAATAGTGATACATCCATGCTAAATTATACCAAGCCTCTGGCGAACGGTGTTTTGCCGCTTTTTTATACCAGTAAAAGGCTTCCTCTCCATTCTTGATAATCCCATCACCATAATAATAAAAAGAAGCCAAGCAAGATTGCGCCTTTCCAACATCAGCTTTTGCGCTAGCAAGATAATATTTGTATGCTTCGGTTTTGTCCGTTTTCACTCCAAGTCCCAGCGAATACATTGTCCCCAAGTTATAGACAGCAACATCACTTTCACTGCTTGCTCATACCAATAAACAGCTTTCACATAATCCTGCTCGACACCGCACCCATATCTATAATTCATTCCCATATCATTTTGCGCTGGAGAATAACCCTGGCTGGCTGCTCTTAACATCCAATACGCACACTTTTTGTCATCTTTTTCAATAACCTCCCCCCCTCCTATAGTAGTAAGCGAGCATATACTGACTTGCTGCATTGCCATGTCTTGCCAAATTATCATCTGCCATGTAATGTTCTCTAGTTTTTTTAAATTGAACAAGCCGAATTCGCAATTTTTTATGATAAACGAGCGCAGCAGCCTCTTTCACCAGGATATGACACGTTTGAAGTTCTTGCCTATCAACTTCCCACTGATACTCAGATTTATAGCCTATAGTAATCCAGCCGTGTTCAACAGAAATCAACGTAACATAATAAGTGAAATCTATATAATCATTTCTTGATAGAATTTCTTGGAGAAAACTTTGCGCATACCTCCAAAAGGTCATGTCCTGTGTTGTCATTCTCATTCTTTACCTCGACATTTTTTTATGACTATTATAACACTTTATCTTATTCTTTGGAATACGTTTTAGCAATTCTCCCCAAAAATTTTCAACAAAAAAACTACCCAAAGGATAGTTTTTATATTTTAAATTACCAAGAAGCTTTTTTAACGCCTGGAAGCTCACCTTTGTAGGCAAGTTCGCGCAAGCAGATACGGCAAAGTTTAAATTTGCGGTAAACTGAATGTGGACGTCCGCAGCGTTCGCAACGTGTGTAGGCTTGCGTTGAGAATTTTGCTTTGCGATGATTTTTAACAACCATAGATGTTTTAGCCATTTTTAATTCTCCTCCTATTATTTCGCGAACGGCATGCCAAGTTTAGCAAGCAATTCATGTGATTCTTCATCAGTATTTGCAGTAGTTACGACAACAATGTCCATACCACGAACTTTATCTACATCATCATAAGTGATTTCTGGGAAGATAAGTTGTTCTTTAACACCGAGTGTGTAGTTCCCGCGTCCATCAAATGCTTTATTTGATACACCGTGGAAATCACGTACACGTGGAAGAGAAACAGTTACAAGCTTGTCCAAAAATTCAAACATACGTTCGCCACGAAGTGTTACTTTCGCACCGATTGCTTGACCTTCACGCAGACGGAAAGCAGCGACAGATTTCTTAGCTTTCGTGATAAGTGGTTTTTGACCTGAGATAAGCGCCAATTCAGCAACTGCTTTATCAAGAAGTTTAGAGTTATTTGTAGCTTCTCCGACACCCATGTTAATCACGATTTTGTCAACTTTTGGCACTGCCATGATAGAAGTATAGCCAAATTTTTCAGTCAACGCTGGTACTACTTCGTTAGTGTATTTTTCTTTTAAACGATTAGTCATATTCTTTCTCCTTCCGTCTTAGTCTAGGACTTCGCCTGATTTTTTGTTGAAACGAACTTTTTTGCCGTCAACTTCTTTATAACCAACGCGTCCTGCGACACCGTTCTTGTCAAGCACTTGCACGTTAGAAACGTGGATAGGAGCTGCGATTTCAAGAATAGCACCATTTGGATTTTCAGCATCTGGTTTTTGGTGTTTCTTCATAATAGCAACACCTTCAACGACGACTTTGTTCACTTTTGGCAAAGCTTTAAGTACTTTACCAGTTGTACCGCGGTCTTTACCTGCGATAACTTTAACTGTATCACCAGTTTTTACAAACATTTTAATGTTTCCTTTCTTACGCCCTTATGGGCACCCTGATTTCTCTATTAACAACTATTGTTGCATTTTCAAGCTTGTCAGGGGACTATTTTATTTTTGACAGTTCTGTCAAAAAATTTTAAAGAACTTCAGGTGCCAATGACACAATCTTCATGAAGTTACCTTCACGGAGTTCACGTGCAACTGGACCAAAGATACGTGTGCCACGTGGAGTTTTGTCATCACGAATGAGAACTGCTGCATTTTCGTCAAATTTGATGTATGAACCATCAGCGCGTTTTGCGCCATGTTTTGTACGAACGATAACAGCTTTTACCACGTCACCTTTTTTAACAGCTCCACCAGGGGCAGCTGATTTTACTGTAGCTACAATGATATCACCGATACCAGCGAACTTACGTGAAGACCCACCCAATACACGGATAGTCAAAAGTTCTTTAGCACCTGAGTTATCTGCAACTTTCAAACGAGATTCTGTTTGAATCATGCTAATTTCCTCCTAGTTTTGCTTAGATAATAACAGCTTCTTCAACGATTTCGATCAAACGGAAATGTTTGTCCTTAGACAAAGGACGAGTTTCCATGATACGAACGATATCACCAGTTTTGGCAGTATTGTTTTCGTCATGAGCTTTATATTTTTTAGAATAATTGATACGTTTACCATAGACAGGGTGGTTACGTTTTGTTTCAACAACAACTGTGATAGTCTTATCCATCTTGTCAGAAACCACGCGGCCTTGATAAACTTTACGTTGATTACGTTCCATTTATAGTTTCTCCTGTACTATTTGTTCAATTCAGCTTGCACCGTTTTTACACGAGCAATAGTTTTTTTCACATCGTTGAGCTTAGTGGTATCTTCAAGACGACCAGCAGCTGCTTGGAAACGAAGTTCAAATAATTCTTTTTTTAATTCTGCTTCACGAGCTGTCAATTCTTCAACTGACAAAGCGCGCAAATCTTTAAGAAGTGATTTAGTTTCGCTTAATTTCATTACGCTTCACCTCGTTTCACGAATTTAGTTTTTACAGGAAGTTTGTGTGATGCAAGACGCAATGCTTCACGAGCAGTTGCTTCATCAACACCACCAAGTTCAAACATGACTTTACCACGTTTTACTGGGGCAACCCAACCTGCAGGAGCACCTTTACCAGACCCTTGACGTACACCAATACCTTTAGTGGTGTATGACTTGTGTGGGAAGATTTTAATCCAAACCTGACCGTTACGTTTCATATAACGAGTCATTGCAATACGGGCAGCTTCGATTTGGCGGTTAGTAATCCAGTGAGAAGTTTGTGCTTGAAGCCCAAATTCACCGAATGTTACTTCTTTACCACCTTTAGCTTCGCCACGCATTTTACCGCGGAATTCACGACGGTGTTTTACACGTTTTGGTACTAACATGGATTAGTTTTCTCCTTTCACAGATTTTTTAGTTGGGAGAATTTCACCACGGTAAATCCAAACTTTAACACCGAGTTTACCATAAGTAGTGTCTGCTTCTTCCCAAGCATAGTCGATATCCGCACGCAATGTGTGAAGTGGAACTGTACCTTCAGAATATCCTTCTGCACGGGCAATATCAGCACCGTTCAAACGTCCAGATACTTGAGTTTTGATACCTTTAGCTCCAGCACGCATTGTACGTTGGATAGCTTGTTTTTGAGCACGACGGAAAGCAATACGTGCTTCAAGTTGTTTAGCAATACCATCACCAACAAGATGAGCGTCCAAATCAGGTTTTTTGATTTCAACGATATTGATGTGAACTTGTTTACCAGTCAATTTGTTAAGTTCTGCACGGAGTGCATCAACGTTTGCTCCAGATTTCCCGATAACCATACCAGGTTTAGCTGTATGCAATGTAACAATAACTTTATTAACAGCACGTTCAGTTTCAATAGTTGAAACTGCTGCATCAGCAAGTTTTGTATTGATAAGTTTACGAATTGCTAAATCTTCGTGAAGGTAATCCGCATATTCCTTTTCAGCATACCATTTGGCATCCCAATCGCGAATAACGCCAACACGCATTCCTATTGGATGTACTTTTTGACCCACGATTTTACCTCCTTATTCTTTCTCAGCCACAACAACTGTGATGTGACTTGTACGTTTGTTAATTGGTGAAGCTGAACCTTTGGCACGTGGACGGAAACGTTTCATCGTTGGTCCTTCGTTAATATAAGTTTCGCTAACTACCAAATTAGCTTTTTCAAGACCAAAGTTATTTTCTGCATTAGCGATAGCACTATTAAGTACTTTTTCAACTTCTACAGCACCTTTAGTCGGTGTAAATTTCAAAATTGCGATTGCATCTGCAACACGTTTCCCACGAATCAAGTCCACTACAAGACGAGTTTTACGAGGTGAAACGCGAACTGTTTTTGCAGTTGCTTTAGCTGAAGTAATTTCTGCCATTTATTCTCTCCTCTTATTTAGTCTTGCGATCGTCACCTGAATGACCGCGGAATGTACGTGTAGGTGCAAATTCACCAAGTTTGTGTCCAACCATATCTTCTTGAACATAAACTGGTACGTGTTTGCGACCATCGTAAACAGCAATAGTAAGCCCTACAAAGCTAGGATAGATTGTAGAACGACGTGACCAAGTCTTGATCACTGATTTTCTTTCGGCGTTTTCTTGAGCTTCTACTTTTTTAAGTAGATGTTCATCGGCGAAAGGTCCTTTTTTAAGACTACGACTCATGAATGAGTTTCTCCTTTAAATATTGTTACCACACACGTTACTAAGACGCGGCTGGCGGATATGTGATGTCTTCTCGACATCTCATCAAATCTGGAACTGTTAGCTTGAATGCTCTCAGAGTTTCATATACTATCATTTTCAAATTTGACAAGACGCCGAGAAGGCGAATTGTTTCATCGAGAGATGAATTATTTTCCGTCGTTGATACGACGAACAATAAGATTGTTTGATCTTGCTTTTTTGTTGCGTGTCTTGAGACCAAGAGCTGGTTTGCCCCATGGAGTCATTGGAGATTTACGTCCAACTGGTTGTTTACCTTCACCACCACCGTGTGGGTGATCGTTAGGGTTCATAACAGAACCACGAACTGTAGGACGGATACCAAGATAACGTGTACGTCCAGCTTTACCAAGATTAATCAAGTTTTGTTGTTCATTACCAACAACACCGATAGTTGCACGACAAGTTGAAAGAATCATACGAACTTCACCTGATTGGAGACGAATAAGTGTGTATTTACCTTCAATACCAAGTACTTGTGCTGAACCACCTGCGGCACGGACAAGTTGTCCACCATGACCAGGTTTTAATTCAATGTTGTGAACCAATGTACCAACTGGAATGTTAGCAAGTGGCAAAGCATTACCAACTTTAATGTCGGCTGCAGTACCAGATACAACTGTCATTCCAACTTCAAGGCCTTTAGGAGCCAAGATG
Organism: Lactococcus nasutitermitis; assembly: GCF_018403765.1. Lineage (GTDB taxonomy): Bacteria > Bacillota > Bacilli > Lactobacillales > Streptococcaceae > Lactococcus > Lactococcus nasutitermitis. The sequence continues at coordinate 33,726 of NZ_BOVQ01000010.1, forward strand.
TATGATTTGATACCATTTTCGTAAACAATCAATGCGATGTTTGCTGTACGATTTGGATCATATTCGATAGTTGCAACTTTAGCGACAACATCATCTGTTGTACGTTTGAAGTCAACCAAACGATATTTCTTTTTGTGTCCTCCACCTTGATGGCGAACAGTGATACGACCGAGGTTGTTACGCCCCGCTTTGCTATTCAAACTTACAAGCAAGCTCTTTTCAGGAGTGCTGGTAGTGATTTCAGCAAAATCGCTAGACGTCATATTACGACGACCGTTTGAGGTAGGTTTGTAAACTTTAATTCCCACGATTTATCTCCTTTCTTATTCAGCGTCTTCGCCGAAGATTTCGATGCTCTTAGAGTCAGCTGTAAGAGTAACGATAGCTTTTTTATAACCAGGTTTTGTACCTGTATAGCGACCAACGCGTTTTGCTTTAGGTTTAACAGTAACTGTATTTACTGAAGCGACTTTTACACCTTCAAATACTGCTTCAACAGCTTGTTTGATAAGAAGTTTGTGCGCGCGAGCGTCAACTTCAAAAGTGTATTTTTTTTCATCCATAGCTGCCATAGAAGCTTCTGTGATGATTGGTTTTTTGATTACATCATAAAGTGACATTATGCAAGAACCTCCTCAATTTGAGACAGAGCTGATTTTACTACGAGAAGCTTGTCAGTTGATACGATATCAAGTACGCTTACTGTGTTAGCAGTTGTAACTTTTACGTTTTCAAGGTTACGAGCAGAAAGTGCTGCAAATTCATTGCCTTCGTTTGGAAGAACAACAAGAACCTTACGTTCTAATGAAAGAGCTGAGATAACTTTTGCAAATTCACTTGTTTTAGGTGCTGCAAATTCAAGTGCATCAACAGCAATCAAATTGCTTTCAGCAACTTTTGTTGAGTAAACTGATTTAAGAGCAAGTTGACGAACTTTTTGTGGTAACTTGTAAGCATAGCTACGTGGATTAGGTCCGAAGACAGTTCCACCGCCACGGAATTGTGGTGAGCGGATTGAACCTTGACGGGCACGTCCAGTTCCTTTTTGACGCCATGGTTTTTTACCACCGCCAGATACGAGCGAACGATTTTTATGTGCGTGCGTTCCTTGACGGAGGCTGGCGCGTTGTGAGAGAACAACGTCAAACACAACTGATTCATTTGGTTCGATACCAAATACTGTGTCGTTGAGTTCAACTTCTCCAGCTTTTGTGCCATCTTGTTTGAATAATGATACTTTAGCCATTATAGATTATCTATCTCCTTTCCTTCTTATTTAGCTTTGATTGCTGATTTGATAACAATCAAAGATTTCTTAGCTCCAGGAACGTTACCTTTTACAAGGATAACATTTTTTTCTGGAAGCACTTGTGCAATGACAAGGTTTTGTACGGTAACACGTTGATTACCCATGCGCCCTGCAAGGTGTTTACCTTTTGGCACACGGTTAGCGGCTACAGGTCCCATTGAACCTGGACGACGGTGGTAACGAGAACCATGAGCCATAGGTCCACGTGATTGTCCCCAACGTTTGATAGGTCCTTGGTAACCTTTACCTTTTGATGTTCCGGTAACATCTACGACATCTCCAGCTGCGAATGTATCAACAGTGATTTCTGAGCCAACTTCTAAGCCTTCGAGTCCTTTAAATTCACGAACGAAGCGCTTAGGAGTCGTGTTAGCTTTAGCAGCGTGACCTTTGGCGGGTTTGTTAGTCAAAACTTCACGAAGTGTATCGAAACCAACTTGAGTTGCTTCATAGCCGTCTGTTTCAACAGATTTGACTTGGAGAACTGTGTTAGGAGTTGCTTCAATTACAGTTACGGGGATTAATTCACCGTTTTCTGTGAAGATTTGAGTCATTCCCACTTTTTTCCCTAAGATTCCTTTTGACATGAGAATACCTTTCTTAATGTGTGAGTTTTTCATCTAATAATAATTAAGATGAATAGTGCTTTAATTGCGTGATTTTTTGTTCAATACGAGGAAGGCGAAGCGAAGTTACCTAAAGGCAATGAGCTGAAGCCTGACGAAGTATTGGGCGAAAAAGCACCAATTAAAGTTTGATTTCGATGTTGACACCACTTGGCAAATCAAGTTTCATCAATGAATCAACTGTTTTTTGTGTTGGTTCGATGATGTCAATCAAGCGTTTGTGTGTGCGCATTTCGAATTGTTCGCGGCTGTCTTTGTATTTGTGCGTTGCACGAATAACTGTATAGACACTGCGGTCAGTAGGAAGTGGAATTGGTCCACTTACTTCTGCATTTGTACGCTTAGCAGTTTCAACGATTTTTTCAGCTGCTGCGTCCAAAATACGATGTTCATAAGCTTTCAAGCGAATACGAATTTTTTTAGTTGCCATTTTTTCTCCTTCGTCTATTTTTTAATAGGCTAGCTCTGTGAGAAAACCGGCACGCTGGTATGGCAATACCTTCGGGTGTGTCGCAACCTCTCACTTCATTGCTACATACTGTTTTTAACAGCACCTGTCTATTTTATCAAAGCTAATGTGACTTGTCAAGACTGGGAGACTATTTTTTTTGTATTTTTTGGAGATCCATATTTCGTTTTCTTGTTTTTTAGGAGTTAGAATTTTGTTCATTCATTAAATTTTGTTATAATGTTTATAAATATGTAATAAGGAGGATTTATGTTAAAAGAATTTAAGAATTTTATTTTACGTGGCAACGTGCTTGATTTGGCCGTTGGTGTCATTATTGGTGCTGCCTTTACGGCGCTGGTTAAGTCTTTGGTGGATAATTTAATCAATCCTTTAATCGGACTTTTCGTGCAAAATAGTGCATTGGCTCATTTGTACTTTACAGTTGGCAAGGCTAAATTTACTTATGGTTCATTTATCAATGATTTAATTAATTTTGTGATTACAGCCTTTGTTGTGTTCCTTATGATTAAAGCTATCAATAAACTCTTTCCTAAAAAAGAAGATACTGCTGCGGTTATTGAGAGTGAAGAATTGGAAACTTTGCGTGAAATTCGTGATTTATTGAAAAAATAAGCCTGTTGGCTTATTTTTTTGTCAGTTGATAAAATTTTATTTTTAAAAATATAAAGCGAAAAAGGTTGTCTAAGACGACAGCTATCCAGACGCCAACAAGTCCTAGATGAAGGAAAATTCCTAAGAAACTGCCTAAGATAAGACGGATGGCAAACATTCCAATCGTTGTCGTGTAGAAGGGAAGTTTTGCATTTCCTATTCCTTGGAAGGCTGCCGTGTAAGTTGTTGTGCCTGTGACGAAGAAAGTTGCTAAGAGTGAGAATAAAATGACGGTATCGCTACTTTGTGTGGCGATTTTTTCTGTGGTAAATAGAGCATTAAGCCAATGGCTGCTTGCAAAAAGGAAAAGTCCAATAATGAGCATCATGATGCTGGATAACCAATAAGTGCGGCGAATGTATTGCTTGATATTGTTGATATTTTCCTGCGCAAACTCTTGTGCAACTAAAATGACGGTGACCGTTGCCATACCGAATGCGGGCATATAGTTGAATTGTGTGATGCTTTCGCCAATAGCATTTCCTGCAAAAACACGACTTCCAAAACTGATGACGAGCGCCATGACGAGCAAATCGCCAATCCGCATGGATAAACGTTCTCCTGTGGCTGGAATGGTCAAGTTTATCAACTCTTTGTCAAGTTTTTCTCGGAAGAAATGACGTGTGGGATGTTCGGTGTTTAATTTTTTATAGAGAAAAATACTCGCAATGAGACGTGCTACAATCGTGCCAAGTGCTGCTCCGACGACTCCGAAATGAAAAACGAAAATTAGAGTTGCTGAAAAAATCAAATTGAGAATATTTGCCATAAAACTTGCCCACATGGGCGTTTTTGTATTGCCTCGCGCACGCAGAAAACTGCCAAAAGTCGTCATCAAGCCAAGTAAAATAATCATTCCTCCTACTAAGGCAAGATAGACTGTGGCAAGATTTAACACGGTCGCGCGCGCACCAATGATATAAGCAATCGGTCTGCCAAGGGTGACCGAAAGAATTCCCATCATTAGACTGACGAGAACGGTGAATTTTACTGCTGAATTGGCAAGTTGCTGGACTTTGTCAGTGTTTTTTTCGGCGATTTTGCGGGCGAATAGGCTAGAAACCATTGTGCCGAGGGCTATAAAAATCGCTTGATAGACTGTGATAACATTGTTGGCGAGGGAAACAGCGGCAACTGCTGAAAGACTGATATGTGACACGAGAAATGTGTCGGAAAGTCCTACGAGCATTTGCAGGAAATTTTCGATAATCGCTGGGAAGGCAAACTTTACTATTTCGCGGCTTGACTTCATTTCAGCTTGAGATAGCTTTCTACTTCGTGTTGCATCTCTGCGGTTGCAATTACTGTATTGTGTCGGATTTCAGCATTAAATAAATCGCTAACTGCCTTTGGCAATGGTGTTTTGCTGATTTTTTCGAGTGCTTCAACGGCTTCAAAATCTGTTAGATTTTTTGACGGTTCTGTCAAAGATTCTAAGACGACTTTTGGAAATTTGTAAGGGCTGGCTGTGCTGACAACAACTGTTTTTTCTGCTGGTTTCAGGCGGCGATAAACGGCACTGGCAACTGCTGTGTGGGGGTCAAGAACATAATGTTCCTCCACAAATGTTGTTGCAATTTCGTCAGAAATAACTGCTTCAGAAGCCCAATCTGCTGAGAAATTCGCCAATTTTTCTTGCATTTTTTCTGTAATTTTGTATTCGCCAGTTTTTGACAGTTCTGTCAAAAATTTTGAGGTCATTTTATCGTCTTCGTCAGTCAGCTCAAAAATCAATCGTTCAAGATTTGATGAGATGAGAATGTCCATAGATGGCGAACTTGTCACATAAAAATTGCGTTTTTTATTGTAAGTACCTGTGTTGAAAAAATCTGTCAGGACATTATTCTTGTTGGAAGCACAAATGAGTTGCTTGATTGGAAGTCCAATTTTTCTAGCATAATGTGCGGCAAGGATATTTCCAAAATTGCCAGTTGGTACAGAAAAATCAATTTTTTCACCTGCTGTGATGTTGCCAGACTTGACAAGTTGTGCGTAAGCGTAGATATAGTAAGCAACTTGTGGAATTAAGCGTCCAATGTTCATTGAGTTTGCTGATGAAAATTGTTTGCCATTTGCCAGCATTTTTTGACGGAGTTTTTCGTCATTAAACATTGTTTTGACAGCTGTTTGTGCTTCGTCAAAATTACCGTCAATCCCAACGACATGAACATTTTCGCCTGTTTGCGTGAGCATCTGTCGTTCTTGAATTTTGCTGACACCATTTTTCGGATAGAAAACAATAATTTTTGTCTGAGGAACGTCCGCAAATCCTGCCATAGCAGCTTTTCCTGTATCACCTGATGTTGCTGTCAAAATCACAATTTCATTGTCCACCGCATTTTTCTTTGCTGACAGAGTTGTCAAAAATGGTAAAATTGACAGCGCCATATCTTTGAAAGCAATCGTTTCGCCGTGGAAAAGTTCCAGCACAAAATGGTCGCCAACCTGCTTAACTGGGGCAATTTCTGCTGTATCAAATTTTTTCCCATAGGCAGATTTGACAGCTTTGTCAATTTCTTCGTGACTGAAATCATCAAAAAATGCTGACAAAACAAGTGTTGCAATTTCCTGATAAGTTGCATTTTTCAGTTGGTCAAAATCCAAGTCAACTTTAGGAAATTTGACAGGAACATAAAGTCCACCATCAGTTGCCAAACCTTGCAAAATCGCCTGACTTGCCGTAACTTGATTTGATTTATTTCTTGTGGATTGATAGAGTAATGGCATACATTTTCTCACTTTCGGAATTTTCTATATTATATCATAAATTCTCAATTTCGTTAAGTAGACAATGAAAAACAGACATCTAGCGACATCTGTTTTTCTAAAATCATGCTTCTTGAATTTCCTCGATTTGGTGCAAATCCAGCTCTACCGGTGTTTCGCGACCAAACATATCTACTGTCAATTTCACTTTGTCGCCATTGATTTCTGTGATTGGCGCTTCAAAACCAGAAAATGCACCGTCAACAATGCGAACGCGCTTCCCAACAAAAATCTCGAAATCAATCTGACGCACCATTTTGCCCATGCCAACCAAAATCTCGTTAATTTCTTCTTCAAAAAGTGGCGTTGGTTTTGAACGATTTCCGTGAGAACCCACGAAACCAGTGACATTTGGCGTATTACGGACAATAAACCAAGCTTCATCGGTCATATTCATTTCGACCAGCACATAACCTGGAAAAAGATTTTCCTCAATATCTTTCATTTTGCCATTGACTTCCGTGCGAATTGTTTCCGTAGGAATTTCCACACGCAAAATCTTGTCTGCCATATTGTACAGCTCAGCGCGGTCCAGCAAATCCTGTTTGACCTTATTTTCGTAGCCAGAGTAAGTCTGGATAACGAACCAGCCTTGGTCAAAATTTACCGTATTTGTAGTTTCATCCATTTTTAAATACCTCTTATTTTTTATTCATATTTCAATTTTTTTGTAAAACAAAAAGGGTCAACACCCTCGAGCAAACATATTATATCACGTTTGACGAAGAAATAAAAGACTATTATTCATTTTTTCACAAAAAATAGCTTAAATTTTTTTGACAGCTTTGTTAAAAAGTTTTTTAGACAAAAAAATCCTGTCAATTTTTTTGACAGAACTGTAAAAAATTTTTATTTGTGCATCAAAGGCAACAAATGACTGACTGCTGACGTAATACCATTTTGACTAATCCAGTCAAAAATCATAATAAACACCAAGAAGAAAATCGTGTACTCAACCACTTGAAAGAAATCACGAACAGATTCTTTTCGCGTTGGCCACGTTGTTAATTTCATTTCTTCAATGATACCTTTAATAAATTTCATCTCTTTTCACCGCTGCCAAAACTGACAACTCTCCATTTTCTCAAAAATTATTTTTGACAGTTTCATCAAAAAATATTTTACCGTGTTTCTTTGTGCAATGTATGTTTACCACACGTTTTACAAAACTTTTTTACTTCGATTCTTTTATCTTTTGCATTGCTCGACAAATTCAACGTATAATTTCGTGAACCACAAACCGTGCAAGCTAATCCTGCTTTTTTTAACATATTATTCATTTTATCAAAAAGACATCAAAAGCGCAAGTTCTCTCTTTTATTCTATTTTCAAGACCGCTCGTTTATTTTACTTTTTAGTTGCCGCCATAGTATCAGCAATCAATCGTGCATAAGCAATCGCACCAGTTCCTTTAGGGTGAATATTGTCACTCCAAAACCAATCCGTTTTACCTGCTGAAGCTGCATACCAGTTAATAATTTTTAGATTATGATATTTTTTTGCCGCTGCCGCAAGTTGTGCATTATTGACTGAAATCCAAGGTTTCCCAGGCGCACGATTATTTATCCAGTAAACAGGTTTATTCCCAGCCAAAGCCATGATTTTATCAATATAATTCACACCGCCAATCGTCAAAGTCCCATTCGTCCCAAGCCCAATCAACAGCGCATCCGAAGCTTTTATCTTCGCTTGATTTTTCTCTAAAAATTTCTCACCAACATTAGCTTGCTCCCCAACTACCGCAGAAATATTCATTTGAGGAAATACTTCACTTAAATCTGTCGAACCAGCCACCATGACTGAATCCCCAATCGCCAAAACTTTCATTTCACTCGCTTTTTCAGCAATAACAGGCTCTACCTTATATTTGGAAGCAATAGTTTTCAAGGGTTTACTAACCTTAGCATTTGCCGTCGCTTCTTCCCGTTTTTGCAGGACTGCCTGTTGTGCCAAAATCTTTTTTTGCAAAATTTCCTGATCATGTGGCGAAGCCGGAGAAAATATAATCACAGCCAACATGGCAACAATCAGTAGCAAAATACCTGACGTTACCAACTTTTTAAGTTTGAGCCAGTTCCCACCAAATACATAATTCCGAACAACACTCAATGTATTGCTATAATCAAAATTCTTCAAAGGCGTTTCAATGAAACGATAAGAAAGTTCCGACAATCCAACAATAAGTGCTAATTGCCAAAGCACATTATACCAAGCTGTCGGGTTCAGCAACTTCGCCGCAACCAAAGCCAAAACAGGCAACTGCCAAAGATAAATACCATACGAACGCGAGCCAATATAGCTAAAGACAGGATTACTAAAGACCTTATCAATCCCAAAAGCAGGCTGAGCAACCAAAGCAATCAGTACCATCGTTAACAGACTAACTGCCCACATTCCCCCGTAATAAGTGACCGCACTTTGCGCCGGCATGAAGAAATAAGCAAGAACGCTCAAAGCAAATGCAGCCGCTGCCAATCCTAATCCCACACGTTTTCCACGCTCATTTACTTTTAATTTCTTTCTTAAAGGAAGAACAAATGCAAGACTTGCACCCATCACCAAACTAAACAAACGTGTATCCGTACCATAGTAAACGCGCGTAGGGTCTTGTCCTGGCACAAACAAAACAGCCATCCAAATCACTGAAATCAAAGTAATTCCACTTAAAATCAAGAAAATCTTTCCACGATTTTTAACAAATTTCAGTAAAATAAACAACAACAAAGGGAAAAGCAGGAAAAATTGTCCCTCAATCGACAAATAATAAATATGTTTAAAAGGAGATTCCCCGGCAATATTTGCAAAATACGAATCCCCCTGCGCAATCTGCCACCAGTTCTGGATAGAAAGCACACTAGAAAAGAAGTCAGAACCCAAACCGCGCAACTCATCTCTCTGAAAAATCAACAAATAAGGCGTGACAATCAAGAAAACAGCAATCATCAGCGGATAAATTCGCTTCAGACGCCGTCCCCAAAACTGCAAAATATTCAATTTTCCTGTTTGTTGATATTCACGTAGCAAAGAATCTGTTACAAGATAGCCCGAAAGGACAAGGAACAATACAACGCCGAGAAAACCACCGCGCAAAACATTGGGATAAATATGATATAGAATAACTGCAAACACCCCAAGCGTCCGCAAACCATCAAAACCAGTGACGTAGCGTTTCATTCGTCTTCCTTCCTAATATTTCTAAAAAAATATAACACCATTTTACTTTTTAATATCATCTTGAAAAGCTCACATTAGCTTTTTCCAAAATTTTATATTCTTATTTTACCATAAAATCAACATATTGTTCAGTTATTTACAGACATTCTTACGTTTTTTTCGAAACTATCTGCGAAACAAATCTGTAACCTTATTCCACGCTGATTTGGCTGCTTTTTGTGCAGATTTTGCTGTATCCTGAGCAGATTTCCACAAACCACCAAGTTTATTACTTTTACTTTCTTTTGACGATGATGAGCTTGTCGAGCTAGGCACTGCTGGCGTATTCCCAGTTGTATGAGCTTCTGCTTGTTCTTGACTTACGATATCATCTTGCAACTGTCGCTGATAAGTATAAGCAGATGTCAAAGGTGCAACACCAGCCGTCACATAAGGATTTTTCACCTTAAATTCCGTCCCACTTGTATAAGGATAAAGATAACTTGCTTCCTGACGGAAAATAACCGATGTTTGTCCCTCAGAAGTTCCTGCCAACTTATAATCTTTAGGGTCAGGAAAACCAACCCACAGAGCAGTGACAAGGTCTGGTGTATAGCCAACCACCCATTGGTCAACATCTTCATTTGTCCCAGTTTTTCCTGCAAATGTATAGCTTGCTGGTGCTGCATTATATGCTGAACCGTTAGAAAATGTTCCCATCATCATTTCAGTCATTTTATCTGCTGTATCTTTACTAATCACGCGCTTTTTACTTACCTTCGCCCGTTTAATCACCTGACCATTAGCATTCTCAATCTTTGTAATCAGATGCGCCTCGTCCATCGTACCATTATTTGCAAAAGCCGAATAGGCTTGAGCAATCTGCCAAGGATTTGTCTCCACACCCGCACCAAGCGCCGTTGTCAACACATTATTTTTAGAAGTTAAATCAATCCCAAAATCACGCCCAAGAGCATTTCCAACTTTTGGACCAATTGTCTGATAAGTATTTATCGCAGGTATATTATAAGAATTTGCTACAGCTTGATACATTGGAACTTCTCCGCGCCACAAACCATCCGCATCTGTAGGTTTCCAACCATTATAATCCGCCGGACTATCATCCACAAGCTTATCAATCGACCAACCAGCTTCAATCGCTGGACTATAAACAATCAAAGGTTTAATCGCCGAACCTGGTGAGCGTTTTGCCATCGTCGCATAATTAAAATTCGTAAAAGAATTATAATTATCCACATTAACATTTCCAACAAGTGCTTCTACTTCCCCATTTTTAGGATTCACCGCAACAGAAGCAGACTGTACAGATGTTCCATCCGCTGCCGTAGGGAAAAGACTGGTATTATCATAAGTCTGTTGCATTCCCGACTGCATATTTTGATCCATACCAGTATAAATCTTATAACCATTATTCATGATTTCTTGTAAAGTCAAGCCATATTTACTCTCAGCCTCTGAAATCACAGCATTATAATAGCTCGGATATTTATAAGCTGCCATTTGCGAGCTATAATTATCTTTTAACTCACTTTGCAAATCAACCTTCATAAAATTATCAGCATCACTTTGTTTGAGATAGCCTGCGTTTACCATATTTTGAAGGACTGTATCTCGTCTTGGCGTTGCATATTTTCCTTTATCATACAAAGGATTGTAAATTTCTGGGCCTTTAAGCATTCCAGCGAGTGTCGCCGCTTCATCTGTTGTAACTTGCGTTGCTGGCACGCCAAAATATTTTTCCGAAGCGTCCTGTATTCCCCAAACACCATTTCCAAAATAAGAATTATTCAGATACATCGTCAAAATCTCATTTTTACTGTAATGTTTATTGATTTCAAGTGCAAGGAAAAATTCACGTGCTTTACGGTCAATCGTTTGTTTCTGCGTCAAATAAGCATTTTTTGCTAATTGCTGCGTAATCGTTGAACCACCACCAAAATGCCCCAGAGTCACAAGTGCTAAGGTAAAACGTTTAATATTAACTCCATGATTTTTGTAGAAAGTCCTGTCTTCCGTTGCAATGACTGCATCTTTGATATTATCAGAAATTTGATTAAAAGTGACTGGTGTACCTTTTTGACCATAAAGCGTTCCAGCTTCCTTGTCATTTTTATCTAAAATTTCAGTTTGTGTTTCAATAGAACTCTGTAAAACTTTAACATTCGCCGTTTTCGCAAGGAAAAAGAGATAAGAGCCCACACTGACGACAAACAAAAGTAGCACAATAATCAAAATTTTTGTGAGATTGTATTTTTTCCAAAAACGTTTTATTGGATGCATTATCTGCGCAAATTGTCCTGCTTGTACAAGTTCTTCGTTTTTTTCTTCCGTTATTTTTGGATTTTTTTTACTTTCTGCTCGTCTGGAACGACGACTAAAGTTTGGATTTTCTTCAGACAAGTTGTATTCTCACCTTCTTGTACTTATTCTATTCTGCCTATTTTATCAAAAAACTCTTTGTGTTACAATATTCTATATGGAATTTAACTTTATTTTACCAGAAAATTTTAAGAAGCAAAGCGTTAAGCACTTACTCGAAGATACTTGGCTCATTCCTCGAAAACTCCGTTATTTTTTGCGGATAAAAAAGCATTTTCTCATCAACAATCAAGTAGCAAATGAAGAATTATTCGTTAAAGCTGGCGATAATGTTCACTTAATTTTTGATGTGGAAGATTTTCCTGAACTAACTGTTCCTTTTGGTGATGCTCAAAAAGCAGATATTCTTTATGAAGATGACTTTTTTGTTGTTGCAAATAAACCCTGCGGTATGAAAACTCATGGAAATTTAGAAAATGAACTCGCCCTACAAAATCATGTTGCAGCTGCGCTCAATCAACCTGTTTACGTTGTCCATCGTCTTGACGAAGCAACTTCTGGCGCTGTTTTATTTGCAAAAAATCAGTTCGTACTTCCAATTTTAGGACAATTATTTGAACAAAATAAAATCCATCGTGAATATCTCGCTTTGGTCTATGGAACTTTTGCTCAAAATCATTTCACAATCAATCAACCAATCGGTAAAGACCGCCACGATAAACGCAAACAAGTGATTTCAAAGACTGGAAAAGCTGCTATCACACACGTGACCGTTTTAGAAAATTTAAAACAAAAAAGCCTGCTCAAGTTAATCCTTGATACAGGCAGAACCCATCAAATACGTGTTCATTTGTCTGCTATGAATAAGCCAATCGTCGGTGACACTCTCTATACTAAAGATAATAACGAAGCTCGACTTATGCTTCACGCTGCAAAGCTCATCTTTCCAAATCCATTTTCTGGAGAAAATATCGAAGTTTTAGCGCCTAGCCAATCTTTTGACGATAGATACCAGCAAGAAAAGTCCAATAAAAATGAGAGTAATCGCTGAGCTTGCTGGTGCATTATAATAATAAGACACAATAAGTCCAGCGTTCATGCCGATAAATCCCATAACAACCGATAATATAAGTACCGTTTTAAAGGATTTTCCAACGAGCATTGAGATACTCGCTGGAAGTACCATGATTGCCGAAACAAGCAACGCGCCACAAGCTGGAATCATCAGCGCAATCGCAAGTCCCGTGACGATATTGAAAATCATTGACATCAATCGCACAGGCAAACCATCAACAAGCGCTGTATCTTCGTCAAAAGTCATCACATAAAGTGGACGCAAGAAAAAGATAAAACCAGCCAGTACAATCAAGGCAATCACATAAAGCATAATAACTTGTGTTCCGCCAATCGTGACAATCGAACCAAAAAGATATTGGTCAAGACTAATCGTTGTTTTACTTCCGACCGCATTGATAATAAACATGGCAATCGCAAGCCCAGCTGACATCAAAATCGCCGTCGCAAGTTCCATATAATTTTTATAAACAAGACGTAAATACTCCATAAAAATCGCCGCAATCACAACAACAATCAAAGTTGACCATGTAGGATTGATACTGAATAATATCCCAAAAGCTACGCCAGCTAGAGAAACATGGGATAATGTATCAGACAACAAAGATTGTCTTCGAAGCACGAGAAATACACCCAGTAGTGGTGCAAAAAGCGAAATCGCTGTTGTTGCTAGAATGGCATTACGCATAAAGCCATAAGAAAATATTTCAAACATTATATTTCTTGGAATTGAGTTGTATTGAGAAAATACAACTTTTTTTAGTTAATAAATAACTAATTTATTCCTCTTTCCCTTTCTGTTACTACACTTGTATCTTTTTGTGAATGAAGTTCAAAACAAGCAAACTTACCATTTTTATCTCTTGCCAAATGAATATCACGGTCAACATATTTTTTGACATCTTCTGGGTCATGTGTCACCATAAGCACACTTTTCCCATGAACATGAGCGCTGTGCGACATCAATTCATAAAATGCAGCTGTTGTCGCATCGTCCATTCCTACTGTCGGTTCATCTAATACAAAAAGGTCAGGGTCCGAAGCAAAAGTACGTGCAATAATTACACGTTGCTTTTGTCCACCAGATAAATCTCCAATCTTTTTATTCCGATAATCCCACATACCAACTGATTCAAGAGCCACTTTCACGTGTTCTTCATCATGTTTTTGCAACTTTCTAAACCAACCTTCACGTGGATAACGTCCAGAACGTACAAATTCATGAACAGTCGAAGGAAATCCAGCATTAAAGCTTGAAATTTGCTGAGGAACATAGGCAATTCTTAACTTACGATTTTGTGTATCTTCGCGCGCAATGATTACTTTACCTGACTTAGGTTTCAAAATACCCAATGTTACTTTGACAAGAGTTGATTTAGCTGCTCCATTTTCCCCTGTCAATGTCACAAATTCTCCAGAATCAAGGGAAAAACTGACATTTTCCAGGACAGGTTCACCCTCATATTGAAAAGTGACATTTTGAACATCAATATATCGCATTAATTATTTAACGTACTTTCTAGGACTTTCAGATTTTTTTGCATGATATTAATATAATTTTCTCCGTCAGCGATTTGTTTGTTGCTAACAGATTCCAAAGTGTTAAGTTCAACAAGTTTGGCCCCCGTTGCTTTAGCAAGTGTGTCCGCTACTTTGCTATTACTATTCATTTCAGAATACACATATTTTACATCATACTTTTGCATTTCATTTTTAAGTTTAATCAATGTAGCACTTGATGGCTCAACTTCTGGATCAATACCAGCAATAGGGTCATTTGTCAATCCGTAATCATTCGCCAAGTATGAGAAAGCATCATGTTGAGTAATAATGATTTTATGCTTCACATTTTTCAAAGAATTTTCATATTGAGCGCTTAACGCTTCAAGTTTCTTAACATAACTCGCTTTGTTTTTAGCAAAAGTTGTTTTGTATTGCGGGAATTCTTTTTCCAGACCTTTAGCAATCGTATTGACCTCGATAATTGCTTCTTTTGGAGAAAGCCATGTATGTGGGTCACTCGCATTTATTTTTACGTTTTTAGCAGCTTCGATTTTGACACCTTTGTTATTTACTCCAGATGCCCATTTTTCTAAATCATTATCGTTATAAACAATGACTTTTGCTTTGCTCATTGTTGCTACTTCTTTAGCAGAAGGTTCAAATTCATGAACTTCTTGATTACTTGGCATGATTGTTTTTACTTCTACTTTATCTCCAACTACGGCTTTAGTAAAAGCGTACATTGGATAAAATGAAGTAACAACTTCTGGCTGCTTATCATTTGCTGTTTTTTGGCATCCTCCCAAAACAAAAAGTGCTGGAATAAAAAGTGCTAAAACTATTTTTTTCATTGAAATTCTCCTAAAAGTTCTTTGAGAAATTGACTAATAACCTTTTGTTCATCTTCAGAAAAATCTTCAACAAGTTGCGCATAAGTCTGCAAAGTTTTTGCATGATGTTCTGCGTGTTCATGAGCAATGGGCAAGGCTTTTGGCGTCAAGCTCCACATCACACGTCGTTCATCTTGTAAAGTTCTTGCAGAATCAATAAGTTGTTGCTCCTGCAATTTTTTCAATGCTTTTGTGACTGCAGCAGGTGAAATTTTTAGCTGTTCAGATATTTTCGCATTTGTCGTTGCTTCATTCATGAGCAACATTAAAATATGCTCTTGCGTACTTGTGAGCTTGATATCTGATTCGCATTCTCCTAATAAAATTTCATGCTTATTTTCTGCGAATTGCATGAGATGACTCAGAAATTCATCAATTTGTCTTTCTAAATTCATATCGTAAAGCCTCTTTCGAAATTAGTTTACTGGTAAAGTATATCAGAATAAGAAAATATTGTCAACTGGTTAAGATTATTTCCCATAAAAACTGCTAAAATTGTTTTTGACAGCTTTGTCAAAAAATTATTTGCCAAAAATATCTTATAAATTTTTTTGACAGAACTGTCAAAAATTATTTTTTGCTTATTGACTCAAAATTATTTCTGTACCATCTGTCAAATTAACATCAAAAGTTTTATTTTCTGCTGACGACTTGTAAATGAGCATTCCTTTATCAAAATGAATGATGTCACCATTTTTCAAGCTCTGTTTTTCTGCCAATGAAACCATAAGTTGAGCTTCCAAATTATCTTCTTGCACTATCAAATGACGATGTACATTTATCATATTTTCTAAGAAAAATTGCAATAACAATCCAAAAATTAAAGATATAACCAGCGTATAAAGTAAAATCCCAGCTTTTACTCTCCGTTTGAAAATTCGTAAAGAAATTCTCTTTTCCCTCCCCGTTCTAAATTGAGTTGAATATCAACCAAACCATTTTTTTCAGTAATTTGTGTACTTTTTACTCCATAAATCATTGGTTGATAGCCTGTGCCATCAGCTGCAGATTTTCTAAAATCATCTGCTGTTACTGTTTTTCCAAAACGTAAAGCCTTACTCGTTGTCACATATAGAAAATTATTTTGCACTTTGTCAAAATGTGCATTTTCTAATTCAACACGCATTTGTTGACAAAAAATTTGCCAATCTTTTGTATTATCATCTTGTACTACAACTATTTGCTGGTGCATAAGTTTTGTCAATCCTGATAAAACCAGTACACTCCCAGAAATAGCCAATAACGCAACTAAACATTCCAATAAAGTAAATGCTCTAATTTTTCGACACGAGTTCCAAAATTTTTTCTTCATGATTTTTGATGATAATTTCCTTATCATTTTTAATAATTTCCACATCTTGTCCATTTGCTGACAGTTTTGTCAAATGATTATCAACTGCCATTTTCGCCACATTTAATGCTTCAATGTGAGTGTTTTCTGATGAAATACGTTGACGAGCATTCACAATTCCTGTCAAAACAACTGTCACCAAAATCGCCAATAATCCCATTGTAATCAAACTCTCAAGTAAAATATAGGCTTTAATTGATTGATTTTTTATATTTTCCACTTCCCATTTCCAACTGATAAATAATTTTTTTGTTTTCATAAGGTAAATTAAGTTGAATTTTTTTCAAACTTGAATTTTCTCCCTTTTCATTGAATGTGATATTAAAATCATTAAATTGTACCTCATCTGGCACTTCTATTTTCTCATTCTCACAAAATAAACTCTTATTTTTAGCTAAAATAGTCTCATTTTCTCCTAATAATCCAGCATCTTCTTGCGCATTTTGATACAGATTTTCAAATCGTAAAACAAATAATTCTCCACGAACAATATGTATTGTTTGTAGCAAGCTTGAAGAAAACACAATAATCACAAAGCTAGTTATTCCTAGTACTAAGAGACTTTCCACTAACGTAAAAGCCCTAATTTGCAATTTCTGCTGTCTCTCCCTTATTTTTTGCATAATAATCCTTGTAACTATCCGCTTGCTTCTGTGTAATCATCCCATCTTTTACCAACTCAGACAAATCTGGTGTATCAGAATGGTCTAATTCATAAAGCTCAACCTGACTCTCAACAACCTTTACTACAGCTGATTCTCCAGTATTTTGAACCTGTGACTTTTCTTTTAATAAGTTTGGAACAAACAACAAAATTAAAATCGAAATAATCATAAGGACAATCAACATTTCAATCAAAGTGAAAGCAGCTACTTGCTTTCTCTTGCTTGCTTTATTTTCACATTTATTTTTTAACAAACTTATTAATACAAATTTTTTTCTCATTTTTACCTCACTTTATTTTATCATCGTGCCCATATTAGAGTAAATCGGCAAGAGCATTGCAACATATAAAAGAACAATCATCAATGCGACAAATACAAAAACAAGTGGCTGAATCCATTGCATTGTTCGATTAATTTTTTCAAAAAACTGTTCCCAACATTCTTGTGCGTAAACAGTTAATTCTGTTCCTAATTTATCTTTTATTTCCCCATATTCAATAATGAGTGATAATTCTGGCATAAAAATGTGTGTGTGCTTGACTGTGTCATAAAAACTTTTACCAGAATTTAATTCATTTCCCATTTTCTCGCCTAATTCACAGAAAATACGACTTTTTTGTTCAGACATAATTTCTAAAATCTGACGCAATTCAACCGCTTGTGCCATTAAATTTCCCCATTCTCTTGCAAAATATGCCGTCATATAAAGCCGAATAAAACTTTGAACAAAAGGAATTCTAACTAATAAACGATAATTTTTTAATGCTGAATTTCTTTTAAATGCCCAACTCACGAGAAAAGTTACAATGATGATACTCGCAGTTCCGACCAGAAAAATACTGGGTAAATGGTTGATAATCGTTGTCGCAATATTTCCTCGGCTATCCAGTTGCGGCAATAAATAATTTTTCAAGCCAAACATAATAGCCACCAAAAACAACACCAATATCACAGGATAAGTCGCAACACTCACTAATTTTTTCTTAACAGTTAAACTTTGGCGCAGATTATTTTCGATAAGTTCCAAGGTTTGTGTTAAATTTCCATGAAAATCTACCAGCGCAACTTGTGTGACGACATTTTTTGAGAAATGTAAGCTCTCTAAAATCCCTGCTAAACTTTCTCCAGAAGCAAGTCCTGTTTGCATTTTTTCCACAAATTCTCTATCGGTCAGATGAGAACGTGCTAGAAAATCTACTACTTCTCCCAAGTGAAATCCACTAGAAAGTAAACTACTCATCAGTTGAATCAGTTTCACCTGTTTGTTCAGAGTTAATTTTTTCTGCTTGCGCTTCAAAATCTGTGAGATATCCATCTGCAACCAAAGCCGCCATTTTTTCATTCCAGCTTTGGGCTGTCCAGTTTTCAAATCCATTTTTTGCAATATCTACTGCTCCTTTCCCTGCAATAAGTCGCTGATAAAGTATTGTCTGCACAGCATTTTCAATTTCCCATTCGCTTAAACCAAGTTCTAATAAACGTTCTTTCACTCCAAAGATTGATTTCGCATGAATGGTTGAAAAAACAATATGTCCCGTCAAGCTCGCACGTAGCACAGCTTTTGCCGTTTTTGTATCACGTATTTCTCCAACAATCAATAAATCTGGACGATGACGAAGCGACATTTTCAATAATTCATCATAATCATTTCCAATCAATTCATTGACTTGAAGTTGAATAAAATCAGTTTCTACTAATTCCACAGGGTCTTCAATCGTCATTACCTGCTTTTTAGTAAAATAACGTTTGGCAAGTTCATACATCAACGTTGTTTTTCCACTTCCGACTGGTCCAGAAAAAAGATAGAGTCCACGTCCACGTAAAATGCTTTGTAATTCTTGCGCATCGTCATACCAAAATTCCAGTTTTTGTTTTTCTGAATGAAGCAAACGGATGACTAAACTTTCTTTTCCTTCAAAATCTCCGACACAGGATAAGCGCAGACGTTGCGACTCTCCACTCCCTAACTCATACCAACAAGAGCCTAATTGTGTCCGCCTTTTTTCACCAACATTCATTCCTGCTAAAAACTTAAAATGAACAATCAACGCTTGTCCCATTTTTTCATCTAATTCGTCCGCTAACTCACGGGATTTAAAGTTTCTAAAATATACACAGTATTTTCCGTGAGAATACTGTAAATAAATATCCTGAGCTTTGTCAGCTCTTGCGCCTTTTAAAATTTCTTTTGCATAATCTTGTATCATACTTTTATATACGAAAAAAATAGCAAAAGGTAACAAAAAAACTGCCAAAATAAGCAGTTTTTTTCAATCTTTATAACTTATAATGATTTTTCCAACTGGAATAAGCACGACAGCATAAGCGATAAGATTTACCCAAAATGGCAAATCAAACCATGCCACAAATAGTGTAATTAGAAAATATAAAACAAGATAAAGAGTTGGCTTTTGATAAAATCGATTGGCTGATTTTTTGGCGCTTTCGGGAACAACCTTTCCAAGCAATGCTCCAAGCACTATCACAAAAATAACTCCTATCATGATTATTGGATAACTTGATTTATGTGTTACCAGAATATAAGCAAGGATAAGCGAAACGATAGCATAAGCAAATCCCATCAGTTTATATTTTATATTTTTCATATTGTTAGTTATTTCCCCAATAAGTAAATGTTCTTCTTAAAGATTATTATAGCTTTTTACTTAAATTTATTTTTTCAAAAATTATAAATGATAGTTAAATTTTTATTCCTAATAAAAAGTAAAACAATATCTTAGTGATACTGTTTTACTTATAGTTTATATTCTGTTTTTATTTTCAAAATAACTACGAATGAGATGTTCAATAACTGCTTTATCGTTATTCCCTAATGGATGTCCCTCAAAAAACTGAGCTTCGCTGATGAGACACTCTAGGTTTTTACTGCTTTCAACTTTATAAGTTGTATCTATATCAGATTTTTCAACACCAAAAACATCTGCCATAAGTTTGACAACTGTATGGCTCGGTCGTGAGCGTAATTTTAAATAATCTGTCAACGTTGAAGGAGCAATTCCAACACGTGTGGCTAATTCCTTTTGGAGCATCTTATTTTCTATCAAATATTTTTTGATATTTTGCGCTATAATGGCTGTCTGTTTGTCATCTTTCATCGTAAGACCATTATAACATATATAAATACAATTAAAACAGTTTTAACCATATTTAATAATAAAAAAATAATTTAATTTATTTTGTAATTTAAATAAATATTTATGTAAACCAAAAGAAAAAAATAGTGCTAAAACACTATTTTCAACTTTAAAAGAAATCATCAAATAAACTGAGTTGATTATCTTCTGGCATTCCTGCAAGAATTCCCATAGCATCCATGTTTTCAACGATTGTTTGAGAAACACCTCCGCGTTTTCTAAGTTCCATTTTACTGAGAAACTCTCCTTCTTGGCGAGCAGCAACAATTTGTTTGGCAACATTTTCTCCGAGACCATCCATCGTAACAAATGGTGGTATCAATGTATTGCCATCAATCACAAATTCTGTTGCTTCTGAACGATAAAGGTCCAATTTTCCGAAAGTATAACCACGTTCAAGCATCTCATTACAGAGTTCAAGTGTTGTATAAAGTGCTGTTTCTGTATTGCTGGCATCAAAACCTTTGTCTTTGATTTCTTGCATTTTACTCTTGACAACTTCTAAGCCGCCCCCCATGACAGCAAGGTCAAAAGCGGTCGCACGGATAGAAAACCATGCACAATAGTAATAAATTGGATAATGCACCTTAAAATAAGCAATACGCAATGCCATCATGATGTAAGCTGCTGCGTGAGCTTTGGGGAACATATATTTGATTTTAGAGCAAGATTCGATGTACCATTCGGGTACTTCGTGTTCTTGCATGGCTGTAATATACGTTTCACGTTCTTCAGCTGGAATTTTAGTCCACATTCCTTTACGAACACGTTCCATGATTTGGAAAGCCATTGAGTTGTCCAAGCCTTTGTGAATGAGGTAAACCATGATATCATCACGACAGCCAATAACCGTTGAAAGGTCTGCAATTCCTGATTGGATAAGGTCTTGTGCATTGCCTGACCAAACATCTGTTCCGTGTGAAAGTCCTGAGATTTGTAGTAAATCCGCAAAAGTTTTTGGTTTTGCTTCGGCAATCATATTCATTGACGTGAAGGTTCCCATTTCTGGAATTCCTAATGTCCCTAAACTAACGCCTATTTGCTCTGGAGTTACTCCAAGAGACTCTGTTGAAGTAAAAATCTTCATAACTTCTTTATCATCCATTGGAATATCCTGTGGTACAATTCCAGACAAACTTTGTAATTTTCGAATCATCGTGGGGTCATCGTGTCCAAGTATGTCAAGTTTTAGGATATTATCGTGAATAGCATGGAAATCAAAGTGAGTTGTTTTCCAAGTAGCGTTGACATCATCTGCTGGAAACTGAACGGGTGAAAAGTCATATACATCCATGTAAGATGGAATAACAATAATTCCGCCTGCGTGTTGTCCTGTTGTTCGTTTGACACCAGTTGCTCCCATAGCGAGACGGTCAATTTCTGCACTTCCATAATATTGGTCATAATCGCGTTCATAACCTTTGACATAACCAAAGGCTGTTTTATCCGCAACGGTACCAATCGTTCCGGCACGAAAGGCATAATCATCACCGAAAATATCACGGACGTCAAGGTGGGCAAAAGGTTGGTCATCACCAGAGAAGTTCAAATCAATATCAGGAACTTTGTCACCTTTAAAGCCAAGGAAAGTTTCAAAAGGAATATCATGTCCGTCTTTAGTAAGTTTATTGCCACAGTTGGGACAGACTTTATCTGGCATATCATAGCCTGAACCGACTGAGCCATCATCATGAACTTCAAAATACTGACATTCTGAACAGATATAATGTGGTGGGAGTGGATTCACTTCAGTAATTCCAATCATTGTTGCAACCAATGAGCTCCCAACTGAACCTCGGGAACCAACAAGGTAACCACGTTTACTAGAACGAAAAACAAGTTCTTGAGCAATGATATAAATCACAGAGAAGCCATTTCCGACAATCGAGCGAAGTTCTCTTTCAAGTCGAGCATCTACGATGTCAGGAAGTGGATTACCATAGACTGCGTGAGCTTTTTCATAGGCAAGTCGAACGATACGTTCTTCTGAACCTTCTCCTCCTTCAAAAGTCATCACTGGTGTATAAAGGTCATCTCGAACTGGTGTAAGTGTATCAAAACTGTCTGCCATTTCTTGCGTGTTTGTGATAACTATCTCACGCGCTGTCGCTTCATCAAGAAAACTAAAGGCATCTAGCATTTCATCGGTTGTACGAAAATGTGCTTCTGGTAAAGGAAGTGGTCTTGCGTGTTCGCCATGTCCTTGAGTCCAGTTGATTTCAGCTCCTTGACCCAGTGAACGGACGATAATTTCACGGTAAATGGCGTCTTCTGGATTGATGTAGTGAAGATTTCCTGTTGCGAGGACTGGTTTGTTGAGTGTTTTTCCTATTTTCACTAAATCTTTGAGACTTTGTTCAAGTTCTTTTTCGTTTTTAAAATTTCCTCCTACTAGGAGAGCGCGGTAGAGAGCTGGTGGCATGACTTCAATAAAGTCATAAAATTTAGCAATTTCTAAAGTTTCTTCAAAGGTTTTATTGTTAATCGCATCAAAGACTTCTCCGATTTCACAGCCTGAACCAACTAAAATTCCTTCACGATGTGCTTGCAAAACAGAACGTGGAATGCGTGGGACACCTGCGAAATAATTGACATTGGAATAACTGACAAGTTTGAATAGATTTTTCAATCCTACTTGTGTTTGAGCATAGAGTGTCATATGTTTGGGACGAACTTTTTTGTAGGAATCTTCAGCGACAAGTCGTGCATTGAGGTCAAGAACATTTTTCCATTCGAGATGTTTTACATTGCGCATCTCATCAAGCATGACCCAAAGAAGGCGAGCTGTGGCCTCCGCATCAGAATCGGCTCTGTGGTGCGCTGCGCCAAGGTCAATCTGAAATTTCTTGGTCAACTGTCCTAAACCGTAACGTTTCATTTCTGGATAAAGGTTACGAGCAAGTTCAAGTGTATCAATGACTGGCTGGCTGATAATCGGCAATCCGGTGCGCTGATAATTCATGTTCATGAAACCGACATCAAAGGTTGCATTGTGGGCAACAAGAACTGTGCCTTCGCAGAATTTTTGGAAAGCAGTCAAGACTTCATAAAGAGGTTTGGAATTTTTCACATCATCATCGGTAATTCGTGTGAGTTCTGTGGTAAATTCGCTGAGACGATAACCTGGATTTAGAAATTCAACAAAAGAATCAATCGGATTTCCTTTGTGCATCTTGGTTGCGGCTATCTGGATAAGGTCATTGTGAACGGCGGAAAGTCCTGTGGTTTCAACGTCAAAAACAACATAGGTGGATTCAAAAAGGTCTGCATCTGCTTCATTGAAAACGATTGGAATTTTGTCTTCTACAAGATTGGCTTCAACACCGTAGATGATTTTTATGCCGTATTTTTTACTGGCTGAGTGGGCATGAGGATAGGACTGTAAGCCGCCATGGTCTGTGATAGCAATCGCTTTATGTCCCCATTTTGCGGCTTGAGCAACTAAATTTTCAACTTCTGGAATGGCATCCATCTGGCTCATATTTGTGTGCGCATGAAATTCGACACGTTTTTCTTCGGATTTGTCTTGGCGAACTTTTTGAGTGGGAATTTCTACGAGGTCATTGAGCTGGAGGACGAGGTCTTTTTTGAAATCATCACGGACGACTGAACCGCGCACGCGCACCCATAATCCCGCTTTGATTTGTTTGGCTATGGCGATTTCTTCTGTGCCATACAGCCATTTTTGGACGTAAAAGCTTGATGTGTAATCTGTCATTTCAAACTCAAAAAGATGGCTGATATTTCCTGTTTTTCTGGATTTGATTTCGCGGACTTCGCCTTTGAAAATGTAGCCTTCAAAAACAATCTGTCCTTGCGTTGAAAATTCACTGACTGAGCGCATTGGTGTGATAGGTTCGTTATTTTTGATGTCGCGTCCCATTTGGAGTTTGTCAGATTGGAGAGATTCGAGCTGATTTCTTACTTTATCTACTGTTTCTTTTGGGGCAATCTGGACAACGGCATTGGCAGTCATTATCAAGTCATCTTTGTATTTGTCGTGTTCGATATTTCCTTGAACGCGGAGCCAAAGTCCGTCAGCAAATGCTTTATCAGCTTCTTTTGTATCGTCAGAATTTTTGACAGAACTGTCAAAAATTTTGGCAGCTTCAACTTTTTTGACAATCTTGTCAAATTCCGCAATTTCTTCGTCTTTGCGTCCCCATTTGTTGACGTAAAATGTTGACGTCTCGTCAGCCAATCGTAACTCTAAAATATGATTGGTTTTTCCTGAATTTTGACTGGTAAATTCGCGATGGTTGGCTGCAAAAACATAGCCTTCAAAAATGACGCCAGAACCTTCGCCTGCGATGAATGCCATTGAGGTTACTGGACTTGTTCCACTGATTTTTCGTCCAAATGAAATGCCGTTTGACAAGGCTGTATCTACTTTTTCAGGAGTTTTTTCTGTTATTTGTTTACTCTCACGTTCTGTGGCACGTTGTTTTTTCTGAGCTTCAACTTGTCCTTGCTCGACAGCTACTTGTGCCAGGCTTTGACTCACTTTTTCTTCGTGCGCTGCAAGACTTTCCTGGGTTAATTTTTCATCAACTACTGGACGCAATGTAATTTTCCCAAAGCCAAAATCAGCAAATTTTTCCTCCAAAATGGGAAAATTATTTTTGACAAAACGGTCAAGCTGTGGATTGTCCTCGACCAAGAGATTGAGCTGCACACCACGTTGCTCGATATGGTATTTTTTGAAAATACTTGAAAAAGAGCGGTCGCAAAGCTCTGGCAAAGTCAGGATATACTGATAATAATCATTAAGTAATTTCTCATCAAAATCTGCTGAACGCGCAGTAATTCGCAAGTCTGTCTGTGCAATATTGGCAAAGGCAGCTTCTGTCAAATTGACCAACATTTTGTAGCTGCTGACAGGCAATATCTCATCAAAAACTAGCTTAAACCGCCAGAATTTGCTTTCTGTGTGCACTTCAACAGCATCAATATCAGCGCTCGCAAAAAGAGCTGTTTCACTCATTTCCCGTGGTAGCTTGATTTGTTCCATTAATTTTTCAAAAAGATTTGCCATTTTATCTCCGTTATTTGAAATTTCTATTTATAATTATAACATGAAAACCGGTCAAAAAGTGACCGATTTTTTAATATTTTTTGACAGTTCTGTCAAAATTTAAAACCATCTTCCTGAGCATTTTTTTCGGTCAAATCCAAGAAAAAGATAGCATTTGCCAATGATGTCACCATATTACGCTCGAAATAGTTAATCATCAGTTGTAAATCTCTTATATTCAAATTTCGTGCAGGAATTTTACTGTTTTTCAGCGCCATTTCTAACTCTGCTTTTTCTTTTGACAGTTCTGTCAAATTTTTATTTAGCGAACGCTGACCTGTCAATTTAACACGTTCAACTTTTTTGGGCATTTTCCCATGTGTCAACAGCCAAAAATACAAAGCTACAGACAGCACTAAAATAATAAGCGAAACAAAAAAATCAAGATAAATAAAAACGTGCAAGCTCTCCAAAATCGCAAAAACAATAAAGGCAAAAATCACCGCAAGTTCCACAGCATGACGGATTTTTCCCCATTTCAATCTTTTATCATATTTTTCTAATGCTAATTGTCGTTGTCGCTCATTATCCTCTAACTTTGTCAGTATCTCCAACATCTCCCGACAATAATTTAAATCTTTTTCATGTATTGAGGTCATTTCCCCTCCGATAACTTCCGTTACAAGTCAATTTCTTTTTAGCCCAAGTATTTATTAATCTTGCTTTTCTTCCTGATTTCCTCGCACTAAACGCGCCAAAATCCGATTAAATCCCCGTGGGTCTTTATAGCCATGTTCAAAATAAAAATCTGTAAATTCAATATCTTCTACTGTTAAATTACGCTCAATCGCAAGTGATATAATATCGGCATAAGCAGCCAAATCTGGCGTTTTCCCAATACATTGCAAACCAATAATTCGGTGTGTGTGCCGTTCATAAACCAGCCAAACATAACTTGTAGAATGTCCTTTCAAATGAGCATTTACCGCTTGAACAGACAAAGCATCTAAACCTACTTTTTTCGCTTGTGCCAACGTTTGCCCAGTCAAAGCAATCACCATATCCTTCATCGGCACATGATAAGTCGCCTGTGTAGAATTTATTTTTTGCCGTGCTTTCATGAGATTAACAGCTGCAATCTCCCCGTTACGTACACTATCCGAAGCGTGTGGAAGATAAAAGTTTTTCCCCGCACGTTCAACCCAAGTCGTTGAAGCATCGCCGACCGCAAAAACATCTGCAACACTTGTTTGCATATATTCATCAACAAGTATCGCCCCCCGGTCGCCAAGAGTCACTTGCTCATGAAGCAAATAAGTATTTGGTTGAAAACCAAGCGCAAAAATCACACCATCAACGGAAATTTCTTTTGTTGTCGTATGCAAAAGACTTCCATTGTCAGCTGCTTTAGAAATTTCTGTGACACGACAGTCATTTTCTACTTGCACACCTTCACTGCTTACGATTTTTTCTAATAATGTTGATGATGCTTCGTCCAAATAGCGACTCAGAACATGATGATGCGCATTTATCCAAGTTGTTTTTATACCACGTTGGTTGCAAATACGTGCTACTTCAAGTCCTGTCATTCCACCACCGACAATAGCGACTGTCTTTGCCTTTTCTAAAAATTTTCCTGCTGCAATCGCATCTGTCATTCCCTTCAAAAAGAAAATTTCACTTGTATTATCAAAAGGAATCAGTGGCATTATCGGATAACTTCCCGTTGCAAATACGAGTTTATCATACTTATCTTCTAAAAGTTCCTCCGAACCCAAATGATAATAAGTCAACTTCTTTTCTTTGACATCAATGCTACTAACAACCGACTCTGTGATAAAGTGAATCCCTGTTGCACGGATTTCTTCTGGCGAAAGATAGCTTGATTGAAACAAACTTTCTTTTTCTCCTGCCAAATAAGAAATAATTCCCTGAGAAACAAAAGATGTCCGTTCATTTTTTTCATAAATGACAATTTCTGCTTCTGGATATTCTTCCAAAGCACGCAAAGCTGTACAAATCCCTGCGTGCGAACCTCCTATAATTACAATCCTCATTTTACTCTTATATCTTTCTCATACAAAGCAAAAATCAACAATCCATAGACTGTTGAAAATTAGCAGTGAAATAGTTTTTTAATTATTTACTTTTACTCAAAATCTCAACCGTATTGACAAGTTCTTCTTGATTGATTTCAATCACTTCGCCTGTTGCACGAATTTTAACTTCGACGATACCTTCAGATGCTTTTTTACCAATCGTCACGCGCACTGGCAAACCAATCAAATCACTATCAGCAAATTTGACACCGGCACGTTCATTACGGTCATCAACCAAAACTTCATAACCTTTTGCCTTTAAAGCTGCTTCAAGGTCATTTGTCAAGGTCATCGCTGTCTCATCTTTAGTATTTACTGGTACAAGATGAATATCAAATGGTGCTAATTCTGCTGGAAAGTTGATACTCCAGCTAAATTTGTATTCTTCTTTTGGTGTTTTTTCGACATAAATACGGGCAAATTGCTCCAAAACTGCTGACAGTAAACGGCTCACGCCAATACCATAGCAGCCCATAATCATTGGCATACTCTTACCATTTTTATCCAAGATATTGGCGCCCATCGCTTCTGTATAACGTGTGCCAAGCTTGAAGATATGTCCAATCTCAATGCCGCGGGCAAACTTCAATGTGCCACGTCCATCAGGTGAAACTTCTCCTTCATGAACTGTCCGCAAATCCGCAAATGTTTCAACAGAAAAATCACGTCCAAGATTGACATTTTTGTAGTGAAAGCCATCTTCATCTGCACCGACAACTGCATTTTTCATGACTTCAACTTCACGGTCGGCAATGATTTTCACATCTTTTATTCCGATAGGGCCGAGCGCGCCAAAATGAGCGCCAAATTTTTCAAAAACTTCGACTTCGTCAGCTGGTTCTAGGGAAGTCGCACCAATAAAGTTTGTTAATTTGACTTCATTGAGCTCATCATTTCCTTTGAGCAAGACAACCACTAATTCTTCATCTGCTTTGTAAACAAGCGTTTTTATCAGTTCATCGCTTGAGATTTCTAAGAACGTAGCGACTTCATCAATCGTTTTGGCATCTTTTGTAGCTACTTTTTCAAGTTCAAGTTCTTCTGTATAACTAATCGTTGGTTCAAACTGGCTTGTTGCCATTTCCAAGTTGGCGGCATAATCGCCTCCTTCAGCATAGACAATCGTATCTTCGCCTGCAATCAACCATTTTCCTAGCTCGGCTTTGATATCTTCGAGAACACCATTTGGGATTTCGTCAATCGCATTGATATTTTTATCTAAAACGAGCCATTTTTCTAGGTCTGAGCGGTCTGGTGTGACTGCCATAAATTCTTGGCTGTCTTGTCCGCCCATTGCGCCACCATCACCGATGATTGGTTTAAAATCAAGTCCACTTCGTGCAAAGATATTCTCATAAGCACGTTTGTAATCATTATACGTTTCGTCAAGACTATCTGTGTCTGCGTGGAAACTATAACCATCTTTCATCAGAAATTCACGGCCACGCAACAATCCATAACGTGGGCGTTTTTCGTCACGGTATTTGGCTTGGATTTGATAGACATTGAGTGGCAGTTTTTTGTATGAAGTGATTTCATCGCGCACGAGTGCTGTCATTGTTTCTTCATGAGTTGGCCCTAGGATAAAGTCAGAATTATCGCGGTTTTTGAGCTTATACAAATCTTCGCCGTAACTTTCATAACGTCCTGATTCGCGCCACAAATCTGCTGTGAGCAAGGCTGGTGCTAGAAGTTCAATAGCTCCAATCTCATCAAACTCTTCACGCATGATTTTCTTGAGTTTTTCAAGCACACGATTGGCAAGTGGCAGATAAGCATAAATTCCTGATGTGACTTGGCGAACGTACCCCGCTCGAACAAGTAGCGCATGACTGATAACTTGCGCATCTGATGGCATTTCCCGTAAGGTTGGGATGAGCATTTTTGATTGTTTCATTTTTGTTTATTCCTTTTATTTCGATTAAATAGTTGATTATCTGATGAATGCACGCATGATGTCATTCCATGTTACGGCGACAAAGAGTACAAGCATGAAGACCACACCAATCAAGGTAATGATAGATTCTTTTTCTTGTGATAATGGTTTGCCACGAACCGCTTCAACCAGGTTCAGGACGATTTTTCCGCCGTCTAGGACAGGAATTGGGATGAGATTGACTAATCCAAGGTTGATAGAGAGCATTCCAAGGAAGTAAATCACGGTTACAAGTCCACCACGCGCGGCTTGACCACTCATTTGATATATCGCGACCGGTCCGCCCAGTTGGTTGAGTGATGGATGGACAAAAAGATGACGAAGAGCGTTAATAATCAAGGTGAACATTTGCCCTGCTTGAACAAATCCTCCTGTGACTTTATCCCAGAAGCCAGTTTTTATCTTTTGCATGATGCCGACTTTATAATCGCCGTCCATTTTTTTTGGCGTGACAGGAATTGTTTTTTCAGCTGAGTTGCGGATAACATCTAATTCTAATTTTTTTCCTTTTGAGTTGGTAATCGCTGTGACAACTGCGTTCCAATCCTTTGTCGCTTTTCCATTGACTGCTTTAATCTCATCACCCGACTTTAATCCTGCTGTATAGGCGGGTGTGCCGTGTTCGACTTGACCGATATGATTGGTATTACTTGGGACACCTCCTTGCATGAAGGTAATGATGACGAAAGCAATCACTCCAAGAATGAAATTATTTAAAGGTCCAGCAAAATTTGTTAAAATCTTACCGATAACTGTTGCTGATTGATATTGTACATCTTCGGGAGCAATGCGAATTTCTGTTCCATCTTCTTCAATAATCGTTGCATCATGGTCAACTTTGTAACGTTTGATTTCGCCAAAAACTTCTCCTTCAATGAAAAGTTCTTTTTCAAAATCATAGTCTGTTACGAGAATTGGGATAGAATTTTCTAGTTCAACACGTTCTGACAGATTGACACGGCTAATAATTGTGTCATTTTCTGTCAAAACTGTCTCGTGAGCATTTTTGACAGAACTGTCAAAAACTTTTTGCTTTGTTTTAACGGCTAATGACGCTGGTGTGCCTTTTTTTATCTCTGTTTTGTCATCGCCCCAGCCAGCCATACGTACATAACCGCCAACCGGCAAAATACGTATGGTGTAAAGTGTGCCATCTTTTGCCCGATGTCCAAAGATTTTCGGCCCCATTCCAATCGAAAATTCGCGCACCAAAATTCCTGCACGTTTTGCCCACCAAAGATGACCGTATTCGTGGATACAGACAATAATACCAAATACAATAATAAAGGTTATAAGAGTTTCAATCAATAATTTTTCTCCTCTTTAATTTTTATTTTTAGAATAAGCCGAGTAAGTGCATAATGGGGAATACAAAGATAAGATTATCAAAACGGTCAAGAATACCGCCGTGTCCAGGCAGAATTTTTCCTGAATCTTTCACACCAAAATGGCGTTTGATACTTGATTCGACAAGGTCTCCGATTTGTCCGACAATGGAGAAAATCACTGTAAACAAGATAAGTTTTGGATATCCGATTTTTGGAAGTTCCGTTTTGTACAAAAAGTACATAATCACTGCTACAATCACTGCGGAAACAATTCCGCCGAGTGAACCTTCAACTGTTTTGTTTGGCGAAACAGACGGAATCAACTTGCGTTTTCCAACTGATTTTCCGACAAAATAAGCGCCAATATCTGTGGACCAAACGATAAACAAGGCAAGAAAAACGATAGCAATTCCTTCTTGACGCGCCGCAATGAGATTTTGAAAACCAATTCCAACATAAAATGCGGATAAAAACGGAAAACCGACATCTTCAAAACTATATTTGCCGTCTGAGAAAACCATTCCAGTCAACATGGCAAATAAGAAAATGGTAAAGAGCATTACGCCGCCGTCCAAATGTAATCCGAGCCATTGATTGCCGATTGGTAATGCTAAGGAAAGACTGGCTAAAGTCGCCAAAATTCCTTCAAATGACAAAAGTTGAAGCTTCGCCATTTTAAATAATTCTTGCATTGCAATGATAACAAGAAGTGCTACTAAAATTTGAAAATACAGATTGCCTGCAACAAGAAGTCCTAGGAATATCGCTCCTGCAAGCACACCTGTGATAATTCTTTGTCTCATATTTCCTCCGATAATTTGATTTTTTCGAGAATTTTTTGCTTGAAAATTTTTTGACAAAACTGTCAAAAATAGTTTTACTGTAAAATCTTTATTTTTTCACGCCACCATAACGACGGTCACGTTTTTTGAAAGTTGTCAGCGCTTTGTCCAACTCATTTTCATCAAAATCCGGCCAAGCAACATCTGTAAAATAAAGTTCACTATAAGCTGTCTGCCAGGGTAAAAAGTTGGAAAGCCGCAATTCGCCAGAAGTCCGAATGACCAAATCTGGGTCACGATATTCTGCTGGTAAAATCGCCGTCTGCAAATGTGCAGACAAATCTTCTTCTGACAGTTCTGTCAAATTTTTGCCAGACTTTGCCAGCTCTTGAATTGCCAAGATAATGTCTCTTCGCCCACCATAATTCATAGCAAAATTTAAAATCATACCCGTATTTTCTGCAGTATCAACAGCTGCGCGATCAATCGAATCTAGCGTTGCTTTAGGCAATCCACTGCGCTCACCAATCATACGAATCTGGATATTTTCAGCTTTCAAAATCGGAACATATTTACTATAAAAATCAATCGGCAAACTCATGATGAACTTGACTTCATCCACCGGACGTGTCCAATTTTCCGTAGAAAAAGCATAAACTGTCATCACTTTGATGCCACATTTTTGCCCATGAATTGCCACATTTTTGAGCGTATCAAGTCCTGCTTTATGCCCAAAAATCCGCGGTTTTCCCTGAGCTTTCGCCCAACGTCCATTACCGTCCATGATAATCCCAACGTGTGCGGGAACAAGCTCTGTCGCTTGCTTTTCTTTTTTTAAATTATTAAACATAGTACCTCACATGACCAAAGCTGCGCTCCGCCAATATGCTTTTAAGTTATGGAAAGTTCTAAAAGAACTATTCGCTCATTATTTACTATAAAATACAATAACTTTTTCATTATCTTTTACTCAAAAAATCACTATAAGTATTCCTATTTTACCACATCTTTACATATTTTGGTACTTGTGCTTGTTGTTTTGTGAAAAATGCCATTTTTGAATACAAAAAAGCCTGTCAGGCTCAATGCTGACAGGAAGAATGCAAATTTTAATTTTCTTCGATTGGATTTTCTGTTGTCGTTGTTTCAGTTGTTGTTTCAGCTTCAGCTGCCCCATTTTTAACTGTCTTGACAGCCGCACGGTCAAAAGTCAAAATAACTCCTTCGCAGTCCAATTCGATGGTTCCTTGCGCAATATTGACACTACTCAAAACACCGTGCAATCCACCAATAGTAATGATTTGCGCACCTGGTTGCATTGCGTCCAACTGTTCCTTACGTTGTGCTTGTTGTTTTCTTTGATTACGTTGCATGAAAAACATCATTCCACCGAAAATAACGACGATGAAAACGATTGATAAGACGTTCATTGATTTCTCCTATTATTTTATATTCAGTATTTCATTATATCACGTTTTATGATTTTTGTCTATTGAGTCAGAGATATTTGCTTGCCTCACGCAAAGAGAGCTGTGCCATTTTTCCTCGATTTTCTTCTAGGAAATGGCGCACCCAATCAGGATTAGATTTTGACAAATCACGCAGCGCCCAACCGATAGATTTGTTGATAAAAAACTCACTGTCAAAACTTGAACCAGCCAAATTATTTTTGACAACTCTGTCAAAAAGTTCTAAGTCTGTTTTTTCCTTAAATCCAAGCTGACAGTCAATCGCCAGCCGTCTTACCCAGAAATTTTCATCCTCAGACCAGAGCAAAATTACCTCTTTCACTTTTGACAGTTCTGTCAAATCCTCAGAATTTTTGACAGAAAGCAACACAGCACCAATCAGCTCATCCAAAGTATCCACAGATTCCCACCAAGATTTTGAAATTGCCAATTTTTTAATCTGAGGAAAATCCGCCAAAGTCAGCGATTTTTTCAACTTAATCAAATAATCCATCGCAAAATACTGAAATTCCCGCTCAGGCAAGTCCCACATTTCCCAGATAAAGTCCCAATCAACAAGCTTTTCTTTTACCTTTTCCTTCAAAAAATCTTTTTGTAAATTTCGCCGAACAGGCGTTGACAAGCCTATAAATTCAAACTGATTACGCAAATAAGCTTTTTTCTTCTCAGCTTGCAGCGCGTTCGCATTTTCACGAAATTTTTCCACAATATCCATCATTTTTTCCCTTTCAAAATTTTTGACAAAACTGGATAAACATACTAGGGTATCCGTAAGTGAGCAAGCTCACAACGGCTATCCTATGTCAAAAAATTATTTATGATAAGTCGAACCACGATTAATCATCTGCGCCCGATAAATCTGCTCAACCAGCACCAGTCGCATCAACTGATGCGGCAAAGTCATCCGACCAAACGAAATCTGAACATCCGCACGCTGATAAACCTCCCGCGCCAAACCGAGCGAACCACCAATCACAAAAACCAGATTTCCACCACCATAAATTCCCGTCTCCTTGACCAAATTCGCCAGTTCTTCCGAAGACATCAATTTCCCTTGAATTGCCAAAATTGCCAACTTATCCCCAGCTTGAACACGTGCCAAAATCTTTTCCCCCTCGCGATTTTTCACCAATTCCATTTCTTTTTCTGAAGGATTTTCAGGAATTTTCTCATCTGCCAATTCCACAATTTCCAGTGACAGCATCGTCTGCATCCGCTTCTGATACTCCGCAATTCCCTCTTTTAAATATTTTTCCTTCAATTTTCCCACAACAATTAATTTAATTTTCATCACTTCTCCACATTTTGTTTTTTAATGTTTCTCCTAATTTTACCTTTTTCCCCCGCTGAAAACAATATGAAAACACTATTTATCAACATTTTTTCTTTCTTTTCCACTTTTCTGTGGAAAACTATGCTATTTTTTCCCCTTTTACACACCTTTTTTAAACTTATTCACATTTCTGTGGAAAACTTGTGTTTAACTTCCATTTTATCAACAATTAAGGTACTATTAAGTGTGTGAATATAAAATAGAACCATAAAAACAAACAAAACACAAGGGGAGAAAATATGTCAAAAGCTAACACAAATATTGCAAAGCTACTCTTGACAGGGGTTGTAGGTGGAGCCATCGCTCTTGGCGGGAGCGCCATTTACACGCACAGCACAGGTCAAAACACAACAACTAACAGCAGTACAGGAACAACACAAGTCAGCAAAGTCAGCGTTGATGTCAACACCGACACAACCAAGGCAATCAAAAAAGTCTCAAACGCTGTCGTTTCTGTCCTCAACTACTCAAGCAGTAGTTCATCAGATAATAACAGCCTAGATGGCATCTTCGGTAGTGATTCCGGTTCATCAAGTGCCAGCAACGCACCACAACTTTCCAGTGAAGGTTCCGGAGTTATTTACAAAAAATCTGGCGGTACAGCCTATGTTGTCACAAACTATCACGTCATCGCAGGCAACAGCTCACTCGAAGTCAAACTTTCCGACGGCCACAAAGTCAAAGCAACTGTCGTAGGTTACGACGAATACACCGACCTTGCCGTCCTCAAAATGAGTTCATCAGACGTCAAAACTGTAGCCACTTTTGGAAATTCTGACGATTTAACAGTTGGAGAACCAGCAATTGCCGTAGGTTCCCCACTTGGCAGCACCTTTGCAAATACAGCCACAGAAGGTATCGTCTCAGCCAAAAGCCGTCAAGTCACGATGTCTCAAGAAAGCAATAACGCAACAACAAATATTAACGCCATCCAAACAGACGCTTCTATCAATCCAGGTAATTCTGGTGGAGCATTGATTAATATTGAGGGACAAGTGATTGGTATTACCCAAAGTAAAATCACCAGTGCCGATGATGGTACATCTGTTGAAGGCATGGGCTTCGCTATTCCTTCCAATACAGTTGTAACTATCATCAATAAACTTGAAGCCGACGGAAAAGTAGTCCGTCCCGGACTAGGCATTGAAGGAACTGATTTATCAACTCTTAGTAATGATGTTATTGAACAACTTAAACTACCAAATGGTGTAACATCTGGTGTTGTCATTGCCCAAGTTCAATCTGGTATGCCAATCGCTACAGCAGGTTTAAAGGAATATGATGTCATTACAAAATTTGGAAAATTCAATGTAGGCTCAATGGCAGATTTAACAACTGCATTGAATAGCTACTCTATTGGAGATACTGTACAAATTACGTATTATAGAAGCGGAAAGGAACACACCGCCTCAGTTAAACTAAGCAAAACTTCATCTGATATTAAGTTTAGTAATAGTAATCAAAATAATACTAACTCTGATAGCAATGATGGTAACTAACTCCTGAATTACTATTATTAAAAACTTCAAAAGAATTCTTTTGAAGTTTTTTTGTAACATAACTTGACTTTCTAAGGAAAGTGTGGTATAAAGAAAGCGATATCAAATAAGGAGGTGTCAAAAATGACAAAATCACTAAAAATTAAATTATTATCACTACTCATTCTCTTTCCAGTGCTAATAGGATTGAGTGGATGGATATCTGCAAAAGCAGACACTCCTGTTTTACGTTTTTATCGCCCTTCCAGAGGTGTACATTTCTATATTCCTACTCCAAGTTATACTCCGGGGGCTACAGTATCAGTTGGTGGTCCCGGTGACAATTTTGAAGGAGTTGGATGGTATGAACCTTCTTCTGGTTCGACCATTTAT
Organism: Lactococcus nasutitermitis; assembly: GCF_018403765.1. Taxonomy (GTDB): domain Bacteria; phylum Bacillota; class Bacilli; order Lactobacillales; family Streptococcaceae; genus Lactococcus; species Lactococcus nasutitermitis. The sequence goes on from NZ_BOVQ01000010.1 coordinate 69,513, forward strand.
GAAATACAAAATCCGAATAGTTTAGAAATCATGCTCACTACCAGCAGTGCGGAACTTTATTCTTTAGAACGAGCTGGTTGGAACTATGTAACATCAACAATGAAATCAGGAGGCTCTATTCCTGTCTATAGACTTTATTGTTCTGGAAGTGGACACTTCTTCACTACTAATGCAGCCGAAAAGAATGCACTTGTTGCAGCAGGATGGTCTTATGAAAAAATTGGCTTTTATGCCTCTAAGGCTGGTATTCCAGCTAATAAAATAGCTTAGTTCTTTAACCAAACCTCCTTTAGGAGGTTTTTCTTCTCCCACATTTTCCCCAAAAACTAAAAATACATCGAAAGTCTTACAAAATTTTTCCCGTTTCTCTTTCATTTTGTGGTAAAATAGATACCAAGCATGAAAATTTTACTATACTTAGAAGCTGAGAATTTCTTAGCAAACTCTGGCATTGGGCGGGCCATGATACATCAACAACACGCCTTAGATTTGATGGGTGTAGATTGGACAAAAGACCCAAGTGAAGACTATGACATTCTTCATCTCAATACTTATGGTTTTACCAGCTGGAAAATGCTTCATGATGCAAAAAAAGCAGGCAAAAAAGTAATTTTTCACGGGCATTCGACAAAAGAAGATTTTTTAAATTCATTCACTGGTTCTAACCTTGTAGCCCCATTTTTCAAAATGTATCTGATGCACTTTTATAAACGTGCTGATTTAGTCATCACACCGACAGAATACTCTGCCAGTCTCATCAGAAATTATGGTATCAAATGTCCAATTCTTCCAATAACAAACGGAATTAACCTTGCAAAATATAAAAAAGATCCACGTAAAGAACAAGCTTTCCGAGAACATTTTCATATCAAAGAAGGACAAAAAGTTGTCGTCACAGCCGCTTTATATTTCAAACGCAAAGGAATTGATGATTTCATCAAAGTAGCTGAACAAATGCCTGATGTGCGTTTTATTTGGTTTGGTTACCAAAATCTCTGGACAATTCCCGGTTGGGTGAGACGGATTGTGAAAAAAAATCATCCCAGCAATGTCGAGTTTCCCGGTTATATCAAAGGCGATGTTTTTGAAGGTGGAATGACTGCAAGTGATGCTTTCTTCTTTCCTTCTCGTGAAGAAACCGAGGGAATTGTTGTCTTGGAAGCTCTTGCCAGTCACCAAAAAGTCCTTGTTCGCGACATTCCAGTTTATAAAGGCTGGCTTGATGAAAATTCTGCAAGCTTAGCAACTGATGTTGATGGATTTGTTCAAAAATTACGTGATATTTTAGACGAAAAAGTTGATAAAACACAAGCAGGTTATAAAGTAGCTGAATCTCGTACGATTGAACTCGCAGCCCAAGAACTTGTGAAAGCTTATCAGCAAACATTAGAACTTTAGGATAGTTCTGAAAGCTCAAACTTTTCATTTGAACAATAGCTTTTCTGCTTTCCTTTAGACGAGAATTTATATATGAGAATTGGTTTATTTACAGACAGTTATCTCCCGCAAGTCAGTGGAGTAGCAACTAGTATCCAAACATTAGCGACTGAGCTAGAAAAACAAGGACACGTGGTTTATATTTTTACCACAACTGATAGCAATGCAGACGTTGACCATGAATATCATATCATCCGCTTGCAATCTATTCCCTTTGTCTCTCTGGCTGAGCGAAAAATAGTGATTAAAGGTGTTTTTGCTGCCTATCTGATTGCCCGAGATTATCAGTTGGACATTATTCACACCCAGACTGAGTTTGGAATGGGACTTTTAGGAAAAATGGTTGCTGCGCAACTGCGTATTCCTGTCATTCACACTTTACACACAAAATACGAAGATTATGTGCATTATATTGCCAAGGGACATTTGATTCGTCCAAGCATGGTAAAATATGTCATTCGTAACTTTTTACGTGGTACAGAAGGTATCATTTGCCCAAGTGAAATGGTGCTTGAAACAATAAATGATTATGGTGTGACTATTCCAAAACGGATTATTCCAACTGGAATTGAGATTGATCGTTTTAAACGTGACGATATCACAGCACAAGATACTTCAGACTTACGAGAAAAATTAGGTATTTCTGATAATGAATTTGTTTTGTTGAGTTTATCTCGCATTGCTGCAGAAAAAAATATCCAAGCAGTCATTCATGCTTTACCCGATATTTTAAAAGAATATCCTGTAAAACTCGTGATTGTTGGACGTGGGCCATACAAAGAAACACTCGAAGCTTTAGTCGAAGAACTTCATCTTGAAAAATCCGTCATTTTCACAGGTTTGGTTCCCAATGAAGAAACTGCCTACTATTATAAAATGGCTGACTTTTTCATTTCAGCTTCAACCTCAGAAACACAAGGTTTGACTTATCTGGAAGCTCTCGCCACTGGAACACGTGTATTAGCCGAGAAAAATCTATATCTTGATAGTTTGATTAACAATGAAGAATTTGGATTTTTGTTTGCTACTGATGATGATATTTCTGAAACAACTTGTGAAGCTATTTCTCATCTACACCCGATAGATAAGTTTATGTTTGAGAAAAAACTTTATGAAATCTCTGCCGAAAACTTCGCCAAACAGGTTTATATGTTCTATTTGGATACGATCATTGCTTACAATCAGCGCAAAAGCCTTGAAGTTGACCGTTTCCCTATAAAGATAGAGGATACTGTACGTCAAATGCCTGTCAATGTCCGCCGTAGTATTAAGCGAGAGCAACTCCGTGCAAGATATTTTGCGCGAAAAGCCACTAAATTGGCGAAAAATTTACAAAGTTATGTTAAAATAGATAAGGACAAAGAGTAACGTTTTACTCATTTGAAAGGAAAAGAATTAGATTATGAAATCACATTTAGTTGCTATGATTGAACGTTTAAATCGTTTGGTTGAAAACGGCGACCCTAAAGAAACCTATAATTTTGAACGTGAAGGCGAAGTTATGGCCACTGTAAGTTACAGTCCTGAGGACGCTGCGTTCTCTATCCGTTATCCAAAACAAAAAGATGCGGCTTTGTTTGATGATATTGACTTGGTTGCTATCGAAATTTACGATATGATTTATTAAAACTGGGAAACCAGTTTTTTTATTACATTTTTGTTTAATAATTGTAATGTTTTCGAATATATGATATACTTTTTTTATACTAAACTTTAAGTTACATTTCAGGAGATTAAAATGAAAATGAAAAAAACAATTCTCGCTGCTGGTGCTATTGCTTTAGCAACTTTCTCATTGAGCGCTTGTTCAAGTTCAAAAAATAGCGATGCTGCAAAAAAAGCTTTTATCAACGATGTTACAGAATTAAATAACAAGAGCTATAATTCTGATAAAGTGACGATGAAAATCAATAGCTTTAATGCCACAGGTGAAAATTCCACTGATTTAAACAAATATTTGAAAAACTCAACATTTGATATCAATGTTCAACGCGATTCTCAAAATAAAGCAGCAAGTCTGGACGGTTCTGTCACTGTTGATGGCAAAGACTACAATCTGGGACTTATCATGAATGAAGCTGGAATTTATGTGAATAGTGCAGATGTTAAAAGTTTGTTCAATACTTATAAATCTCAAATCCCAGGAAATACTGGCGAAGATGCACAAGTTTACAATGCAATGTTTAAAGGTTTAACCACACCTTATTTCTTAATTGATGAGGAAACGATGGATGCTGGTTTGAAAGCTTCTGATTCTAGCACTGGTGTAACTTCTTGGTCATCTGAGTTAAACAGTCTATTTTCTCAATCTACAGCTAGCAAATCTGATTTGACAAAAGCATTTAAAGATGTGGATAATTCTGACTTCAGTCAAAGTGGTGATACAGTAACAGCTAAAATTTCTGCTAAAAATGGCGATTTGGATGATGTTATAAAAGGTGCTGCTTCTGTTAATAGCTCTATTTCTGAAGCCCAACTGAAGAAAATTCTAAAAGGCGGTAAAAGTGATACTTCTATCAAGTCACTCTCTATTGTCGAAAAAATAAATTCTAAAACACACAAATCTTCTAGTGTTATTACTGGTAAGATTGAAGATAAGAAAGCAAAAGATACTGTTTCTTTCAAGATTTCAGTAAATTCACAAGTTGCAAAAGTGAAATCAGCAGTGAAAGTTCCTAGCGCAAGTCAAGCCAAAACAATCCAAGATTTGGAACAAAGTGCGATTGACAGCATGACACAACAAAGTTTACAAGCTACAACTTAATATTTGATGATAAAAAAACCTCTGACAAGTTTGTCAGAAGCTTTTTTTATTTTTGACAGACTTGTCAAAAAATTTTATTCATCAAAATAAATCTGTTTGACCTCATCTGTGTATGTTCCGTCTAACTTATGCACAATCAGCGGTGGTAAAAAAACTTCTCCACCAATTTTTCCATCTTTGATAGCTTCAATCAGCAAAATATTTGCAGGTTGATCAACTTTCGGATAGACAAATTGAATTCTCTTAGGTTGCAAATTATTCTCGCGCATCTTATCCACAACTTCCAAAAAACGTTCGGGACGGTGAACCATTGCAAGCCTGCCATTACTTTTCAGCAACTTCTTACTCATCTCAAAAATCTCATCAAGATTTGTCATCAACTCATGACGTGCCAATGTATAATGATAATTTCCATTGATATGACTGCTTTTATCAACTTTAAAATAAGGCGGATTACAAAAAATCAAATCTGTACTTGATGGATGAAGATAATTCAAGGCATTATTCAGATTATCATTGATAACCGTGACCTGATCAGTCAAATCATTCAATTTTACCGAACGTTCTGTCATATTTGCCAAACGCTCTTGTAGTTCAATCTCGACAATATTTGCCTGCGTTCTACCACTTGCAAACAGCCCAACTGCGCCATTTCCTGCACACATATCAATGATTTGACCTCGTTTTGGCAAACGTGGAAAACGTGCCAACAAAACCGCATCAATTCCGAAGGAAAAAACTTCCCGACTTTGTATAATTTTTATCTCCGAACCCGCGATTTCATCAATCCGCTCATCAGAATTTAACTTGATTTCACTCATAGCTCTTATTATATCAAAATTTTCCGCAGATAAAAAAGAGCTTTTGCTCTTTTTTATCCACAATTTTTTTGACAGAACTGTCAAAAACTATTTTTCGGAGATTTCACGCAACATTTTCTGACGGTCATCCATATCTTTCGCCGCAAAGCCCATTTCAGGCTCGTAGCTGGTAATTTCTGTTCCGTCAAAATTAATAATCTGCGCATTGTGATTTTTTCCATCAAATAAAAAGCTCGTAATCAGCGCACCAGCCTTCTCTGGCGTTTTCACTTGTGCAGGAATTTCTTCAGGAGCAATTTTTGACATACCATTCAAATCCGTCGCCACAGCACCCGGCATCACCCCAAAAATCTGCTTCTTACTGCCATCTTTGATAAATTGATAACCAAACGCCATTGTCATACTATTGAGCGCCGCTTTCGAGGTAATGTAAGCCAGCGGTTGCCAATAAGGATTTCCAGAAATCGGAATCGTCACATTCAAAATTTTTGCCTCATCCGTCAGCTTATCAAGCAGTGCCAAAATCACACCATGTGTCCCAAGAAAATTCACCGACAAGGTCTCTTGCAACTCCTCTGCCGTATAATCAAAGGCAGATTTTCCCATATCATACGCGCTCCGACCCGTTGCCATTTTCCCAGAAATCCCCGCATTATTCACCAAAATATCCAAACTAGAAATCTTCGCAAAATCAGAAGCCACCAAATCATTCAAGTCAATCTTGACAAAGTCCGCCACGAAACCTTCTTCTCGCAGCTTCTCAGTCGCCGCTTCGCCACGCACTTCATCACGCGCACCGACATAAATCTCGTAACCTTTTTTCGCCAAACTCCGCGCAATTTCAAAACCAATTCCCTTATTTGCGCCTGTCACTAATGCTTTCATTAAATAGCCTCTTTTTATTTTCCCCACTTTTATCATGATGTGACATATATTATCCTTTACATAAAAATGCTTGAATGTTATTTTCAAGCATTTTTACTATTTTAATCTTCATTTGTAATTTTAAACACCATCGCTGTCCGAGGTGCGAGTACCATATTGAGTTTGCCTTTGCTATAGCCAAAGCTACTCCGTGGGCCAAAGCCACCATATTTATTATCATCTGTATCAAAAATCAACTCAGGACGTTCTGGTAAATCAAGACTCAATCTTTCCTCAAAAGTTGGATTGAAGTTAAAGACAAATAATAGTTCGCCTTTCTGATAAGCTAACAATTTATCAGAATTTTTGACCCAGCGCTGTTGCAAAGTATCTGGCTTTTCCATAAATTCATACTGATGTTCAAGTTCCACCATATCATGGTCAAAAGCAAGCAGATATTTAAAGCGCAACTCTTCGTTTTCAGATAATGACCATTGCCTGCGTGCGTGCTGGAAGTCGTCTCCATTACCAGGACGTGGGAAATCTAGCCATTCTGGATGCCCAAATTCATTACCCATAAAGTTTAGATAGCCTTCGCCAGCAAGGCTAAAGGTGACTAGACGGATGAGTTTATGCAAAGCCAATGCACGATAAATTACCAGCGAGTCCGTGTGGATATCCATACTATCATAAATTGCAGCATCAGCAAGCCACATCATAATTGTCTTATCACCAACGAGGGCTTGGTCATGACTTTCAGCATAACCAATATTTTTTTCTCCCGGACGTCGTATTGTTAGTTCCCACCAGAGTGCCATCAAATCCAGTTCATCATCTGATTTTTCTTTGAGTTGTTTTATCCAAAAATCAGGAATTCCCATGCTCAGTCGATAATCAAAACCAATTCCACCAGTGGAAATCGGTAACGCCATTCCCGGCATTCCCGACATATCTTCAGCAATCGTTGTTGCATCTGGATTGACCTGACGGATCAACTCATTTGCCAACATCAGATAAGTGACGGCTTCAACATCGGTATTTAAGCTAAAATACTTAGAATAATCTGTGAATGCAGTGCCCAAACCATGATTATGATAAAGCATGGAAGTCACACCATCAAAGCGGAAACCGTCAAACTTATACACATCAAGCCAAAATTTCAGATTGGATAGTAAGAAATGAATGACTTCATCTTTTCCGTAGTTAAAAAGTTTCGTGTTCCAAGCTTTATGTTCGCCACGCGCTCCTTCATGAAAATATTGTGACGTCGTTCCATCAAACATATTAAGACCATCACCCACATTTTTTACCGCATGAGAATGCACAACATCAAGCAAGACACGCAAACCCATACCGTGCGCTGTATCAATCAATTCCATCAATTCGTCTGCTGTTCCAAAACGGCTTGAAATCGCAAAAAAGTTGGATACTTGATAGCCAAAGCTTGCATACAAAGGATGTTCCATGATTGCCATGAGTTGGATGGTATTGTAACCTGCTTTTTTAATCCGTGGCAAAACATCTCTTTGAAATTCTTTATAACTATTTATTTTATAGTCTTCACTAGAAATTCCAATATGTGCCTCATAAATCAATGGCGCTTCTTTTAATTTTGGAGCTATATTTTTAAACTCATAGGTTGGTTGAATAATCACACCGTCCAATTGATGTGTTTCATTGGGAACGGCATACATGATATAGCTTGGCACACGAAAGACTGAACTTCCATTAACTACAAGTTCAACTTTTACCTTACTACCAACTGGCAAAAGTCCCGGTGTGACAAGTTCCCAAACACCACCGTAACTTGCCTTCATCTCATAACCATCATGATTCCAACCATTAAAATCGCCGACAAGATAAGCTCTTTCAGCATTAGGCGCCCATTCCCGAAATGTCCAGTTATTTTTCTCCTGTTGAAAACCAAAATACTTATAACCATTTGCAAAGTCTAACAACGTTCCATTCACTCCCAAAAGTCGCTTCTTTGCACGGGCAAACTCCCACATTCGTAATTCCAAATCCGACTTGAAAGGCTCCAAATATGGGTCATAATCCAAAATATTCAAAGGCATCACAAAACCTCCTCTTTTTTTATTGAAAACTATTCACAAAATATGCAAACATCATCTCCCTCTATTCTACCATTTTTGGAAAGGTTTTCATAATAAAAATATGAAAAAACACAAAGATTTTTCTTTGTATTTTTATTTTTTCTTTTATGAACCAATTTCAATCACTAAATCACTTTTCTTTCTTACATATGGGTCATGTGTCACAATCACAACTGTTTTTCCTTTTTCAACTTCTTTTCTCAATAAATCAACGACTTCATTTCTATTTTTTTCATCTAATGAACCTGTCGGTTCATCTGCTAAAATCAATTCGCTTTCTTTTAGCAATGCACGTGCCACAGCTACTCTTTGCTTTTCTCCACCAGATAAACTATAGACTTTTGTATTTAAGCGATGGTCAATATGAACTTGTTTTAAAATTTCTTTCATTTTCTTTCGTTTTTGGCTCATAGAAAGTTTGATGTAGCTTAAAGCAATCAATAAATTTTTTTCAATACTTTCATCTTCTATCAGTGCAAAATTTTGAAAAAGATAGGAAATATGCTTTCGTCTTAATTTTAGAGCAGCTGGGCTGTTATACGCTGGCGCAAATTTTCCTTCAAAATAGTATTTTCCATCATCATAATCTTCAATCATTCCAATAATATTCAAAAGAGTAGATTTACCAGCTCCACTTGCACCATAAATGGCTGTCATTTTTCCTTTTGGGATTTTTAAATTGAGCTTATCAAAGATCGTATGTCCTTTGTAGCTTTTTGTCAATTCTTCAATTTCAATCATTTTACTCTCCTTTTAGTACGTTCAAAAATAGATGTTTTTGTAGTTTTATCAGTATCAAAGTAATAATCAGGATTTCTATAATAAAATAAAACATTAACGCTTCTAAAGTCACAGCAACATCGCTTTGGGTTAAAGCATAAGCAAAGTATAAAATCCCTTGTGAAATCACAAGCACAAAAAGAGATTTATAAGTTGAAAAGAAAGAAATCCCATATAACCTTTTCACTGCAATTTTCTTTTTGTAATTTTCAAAGTAAAAAACCGTAGTCGCTAAAATCATTGAAAGAAAAATGATAACAACCAATCCATTTGTAACTGCATAACTCCAAGGATTCCCAACCGATGACAAAGCGTTTGCTTTATTCATGTTATTGACAGTAACCATTGAGGGCTGAGTCTCTAACTCTCCCATACCATTCAAAATTTGAGAAATTTTTTCATAGGTTTTATCTTTTGACTTGTGTATTTTGAATTTTAATACTGTATTGTATAGAAAATCAGTATTTTTTCCTGCATTTTTCAAAGTATAAACTTCTAGTACATCTGGGATAATTTTACTATTATTCCCATCTAAGAGCTGCACTTTTTGATTATCTTTAATAAAATAATATTTAACTTTTGAGTTAGAAAATGAATCTGCAAAGCTATAATCCTTTTTTATTTTTGATAGTTTAGACTTATATTTTTCATCAATCAGAACAATTCCTGATTTTTCTTGAGTGGTGATTTTAATCTTTCGATTATCAGCAGAAATTATTGGAAACTTCAAAAGATAGTTATCATTAACTTGTAAAACATGGAAAGCACCTCCATTATTAGCAGATAATAAATTAACATAAAGTCCTTCGTGTTTTTCTGCATAATCAAATAAACTAACAGAAGATTTAGGAATTATATTATTATTATTCAGATTATACCCCACATATTCTGGATAAAGTACACCATATTCTTGTCCAATCTTAGAATTTGTTTCTGTATTACTATTTACAAAATAAAGTAATGAAGCCGTTGTTGAAACTGTTACTAAAAATACAAAAACTTTTACTCCATAAAGTATATAATAGCTGTATCTAAGAAAAGATTTTGAATTAAGTTGATTGATAAGAGAAAAACCTGATACAATCGCTATTGAAACATAAGAAACAAAACTAACTATCAGGTTAAGAAGCGCTATCTGAACCGTATAGTGAAGACTAAAACTTTTAAAAATCAGTAAACTTGCCAATAAATAAACAACTAGAGAAACAATAATAAAATCTCCCAAAAATAATTGCTTTCCTATTTTGTAGGTGCTCATACCATTTAAACGATAAATTGCAATGGATTTATTATTTTCAACAAGCCAGATAAATAAGAAAATTCCAAAAAAGATAATTGAGATATTTATAAATAAAATCAAATTACTATTATTATAGGAGATAAAATCAGTCGCGCTCGTTGGGGGAAGACTATTCGGATGAATTTTTAATTTTTTTGCGCTTATTTTTATTGCATATTTTTGATTTAATGCGTTTGAAAGCTCTTGAAGTGTCTCGTTAAGTTTTTTATTTTTAACATAAATATCACTCCTGCTTAGTTGAACAGAAGATATTTTAGATAATGGTTCATTCCAAAAATCATAGCTAAAACCATGAGAAAGAAGAACTTTTTTATTTTGAGATTGATAGTCACTTCTGAAAAAAATAACATTATTTTTATCTTTTAATAAATTTGCATTTCCTCTCCCATCGTTTTTTGCTCCTATATAAACACTCCTAAAAAGAAAAGATGTACCAGTTTTTTCTGATACACTCTTCATAAGAGAAACTAACTCTTTATTCGTGTCAATGGATGAGGGAAGATATATTTGTGTATAGCCTTGTACATCGTATAGTCGTGTAATTTGTGAGTCAGCTAAATCATTTTTGGTCATATTAGCGGCAGAAAACGAAATCACAGCAAATAGGATAAGGAACACAAATTTAATTGCCTTATTCATAGTTTCTCCTTACAATTTAACATACCAACCATTTAATGGTGCATTCCAAGCGCCTATAACTTTAGCATATGAAATTTTGTTAGATAAAACAACAGAACTAACTCCTTCTTTGCTTCCAAGTTTTACCCAACTATAGTGGATTTTATTAATTTTAGCATTGTCATAGCCTTTTGCTTGTCCAATCGTAGGACTAAATCTATCCGTATAGGCAGTATTCCAACCTCCCACAACAAATATTTGCGCTGAAGCAAAAACCGTACCTGCAATTCCAAATGATAATAATACCGTGGCAAGTATTATCTTTTTCTTAATGCTTCTTCTTCTGAAAGATGCTCGTGTCCATGTCATCTCCATACTTTTTATCTTCTTTCAAAGTTCTTTATCCCAAATATAAAAAATATTTGTGATATATTGAACTTGTTTTTATATTAAATCTTTTTTAATTATTTTTCAAGGGCTTATTATAATAAACGCTTAACATTTCAATGTTCTTATTTTCTTTTTGTACATTTATTCTATTTTAAACCACAAATAGATATTATAATATTGATAATTCATATAAAAAACTAGCTCAGTCTTAAGACTAAGCTAGTTTTATTTATGCCGACTATAGGAATCGAACCTACGACCCCTTCGTTACGAGTGAAGTGCTCTACCGACTGAGCTAAGTCGGCACAATAAATGATTGTCGTGTGACAACCATTATATTATATCAAATTTTTTGTTGATTTTGCAAGTATCAATGCGCAAAGATGTGCGTTGCTTCCGTTTGCTTATTATTAGCTTCTTCTGTGAATGAAAAAATAAGACTTTTAAAAAGTCTTATTTTTATTTTTTAAAAATCTTTGGCATTTTCTTTGTTGTAGCCGTATTTTTCACAGAAATCTTCACGAAATTCTAGGAGATTATCGTCCATGATTGCTTGACGTGTGCGTTTCATGAGGTTGACGAGGAAATAGAGGTTATGATAGCTACATAGGCGTAAACCGAAGGTTTCGTCGGCTTTGATCAGATGACGAAGATAGGCGCGCGAATAGTTGCGACAAGTATAGCAATCACACTCTGGATCAAGTGCTGTGAAGTCGTGTTCGTACTTGGCATTTCTGATATTTACGCGTCCAAAACTTGTCATGAGGGTACCATTTCTGGCGATACGGGTAGGGAGCACACAGTCAAACATATCAATCCCACGGATAACACCGTCAATCAGGCTATCTGGCGCACCAACGCCCATGAGGTAACGCGGTTTATCTTCTGGCAACAGTTGAGTGGTAAAATCAAGCACGGTGTTCATTTCTTGATGACTTTCTCCAACAGCAAGTCCGCCGATGGAATATCCTGAAAAGTCCATACTGGTAAGGTCTCTCGCAGATTGTTTGCGGAGGTCTTCAAATCCTGCACCTTGAACGATACCGAAAAGTCCTTGGTCATGCCAACGTTGGTGCGCATTAAGTCCGCGCTCTGCCCAACGTGAGGTACGTTCGACAGAAGCTTTGACATAATCATAAGGTTGGTAAAATTGTGGACATTCATCAAAACTCATCATGATATCACTGCCAAGATTATTTTGGATTTGAATGGCTTTTTCTGGGGAGAGAAAGAGGTTTGAGCCGTCAAGATGACTTTTAAATTTGACGCCTTCTTCGCTGATATTTTTTTTGTTTTCTACGAGGCTATAAACTTGGAAACCGCCGCTATCTGTGAGAATGGGTTGATTCCAGTTCATGAATTTGTGTAAACCACCAGCTTCAGCGATGAGTTCATCTCCTGGTCGATTCCAAAGATGGTAGGTATTTGCCAAAATAATGCCTGAGCCCATTTCTTTGAGTTCTTCAGGAGATTGAGTTTTGACTGTGGCTTGTGTGCCTACGGGCATGAACATTGGTGTGGGAAATGTGCCGTGTGGCGTGATAATTTCTCCAAGTCTTGCTCCTGTATGTTTTTCTTTTTTGATGAGACGATATTTTATTGCGTGTTCTGTCATGGATAAATCCGTTCTATTTTAATTGTTCTTTTTCTTAAATCAGCACTTATAAGTATATCAAAATTTCCCTAGCTTTTACAGCTTATTTTTTATGATAATTAAGTGAATCTTACAATATTGTAAGGTAAAATCTTTGAATTTATGTTAAAATAAGGTCGTAGATTATTTATTACATATTTTAAATTTTTGAAGGAGAAGCATTATGGAACGTTACGAAATTAAGGCGCAAGCAAAAGCTGCGTTACATGAAAACTTTGGAAACAAGATGTTGCTGTTTATTATTCCTATTCTTTATGGAATCTTTACAACGGGAAATAGCATTCGGACACATTTTGAACAGCACTCTAACGCTACTGCTACTGCTACGCTTGCGGCTTTAGGTGTCATTGGAGTTTCCTTATTATTTACAGTTATTATTGGATTGATTGTTAATATCATCACTGTTGGTGCTATTTTCAACTACATTAAAATTTTCCGTAAGGAACGTGAAAATCCTCAATTTAGCAATATTTTTATTCCTTTTTCTGATGGTTCTTGGGTAAAAATTTTACTTCTGAGCGTTGTTAAGGGAATTCTTGTGATATTGCTTACTTTCACTATCGTTGGTATTCCTTTTGCTATCTATCTTAGTCTTGGCTGGTCACAGGCGAATTATGTGCTTTATGATCAACTTGAAAATGGAACTTATCATGGTGTGATGGGTGTTTTGCATGGTTCTGCTGAGGTAATGCGCGGTTCTCGTGGGAATTTCTTTGTTTTCTTGTTGAGCTTTATTGGCTGGGGACTTTTAATTGGTATTACTTCTGGACTGGTTGGCTTTTGGACAACACCTTATATCAATATGAGCCTAGTTGCTTACTATGAAAATCTGAAATAATTTTTTGACAGTTTTGTCAAAAATATTGTGACTAAAAAAACTTCCTGTTGAGGAAGTTTTTATTTTTGACAGAATTGTCAAAATTACTTTTTGGCTAATCCTGTCAATGCGTAAGCAACTTTGATACAGAGGTTCATGACAATGTCATTGCGTCCTGCTTCGCGTAAAATCTGCTCTGCTTCTTCACTCTGAAGTCCTTGTTGTACCCAGAAAATATCGGCATCTGTTTTCAAAAATTCGCGAGCGACATCTGCCAGAAATTCATTACGGCGAAAAACGTCAACGATATCAATGTGAACGGGAATATCTGCGAGGCTCGCATAAACTTTTTCGCCTAGTAATGTCGTGCCTGCCAGTTTTGGATTGACAGGAATTATCGTGTAACCATTGTCCTGCAAAGCTTTGGCAACCATATAGCTAGAGCGGTCTGTCCGGTCTGAGATGCCGACAACTGCAATCGTTTTGGACTTTTCAAGATAAGTGCGGATAACTTCCATGCTTGGGTTTTGAAATTCGTAGGTCATAAAATTCTCCTTTTTTCTATGATAACTTTTCGTAATCTATAGTAATTATACCACTTCATGCTATAATTAAGCTATGAATAAGAAACGTAAAAAATCACAAGCTTCGTTTGCTGGGCTGTTAGTTGTTATTATTGCACTGGGAATTGGTTATTTTTCTGCGGATAAATTGCATTCTGACAATTCCTCAACTTCTACTACACAATCTGTTTCTTCTGGCAAGGTTTTGGCGACTTCGGTGGCGCAGAAACCTTTGCCATTTGAAAATAAACATCAGCTGGTCATGACTAATAATGATGCGCTCGGACGTGCGGTAAATTCACATATTCAGTTGAAAAATTCGCAGGAGCCTGAGGTGAAACGTGAACCTCTGACTTATAATCCTGTAGGCTGGCACAACTATGATTTTTATTTCAAAAAAGATGATGGCGATACTGGGCGAATGTGGTTGATGGCACGTGGACACTTGGTCGGTTATCAGTTTTGTGGGTTGAATAATGAAGCGCGCAATCTTGTGCCAGAAACGGCGTGGTTCAATGGTGGCAACTATACTGGTACAAATGATAGCAACAATGCCAGTATGCTCTACTATGAAAATCGGCTGGACAACTGGCTTTACAATCACCCTAGCTACTATCTGGATTATCAGGTGACACCACTTTACAAGGGAAATGAGCTTGTGCCGCGGCAAATTCGGCTGGCTTATGTTGGCTATGACAGTCACGGTGACAAACTCCAGATTAAACTCGGCGGCGGACGCGAGAAATCTGGCAATGACGGCGCAACGGTCGTTGTGCTGGACAATATTTCGCCAAATGCTAAGATTGATTATGCGACAGGAACAGCGACAAATACGGTTTCTCGGGCTTATTAATTTTTTGACAGCTTTGTCAAAAAATCTAAACTGCTCATTTTGCCATAAAACTTTTTGACAAAGCTGTCAAAAAAATTTTTCATACAAAAGGCTGAAAAAATCAGTCTTTTTTCTTGCTATAATAAAAATATAAAGAATTACAGGAATAAAATTTTGGAGGAAATATGATGCTTTTCTTACTATTTGCCGCGTTGATTGTTTTTGCAGTCATCAAAGGTTTTTTCAAATATATTTTACCAGTTTTACTGATTTTGTTTGTGTTGCGAATGATTTTGGGTGGTTTGATGTTGCTATTCAGTCCTCATTTCTGGGGCGCGTTGCTCGTTGTTGCGTTCTTCGTCTGGCTGATTGGCACCGTCAAACGTCAACGGCGCTACTAGAAAGGAGTTGCTATGTTTAGTTTTCTATTTGGCTTGGTCGTCCTCGCCTTTATCGTGTCAATTTTCCTTGCCGTATTTGGTGTGATTGCCTGGCAAGTTTTCTATCGCATTGTGCTTCCGATTTTCGTTCTTTTACTGATTTTGCGGATTATTTTCGCGGGAATCATGCTCCTGTTTAATCCACATTTTTGGATATTTGTGGCGATTGTCGCGCTGGTTGTCTGGCTTCTCGGAAAGTTTAAAGGAAAACGTTAAATGGAAATTCTAGGGATTATTTTAGTTGCTCTCATTGTCGTCCCCGTCTTTTCTCTAATTTATGCTAGTATTCGTAAATTGCTATTTCGCAAAAAAAGTCCTGAAAGTTGGGGCTACTACGTTACTCAAGGTGGGATTGGTTTTATACTTAATATTTTCCTAAATCTATTTTAAAAAAACACTGACATAAATTTTGTCAGTGTTTTTTTATCATTTTGCTTCGTACCAAGTCATTCCTGTATTTTCTTCGACTTTCAATGGAACTGACAACTCAACAGCATCTTCCATCGTTGATTTGACCAGTGCTTTTATCTCGTCCAGCTCAGCATTTGGCACATCGAGAATGATTTCATCGTGTACTTGCAAAAGCATTTTCGTCTGGAAATTTCCTGCCAGCAGAGCGCGATTAAGATTAATCATGGCAATTTTCAAAATATCGCCAGCAGAACCTTGAATCGGTGCGTTAATCGCCTGACGTTCAGCACCGTTTCGGATATTGAAGTTCCGTGAATTGATTTCTGGGAGCTTGCGGCGGCGGTTAAACATTGTACTGACAAAGCCTTTATCACGAGCATCACGAATGGTCGCTTCGATATAATTTGCCACTTCAGGATAGCGGTCAAAATACATATCAATGAATTTGCGTGCTTCTTTGCGGTCAATTCCCAAGCGCCGTGCCAGCCCGAAGTCCGTCTCACCGTAGGAAATCCCGAAATTGACAGCTTTCGCGTTGCGCCGGTCATTTGGCGTGACATCCTCGGCTTTTTCAATCCCGAAAACGCGCATCGCCGTACTCGTGTGAATATCCTGATCCTCCTTGAAAGCTTCAATCAAGTTCGGATCCTGTGCAATGTGCGCCAGCACTCGCAACTCAATCTGCGAATAGTCGGAACTCAGCAACACGCTGTCAGCACTCGGCACAAAGGCTTTCCTGATTTTTCGACCTTCTTCAAGGCGCACAGGAATATTCTGCAAATTCGGCGCAACAGATGACAAACGACCTGTCTGCGTGAGGTCTTGCACATAACGTGTATGGATTTTCCCATCAGCAGCGATTTCAGGAATTAAACCTTGCACATAAGTTGATTGCACCTTGGCAACTTGGCGATATTCCAAGATTTTGGCGACAATCGGTGCCGTTGCAGCCAGATTTTCCAGCACATCAACCGCTGTCGAATAACCTGTTTTCGTCTTCTTACCGTGCGGTAATTCCAACTTTTCAAACAAAATCACGCCCAACTGCTTTGGCGAATTAATATTGAATTCTTCGCCAGCAAGTTCGTAGATTTCGGCTGTCAATGCAGACAAACGTTCCTCATTTTCCGCGCCGATTTCTTCCAGCGTTTCCTGTTTGGCGCTAATTCCAGCAATTTCCATTTTCGCCAAAACTTCCGCAAGCGGCAATTCCATTTCTGTCAAAAGTGGCAGCTGCTCATTTTCTGACAAACCTGTCAAAAGTTTTTCTTTCGTTTCCACAAGCACACGGATTTTCCGCGCCAAATGAGCAAAGAAAACATCATCTTCAGGAAGCGCACGTTTGACACCTTTTCCATAAACTTCGTCGTCGCTTGCTAAATTTTCACTAGCAAACAAGCGCGCGATGGTTGAGATTTTATTATCCTCAGTCGTAGAAAGCAGGTATTTCGCGAGCATACTGTCAAAACTGACCAGCGGCAATTCCCGTCCCAAACGATTGAGCAACACGCGATTTTTCTTGAAATCATACGTATTTTCAGGAAAATCCATTTTTGACAGAACTGTCAAATCCTTTGATACAAAGATTTTATCCGCATTTCCCCAAGCAAAACCGACAATTTCCTCTTTATGATAATTTTCCCCAAAAATCTCGAGATAAAAGAAATCATCTTTTTTGACAGAAATCTCATTTTCCGCGCTGACCACCTCAAACTCAATCTCAGATTTTTTGACAGAACTGTCAAAAATATTTTCAGCAGAATTTTCCAGTAATTTTGCCCGAAATTGCACAAATCCCATCTCATCATAAAATTTCAACAGCTCATCTTGTTTCGCATCATGATAAATCGTATCGTCCAGCCCAATTTCAATCGGCGACGTCACATTGATTGTCGCCAAAGTCTTCGACAAATAAGCCATCTCACGGTCGGCAATCAAATTCTCTTTCATTTTCGACTTCTTCAGAGAATCCACATTTTCATAAAGATTATCCAGCGAACCCCATTCGTGCAACAAATTCAGCGCCGTCTTCTCACCCACCTTCGTCACACCAGGATAATTATCCGAATTATCGCCCATCAGCGCTTTCAAATCAACAAATTGCGCCGTTGAAAGTCCCATTTTTTCCTGCAAAACCTCTGGTGTCCAAGCCTCGAACTCCCCCACACCTTTCTTAGAAATCTCAACCGTCGTATTGCTATCCACCAGCTGAATCAAATCCTTATCGCCCGTCACAATCGTCACGTCAAAAGCCACATCAGGCACCTCAGCCAACTTATCCAAGGTTCCAATAATATCATCCGCTTCATAATTTGCCAGCTCATAGTGCGTCAAACCCAGCTTTTCAATCATTTCCTTAATAAAAGGTAATTGTTCACGAAACTCATCCGGCGTCTTCGCACGTCCACCTTTATAATCTGCAAACATTTCCGTCCGAAAAGTCGTCTTCCCCGCATCAAAAGCAATCAGCACGTGCGTAGGTTGCAAGCGCTCCAGCAGATTTGTCAACATCAAATGAAAACCATATATCGCATTAGTATGCAGCCCACTTGGCGCCACAAAGCGATCAATCTGATGATACAAAGCAAAAAATGCCCGAAAAGCCACCGACGAACCATCAATCAATAATAATCTATTCTTATTTTCCATATCTCTCATTATACCTTAAAAATCCCAACAAAAAAAGGAAGCACTCCGCTTCCCCACATTATAATTTTTTTGGTATGAACTATCTCCACGTTGTCTATTTGTTCTGAATACAAAACAAGCTCACAACAACTTCCCTATGCCAAAAAACATTTATAGAAATAATAAACAAAAAGAGACCAAAGTCTCTTATTATTCACTTGGCAACTAGCCTATCTCCCAGGAGGCAACCTCCAAGTACTTCCGCCGTGGATGGACTTAACTTCTGTGTTC
>NZ_BOVQ01000011.1 GCF_018403765.1 Lactococcus nasutitermitis
CCCCTGTCAAGAATTAAGCACGCATTTTTGATTTTTTTTCCCTTGCTGTTCGTCTATTGGCTTCAAACACTGATATACTGCTCTTTCTTGTTCCTCAGTATATCATTTCTAATTATCTGCTTTGTTCGTTATAATAGTATTAAAGAAAAACTTTTTATTTTTCTTTAAAGATACTTTCCTTTGCAATAGGGAAGTAAATTCCATTTCAACAGCCAGATGTTTTTCTGGCTGCTTTTTCTTCCTTCTAATCAACTAAAAATTAAAAAAGAATAGTTTCAGCTATTCCTTTTTAATTTTGTGGTACATCATTTAAATACCACAAAAGCGTGGCTGTGTAAGAAACATTTGTACGAATCGCTGGATAAGATGTTATTAACAAAGCATTTGAGAAGTTTAAATTCCAACTTCCTCGCCCTTCTCCAGAAGAAGCATTCATCACAACTTCTCCTCCTCCGTCTTCTGATACTGCGGTTAAATCAACTGGAAAAAACGAAGGACTCCCACTTTCTGAATCAGAGGATGGACTTAGGCTTTCTGGAACAAGGGTGAGAGTTGCTCCTCTAATAACTCCTCCCACTTCATTATCTTCTTCACTCTCCAACGAAAATTGTTGACTCATTTCCACACTCACAGACCACCTCTGTCCAGTCGAACGATTATCTGTCACTTGCAATCCTGGGGAAATATCCTTTGTCTCATAAGTGGCCTCCCCACTCTTTAAAGTTTGAGTTCCAAAATGAATATCGGGAACTGTATCCAACATAGGAACGCTTGCCGCACTTACCTCTAAAGTAAAGGAAGAATGACCTGAAGAAGAAAAATACTGATTCGTTCCAGAAGCCAAAGCTTCACTTAAACTAGAATAACTTTGTCCATCTGGACCAATAACAGCCTGAATACTTGCCCCATCAGGTAAAGCTGGAAGCCGACTACTTGGATTTCCAATCACTCCACCTGTCAGTCCTTCTTCTTCTGGAACAGATGGAAGTGCAGGTGCGGTCGAAGGGGTTCCTGCAATATATTGATAACTAAAAGTTGCTGTTGAAGCATTGGCTGAAAGATAAACTATAAAATAATTTGCCCAACTATTTAAAGAAGAATCACTGAAAGTAGGATTATTAGCTACTGCTGATGCAAGGTCAGGATAAGTTTGACCATTTGTCCCATCAGGGCCAACAACTTCTGCGACATGATAACCTGTTGGAACACTCAGGCTAGGAATAGGGGAAATAGAAGTCGAAAACTCGCCATCTATTGTAGAAGGAACAAGAGGAGATAATGTTGAAGCATTCCCAGAAACAAAGGATTGATGAGAGCTTGGACTTCCAGCACTCAAGCCTGTGACTGAATCTACCAAGCTTCCCGTCCCCGGTGTGCCTATTGTATAGTAAGAAACAAAGTGAGCTGTTTCCAGGTTAGGTTGATAAGCAACCGTAATGATATTCGGATTACTTTCACTTCCATTTACAAAATCTTCTGTCGTTAGGGAAGCTTGCGTACCACTACTTGGGAGAGAATTTCCAGTTCCTATGGCAACTGGGGTATAACCAGCAAGAGAAGGAACCTGATAGTCATAAGAAGCACTCGGTGCTGTAGAGTTTGAGTGATAAACACCTACAGCATCCCCAATACGCGAAGTAATCTGAGAATCAGAAGCGATTGTTTCTCCTGTGATTGCATTGACATAATGCACAACAACAGGTTGAGTGGGATAATAAGCTGTCAATACAGCATTACCTGTATAAGCCGTTAAAATAGAATATTGTGAACCCGTTGAAGCAACCATTCCAAAAGACATATTCCGAGGCATCGAGGTGACTTGTTGGCTCAATGTCACTGAACTCGGATAACTTGCTGCATTCCCTGGAAAGTCACTATAAGCAATCGCTTTTCCCACCAAAGTAAATGTCAGATTTCCATTCATCGTCCCATCTGAATTTTGACTCGTGGGTTGCCAAGAAAGGTTATAACTATCACCTCCAGAAAAGCTATCCGTTGTTAAAGCGTCCTGAGTACCTGTCGCAGTTGCTGTAACAGTCATTGGATTCACACCAACGGCACCAACTGGATAGTTTGAACTCGTAGGTAGTTCTGGATTGGCCCACAACTGATTTAAAGGAACGCTAAAATTATCAACGTCTGTTTTTTCTCCTCCTATTGTCCCATTGATAATCTTTCCTGAAGCATCTGTAGAACGAATAGCTACCTGGTCCATACGAGAACCACGTCCCGTTCCGATACTTCCATTTGCCGTATGACTATCCGCTACTCCGAAATAATTATCTATTGTTGTGTCTGAACTATTTGTGATGGAAGAATTCACAAAAAAGTCACGACCAAAAAAGTAAGAATTTGGAAGTCCATAAAGTCCAAGACCTCCACCACCTTGTCCTCCTGCGACATTACTGCCTGTAAGAATCAAGCCAAGCGCATCTCCAGCATTAGAAGCATAATTCCCACTTCCTCCCGTTCCAACGGTATCCACATGACGACTATCTGTTCCCATCGTCAAACCTTGAAGAGATAGTGGCTGTGTCATGTTAAATTTATTATTTAAAATATTATAATCAATAGAACCACCCGAAGAATTATTCCAAAATTGGAACTTGTTCGTCGCTATATAACGAGTAATTGAAACATTTGTTGACCCTAATTGACTAAAATTATCATCTTCTTGAAAATAATCTGAAGAATATTTAAGCTGGTCTGGACTAGCATTATCATTAACCGAAGTCTGCCCAGCTACCAGTATTGGAGCCGTTACTTCTGCATCTCCCGATAAATAAGAAGAATAGTTAAAGCCAAGTAAAAGAGAAAAAATTCCCAATCCTAATAGAAAAAACTTAAGCGTCCTTTTTTTGAATCGTTGTTTCATGTGTTCTCCTTTCTCCAATTGGAAGAAGCTGCTCGTGCTCCTTTAATTTTTAGTGAGAGGAATAATCTCTATCACTATCTTTCCTTGTTTTATGCGGTGTGTCAGGGTTGAAAGGGGGATATTAAGATAATTTGCTAAAGCTGTTTTACTTTCAAAAACTTGTGAATCATAAATAATAGAAAGAACTCCGCGTTTGCCACGCATATTGGGACTTTCAAGTGGAATTCCTTTTGCTAAACGCTCACGCAATTGAGAAAGACTTATACCATAGGCTTGAGCACAAATAGTTTGAGAAGCATAAACTTTCCCGCCATAACATATTTCTATTCCATGCTTCATATTCACATGCTGTCCTAGTGGGGTGTCTAAAGGAATGCCTCTTTCTAATCGCCGACTTAAATTTGAGGGACTTAGCCCTAAAGCATCTGCTAACTGCTTTTTAGAAGGATAATACTT
The DNA here is from genome assembly GCF_018403765.1 of Lactococcus nasutitermitis. Lineage (GTDB taxonomy): Bacteria > Bacillota > Bacilli > Lactobacillales > Streptococcaceae > Lactococcus > Lactococcus nasutitermitis. The sequence continues at coordinate 3,332 of NZ_BOVQ01000011.1, forward strand.
TCCATGATAGATAATAGGCCGTGCTTTATTTCCCGTATGCCAAGGCGCTTCTAAAGGAATTTCCTTTTTCAATCGTTGCATCGTTTGAGCAGCACTAAGACCAAAAGTACGTGAAAGGGCTGCATAAGAAGGATATATTTTTCCGTTATAACTAACTTTTTTCATAAGTTTCCTTTCTCTTTAGTTTTAGCACTTGTACAAATAAAGGATTTCATGAATCTCATTTGTGCAAGTACTAAAGCTGGTAAAGTCTAAACGCTAGTCTTGACTTTACCAAATACTAGAAACTTTAAGGATTATTTTTTAAAGGATTTATTTCCTTTTTTCTGTTTTCTTCCGATAGCTACTGTTCCTCCCATAAATAGAAGTCCCAACAAACTAAGGAGACTTTCTTGCTTCATATTTTCACCTGTTTTTGGAAGACCTGTCGTGCCAGCGCTAACAGGAGAGGGGGAAACATTCTGAGCCAAAGGAGTGACATTAGCTTGTTTTTTGGGAGAAACTGGTGTGGACTGTATTTGTGGGGAAGCGGAAGGGTCAGTCTTTGTGTTCTCCTTAGAAAGGACGACTTCAGAAACAAGAACCGTATCATGAACAGTGATGGTATTTCCGATGCTATCCGTATAAGTAACATCAAAACTGTAAGTACCTGGTATTGTTTGTCCATTGAACGTAACCGTTCCGTCCAAATGAGCCGTCACATCACTGCTTAGAACCGTTATGCCATTTGGACCTGTTACTGTTTCTACGCTTACACCTGTGATGGTTGCACCTGTGGATGGTGTCACTGTATTCGTCAAGGTCGCGGGAGTATTTACTGGCACACTTGTTTTACCTCCTATTCCAGTCATTGGGTTTGGAGAAACGACAACGATATCATTTACTGTTATAGTGTTTCCTGCACTATCTGTGTAAGTGACTGGAATGGTATAGATTCCAGGTATTGGCTGTCCACTCAAGGTAACCGTACCATCTGGATTAGCTGTTACATCACTGCTTGAGACTGTCGTGCCATCTGGACCTGTCACTGCGCCTACTGTTGCGGTTGTAATCGTAGCACCCGTCGATGGTGTCACTGTGTTCGTCAGACTCGCTGGTGTATTGACTGGCACACTTGTTTCATTACCTGTTCCAGTCATTGGGGCTGGAGAAACAACAACAATGTCGTTGACAGTTACGGTATTACCCGCACTATCAGTATAAGTTACTGGAATTGTGTAAGTGCCTGGTGTTGGCTGACCAGCTAAAGTTACCGTACCATCTGGATTAGCTGTCACATCACTACTTGGAACTGGCGTACCATCTGGACCTGTCACTGTCCCTACTGTTGTTGTTGTGATTGTAGCTCCTGTTGAAGGAGTCACGGTATTGGTGAGACTTGCTGGTGTATTCACCGGCACACTTGTTTCATCACCTGTTCCAGTCATTGGGTCTGGAGAAACGACAACGATATCCTCCACCGTCACTGTATTCCCTGCACTATCTGTGTAGGTCACTGGAATCGTATAGGCGCCTGGAGTTGGTTGCCCGATTAAAGTTACTGTGCCATCTGGTGTAGCGCTGATATCTTCTGCTGGAATAGGATTTCCATCTGGACCCGTCGCTGTTCCTACACTCACGTCTGTGATGCTGGCTCCTGTTGAGGGAGTTACTATATTCTTTAAAGTTGCTGGAGTATTCACTGGCACACTTGTTTCGTTTCCTGTTCCAGTCATTGGACTTGTGATGGCGATGTTTGTACTGGCACTTGCTGTTCCGTTACCACTTGTATAAGTATAAGTGATGGTATAATTTCCCGTACTCGTTGGAGTATAGGTCATACTTCCAACTGGGAGGGTCGTTGTATTACCTGAAGGGTCTGTCACAGTAACCACAACATCTGAATTGGGATAATCATAGATAGTACCATTATCTTCACCTGTAACCTGTCCTCCTTGAGTAAGGTCAAGTGGTGTATTAATACTTCCTGTTTCTGTTGCTGGAGCATTAATGGTAGGGGCTGTAGCTGTGACTGTGGCATCAAATACTTCATAATTTGCCGTTAATGCGGTGGGAGCTGTAGGTGTTTCTAATGTTGGTGCTACGATATCTGGTACAGCTACTGTTACAAATGCAGGAGTATAGGCTAAAGCAGCAGACATCATTAGATGATTGGCTTCAGCATAAGATTCCCCCGTAGAATAATTATATGTTCCAAAATAAAATGTAGGTGTAGTGCTAGTAAATTGAGCGAAAGATACACCATGTGCCTTGGCGAAAGAATTGGGCTTCGCGTCATTAGAGCCAGCAGTACTTGTGCTGCCATCAGGAGCACCAAATATTGTGTTTAAACCATCAGGAAGCCCTAAAGAAGCACCATCTACAGTGATTGCTCCCACTTGAGCAGGATAATTAGGGTCATTAGATAAAATAGCACCTGTTGCATCAGCTGTAGTAATGTATTCAGTCTCTGTAGTTAATCCATTACTATAGGTTGGCGTTAATGATGCCCCCAAAATAGACATTGTATTAATATCTGCTAAAGTTAATGGTTCCCCAGCATTAGCCCCTGAGGCCCAAGTATATTGAATTTGAAAATTACCTGAAAAATTGTTAATCGTCATAAAGGTCCCAAAGTTATCAGATACAGTCATCCATCCGTGAGATAAATTTCCTGCTAATTGTCCCACAGTAACTGTAACAGTTGCACTCACTTCCTCACCGTTTAAAGTTCCAATATTTTGCCAAGTTTTAGTAACAGTATCTCCAACACTAAGGTTATCAATAGCATAACCTCCCGTATTGTAGGATGTATTTCCCCAGTTTGATGTATAATTGGTTCCTGCAGGATTTAAACTCGTTGCTTCGTTTGTTGTAAAAGTTCCTCCTGTAGAAGTCGTAATTGTCCCTGAAGCAATTGTCGCATTACTGTCTGAAACTGTGGGAGCACTAGAATCTACTTCATCTGAATTCAAAACAAAGTTTTGTGACATTACCGAACCAGTTGTAACTGTAAAATTCCCAGCTGAGGAAGGGTTAGTGGCTGCAATCGCTGAACTCATGTATGAACTCACTGAACTTACTTCAGAAGCTAAAGATTCCATTGCTGAGGAAACTGCCGATGAATACAAGCTTGCATTATAGGAAGCAGCGGAAGCAATTTCTGAAGCTGTAGCACCACTACTAACCGTGACGTAATCTGGTGTGACCGTTATATCACTCGTTGTATAGGAAACATTCCCCATTGAAGCAATTGCTGATGCAGATAATTCTGCTTCTGAAATGGCTGAGGAAAGTGTTTCGCTTAAAGCTGTAGCTGTAGAATTAGCTGCACTATTAGCAGAGGAGACAGCGCTAGAAGCTGCTGCATAACTACCATTAAGAGAAGATTGTTCAGAGGCAATCGCTGAGAGGCTAGAGACTTGACTCTCATAGTTGCTGGCAATCGAACTCGTAACAGAGCTAGCATAAGAACTTCCATCAGCTAGTGATACTGTAATATCTGTTGTGCTGCTTGACGTAATCACTCCCTGAGAATTGGCATTAGAAACTGCAGAAGATAAATCACTACTTGCACCGCTTGTTGCAGAAGTCATTGATGAGGCGACACTATTGACATTACTATTAGGATTCGCCGAACTTGACGTATCCGTCGGATTGTTTGTGTCTGCTGCAAAAGCGCGAACTTCAAAAATTTGAGGCTGTATGTGAGAGCTTATCACTGTTCCACCTACTAATAGTGCAAGAGTACTCGCTCCATAAAGCCATTTTTTGCCTGTTTTCCATGTACGGAAATGAGTGAGTTTTGTTTCTTTCTTTGAAAAAAGCATTCTTTCCTCCTAAATGTATCAGAATATGACTATTTTTAACAAAATAAATAAGCCAATAGTTAAAAACAAATATACAAAAAACTCAAGTTTTTCGTAAATGTTTTTTTAAAAATTTTCTTAGCTTTACTGTGACAAATAGATTTAAAAATAAACATCAAAGCATTTTATATTTATATGCTTTTTAATTTATGTTTAAATATATTTTTTTAGTAAAACTATTGACATTTTAAAAACAATATGAAATAATAATGATGTAATAACTTATATAAAGAATATGTATATTTTTAATTCTATAAGTATTATTCGTAGTATTTACGAAAAACTTGAGTTTTTCGTAAATACTCGTTTTGCGCAGTCTGTTCTATCTTTATTTTTATTTGTACTTTTTATCTGACATTCTCTAATTTATAATTATTCTATCAGAAAATAAAACACATCAAATTTTTGATGTGTTTTATTGCTTTATAATACGAAAAAATTCTTAGTGTTTTATTTACTTGACGATAAAATAAAAAGAACCACGTCAAAGTATGTTCCTTTTTATTTTTAATTATTTTACTACTGCTGTTGAAGTGATAAGTTCTACAGCTTTTTTCACTGCGATGTCGTGTTTCAACATATCTAGTGGGAGAAGTTTTTCAACTTGTTCAACTGGCATATTGTATTGTTCAGCGAGGTCTGCAACTTCTGCTTTAACTTCTTCGTCAGTTGTTTCAAAGTTTTCAGCTGCAGCGATGGCTTCAACTACGAGGTTTGTGCGAACGCGTTTGTCTGCGTCTCCTTCATATTGTTTGTGAAGGTCATCTTCTGTTGTACCAGTGATTTGGAAGTACATTTCTGGTGAAATACCTTGTTGTTGCATTCCGCCAAGGAATTCATTCATTGCGCGATGCACTTCTTCGTGAATCATTTCTTCTGGAACTTCTTTGATTGTAGCATTTTCTACTGCTTTTTCGATAGCGACAGTTTCGAGTGCTTCATCATAAGCATCAGCTTTTGTTTCTTCTAATTCTTTACGGAATTTTGCTTTAAGTTCATCTAATGTTTCAACTTCTTCGTCGATGTCTTTTGCAAGTTCATCGTCAAGTTCTGGAACTTCTTTTGCTTTTACTTCATTGACTTTAGTTGCAAATACAGCTTCTTTGCCTGCAAGCTCAGCTGCTTGGTAGTCTTCTGGGAAAGTTACTTTCACTTCGACTTCTTCGCCTGCTTTTGTTCCTACAAGTTGTTCTTCAAAGCCAGGGATAAATTGTCCTGAACCGAGTTCGAGGCTGTGGTTATTACCTTTGCCGCCTTCAAATTCTTCGCCATCAACTGAACCTGTGAAATCAATAACGACAGTGTCGCCATTTTCAGCAGCTTCTTCTTTGATAACAAGTTCAGCAAGTTTATTTTGTTCAGCTTTAAGACGATTTTCTACGTCTTCATCTGTTACTTCTTTTGTTGTGTCAACTGTTACTTCGAGTTTTTTGTAATCACCAAGTTCAACTTCTGGTTTTACAACGACTTCTGCTGTGATTTCCCAGTCTGAACCTTTTTCCATTTTTTTAACATCAATTTTTGGTTGTGAAACAGGTTCGATAGCTGCTTCTTTTACTGCTGCATCATAAGCATCAGGAAGAATTGCGTTTAAACCTTCTTCGTAAAGTGCTTCTTCACCGTACATACGATTGAACATTTGACGTGAAATTTTACCTTTACGGAAGCCAGGAACTGAGATATTGCCTTTTACTTTATTGAAAGCTTTATCAAGCCCTTTTTTGATTGTTTCTTGATCGATTGAAAATGTGAGCGTACCATTGTTTACGCCAGTTTTTTCAAAACTTGCAGTCATTTATAGATTCTCCTTATTTTAAGCTCTGAGCTTAGAATTTCATACTTTCTAAAGATAGCATAAAATCGGGATTTTTTCAAGTGCTTGATTGGAAATAATGTTGAAATTCGTCATTTTATGCAGTAAAAGCCTCTTATTTTGTTTATAAGAAATAAATTAAACTGATTTTTTATTTCTCATTTCTTTGGTAGTTGTCAGGAAGTGAATGAAGTTAAGAGCTATAAAAATGGCTCCTGAGATGAAAATCCCTCTGTAACCAAAGATATTTGCTATAACTGCTCCAACGATTGGGCCAATAACATTTCCTATTGATGAAAAAGATTGGTTATAGGCAAAGATACGACTGGTCATTTCTCTAGGGACGGATTTTGTTAGTAGAGAATTGATTTGTGGGAGCATTGTCGCATCTGAAATACCTATCATTAGTCGGAAAAACATGAGAAGAAAAATACTTGATACGAAAGCTGTTGGTACCTGTACAAGAAAAGCAAGGACAAATCCTCCCATGAGAACATATTGTGGGCCAATTTTATCGCCTAATTTTCCAAAACGTGGTGCGGCAATGATAGTGGAAATGCCTGGCATGGCGGCTACAATACCAACGAGCAAAGTGGTACTCCAATGTGTATGGTTAATCTCACGAACGAAAAGTGCCATGATGGGATTGATGGAAGTATTAACAATCTGGATAACTGTGGTTGTCAGAAACATTCCTATTAAGAGGTTTTTATTTGCCAGATGTTTGAAGGGATGAGGGTCTTCTGTGCTTATTTTAGAGCTAGCTGATGGTTTATGCGTTTCAGTAACAGCAATAAAGGTCAAGATAAAAACGAGAAATAGGAGAGCGCCTGTGATAAGAAAAGTTCCACGATAGGAGAATGCTGAGGCAATAATACCGCCAATGAGAGGTCCTATAAGTTGTCCTGATGTAGTTCCTGTGACAATAATCCCTAAAGCTTTTCCTGCTTTATTTTTGGGAGTTTGTGTTGCAATAAGTGCAGTCGCATTAGAAATAAAACCTCCAAACAAGCCTTGAATGGCACGTAAAGCAATAAGTTCCCAAACATTTGTTACGAATGCCATAGCGGCGATAACGATTGCCATTCCTAATGAGGCACGTAAAAGCATTGGACGTCTGCCGTATTTATCGGCGAGTTTTCCCCAAACGGGGGAGATAATAGCTGTCATCACAAAGGTAACAGCAAAAGTAATGCTGGAAAATGTGTTAAGTGTGGAAGTATTGAAATGTCCGAGTTGTTCTATGTAGAGAGGGAGAAAGGGCATGAAAGCTGAAAATCCTACTCCTGCCATGAAAACACCAAACCATAGGACAAATAGATTACGCTTTGCTTCTTTTTCTGTACTGTATATGTCATCTGTATTTTTACTCATGATTAAATTATAGCATTTAAAAGCTTTACGTTTCAACTTGCGGAAATGTAATTTGCGGTTAGAATGTAGATTAAAAAACATTCAGCTTTACGCTGAATGTTTTTTAGGAATTTAATTTGTCTAAGACTTGTTGCCAAAGATGATGACTGAAAACGTGCATTGGACTACCACCACCAAGTATTCCATAGCCTAACATGAGACCTAATGCGCCTGCTATTACCAATAAAATTGCAACCAGAATGAGTAGGGAAACTCTGACTCCTAAAAATTTAATGGTTCTTTTAAACATTAGTCTTCCTCTTCTTCGCTGATGCGTTCAATATCTGCACCGAGTGATTTTAATTTTTCATGGAATTTGTAGTAGCCACGGTCAAGGTGACTGAGTTTACGGACGGTTGTTTGTCCTTGAGCAACCAATCCTAATAAAATCAAGGCAGCTGATGCGCGAAGATCTGTTGATTTTACTGCGGCACCTTGAAGTTGTTTTGTTCCTTGAATAAGGGCTGTATTTCTTGTGATTTCTACGTTTAAGCCCATACGGCGCATTTCTTCGAGGTGCTGGAAACGATTTTCAAAGACGGTTTCAATCATTGTGCTTTCTCCCTGAGCAACAGCTTGGGCGGCAGTCATTTGTGATTGCATATCTGTTGGAAAGCCTGGATGTGGGAGAGTTTTTACGCTCACTGCTTTGAGTCTTTCTGGGCCGATGACACGAAGGCCGTTTTCTTCTTGGATAAATTGGACACCCATTTCGCTGAGTTTGGAAATGAGGGGACGGTTATGCTCAGGTACGGCTTCTTTGATGAGGATATTTCCTTGGGTCATCGCTGAGGCTACCATGAATGTGCCTGCTTCAATCCGGTCTTGAACGACAGAATGACGGGCACCGTGCATTTTTTCGACACCTTTTATGATAATTGTGTCTGTTCCTGCACCTTTAACATTGGCTCCCATTTTGTTGAGGAGGTTGGCGAGGTCAACGATTTCTGGCTCACGGGCGGCATTTTCAAGAGTGGTTGTACCGTCTGCTAAAGTGGCTGTCATCATCAGGTTTTGCGTGGCTCCGACGGATGGGAAATCCATGTAGATATAGGCGCCTTTAAGTTTATCAGCTTTGGCTACAATATAACCTGCGTTTTGCGTGATTTCAGCACCCATTTGTTCAAAGCCACGTAGATGAAGGTCAATAGGGCGTGAACCGATGGAACAGCCACCAGGCATGGAAACACGTGCTTCTCCGTTGCGGGCGAGAATTGGCCCCATAACAACAATCGAGGCGCGCATTTTGCTGACGTATTCGTAAGGGGCTTTGATTTTGATTTCTTTGCCTGCTTGGGCGATGATTGTTTTTGTTTCTTGGTTGAATGAGAGATCAACGCCAAGATGTTCTACGAGGTGATTCATCATGAAAACATCGCTTAAAATGGGAACATTGTGAAGTTCTATTTCGCCTTCGCTGGGCAAAAGTGTGGCTGCAAGAAGTGGGAGAACGGCGTTTTTCGCGCCTTCGATTTCAACTTCGCCTTGGAGCTTTGTATTGCCACCTTTTACGATTATTTTATCCATTTTTTATGATTTCTCTTTCCTAATTTTTTAAATTTGTGTGCTAAGTGTATCACAATTTTTTTGACAAAGCTGTCAAATTGTTTATGAGATTTTTTGACAATTTTATAATTCTTTTTTAGGTCATTTTGATATATTTTTGAATTTCTGGAAGTAATTTTGCTGGGGCTGTATAGACTTCTTCGCGTCCGTCAAAACTTGGTTGTGTGCCTGAGAGGTTTCTGGTGACGTAGCCCAATTTTTCAGAAATAATCGTTCCTGCGGCATAATCCCAAGGCTGGAGATTGCTGAAATAGGCGATGAGTTTGCCATCTAAAATCTGTGTGTAACTGATGCCGGCGCTTCCTGTAACGCGGACACCAAGGCTGTGCTGGCTCAAATCGAGTAGTCCAGCTTTATTTGTTCGGTACATATAAGCGTTGACTCCGAGCAAGCTGTGCTGCAAGTCGATGTTTGGTACATTGAGTTGTGTTTCATTGCGATAAGCATTTTCGTCGTCGCACCAGTAAAGATTATCGTTCATGACGTCGAAAATTAAGCCAAATTTGCCTTTGCCGTGTTCATAGTAGGCGAGCATGATGGCAAAATTGTCTCTTTGTGCGATAAAATTTGTCGTGCCATCAATCGGGTCAATCAGCCATAAATGAGCGATTTCTTTGCTAAATCTGACTTTCTGCCCATCTTCATCTTCTTCGGCGAGAATTTTGTCCGCAGGAAAATGTTTGCTAATCTGTGCGACAAGTTGTTTTTGCACCGTAAGGTCAAAATTTGTCACCAAATCATCAAATCGTGTTTTCTCAGAAATTTCTAAAGGCTCATTCATGTGTGCTTTGAGAAATTCGCCAGCTTCGTGTATCCATTTTTTTGCCAAATCAAGTTTTGACAGTTCTGTCAAAAAATTTTTCACGTGTCACCTCTATTTTTTACCAGACAAAAACTTGCCTTGGCGCTTAGTTGGTGTTTCTGGAGCATTTTGTACTTCTTTGACAGCTTTATAAATTGAGTAGCCACTTGTCAGCTCAAAATCGCGTCCTATCTGCTTTTCTTGCATTTTTGATGGAACAACTTTTTTGAAATCGGCATAAGCTGTCAAAAAATTTTCACGTTCAACTTTTGTCTCGTAATAGGCTTCAACTTGATTAAAAAACGAGAGTACGACTGTCATTTCAGCTGTACTCCATGTCAAATCAAGTGGATATGAATAGTTTTCTTTCATTCTAAAAATTATTTAACCTTCGTTTACAGCATTTTCCATTTCGGCACGACGATAACCGCGCGGTAAAAATGCACGAATTTCGTCTTCGTTAAAGCCGATTTGCAGGCGCTTATCATCAGTGATAATCGGTCTGCGCAGTAAATTTGGAAATTCTGTCACTAAATCAATCAATTCATTGATTGTGAGATTATCAACATCAACAGCCAATTTTTGAAAGACTTTTGAGCGTGTTGAGATGATGTCTTCCGTGCCATTTTCTGTTTTTGTCAATATGTTTCGCAAATCTTGCGTTGTCATCGGTTGTGTTAAAATATTGTGTTCCACGTAGGGAACTTTATGGCTCTGAAGCCATGCACGCGCTTTCCGACAGCTGGTGCATGATGGGGATAAATATAAATCAATCACTTGTAGTTCCTACTCCTATCACTTTTTCAGTAAAAAATTTTTTGACAAAACTGTCAAACTTTTTCATTACTTGGTTTATTATACCAAAATTGACGACGCAAAAAAAGGGCAGATAATCATTTTTGACAAACTGATAAAAAAATTTAGTCATTCATTCATTTCTTCTGCAATTTCTTGTAACCTTTCGAAATTTAAAAAATCAAGTTCATATTCTTCAGTTTTTCTCATTTTATCAATCAAAAATCTTAATTTTGTCTCATTTTCTTCATCATAAAAAAGATAAGCTCCCTCAGAATTTTCTAATAAAAATTCATTGTATTGACGAAACTGTCCAGGATTTTCGTAAGCAGGATAAGCATATTTGACAAAATCAACATTTTTAAATTCTGCTAATTTTGCTTGATTTGCCTCATTCCAATTTTCTCCATGCGTTTCAAAATCAAATAAGGTCGCAATCTGAAAATCATAGTCAGCTTGCAATTCTTTGGCAACTTGCAACGTCCAATATTCAAAGCCCAGCGCACCAGTAAAAATCAGCCATTTCAGACCATTGTCCAAATAATATTCCAACGTTTTTTTGACTGCTTTTTTGATAATTGTGATTTTAATATCTTTCTCATCAAAAATTCCCAAATCAAAACTACTGTAACCCGTTATTAAAAGCGTGTTCATAAATACTATATCCTCGTAAAATTTATGCTATAATCTATTATATAACTTATTCACATAAAAAGGTAATTCCCATGATTAAATATCCAAAAGGCTTAGCACGCCCAGCAAGTGGGCAAAATAAATCCAGTCCAGCACTACATTTTACGCCTGTAAGTTCAAAAAATGAACAAAACATTTTTGACAGAACTGTCAAAAAAAATTTAAGTCTCAACACTGTCGAATTTGGCAAACGAGGCATGAATTTTGAAGCGGAAATCAATGCTACCAATGATTATTACCTCGCGCACGGACTTGCAGTTATTCACAAAAAACCGACACCGATACAGATTGTCAAAGTTGATTATCCCAAACGGAGTCGAGCAAAAATCACTGAAGCTTATTTCCGACAGGCATCAACAACCGATTATTCTGGCGTTTGGCAGGGACATTACATTGACTTTGAAGCCAAGGAAACGCAGCAAAAGACAGCTTTTCCTCTTAAAAATTTCCATGAGCATCAAATCACACATATGGAAAATATCCTCAAACAGCAAGGAATAGCGTTTGTTCTCCTTCATTTTGCAACAATTAACGAAACCTATTTACTTCCGTCGATAAATTTGATAGAATTTTATCATCAAAAACATGGACTAAAATCCATTCCTATGAGCTACATTCATGAGCACGCACTGCTCATCAACACGAACCAAATCCCAAGAATTCCCTATTTGGACATCGTAAAAAAACTCTGTGAGGTACACTAAGATTTCTAAGAAAACTAAAAAATCCCAATATGGACACTCTAAACCTAAGAGACATCCCTGGGTAACCACACTAAAAATATTCCTTATTCTTGCTTTTTCCGCTATTATTTTAGGAATTGTCGCTGCTGGTGCTGTGTTTGCTTATTATGCAAAAGATGCGCCAGAACTCGAACTCAGCAAACTTGCCTCTCGCCCTTCAACCAAATATTATGATTCCGAAGGAAATGTCATCGCCACAATGGGAAGTGAGCAACGCAATCTCGTCCAAACAAATAATATCCCTGTCATGCTGGTAAACGCTGTTACTTCCATAGAAGACCATCGCTTTTTCAGCACTCGTGGTGTTGACCCAATCCGTATCGCTGGCGCCTTTCTTCATAATGCTTCTGGTGGTTCGATAAATGGTGGCTCCACTTTGGATATGCAGCTCATCAAACTCTCATTTTTCTCAACAAAAACAAGTGACCAAAATATGCGTGTCAAAGTCCAAGAAGCCTGGATGGCACTTGAACTCGACCAAAAATGGACAAAAGAGCAGATTTTTACTGCTTATGTCAATAAAGTCAACATGGCAAACGGTTATTATGGAATGGGAACAGCTGCCGAAGCTTATTATGGCAAGTCACTTCCTGACTTATCCATTGCTCAGCTCGCTCTCCTTGCTGGAATGCCACAAGCACCAACCACTTACAATCCATATACCAATCCCAAAGCCGCTACTTGGCGCAGAAATCTCGTCATTGATGCTATGTACAAATACGGAAAAATCACAGCAGCACAAGAGAAATCAGCGATTGCGACTCCTGTCACTGATGGACTTCAACCACTTAAACAAAGTGTTACAATTCCAGCGCAAGATGATAATTTCCTCAAACAAGCCGTCGCACAAGCCGACCAAATTACCGGTGAAAATTCTGCAAATGCTGGTTTAAAAGTTTATACAACTTTGGACAGTCAAGCGCAACAAAATCTGTACAATATCGTCAATACCACAAACTACGTACCATTTACCGACAATGATTTACAAGTCGCATCAACACTTATCAATGTCCAAACGGGTGCAGTCGTTGCTCAAATTGGTGGACGCAATCAACCAGCAGATGTTACATTTGGCTACAATCAAGCCGTGCAAACTGACCGTGACTGGGGTTCTGCGATGAAACCACTCGTTGATTATGGTCCAGCTTTTGAAAATGGTATTTATACTTCAACAGCTAATACGATTGCTGATACTGGCCCTTATTATTATCCGGGAACAAGCACGCAACTTAACGACTGGGACAATCAATACATGGGAATACTAACTGTGAAAAATGCACTTGACCTCTCACGTAATATTCCAGCAGTTAAAACTTTAGTTGCTGTTGGTCTTGATAATTCCTCAACCTTCTTGAAACACGTTGGAATTGACCTTTCACCACTTCAATGGGCAAATGCTATTTCCAGTAATACACCAAATCAAGGTAAAAACGGAGATGAATATGGTGCAAGTTCTGAAAAAATGGCTGCTGCTTATGCTGCATTTTCAAATGGCGGTGTCTATACAAAGCCCTACTACATCACAAAAATCGTTTACCCTGATGGTAAAGAAGTCAATTACAAACCAGAACGTTCCCAAGCAATGAAAGCCACAACTGCTTATGTTATCACAGATATGCTCAAAGGTGTTCTGACCTTGCCACTTTCTCAATCTGTCGGCTCAAATGCAAATGTTCCAGGATTGCCAATCGCTGGTAAGACAGGAACATCAAACTACACTGACAGTGAAATCACTCAAATTGAGCAAGAACACACTAATCTCACTGGTATGGTTTCACCTGATGAAAACTTTGTGGGCTACACACCACAGTATTCAATGGCTGTTTGGACGGGCTATAAAAATCGTATGACACCTATTTATGGTGCAAATACGGATATTGCCACAGACGTTTTCCGTTCGATGATGACACAACTTTATCCTGACCCAAGCTCTATTGCCGACTGGAATGTTCCTACTGGAATTACTCAAAGTGGCACTAATGTTTCCGTCACTAACTAAAATAAATAATGAAAATCGAAAAAATTATCAATGAAATTGCTCAGGAGAATACTTATCTTCTGAGTAATTCTTCTTCTTGTCTCGTGATTGACCCCGGGAATGATAGCGACGGCTTGCTTTCCCACTTGAAAATACTCAATCTTTCTTTGGCAGCAATCTTATTGACTCATGCACATTTTGACCACATTTGGGGCTTGCCAGCACTGGTTGAGCAATTTCCTGATGTTCCTATTTTTCTTCATGAAGCTGAAAAAGATTTCCCACAAAATGCTACACTCAATGCTTCTATGACTTTACTTCATCAGCCCATTATTGTGCCTTTAGCCAATCATTTTTATCAGATTGGTAAAGATTATACTTTAGCTGATTTCAAATTCTCTGTGCGCTATACGCCGGGACATTCTATTGGCGGAGTAAGTCTTGTTTTCCCCGAGGAAAAAGTGGTATTTTCTGGTGATAGCTTATTTCGCAATACTATTGGACGTTGGGATTTACCAACTGGAAATCATGAACAGCTTTTAAATTCTATTCGCACAGAAATTTTTAGTCTGCCTGATGATTATCAAATCCTGCCCGGACACGGTTCTGTCACTACAATCCATCAGGAAAAACACTATAATCCATTTTTATAACCAAAATTTACAATTTAAAATCCGTCTATCACTTCTGATAAACGGATTTATTTTTTGATAAAACTGTCAAAAAATTTTTTACTCATTTTATTTTTGACAGACTACAAACTCACATTTACAATATGAGTTCAGCCTGTCCGAGAAGGTTGGCTCTGAAGCCTAACTTTTTGACAGAACTGTCAAAAAGTTTTTTATAGTTGCAGTGTTTGACCAGGCTGAATAGTGTGTGTCAATTCAATCCCATTGATAGCTGCAAGTTGTTCTGCACTCATTCCATGTGCCTGAGCAATCGAATAAATACTATCACCCGCTTGAACTGTATAAGATTGACTAAAACTTGTCGTCGTTTCAGAACTTGCCGCGCTAGGTACAGAAATTTTTTCGCCAATATGAATACTATTCGCATTAGAGAGCTGGTTCATGCTCAACAAATTAGAGACCGTTGTCCCAAATTTTTGAGCGATAGCTGACAAACTATCTCCAGATTGCACAACATAAATATCGCCAGATGAGACACTACTTCTTGTCTGTGAAGTTGCTGAAACACCTGATGAAACTGTCAACACTTGCCCTTCACGAATAGCATTTGCATTTGCCAAGCCATTTGCTGAAACAAGTGCTTCCACCGTTGTCCCATAATTTGCCGCAATCGCCGACAAACTATCGCCTGCTTTAACAGTATAAGTGGCACCCGATGCAGAACTCGTACTTGTAGAAATAGCAGAGCTTGTCCCACCATTATCATAAGCAGTCAAGCCGTATTCCGAAATTAAAGCATTGAGTTTTGAAGCATAAGCAGGGTCAGTTGCATAACGTCCTTGAAGCCAAGCTGTCGCATCAAGATAAGAATAAGTATTTTCCCGCCAAGCACCTGAATACAAGCTCGAGCCACGTAAAATCTGCGCTTGCGCTAAACAAGCTTCATAAAGTGAAGAATACGACTGAAAAGGCTGCATCACATCTTGCATGACGCCGTCAATATATTCTTGAGTTGGCAGATAAACTGGACTTCCTGAGTAGTATTTTACACCAAAAATATTATTATAAGTGTTTGCCAAACTACTTTGTCCATGACTACTTTCTAAAATTCCTTGAGCAATCATTACAGATGGATAAAGTCCATATTCATTGGCTACTGGTGTTGCTGCATTGGCAATATCTTGCACAGATAGAGCGTGCGCACGAATCCCTCCAACAGCTGAAAAAGCAACAATAGATGCTCCAAGAGCTAATTTGTATTTACGTTTCATTTATTCTCCAAATCCATGTATTTCACTGCCCTTTACAGTGAATCATCATCCCAAAATAAAATCTACTTAAGTTTAGTATAACTATTTTTATATCTTTTGTAAAGCGATTTCTTTCATTTCTTTCATTTTTTTAATTTAATATACAATTTGCTATAAAAATTTTTTATAACCAATATAAAACAACTAAAGCACAATTTAACTTTTACTGTTCTATAATGATTACATAGACAAAAATAATGAGGTAATATAAATGGCTAAAATTTATGACAATATCGTTGATTTAATCGGAAATACGCCTATCGTGAAGCTCCATAATACACCTGAAGATGCCGCTGACGTTTATGTAAAACTCGAAGCATTCAACCCTGGTGGCTCTGTCAAAGACCGTATCGCACTTTCAATGATTCGCGCTGCCGAAGCTGACGGACGCTTGAAAGCTGGAGGCACGATTGTTGAACCCACTTCTGGAAATACAGGAATTGGTCTTTCATTTGTCGGCTCTGCTTTGGGCTACAAAGTCGTTATCGTCATGCCTGAGAGCTTTTCGATTGAACGTCGCAAATTGATTCAAGCTTATGGTGCTGAACTTGTATTGACTCCTGCTGCTGGCGGTATCAATGCAGCGATTGCCAAAGCCAAAGAACTCGCTGAGGAAAATGACTGGTTCTTACCTTTACAATTTGAAAATCCTGCCAATCCAAAAATCCATGAGGAAACAACGGGACAAGAAATTTTGGTTGCTTTTGGCACTGATGGCTTAGATGCTTTCATCGCTGGTGCTGGTACTGGCGGTACGATTTCTGGTGTCTCTCATGCACTGAAAAAAGCCAATCCAGCAATCAAAACATATGTTGTTGAAGCTGGCGAATCTGCTGTCCTTTCTGGTGGACAACCTGGTCCACACAAAATTCAAGGAATTTCCACTGGTTTTGTCCCTGTCAATCTTGATACAAGTTCTTACGACGAAGTTATTCCTGTGAAGTCTGATGATGCGATTGCTACAGCACGCACACTTGGCGGTAAAGAAGGCTTCTTAGTTGGTATTTCATCTGGTGCAGCAATCTGGGCAGCACTGGAAGTTGCAAAAAAACTTGGTAAAGGGAAGAAAGTTCTAGCACTCGCTCCTGATAATGGTGAGCGTTACTTATCAACTGTACTTTACGATTTTGAATGAGATATTACATATTATCACTCAAAAGAAAAGGACAACTTTCAAAGTTTTCCTTTTCTTTTTGTTCTTTATCATAGTAAAGAATCTTTGACATTATCTCAAAAATCAAGTATAACTAAATATGCAAAAAGAGGGAGAAAATTTATTTATGAAAAAACTAAAAATCACTGCCTTGTCTGGGCTATCACTTGCTGCTGTACTATTACTAGCAGCTTGTGGAAATAACTCAAGCGCAAGTAACTCAAATAAAAATATCCAGTACAGTCTAAATTCTGACTTACTGACTTTAGATTCATCACTCGCTGCCGATGTCAATTCGATTGACACTTTGCTTAATGTTGAATCTGGCTTGGTTCGCTTCGATAAAAACGCTGAAGTTGCAAATGATTTGGCACAGTCAATCGCTATTTCTAAAGATGGATTGACTTACACGGTAACTTTGCGTCCAAATCTGAAATGGTCAAATGGTGCGAAATTGACTGCTCATGATTTCGTTTATGGTTGGCAACGTACAATCAATCCAAAAACAGCTTCTGAATATGCCGCAGCTCTTTATCCTGTGAAAAATGCACAAGCAATTAACATGGGAAAAGCACCTGTCTCAAGTCTTGGTATCAAAGCAGTCAGCGACAGCAAACTGATTATTACCTTGGCGCAACCTACACCTTATTTTGAAAAGTTGATGACAGAGCAAGCTTTTTATCCATTGAATCAAAAATTCGTAGAAAAAGAAGGAAAATCTTACGGAACAACTTCTGATAAAACACTTTACGATGGCCCTTACAAATTTTCCAAAGGCTCAAAAGGTTGGACGGGCTCAAACAAAACATTTTCACTTGTGAAAAATCCTAATTTTTATGATGCAAAAGAAGTTAAAGCAGTCGGTGTGACTTATCAAGTCATCACAAATACAACGACAGCAGCACAACTTTACAAAGAAGGAAAACTAGATATTGCAATCTTAGATACACCTTCACTTGTCTCAGCAAATAAGAAAACAAAAGGTTTCAAAATCCTTCCTGCGCCACGTATTGACGAACTAGAATACAATCAATCAGGAAAAATTCCTGCTTTGACAAACTTAAAAATCCGTGAAGCACTTAATCTGGCAACCAATCGTCAAGGATTGTTAAACGCTGCTGCACCTTACTTTTCAGTAGTAAAAACAGTCACTCCAAACGGACTTGATACTGCACCAAATGGTGAAGATTTTGCAAAATATGCTGCGCAACCTTACACTTATAACGCAACAGAGGCTGCAAAACTTTTCAAAGAAGGCTTAGCCGAAGAACATTTGAAATCACTGACTTTGACCTTAGAAGGTGATAGTGATGATGCTTTCCACAAGTCTGCAGTCGATTATTTGCGCACTTCTCTTGAAAATGCTCTGCCAGATTTGACAATCAATGAGATGCTTGTGCCAAAAGCACAACGTTTGAAAGATGCACAAAATGGCAATTTCCAAATCATTCTTTCAAGTTGGGGCGCAGATTACAACGAACCTTCTGATTTCTTAGGAAATTTTGTGACAGGAAATGCGATGAATGATGGGAAATTCAGCAATTCTGCTTTTGATACTGCTTATAAGCGTGCAACGACTGTACCTGATATCACACAACCTGCAAAACTCTACG
The DNA here is from genome assembly GCF_018403765.1 of Lactococcus nasutitermitis. Classification (GTDB taxonomy): domain Bacteria; phylum Bacillota; class Bacilli; order Lactobacillales; family Streptococcaceae; genus Lactococcus; species Lactococcus nasutitermitis. The sequence continues at coordinate 21,691 of NZ_BOVQ01000011.1, forward strand.
CTGATTATAAAGATGCCGAGCAAGCGATTTACGAGCAAGCAAATGTTAATCCACTGGATACCGAGGCAAAACCAATTTTGATTAGTCCAAAACTCAAAGGCGTTTCCGAAGTCAATTCAGCAATGATTTACGACTTGCGCAACGCAGAAATAAAATAATTATTAAAAAAATCTGTTGTTTAACTGACAACAGATTTTTTCTTTGAAAATATTTTTGACATAGCAAAGCCGTTGGGAGCTTGCTCCTTACGGATTGGCTAGTTTGTTTACCTAGAACTGTCAAAACACTCTTTTTGACTATTTTTATTTTTGACAGGCTACAAACTCACATTTACAATATGAGTTCAGCCTGTCCGAGAAGGTTGGCGCTGAAGCGCCTAACCCCTTCGGCAGAACTGTCAAAAACTTTTAATGACTCACTTTTTCAAGTTCTGCATAAATCTGACGAAAAATTGTCAAAAATGATTCTATTTCCGTCATTGTATTGCTTGCATCAAGACTAATTCTGACCGCACTCGTTGCTGCATCTCCATGAACATTCATTGCCACAAGCGTACTTGCTGCTGCATTTTTCTTTGAGGAACAAGCGCTCGTCGTTGAGATATAAATTTCATGTCGCTCAAAAGCGTGTACTACAACTTCACCACGCACCCCACGAATACCAAAAGTCAAAATATTCGGTGCAAAATTTTCCATCTCAGAAAACAAAATCACGCGCTCATGTTTTTTCAATTCATTAAAAATAATTTCCTTCATCTGCCGTACACGCTCAATTTTCACATCAAAATCGGTCAATGCTAAACGCAAAGCCTTCGCCGTCGCAGCAATACCTGCCAAATTCTCCGTTGTCGAACGACGATTATTTTCCTGTCCACCACCATGAAGCAAAGGGGCTAAACGCTTGCCAGATTTGATATAAACAAATCCAACACCACGCGGCCCATGAAATTTATGTGCTGAAAAAGTCGTAAAATCCACACGAGGCAACATAAAATCAGCATTAGGAATTTTATTCAGACCTTGCACCGCATCCACATGAAAGCCAATCGTCGGCTTATCCGCCAACAACTCAGCAATTTCACGCAAAGGCTGAATCGAGCCGATTTCATTATTTACCGCCATCACCGACACTAAAATTGTCTCATCGCGAATCAAGCCCGCAAGCGCCGGCACATCAACAAAGCCCTCAGCTGTGACAGGTGCAAAATCCACCTCAAATCCTTGCGTTGTCAGCCATTCCGCCGTATTTTTCACCGCAGGATGTTCGATACTTGAAACAATGATATGATTGCCATAAATCCGCTTTTCAAATGCGACACCTTTCAGTACCCAATTATCACCCTCAGTACCGCCACTTGTAAAGAAAATCTCACCTTGTCCCACACCAAGCAGCTCAGCAATTTGTCGCCGTGAAGCATCCAGCAAGCGCGTTGCCGTTGTTCCTAAATTATGCAAACTTGATGGATTTCCCATCATCTTTGTCGCCACATCTGTATAAGTCCGCAGCGCTTCAGGGTAAATAGCCGTCGTCGCCGAATTATCAAAATATATCATCTTTACTCACATTCTAAAAAATCAAACTTCATCTATTTTAACACAATTTTTTAAGTTCAGTCAGACAATTTTGCTTTTTAAACATAAAAAAGACCAACAAGTTGGTCTCATAATATTCTCACTTAAAGCTTGTCACTTGCTCAGCATCTAAACGAACAGATGGAAAACCTTCCTCAAGCCCTTTTCCGATAGAAATAATCATCACAGGCGCATAACGTTCCTTATCCATACCAAAAGCTTCAGCCAACTGATCTGCTTCAAATCCACCAATGGGGTTTGTATCGTAACCATGATGACGTGCTACCAACATAAATTGCATTGCTGCTAAACTTGCATCAACTTTAATCACATCATTCATCTGCTCAGCAGTCAAATTTTGATACATTGGCATAATTCCAGCCAACTGATGATCACGTACCTCAGCAGGCATTTTGCCCTCATCTACTGCGCGATTATAGATTTCTTCACCATATTCATAACATTTCATATCTCCAAAAATCATAACCATTGCTGAAGAACTCTCGTTTTGTCGTCCATTAAAACGCACCAATGGAAGTAATTTTTCTTTAGCTTCATCACTTTCTGCCACGACAAAGCGCCAAGGTTGCATATTCACAGAAGAAGGTGCCAGTGTCGCTTCTTTTATAAGCTCCAACATATCTTCGTGAGAAATTTTCACATTTTTATCATAAACACGAACTGATTTTCGTCCGAAAGTAATTTCTGAGAAATCATTCGTTGCTACTTGAAGTACCATCTATATCTTCTTTCTTTATTAGTAATTTTGAAAGCAAATTCGAGAGTTGCTCTGTTTCTTCATCACTTAATCCAATATTTAGCGCCGTATCAGCTTCTTGAAATTCTCTTTCACAATGAGTAATTTCCTGAACAGCTTTCTTAGAAAGTGAAACAAAAACTTCACGATTATTTTGAGAATTACGCTCACGCATCACATAACCCTTTTCCTCAAGAAGTTTCAAATGACGTGAAATAGCAGCAAAATCAATCTTTAAATTCTCTTGTAACTGATTTTGCAAACATTTTCCATTTTCTTTAAGCGACATCAACAACTCATAACGCGTCAAACTAAATCCCACTTCTTTTTCAAAACGTGAAGTCGTCTCTTGATTAACGATTTTAAGCTGATAAAATAAACGTACAAGTTTTCTTAAATCCATATCTCCTCTTTTCATTGACTTATCAATCATTGACTAGTCAATTATAAAACATCTTTTCCACTTTGTAAAGAAAAAAGAACTATTAAAATAAAAAAATACCATGGAAGCCCACGGTATCTATGTTTATTTGACATAAAGTGTCACCGACCGAGAAATGTTTTTCACTGTATTACTTCCATTTTTTCTTGTCGTCTCCACAAACTTAACTGTCGCCGTCTTATTACTATTCGTCAAAGTAACGGTATAACTAAGATGCACATAGTCCGTTCCTTGATTATTCAATGTGTTCAAGCTAGAAACAGACTTTTGATAAGCTATATTGCCAGTATTATATGTATTTTGTGCAGAGGTCAAAGCTGATTGATACTGTGAAAGAAGTTTAGCATCACTCGTTATATCTAAGTTATGTTGCTCATCTGCCGTCACATCTACATTCGCCTGATGAACCAAGGCAGTCGCTTCATTGATTTTAGTTTGGTCTGCTGTAACTTTTGCTTTCGCATTTGCCACTGCTAGCGTCTCTTTATTTTGTGTGTTACTCCATGCTAACCGCGCTTGCTCATTCGCATAATCTGCACTCTTTGCATCCGCTTGAAGCTGGACGTTAAAGTTAAAGGCAGTATCATTATAAGCATAATAAACGTCATTGCTCGAATAGGTTCTTGTTCCCGCCTTTTTACTCGTCAAATAGATAAACTGCGGAAAATGAACATCACTCGCATGACCCGAATCTGCTCCCTCTGTCGCATCATAGTGCCAGTTATATTTGGGAAGCACCACTGTCTTTTCTAGCGCTCCAGACGTGGAACTAAAATAATAATCATTGCCATTAAGAGATTGCTTGCCATACATCATCACACCACTTGTAGGGTTAAAATAATAGTTTTTTCCATTCGTATCTTTGACAAGTCCATAGGTCATAATCCCAGACTTTCGGTTAAATAAATACCAATGCCCCGCATCTTTTTGTTGCCCGTACATCATTTTTCCGCTTGAGCGATTGAATAAATACCAATTCCCATTCGCTCCCTTTTGTTGTCCGTACTCTACATCGCCATTTTTAGAAAACTGATACCAAGAACCAGAAAATTCATACTGCCCCACAAGTCGAGTCCCCCCACCTGCCGCAAAACCCACACACACATTATTCACTTTTTTAATGGAAGGAGACGCTGTCGCTGCTTGCACATTTCTACTAGCTAAGACTAGTAGCAGCCCGAGCAAGATACCTGATACGAGAATTTTCGACTTTTTATTCATTTTTTCTCCAAATTTTAAAATATTTTTCCTTATTTTATCAAGATAATCTATTTCATTGATATTCTCTCAGAGAATTAGTCAAGATACCCTTGAGTTAACAAAATTGACCCTCTATTTGTACCAAGAGGAGCTATTTTATCAAGTAGAGTTCCCAGCTGCTTATAGAATTCTGACACTGCAGGAGTAAGTCCATTAGCCATAGATTCCTTTTGCAAGCTTACTTGAAGTTTATTCACAATGGCAACTAGATATTTTTTTCTATCTATGTCTGACTTGGCTAACATTACAATTTTTCGCTCACGCTCTGAGATAGAAGATGGCAGCGCAAGCTCATAAAGATTAATGATTAAATCTTTTTCCATCTGTTTACTTGATTCTTTCTTTTTTCCGAACATTATTTTGTCTTCATCTTCTCTTTACTATCATTCTTTACATAAAAGCTCAAAATAAATAAAACTCCTACTACTATATTTAATATAAACACAAGTATATTCTGAAATCTAAACAATCCTATTATGAGAGTCAATATCCCCATAATAAATATAAATTTCTTCCATCCTTTTTCTTTAATCGTTCCAACTTTAAAGAAGGCTACCCATTCTAATACAGGAATTATAATATACTGAACAGCAGCAACTAAAGTTAAGAAAATCACATAAACAATGACCTCATGTTTGTATGAAATAAAACTTACCGTTGGATTCTTATCTTTTAAGAGCATTGAAAATGGATACAAAGTTTTTTGGTAGAAAAGGGTCAGCGAAAGAACTATATAAACTAAATTTATAATATTTCCAATCAAGATTAACATTTTTGATCTTTGCATTTTAGTATCCAAACTTGCCTCCTGAATATCTTCTTCTCAACTTACGTAAATACTTTTGTTCATCATCAGATAATTTACCTCCCTTTGTGAAGGTCATTCTAGCAAAATTTTTTTTAATATATAATCCGGCCTGCTGTACATTCCACTCTCTATTTTCAAGTTTTTCTTTGGCAGTATTCAATATCAATTCAGAATCAGCAGACTTATCGGGAGAATTGAGTAATTCTTGGATTTCGTTCATAGTCCTATTATATCTCCAATGTAAAAATTTTTTTAACTTACTATTATTTGTCATCATATGGATCATATTCCCCACTTTCATCATTACCTTCTTCAATTCCTTCTTCTGAGAATGGAATTTGTTGTAAGCCATCAAGACCGTGATTTAAACCATTATCATTTCCATAATCTGGATCATCTAAAGGAGTTTCTGGGTCTAACATCCCCCACGCAGAAACAATTCCTCCACTAAAAGCTATAAAAGGAATTACTGTTCCCCAAACTTCTGATGGATCTATATAAGAACGCCCATCAGCATAATGCAATCCATTTATATCCCAATTATCTCCCATCCAAGATTTTTGAGTCCATGAATTATTATTCCACTTCCCTGGATGATTATCTTTTGGTGATTTGGTCATTCCATTTCCTTTAGCAGTTGTATTATAAGTAATATCTTCCCAAGAATAAACCGTTTTATAGAAATTCTTATACCCTGCACTATTTGGATCAGTAAAAGTAGCTTTCCCATATCTGAAGTACGTTTCTTTCATCGCCTGAGTCCATTCACTCATTGGCTCGTCAAAATCCATTTCCGACGTAGCTGGAACAGTTTTTGAAACCTTTTTATGAGTTACATGAGTAATAATTGGAGGATTATAATAATAATAGACATTAATCACTTGATTTTGTGGACCATATAGCCCACTATAATTTTCCGCACTTACAAGGTCATAGTATCCCATTGAAACTGGGGCTTCAAACCCATATGAATTTCCTGCGTAACCCGTACTAGAGTTTGAACCCAGAAAAATACCTGTCGTACTATAATAGTTAACAATTACAGTAGTTTTAAAATGTTCATATACTACACCTATTTCTACTCTAGGAGAGTTATAAACTCCTTTAAGACTCTGTAATGCCGGATTGATTATTTTTAAATACCAATAAGTAGGATTTGGGACAACAAAAGACTGATTTTCATATCCCCTTAAAGTGTATTGATTTAGTACGATTCCCCAGTTATCTGCATCAATAACGCTAAGTTCTGCCTGCCGTCTCGTATAATGAACAGTAATAATTCGTTTGGGTATATTATATTTCCCTGTAAGTTCTGCTTGACTGGCTGAACTCAGGCT
>NZ_BOVQ01000012.1 GCF_018403765.1 Lactococcus nasutitermitis
ACTTGGCAACTAGCCTATCTCCCAGGAGGCAACCTCCAAGTACTTCCGCCGTGGATGGACTTAACTTCTGTGTTCGACATGGGAACAGGTGTATCTCCATCGCTATCATTACCAAATAACTGAATGTCTTGAACACTCAAAACTAAATAACATATCTCTATAACTCATAAACTTACTCCACTACTTATACTTTCTGGTAAAGTCCTCGAGCAATTAGTAACGGTTAGCTCCATGCCTCACAGCACTTCCACATCCGTCCTATCTACCTGATCATCTCTCAGGGCTCTTAACCATAAATGGTGGGAAATCTCATCTTGAGGGTGGCTTCACACTTAGATGCTTTCAGCGTTTATCCTTTCCCCACATAGCTATCCAGCCGTGCCATTGGCATGACAACTGGTACACCAGCGGTGGGTCCATCCCGGTCCTCTCGTACTAAGGACAGAGCCTCTCAAATTTCCTACGCCCGCGACGGATAGGGACCGAACTGTCTCACGACGTTCTGAACCCAGCTCGCGTGCCGCTTTAATGGGCGAACAGCCCAACCCTTGGGACCGACTACAGCCCCAGGATGCGACGAGCCGACATCGAGGTGCCAAACCTCCCCGTCGATGTGAACTCTTGGGGGAGATAAGCCTGTTATCCCCAGGGTAGCTTTTATCCGTTGAGCGATGGCCCTTCCATGCGGTACCACCGGATCACTAAGTCCTAGTTTCCTACCTGCTCGAGTTGTAGCTCTCGCAGTCAAGCTGGCTTTTACCTTTACACTCTACGTATGATTTCCAACCATACTGAGCCAACCTTTGAGCGCCTCCGTTACTGTTTAGGAGGCGACCGCCCCAGTCAAACTGCCCGACAGACACTGTCTCCCTAGCCGATAAGGCTAGTAGGTTAGAGTAACCATAAATCAAGGGTAGTATCCCAACAGCGCCTCCGTGTAAACTAGCGTCCACACTTCTTAGGCTCCTACCTATCCTGTACATGATGTACACTTACTCAATATCAATCTGCAGTAAAGCTCCATGGGGTCTTTCCGTCCTGTCGCGGGTAACCTGCATCTTCACAGGTACTAAAATTTCACCGAGTCTCTCGTTGAGACAGTATCCAAATCATTACGCCTTTCGTGCGGGTCGGAACTTACCCGACAAGGAATTTCGCTACCTTAGGACCGTTATAGTTACGGCCGCCGTTTACTGGGGCTTCAATTCATACCTTCGCTTACGCTAAGCACTCCTCTTAACCTTCCAGCACCGGGCAGGCGTCACCCCCTATACATCACCTTGCGGTTTAGCAGAGAGCTGTGTTTTTGATAAACAGTTGCTTGGACCTTTTCACTGCGGCTGACCTTGCGATCAGCACCCCTTCTCCCGAAGTTACGGGGTCATTTTGCCGAGTTCCTTAACGAGAGTTCGCTCGATCACCTGAGGCTACTCGCCTCGACTACCTGTGTCGGTTTGCGGTACGGGAAGTATTGAATATAGTTAGAAGATTTTCTTGGCAGTGTGACATCAGGTACTTCGTTTCCTAAGAAACTTCCCCATAACGACTTGTGGTATATGGCTTATGCATTTGACACTTCGCCCCACTTAACGCTTAGACCAGAATCCATTCACTGGCACACCCTAGCCTCCTGCGTCCCTCCTTCACAACAATACTTGTACTGGAATATCAACCAGTTGTCCATCGACTACGCCTTTCGGCCTCGCCTTAGGTCCCGACTAACCCAGGGCGGACGAGCCTTCCCCTGGAAACCTTAGTCTTACGGTGGTAAGGATTCTCACCTTACTTGCGCTACTCATACCGGCATTCTCACTTCTTATCGCTCCAGCGCTCCTCACGGTACACCTTCACAGCTGATAAGAACGCTCTCCTACCATTATATTACTATAATCCAAAGCTTCGGTAACATGTTTAGCCCCGGTACATTTTCGGCGCAGGGTCACTCGACTAGTGAGCTATTACGCACTCTTTGAATGGTAGCTGCTTCTGAGCTAACATCCTAGTTGTCTGTGCAACCCCACATCCTTTTCCACTTAACATGTATTTTGGGACCTTAGCTGTTGGTCTGGGCTGTTTCCCTTTTGACTACGGATCTTAGCACTCGCAGTCTGACTGCCGAACATGTGTATGAGCATTCGGAGTTTATCTAAGATTGGTAATCCAAGACGGACCCCTCACCTAAACAGTGCTCTACCTCCCATACACTTAAATTTCGACGCTAGCCCTAAAGCTATTTCGGAGAGAACCAGCTATCTCCCAGTTCGTTTGGAATTTCTCCGCTATCCACAAGTCATCCAAACACTTTTCAACGTGTCCTGGTTCGGGCCTCCAGTGCGTCTTACCACACCTTCACCCTGCTCATGGATAGGTCACTAGGTTTCGGGTCTACATCATGATACTAAAGCGCCCTATTCAGACTCGGTTTCCCTGCGGCTCCAGCTCTTCACTTTAACCTCGCATCATAACATAACTCGCCGGTTCATTCTACAAAAGGCACGCTCTCACCCATTAACGGGCTCGAACTTCTTGTAGGCACACGGTTTCAGGTGCTATTTCACTCCCCTCACGGGGTTCTTTTCACCTTTCCCTCACGGTACTGGTTCACTATCGGTCACTAAGGAGTATTTAGGGTTGGGAGATGGTCCTCCCAGATTCAAACGAGATTTCACGTGTCTCGCCCTACTCAGGATACTGTTAGGTATAAAATAGTTTTTGGATACGGGATTGTTACCCTCTCTGATTAACCTTTCCAGGTTATTCTCCTAACTACTTTAAGTCCATGTTACAGTCCTACAACCCCAAGAAGCAAGCTTCTTGGTTTGCCCTTTTCCCCGTTCGCTCGCCGCTACTTAGGGAATCATTCTTATTTTCTTTTCCTGCAGGTACTTAGATGTTTCAGTTCTCTGCGTTACCTTCTCATATACTATGTATTCATATATGGATACCAATCATCAAATTGGTGGGTTTCCCCATTTGGAAATCAACGGATCAAAGCGTACTTACAGCTCCCCGTCGCATATCGTCGTTAGTCACGTCCTTCATCGGCTCTTAGTGCCAAGGCATCCACCGTGCGCCCTTATTAACTTTGCCAAAGCTAAAATTCTATTGTTTTCACAACAAAACTCTAGGTTTTCTTTTTCTCGTATAAGTTGAATTATCTCTCAATAATTCGCAGCTTTTTCGGTTTATTTATTGTTATATAGATTGTTATTTAGTTTTCAATGTTCAAGTTTGAAACTTACGTTTCAATGGAGCCTAGCGGGATCGAACCGCTGACCTCCTGCGTGCAAAGCAGGCGCTCTCCCAGCTGAGCTAAGGCCCCACACCAATATCTGATATGGTCGTATGGTCAATAGACCACTCAAAACTGAATAAAGTTAAATTCCTCATGAGTTTCTTTTATGTGAGTACTCTCTCACTCGTATATTTCCTTAGAAAGGAGGTGATCCAGCCGCACCTTCCGATACGGCTACCTTGTTACGACTTCACCCCAGTCATCGGTCTTACCTTAGGTAGCGCCCTCCTTACGGTTAGGCAACCAACTTCGGGTACTCCCAACTCCCATGGTGTGACGGGCGGTGTGTACAAGGCCCGGGAACGTATTCACCGCGGCGTGCTGATCCGCGATTACTAGCGATTCCGACTTCATGTAGGCGAGTTGCAGCCTACAATCCGAACTGAGATTGGTTTTAAGAGATTAGCTTCACATTGCTGTGTTGCGACTCGTTGTACCAACCATTGTAGCACGTGTGTAGCCCAGGTCATAAGGGGCATGATGATTTGACGTCATCCCCACCTTCCTCCGGTTTATCACCGGCAGTCTCGTTAGAGTGCCCAACTTAATGATGGCAACTAACAATAGGGGTTGCGCTCGTTGCGGGACTTAACCCAACATCTCACGACACGAGCTGACGACAACCATGCACCACCTGTATCCGATGTCCCGAAGGAACTTCTTATCTCTAAGAATTGCATCAGTATGTCAAGACCTGGTAAGGTTCTTCGCGTTGCTTCGAATTAAACCACATGCTCCACCGCTTGTGCGGGCCCCCGTCAATTCCTTTGAGTTTCAACCTTGCGGTCGTACTCCCCAGGCGGAGTGCTTATTGCGTTAGCTGCGATACGGAAATCTTATAGATCCCCACATCTAGCACTCATCGTTTACGGCGTGGACTACCAGGGTATCTAATCCTGTTTGCTCCCCACGCTTTCGAGCCTCAGTGTCAGTTACAGGCCAGAGAGCCGCTTTCGCCTCCGGTGTTCCTCCATATATCTACGCATTTCACCGCTACACATGGAATTCCACTCTCCTCTCCTGCACTCAAGTCTAACAGTTTCCAATGCATACTACTGTTGAGCAGTAGCCTTTTACATCAGACTTATTAAACCACCTGCGCTCGCTTTACGCCCAATAAATCCGGACAACGCTCGGGACCTACGTATTACCGCGGCTGCTGGCACGTAGTTAGCCGTCCCTTTCTGGTTGTTTACCGTCACTGTGTGAATTTTCCACTCTCACACACGTTCTTTAACAACAACAGAGTTTTACGATCCGAAAACCTTCTTCACTCACGCGGCGTTGCTCGGTCAGACTTTCGTCCATTGCCGAAGATTCCCTACTGCTGCCTCCCGTAGGAGTTTGGGCCGTGTCTCAGTCCCAATGTGGCCGATCACCCTCTCAGGTCGGCTATGTATCATCGCCTTGGTAGGCCTTTACCCCACCAACTAGCTAATACAACGCGGGATCATCTAGGAGTGAAACAGTTGTTCCTTTCAAACATCAGAGATGTCTCTAATGCTTTTATGCGGTATTAGCACCCGTTTCCAGATGTTGTCCCCCGCTCCTAGGCAGATTCCCCACGCGTTACTCACCCGTTCGCGACTCTTTTAATCGGTACAAGTACCAAGTAAAAGCGTTCCACTTGCATGTATTAGGCACGCCGCCAGCGTTCGTCCTGAGCCAGGATCAAACTCTCAAATAAAGTTTATTTAAGTCACCTTAGTGACTGGCTTGTCTTTCATTATTGTATAATCATTGACAGATTGTTTTTTGATGGGTCTCCCCATCACATGAGTTTTTCTTCTTTATTCAGTTTTCAATGGACTATCCCTGTCCCTTGCGAGACAACTATTATATTCTATCAAACTATAACTCCCCTGTCAAGAATTAAGCACGCATTTTTGATTTTTTTTCCCTTGCTGTTCGTCTATT